>NZ_JBVJPY010000002.1:0-555015 GCF_055609145.1 Streptomyces sp. NPDC036822
TCGACGGTCGATCGTGCTCGGCCGCTCGTTCCTCGCGGCCTGTGCGCGTTCTCCCTTTCGACACCCGCGCGCCCTTCGCCTCACTCGCCCCCTTTTCCCAGGCTCGGTTCGCCTCCGGGCGCTTTGTGCGGGTGTCGACGGTCGGCCGTGCTCGGCCGCTCGTTCCTCGCGGCCTGTGCGCGTTCTCCCTTTCGACACCCGCGCGCCCTTCGGCTCACTCGCCCGCCCTGCCCGTCCGGCATATGCGGAACCGCTTGTCTCGGCGCGTCGCCACTGTGAGTATCGGTTCCGTGACAGTGACTCGCGCAGCACGTCTCACCGGAGCCGCACTCTCCGTCGCACTCGCGCTCACCGCCGTCGGCTGGATCCTCAGGGACCTCGCCGTCCTCACCGGCCCGCCCGCAGACCTCCTCCGGTACTGGGCCGGTGACCACCGTCTGCCGCGGGAACGGCCCGCCACCTCCGGGCTCGATCCGGTGCTGGCCGTCGTCTACGTCGTCACCGCCCTCACCGCCGTGCGCTCCCCGGGCGCGGCCGGCGCCTTCGCGGTCACCGGAGGGGTCACCCTCGCCGTGCGGATGCCCGGCCTGTGGGCCACCGGCTCCGGCAACGGCGCCCTGATCACCACCCTCGTCACCCTCGGGCTCGCCGCCGCCCTCCTCGTCACCGCCGCCGTCGGCCGCCGGCCCGCCGACACCCCCTCGGAGCCGCTCCCCACCCGCCCCCGCCCCGGCCCCGCCGCCGCCTCAGGCGTCCTGCTGCTGCTCGCCGGCCTGGTCGGGGCCGCCTGGGAGGTCCACCTGGCCCTCGAACTGCCCGCCGAACCCACCCTCGACCGGTACACCGGCGGCCGCTCCGCCCTCGCGCCCCTGCTCGCGCCCCCACCGGGCTGGCTCGCCGCCGTCCTCGTCCTGCTCGCGCTCACCGCAGCGGGCGGCGCCCTCGCCCGGTCGGCCGCCTCCCGCCCGCTGGGACTCACCGCGGCCGCCCTGCTCTGCGGCACGGCCCTCATGGGCCTCGCCCCGGCGCTGCGCGACGACTTCCACCACCAGGTGTCCACCCTCGCCCCGGCCGAGCGACTCGCCCACGTCACCTCGCTGTTCGACCTCCTCGCCGGGGCCGCCGTCCTCGTCCTCCTGGCCTCACGGGGCGAAGCCGCCGCCACTCCACCACCCCTGCCGGCCCTTCCCCCCGCCCCGCCGTCACCCCGCCCGCCCGGCTGGTGACGGCCGGCCCGCCGTCACGCGTCCCGCGCGTCCTCGCGGAGGTCCAGCGACCGCTTCAGGAAGTCGACCTGGAGCAACAGCAGGTTCTCCGCCACCTGTTCCTGCGGCGTCATGTGGGTCACGCCCGTCAACGGCAGCACCTCATGGGGCCGCCCCGCCGCGAGCAGCGCCGACGACAGCCGCAAGCTGTGGGCCACCACCACGTTGTCGTCCGCGAGGCCGTGGACGATCATCAGGGGCCGGGCCGGGTTCTCCGGCGCCGACAGACCGTCGTCGGTGATCAGCGAGTTCGCCGCGTACACCTCCGGGGCGTCCTGCGGCAGCCCCAGGTACCGCTCCGTGTAGTGGGTGTCGTACAGCCGCCAGTCCGTCACCGGGGCCCCCGCGATCCCCGCGTGGAACACGTCCGGCCGGCGCAGCACCCCCATCGCGGCGAGGTAACCGCCGTACGACCAGCCCCGGATCGCCACCCGGCCGAGATCCAGCGGGAACTCCTCCGCGAGGGCCCGCAGCGCCTCGACCTGGTCGTCCAAGGTCGTCGCCAGGTCGCTCCTGATCGCCTTCTCCCACGCGGGGGAGCGGCCCGGCGTCCCGCGCCCGTCGGCCACGACCACCGCGAACCCCTGGTCGGCGAACCACTGCGACGTCAGATGCGGATGGTGCGCGGCCACCGCGCGCTGGGCGTGAGGCCCGCCGTACGGATCCATGAGTACGGGGAGTAGTCCGTCACCTTCCCGGTAGTGCTCGGGGAGCAGGACGGCGCACGGAATCCGCCGTGCGCCCCCCGTCGTGAGACGGACCCGGGCGGAGAGCACGGGCGTCTCGGCGTACGAGGCGACCACCGCCACCTGTTCACCGTCCCGCAGCACCCGCGTCACGATCCCGGGGGCGTCCGGCCGGGCCGACGCCAGCACCGTCACCGCCCCGCAGCGCACCGCCGCATGCACCCCCGCGCCCCGCGAGACCCGCTCCGCACCCCGCTCGCCCACCCGGTACACGTGGATCTCGCCGATCTCCGGATCCGCCGCCTCCCCGGCCGACGCGGACACCAGGACGTCGTCATCGCCGACGTCCAGGACCGCCCTGACGTGCAGGTCCGCGCCGGTCAGGGCCCGGTCCCCGACGACGAGCACCCGCGCCCCGTCGGGGCCCGCCTGGTCCTCCACGCGGACGAGCCGCCCGTCCGGGGACCAGGCCGGCACCCCCGGCAGCAGCTCCAGCCAGTCCGGGTCCTCGTCCACCCGCACCGTCCGCGTCGCCCCGGTCTCCGGGTCCACCGCCAGATGGAGCCGGCTGCGCTGGTCACGCGCCTGGACGAGCAGCAGCGGCGGGCCGTCCGCCGACCAGTGCACCCGGGCCAGGTACGGGAACCGCTCGCGGTCCCACTCCACCTCCGTCCGCTCTCCGGCGAGATCCACCACGTACAGCCGGACCTCCGCGTTCGGCGTCCCCGCCGCCGGATACCCCACCGCCTGCGGCTCCCGGTCCGGATGGGCCGGGTCCGCGATCCACCACCGCCGCACCTGCCGGTCGTCCACGCGTGCCACCAGCAGCCGGTCCGAGGCCGGAGACCACCAGAACCCGCGGCCGCGCCCCATCTCCTCGGCCGCGACGAACTCGGCCAGACCGTACGTCGCGTGCGCGCCCTCCGGCTCGGCGAGCGCCCTGTCCCCCTGCCCGTCCGCGCCCGTCACCCGCAGCGCGCCTTGCGCCACGTACGCGACGAGCCGCCCGTCCGGTGAGGGCCGGGGATCGAGCACCGGCCCGGGCACCGGCAGCTCGCGGGCCGTACCCGCCCTCAGCTCCGCCGCGAACAGCCGCCCCGACAGGGGGAAGGCCGCCAACTCCACGGCCGCGTCCACCGCGTACGAGACGATCCCGCCCGAGCCCTCGCGGCTGCGCTCCCGCCGCGCCCGCTCCTCGGCCGACAACTCCTCGGCCCGGCCCGCCAGAAGCGTCTCCGGGTCGGCCGCGATCCGCTCCCGCGGCCCGCCCGCCGTCCCGTCGAGATCCAGGACCCACAGCGCGTGGACGCGGTCGGTGCCGGTCGCGGAGCGGACGAACACCACCCGTTCACCGTCCGGGGAGACCGTGAAGGCGCGCGGAACCCCCAGGGAGAAGCGCTGCGTCCGGGCGTACTGACGAGGAAACGAGAGCGGATACGACTGCTGCCGCGACGAGGTCATGCGACCGAACCTAGCGCTGTGCGCCCCCCTGTGCCTCCGTACACCATGGATACGAAGCCACACATAGTTATGATCCGTAGCGCTAGGTGGGTAAGGGATACCTGGCACATGCTCGCTGACCTGACCGTCCGAATATCCGACCGAAGAAGTGTGGAGGTGAACCGCCGTGGCACTCTCGATTTCGGCGGTGGTGCTGCTGGCGATCGTCGTCTTCCTGCTGATCCGGAAATCCGGGCTGAAGGCTGGACATGCGGCGGTCTGCGCGCTCCTCGGGTTCTACCTGGCGAGTTCCTCCATCGCCCCGTCCATCAGCACCCTCACCACGAACGTCGCCGGCATGATCGGCGGCCTCAAGTTCTGAGCCTCGTGCTGGTCACCGGCCCCGCCTCGTAGGGTGGGGCCATGACGGATCTCCCAGCCCGTCGTCTGCTCCTGGTGCACGCGCACCCCGACGACGAGTCGATCAACAACGGCGCCACCATGGCCAGGTACGCGGCGGAGGGCGCCCTGGTCACGTTGGTGACCTGCACCCTCGGCGAGGAGGGCGAGGTGATCCCGCCCGGCCTCGCCCATCTCGCACCCGACCGGGAGGACCGGCTCGGCGATCACCGGGTCGGCGAACTGGCCGCCGCGATGAAGGAGCTGGGCGTCACCGACCACCGGTTCCTCGGCGGCCCGGGCCGCTTCCGCGACTCCGGAATGATGGGCGTGGAGCAGAACCGGCGCGAAGGCGCCTTCTGGAACACGGCCGTCGACGACGCCGCCCCGTACCTCGTCGAGGTGATCCGCGAGACCCGCCCGCAGGTGCTCGTCACCTACGACCCCGACGGCGGATACGGCCACCCCGACCACATCCAGGCCCACCGCGTCGCCATGCGCGCCGCCGAACTGGCCGCCGACGGCGACTACCGCCCCGACCTCGGCCCCGGCCACGCCATCGCGAAGATCTACTGGAACCGGGTCCCGCGTCCGGAGGCCGAAGCCGGTTTCGCCCGGCTGCGAGCCGAGGGCGCGGCCTTCCCGGGCATCGCGGACATCGACGACGTCCCGGGCGTGGTCGACCCGTCGCTGATCACCGCCCGGATCGAGGGGGAGCCGGTCTGGGCCGCCCGCAAGACCGCCGCGATGCGTGCCCATGCCACACAAATCGCCGTGGACGGAGCCTTCTTCGCCCTGTCCAATGACCTCGGGCAGCCGCTCCTCACCTCGGAGTACTACCAGTTGGCCGTCGGCACCCCGGGCGCACCCGAGGGCGCGCACGAGGACGACCTGTTCGCGGGAGTGAGCGCGTGAGCGGACGCATGAACGCGCGGGTGGTCTGGTACGTACTCCTCTTCGCCCTCGGCGCGGCGGTCGCCGCCGCGGGCGCGCTCGTCCAAAACGCCTGGTTTCCGGGCGGTTTGATCGTCGGGCTCCTCGGCGTCGCGGGCCTGTTCTACGGCGGGCTGCGCGCCACCGACACCCAGCTCGGTGTGGTCGCCCCGGCGGCGGGCTGGCTCGTCGCCATCGTGCTGCTCGGGCTGGGACGGCCGGAAGGCGACGGGGTCTTCGGCGGAGGGTTCGCGGAGATGCTCTACCTGTTGGGAGGCATGGCCATCGCTGTGATGTGCGCCACGGCGGGACGGCTGCCGCGACCGGCCCCGTGAACAGGCCGACTTGAGCGGAGGCTGCCCGGACTTCGGCCGGAATGACCGTAGCTCGGCCCACGGCCGTCCGCTATGTGTCGGCGGCGGACAGTATGGTGGTGCGCGCCGCCGAACCGCCCGGGTATACGAGCATCAGCAAGAGCGGGCGGCGGAGCCAACCGGGAGATCCTGCTTTGAGTCGTGAAACTGGTCGAGAGACTGACAGTTCCTCCTCCGGCGCCCAGGGGCGCGGTGGAGCCGCGTACCCCTCGGGTACACCGCCGTACGGATCCCGTCAGTATCCGTCGCTCCACCCCACGCAGGACGCGGTGGAGGAGAGCGCCGCTGCCGGGCCCCCGCGCTCGCAGCCGCAGCCGGAGGAACCCAAGACGGAGACGACGCTGACGACCCGGATCCGGATCAACATTCCGGGTTCCCGGCCGATCCCGCCCGTCGTCGTCCGCAAGACCGTCGCCGACACGGGCGCGGACCCGGCGGCCTCGGATGCGTCCGGGGACGGCGGGAAGGCCGCGCCGTCCCCCGCTCCGGCGCCCGCCCCGGCCCCCCGGCCGGAGCCGGCTGCTCCGGCGCCGGCACCGGAGCAGCCCGCGAAGGCCGCGGAGAAGCCGACCAGCGACTGGTTCGCCCCGCGCAAGCCCGCGGCGCCGTCGGCACCCTCCGCCCCTGCGACGCCGTCGGTGCCTTCGGGTTCCGCCGGTCCCGCGGGCCCCTCCCGTCCCCCAGGCTCCTCGGGCCCCGCGGGGATGGGTGCCGGTGCCGCCGTCGCGGGCGCTGGCGGCGGCCCGGGTGGTCCTCGGACGCCCGCTCCCGGGCAGCCCGGAAAGCCCGCCGGCGGTCCGCGCGGCTCCGGCTTCGCCGGGCCGGCGACGGGAGGCATCCCGACGGTCGGCGGCGCCTCGATCTCCGCCACCCCGGCGGGCGGGACGCCGATGTTCCTGTCCACGCCGCCCGTCGACGACGGGACCGGGTACGGCGCGGAGGCCCCGCAGCCCCCGAGCGGCCCGACCACCGGCCCGATGACCGGTCCGATGACCGGTCCGATGACGAGCCCCCTGCCCGGCGACGGCGCCGCGGGCGCCGACCCGTACGCCGGGAACCCCTTCGCGAGCGGCCCTCACGGCGCCCCCGCGTTCGCCGAGCCGCCGCGGCTCTCCGACGACACCGCGATCCTCACGCCGCAGGGTCCCGCTCCGGGCGCCCCGCACGGCCCCGGGGCCCCCGTCGACGGCGGCCACGTCTCGGGGGACACCCTCTCGAGCGGCATCCCGGTCGTCCCCTCGGGACCGGACCCGGCCCGCCGGAGTCAGGAAGGGTTCTCGGCCCCCGAGGTCGCCTCCTCCGGCAGGCCGGCACCCGTCCGTCCCTCCTCCGCCACTCCGCGGCCCTCGGCCCCCGCGAAGAAGGGCCGCTCCAAGCTCCCCCTCGTCGCCTTCGGCGTGGTCGGCCTCGCCGGCCTCGCGTACGGCGCCGGTCTGCTCCTCAACCACTCCGACGTCCCCAAGGGCACCACCGTGCTCGGCGTGGACATCGGCGGCGGTACGAAGGAGGAGGCCGTCAACAAGCTGGAGGCGGCCCTCGGCAAGCGCGCCGCGACGCCTCTGCGGCTCAGCGTCGACGGCAAGAAGGTCGAGCTGGCGCCGGACAAGGCGGGCCTCTCCCTGGACAGCCAGGAGACCGTCCGGGGTGCCGCGGGCAGCGACTACAACCCCGTCTCCGTCATCAGCACGCTCTTCGGCGGCAAGCGCGTCGCCCAGCCGGTGCTGCCGGTCGACGAGGAGAAGTTGAGCGTCGCCCTCAAGGACGTGGCCGGCGCCTCCGGCTCGGCGACCGAGGGCACGATCACGTTCTCCCCCGGCAAGGCCACCGCCGTGGAGGGCAAGCCGGGCAAGGGCCTGGACATCGCGCGTTCCATGATCTCGGTGAAGGACGCGTACCGCGCCCAGGTCCAGACGGGCACGCCGAACACCGTCGAGCTGCCCGTCGTGACCCGTCAGCCCACGATCACCAAGGCCGAGCTGGACCGGGCGATGAACGACTTCGCCAAGCCCGCCATGTCCGGCCTGATCACGATCAAGGCGGGCTCGAAGGAGATCCAGTTCGGCCCGGCGAAGTCCCTGCCGAAGATCCTCTCCATGAAGCCGGTCGACGGCCGCCTGGTGGAGGTCTACGACAAGAACGCGATCGACGAGCTCCTCGACGGCGTCTTCGACGGCATCATGATCACCAAGGGCGACGGCAAGAAGCACCAGGTCTCCGCCGACGACGTCGCCTTCGCGATGCGCGAGGCCCTGCTGGGCAAGACCCAGGCGGAACGCACGAAGGTCATCGACCTGGACGGGCAGGGCTGACGCGGCCCACACCCCTCCGCGGGGCCCCCGTCCGGGAGACACCGGACGGGGGCCCTCGTCGTGCGGCGGACCGGCCCCGGCGGTCCGGATCCGTCACCACACGCCCCCGTACTTCCGTCTCCTCGCCCGGAGCCACTCCTGGATCTCCCGGGTCTCCCCGGACGAGGCGGGACGCAGGTCGTCGGCGCGGACCGTCGCGACGAAGTGCACGAACCGCACCCGACGGTGCGCGCCGTCCACGCCGATGACCTTTCCCGGGCCGTAGACGTCGGTGCCCGTATGGGCGACGAACGCGCCCGGGCCGTAAGGGGTGTGCAATGGCAGCCTTCCGCTCTGCGTGTCGTACCGGTTCACACAGTGGCGTGGCTCACATTACGCTCCGTGAGCGCGTTCGCGGGGCAACCCGGCCGGGAGGCGGGGGAGTTCGGCCCGCAGCGCACCCCGGTGACGGGCGCCGCAGCCCAGGCGGGACTTTCCGGAGACGACCTAGTTCAGCAGGGCCCTCGCCGCCTGGGCCCGGTGGCGGATCGAGGCCGCCGCGCTGGGTTCGACCGCGTCCACGACCGTCGCGTACGCCTCCATCTCCGCCGCGCCCGCCTGGAACTCGCCGCGCTGCACCAGCAGCTCCGCGTGCTCGTAGCGCAGCCGCGCCGGGTGGGAGGGGAGCAGCAGGGAGAGCTCCACCGCCCAGAGGGCGACCGCCGAGCGCTCCGGGCGGGGAGCGGCCCAGGCGCGGATGTTGTTCAGGATCCGCAGGACGATGTCCAGCGCGTCCGCGGGGCGCATCATCGACGGTTCGAGCGGCCCGCCCGTCGCGCCCGCCACCAGCAGCTCCGCGTCCACACCCGTCATCGCCCGGCCCCCGGCGAACGGATCCGCGAAGACCTGGTCCGCCGGATCGCCGAAGCCCACCACGAAGTGGCCCGGCAGGCCGAGGCCGTACACCGGCGCTCCCGCCCGCCGGGCGACCTCCATCCACACGACGGACAGGAGGATCGGCAGGCCTCGTCGCCTGCGCAGGACCTCGTGCAGCAGCGAGGAGTCCAGCCGCTGGTAGTCGGCGGGGACGCCCTGGAAGCCGCAGCGGCGGCCCAGCAGCTCGGCCAGCGCCGCGACCCAGGCGTCCGCGCCCGCGTCGCGCGTCGCGTACGGCACGAGCCCCGCCAGCCGGTCCAGCTCGATCTCGGCGGCGTCCAGGTCGTGCCGTGTCACCGTCGGGTCCGCCTCCGCGCCGATCAGCAGGCAGAGCCGCGCCAGGTCCGGTCGCCGCGCCCGGGCCTCCTGCGCGAACTCCCGCCGCCAGTCGGTCACGTCGCTCACGCCTCCGCCGCTCGGTAATGGTGGTAGTGGTGGTGGACCGCGAAGCCCATGCCCTCGTACAGGGCGCGCCCGCCGTCGTTGTCCGCCTCCACCTGGAGCCAGGCCGCCGAAGCGCCCTCGTCCAGCGCCTTCCGGGCGAGCGCCGTCATGACGGCCGAGGCGAGCCCCTGGCGGCGCCGTGCCGGGTCGACCTCCACCGCCATGAAGCCGGCCCAGCGGCCGTCCACCACACAGCGCCCGATCGCCGCCGGTATGTCTCCCGTGCCCGGTACGGACGCGAACCACACACTCGGGCCGCTTTCGAGGACTCTGAGCACATGGGGGCCGGGCACACCGAACCGCTGGTAGCGGTGGAGCCAGGACGGGTCCAGGGAGCGGGACAGCCGGACCGGGGACACGTCGGCGTCCAGGTCGCCGACCGGCGCCAGTCCTCCGATCCGGACCTCCGCCGAGACCTCCCGGCGCCAGCCGCGGTGCTCCAGCTCCGCGCAGAGCAGCTCCTGGGCCCCCTCGGCGCCCGTCGCCGCCTGGACGTACGCCGGCAGCTCCCGGGCCGCGTACCACTCCCGGACGCGCGCCAGGGCCGTGTCCAGGGGCAGCCCCGGATCGCCGAGCGGCAGCACCGAGTTCGCGCGCCGGGTGAATCCGGAGGCGGCCCGCAGCGTCCAGTCGCCGAGCCGCTCGCTCTCCACCGGTTCCCAGGCGCGCGCCGTGACCCGCGCCAGCTCCTCGAAGGAGGCCGCGGGACCCCGCCTGCGGGCCGGTGCTGCGGGCACCACCTTCCCCGCGACCAGGGCGGATTCCGCGATGCGGACGCTCTCGCCGGCCCGTCGTGTGATCAGCACCACACCGGCGTCCCATGATGTGAGCACGCCGACCGCGTCCGTGAACGTCGCACCGGGCGCGCCTGAGTCGGTCAGGTACCGAACTGAGACACGTTTCCCCACGTCAGCGCGGGTGATACGCACCTCAAGGCGCCCTCCAGCGGTGAATTCCACGGCTTCTCCGCCCCTCCTGTTCGGATCGTCCCCAAGAACGGAGATACTAGGTGCGGGCATCGACGACGCCGCGCTCCCGCGCAGACCAGCCCTACCGAGGAGGAACGACAGCGTGACCTACGTCATCGCGCAGCCTTGTGTCGACGTCAAGGACAAGGCATGCATCGAGGAGTGCCCCGTCGACTGCATCTACGAGGGCTCCCGGTCCTTGTACATCCACCCGGACGAATGCGTCGACTGTGGTGCTTGTGAGCCGGTCTGCCCGGTCGAGGCCATCTTCTACGAGGACGACACCCCGGAGGAGTGGAAGGACTACTACAAGGCGAACGTCGAGTTCTTCGACGAGCTCGGTTCGCCCGGTGGTGCCTCCAAGCTCGGCCTGATCGAGCGTGATCACCCCTTCATCGCCGCTCTGCCGCCGCAGAACGGCTGATCGACCCGATTTCGGTCCCGTACGGCCTCGCCCGCTGTACGGGACCGACGCGTTTTCCGTACGTACGAGGAAGTGAGCCTCTCGTGAGCGCAGTCTCGGGCGCGGTCTCTTCGCGCCTGCCCGTCTTCCCCTGGGACAAGCTGGAGCCGTACAAGAAGACGGCGGCGGCCCATCCGGACGGCATCGTGGACCTGTCCGTGGGCACTCCGGTCGACCCGGTGCCGGAGCCGATCCGGCGGGCGCTGACCGCGGCGGCCGACTCGCCGGGCTACCCCACGGTGTGGGGGACCACCGAGCTGCGTGACGCGCTGACCGGCTGGTGCGAGCGGCGCCTGGGCGCGGTCGGCTTCGCCCACCGCAACGTCCTGCCGGTCGTCGGGTCCAAGGAGCTGGTGGCCTGGCTGCCGACCCAGCTCGGTCTCGGCGCGGGGGACCGGGTCGCCTACCCGCGTCTGGCCTACCCGACGTACGAGGTCGGCGCGCGGCTCTGCGGGGCCGAGCCGGTCGTGTACGACGACCCGACGGAGCTGGACCCGTCCGGCCTGCGGCTGCTGTGGCTCAACTCGCCCTCCAACCCCACGGGCAAGGTCCTCGGCAAGGACGAGCTGACCCGGATCGTGGCCTGGGCGCGCGAGCACGACATCCTCGTCTTCTCCGACGAGTGCTACCTGGAGCTGGGCTGGGAGGCCGAGCCGGTCTCCGTCCTGCACCCGGACGTCTGCGGCGGTACGTACGAGGGCATCGTCGCCGTCCACTCGCTCTCCAAGCGGTCGAACCTGGCCGGCTACCGGGCCGCCTTCGTCGCGGGCGACGCCGACGTCCTGGCCGAGCTGCTGCTGATCCGCAAGCACGGCGGCATGATGACGCCCGCCCCGGTGCAGGCCGCCACGGTCGCCGCGCTGGGCGACGACACGCACGTGGCCGAGCAGCGGGAGCGCTACGCGGCCCGGCGCGCGGCGCTGCGCGCGGCGCTGGAGGCGCACGGCTTCCGGATCGAGCACAGCGAGGCGAGCCTCTACCTGTGGGCGACACGCGACGAGCCGTGCTGGGAGACGGTGGCCTATCTGGCCGAGAAGGGCGTCCTGGTGGCGCCCGGCGACTTCTACGGGACGGCGGGGGACCGGTTCGTCCGGGTGGCCTTCACCGCCACCGACGAACGCGTCGAGGCGGCGGTCAAGCGCCTGGGCTGACGGCGCGGCGCGCGCGTACGGCCGACGGACGTCGGCGAAGGGCCCGGGGAGCGTCGTGCTCCCCGGGCCCTTCGTGTGGGTGCGGTCGCCGAAGGCGGCCGGCCGCCGTCAGCCGCCGAGCGGCAGGCCGCCCAGGGACGGCACGCCCTCGCCGAGGGCGCCCGTGGCCGGGGCGCTGTCGGTGGCGGTGCCGGCGGTCTCGCCGAGGACCTCGCCCGCGCTGCCAGCGGTGTCGCCGGCGACCTTCTGGGCGGCCGGGGTGGCGGTCTTTCCGGCGGTGCCGACGGTCTTGCCGGCGGCCGGGACGGCCTTGCCGACGGCCTTGCTGCCGGTGTCACCTGCGACACCGGTGGCGGTCTGCGAGGCGCCGTCGACGGCGGTGCCGACTCCGGCGCCGTCGAGCGAGCTGATGCCGGAGAGGGCGCCGGTCGGCGCGAGGTTGTGGTCCAGGGCGCTTGCGGAGCCGGCCGCACCGACCACGGGGGCTGCTCCGGCCGCGACGAGGAGGGCGGCGCGGGCGATCCGACGGGTCAGGGGGAGGGACATGGTGCTCCTTCGACGGAGAGGACATTTGCGGGTGTCCGGCGTTCGGACGCAGTGACAACCGGCCGGGGGGAGGGAGAGGTTGCGGCGAACGAAGGTAAAGACTTGGCAATGCGTCGTATTGTCAGGTGGGGAGGAAAACGGGCGAACGCGTCATTGCGTCGACGCCTGCCGAACCGTCACTTCCCTTGTTCCGCAAGGGAAGTGCCCTGACATGACGCGCGATTTCGCGTGGACCCGGAAAACACCGGATCCGCCGGTGTGCGTTTACGACACCGGCCACGGGCGAGTGAATCGCCGTACGAATGCCCGGCTACTGTGCGAGTCGAATTCGCACGCTTCCGGATCCGGAAAGGGCGCCCGGAACGCCGTCGGAGGCCGCGGCCGCCGCCTTCGCCCACCCCCCGGAGGCGTCGCTCGCGCGCCAGACCCTCCCCGCGTACGCGACCTCCGCGATGCGCAGCGTGTCGGCCCGGGCCACCGCCCAGTGGGCCAGCTCCCAGCCGCGCCGCTCCTGCGAACCGGCCGCCGCCCGCACGGGCACCGCCAGCTCCGCCGGCCCGCCGCCCGCCTTCGCGCCCGCGCTCCCCGAGCCGCCCACGCCCGCCTTCGGGAGCACCTTCTCGCCGAAGGCCCGGACCAGCTCCTCGCGGACCTTCGCCGGGTCGCCCGCCTGCCCCTCCCGCGCCGGACCCGACGTACAGCGGAGCGCCGCGGCCGAGCGGCCCGTCAGCGCCGCCGAGAGCAGC
The DNA here is from genome assembly GCF_055609145.1 of Streptomyces sp. NPDC036822. Classification (NCBI taxonomy): domain Bacteria; kingdom Bacillati; phylum Actinomycetota; class Actinomycetes; order Kitasatosporales; family Streptomycetaceae; genus Streptomyces; species Streptomyces sp. NPDC036822. The sequence goes on from NZ_JBVJPY010000002.1 coordinate 12,640, forward strand.
GCCGCGTCCGGCTCGTGCTTCGCGTACGCCTGCGGAAAACCGCTGCGCTGCACCTTCTGCGCCGCCACCGTCAGCGGAAGCCGCGAATAGCCGCGGACCTTCGCCAGACCCTCGTAGAACTTCCCCGAGGAGTACACCGGGTCCATGATCTGCTCGGGAGTGCCCCAGCCCTGCGAGGGGCGCTGCTGGAAGAGGCCGAGCGAATCACGGTCGCCGTGGGAGATGTTGCGCAGCGCCGACTCCTGCAACGCCGTCGCCAGGGCGATGGTGACCGCCCGCTCCGGCATTCCGCGGGTCGTGCCGACGGCCGAGATCGTGGCGGCGTTCGACGCCTGCTCCGGCGTGAACTCGTAGGTGTTCCCGCCGCTGCCCACGAAGCACCGCGGAGCGCCCCCGCCACCCGTGAGGTGGTGCACGGCCACATAGGCGACCACGCCGAGCAGCACGGCGAAGGCGGCCGTGTATCTGGCGGCACGGCCACGACGGCGGGAGGTGCGGTTTCGGCCGGGGAAGGAGGCGGACTCGGACACGGGGCCAACCGTACTGGAGGCCGGGTTAGGGTCGGCACATGGCTGACAACGCTCCCCTCGACCTCACGCTGGACGGGCCGGCGCTCACCGCCGCACTCGTCGACTTCCCCTCGGTCAGCGGGACCGAGAAGCCGCTCGCCGACGCGATCGAGCAGGCCCTTCGCGCGCTGCCGCACCTCACCGTGGACCGGCACGGCAACAACGTCGTGGCGCGCACCCACCTCGGCCGCGCCGAGCGTGTCGTCCTCGCCGGCCACATCGACACCGTCCCGATCGCCGACAACGTGCCCTCCCGGCTCGACGACGACGGCGTCCTGTGGGGCTGCGGCACCTCCGACATGAAGTCCGGCGTCGCCGTCCAGCTCCGCGTCGCCGCCACCGTCCCCGCGCCCAACCGCGACCTCACCTTCGTCTTCTACGACAACGAAGAGGTCGCCGCCCACCTCAACGGGCTCGGGAAGGTCGCCGAGGTCCACCCCGACTGGCTGGAGGGCGACTTCGCCGTCCTGCTCGAACCCTCCGACGGCCAGGTCGAGGGCGGCTGCCAGGGCACGCTGCGGGTCCACCTGCGCACGGAAGGCGAGCGCGCCCACTCCGCGCGCTCCTGGATGGGCTCCAACGCCATCCACGCCGCCGCGCCGATCCTCGCCCGGCTGGCCGCCTACGAGCCGCGCAAGCCGGTCATCGACGGCCTGGAGTACCACGAGGGACTCAACGCGGTGGGCATCGAGGGCGGCGTCGCCACCAACGTCATCCCCGACGCCTGCACGGTCGTCGTCAACTACCGCTACGCCCCCGACCGCTCCCCGGCCGAGGCCCTGCGCCACGTCCAGGAGGTCTTCGCCGACTGCGGCGTCGCCGAGATCGTGGTCGACGACGAGAGCGGCGGCGCCCTGCCCGGCCTCTCCCACCCGGCCGCGGCGGCCTTCATGAAGGCCGTCGGCGGCACCGCCCGGCCCAAGTTCGGCTGGACGGACGTCTCCCGCTTCAGCGCCCTCGGCGTGCCCGCGGTCAACTACGGCCCCGGTAACCCTCTGTACGCGCACAAGCGCGACGAGCACGTGATCGTCGAGAGGATCCGGCACTGCGAGGCACGGCTCCGCGACTGGCTCACTGACGGACAGGCGTAATTTCGCTTTTTGTCACGTCTGGGGACCTACCCTGACCGAACCAGAAGATCAGTGGATCGGTGGAGGGAGCAGGCCATGGGTATCCCCGAGGGAGCGTGGAAGCCGGAGGAGCAGCGGCTGGGGCCGGTGCTGCGGCGCCGGGACCAGGTCCAGTCCGGCACCACGGATCAGCGTCTGCTGGACACCGAGGGCGACTCGGAGTGGGTGCACACCGACCCCTGGCGGGTCATGCGCATCCAGTCCGAATTCGTCGAGGGCTTCGGCGCGCTCGCCGAACTGCCCAGCGCGATCAGCGTCTTCGGCTCGGCCAGGACCCGCCCCGACTCGCCCGAGTACGACGCGGGCGTCCGCCTCGGCCGCGCCCTGGTCGAGGCCGGCTTCGCGGTGATCACCGGCGGCGGCCCGGGCGCCATGGAGGCGGCGAACAAGGGAGCGCGCGAGGCCAAGGGCATCTCGGTCGGCCTCGGCATCGAGCTGCCCTTCGAGCAGGGGCTCAACCCGCACGTCGACATCGGCGTGAACTTCCGGTACTTCTTCGTCCGCAAGACGATGTTCGTGAAGTACGCGCAGGGGTTCGTGGTGCTGCCGGGCGGACTGGGCACCCTGGACGAGCTGTTCGAGGCACTGACCCTCGTCCAGACGCGGAAGGTCACCCGCTTCCCCATCGTGCTCTTCGGCACGGAGTACTGGAGCGGCCTCGTCGACTGGCTCCGCGACACGGTCGTGGCGGGTGGCAAGGCCTCGGAACGGGACCTGCTGCTCTTCCACGTGACCGACGACGTCAAGGAGGCCGTGGAGCTGGTGTCCAAGGAGACCGGGCGCTGACCGCGCTCCCCTGAGGGGGTACGGGACGGGCCGGGCGCCCCTCGCGGGCCCCGGCCCCTGGTCCCGTGGATCCGCTGTTCCCGCGGGTGCCCTGTTCCCGCGGGTCCCCTAGTACCGTGGGTCCGCCGTTCCCGCGGGTCCGCGTCAGGCGAGTCCGCGGCGCGCCACCGCCGGGGGCCGGTGACCCGCGATCGACGCCACCATGTCGAGCACCTGCCGGGTCTCGGCCACCTCGTGCACCCGGTACACCTGGGCGCCGAGCCACGCCGAGACCGCCGTCGTCGCCAGCGTCCCCACCACCCGCTCCTTCACCGGCCGGTCCAGGGTCTCCCCGACGAAGTCCTTGTTGGACAGGGAGACCAGCACCGGCCACCCCGTCCCCGTCATCTCGCCGAGCCGCCGGGTCGCCTCCAGGCTGTGCCGGGTGTTCTTCCCGAAGTCGTGACCCGGGTCGATCATGATCCCGTCGCGACGCACCCCCAGCGAGACCGCCCGCTCGGCCAGGCCCACGGTCACCCGCAGGATGTCCGCCATCACGTCCTCGTACATCGTCCTGTGCGGCCGGGTGCGCGGCTCCGCGCCCCCCGCGTGGGTGCAGACCAGCCCGGCGCCGTACCGGGCGGCGACCTCCGCGAGAGCCGGGTCCACCCCGCCCCACGCGTCGTTCAGAAGGTCCGCGCCGGCCTCGCACACCGCCTCGCCGACATCGGCGCGCCAGGTGTCGACGCTGATGACCACGTCCGGATGCCGGCGCCGTACCTCCGCCACGAAGCCGACCGTGCGGCGGGCCTCCTCCTCGGCCGACACCTCCTCGCCGGGGCCGGCCTTGACCCCGCCGATGTCGATGATGGCGGCGCCCTCGGAGACCGCCTGCTCGACGCGGGCGAGAGCCGGCTCGTCGCGGAAGGTGGCGCCCTGGTCGTAGAAGGAGTCGGGCGTCCGGTTGACGATCGCCATGATCACCGGCTCGTGCGGCCCGAATTCACGCCGTCCCAAGCGCAGCATCCCTTTTGTCCTCCCTCGCATCCGTTCGCCTGCGACCCTAACCGTCGGTGGCGCATGGCACGATCGGCACGGGACGATTTCCACTTCCGGAGAGGCGCGCGCTGGTGTTCTGGTTTTTGCTGATCGCGATGGTCGTGGTCGTCGCCGCGGTCACTCTGGCGGTGGTCGGCGGCGGCGACACCGAGGTGCTGCCCGAGGTGGCGCCGGAGCAGCTGGTGGACCCCCTGCCGGCGACCCGGCCCGTCGAACGCGCCGACGTCGAGGCGCTCCGCCTCCCGGTCACGGCCCGCGGCTACCGCATGGCGGACGTGGACGACGTGCTCGGGCGCCTGGGCGCCGAGCTCGCGGAGCGGGACGCGCGCATCGCCGAGCTGGAGGCCGAGCTGGCCGAGACGGCCCGCCGCGGCGGGGAAGAGGAGCGGTGAGCGGCGAGGCGGTCGCGGGCCCGGACGGGGCGCTCCGCTGCCCCTGGGGGCTGTCGACCCCGGACTACGTCACGTACCACGACAAGGAGTGGGGGCGGCCCGTCCGCGGCGACGACGCCCTCTTCGAGCGGCTGTGCCTGGAGGCCTTCCAGTCGGGGCTCTCGTGGATCACGATCCTGCGGAGGCGCGAGGGCTTCCGGCGTGCCTTCGCCGGCTTCGAGATCGCCGCGGTCGCCGAGTTCGACGAGACGGACCGCGAGCGGCTCCTCGCCGACGAGGGGATCATCCGCAACCGCGCCAAGGTGGACGCGACCCTCGCCAACGCGAAGGTGCTCGCCCAGTGGGAGCCGGGGGAGCTGGACACGCTGATCTGGTCGCACGCCCCGGATCCGGGGACCCGCCCCGCCCCGCTCACCACGGCGGACGTCCCGGCCGTCACCACCGAGTCCACGGCCCTGTCGAAGGCCCTCAAGAAGCGCGGCCTCCGCTTCATCGGCCCGACGACCGCCTACGCCCTGATGCAGGCCTGCGGCCTCGTCGACGACCATCTGAAGGACTGCGTCGCCCGAGGAGCGTGAGCGGCCCCTCTCCCGGCCTCACGGACGGGGGAAGGGCCGGACGGGACGTTCGAGGAACTCCCTAGCGGCCCAGGTACTTCGGGCGTTCCTTCGCGACGAACGCCTGGACCGCGATCGTGTGGTCCTCCGACGCGCCCGCCCTCGTCTGGAGTTCGTCCTCCTTCTCCAGGGCCTCGGCCAGCGAGTGGTCCGCGCCGTAGGCCAGGGACTCCTTGAGCGCCGCGTACGCCACCGTCGGCCCCTCCGCCAGCTTCCGGGCCACCGCGGCGGCCTCCTCGGCCAGGGACTCCGCCGGGACCAGCTTGTTCACGATGCCCAGCTCGTAGGCTTCCCGCGCGCCGATGGAGCGGGGGAAGAGCAGCAGGTCGGACGCCCGGCTCGCGCCGATCAGCCGGGGCAGCGTCCACGACACCCCGGAGTCGGCCGTCAACGCGACGCCCGCGAACGAGGTGTTGAACGCCGCCGTCTCCGCGACCACCCGGTAGTCGGCCGCCAGCGCGAAACCGAAGCCCGCCCCCGCCGCGACGCCGTTCACGCCCGCCACCACCGGCTTCCGCATGCCGGTCAGCGCCCGCACGATCGGGTTGTAGTGGTCCCGGACCGTGTTCATGGTCGCCCGCGTGCCGGACTCCTTGTCCGTCATCAGCAGACCGACGTGCTCCTTCAGGTCCTGGCCCACGCAGAAGGCCCGGTCGCCCGCCGCCGTCAGCAGCACCGCCCGTACGGCCGCGTCCGCCGCGGCGGTCTCCACCGCGTCCCGCAGCGCGACCTTCGCCTCGACGTTCATCGCGTTCATGGCCTCGGGCCGGTTGAGCGTGATCGTGGCGAGTCCGTCGCTCACTTCGTACAGCACGGTGTCGGCCATCGGCTTCCCTTCGCGTCTTCGCGTCCTTGACCCTCCCCCCGGCGTCGGCGGGGGGACCCCCAGCATGGCGGAGATCACCCACCCCGCACATGTGACCTGCGTCAAAGACATGCGGCGAAGCGGCGGCGAAGTATCGCAGGCCGATCGCCGAAATAGGTGGTTTTGAGAGAGCGCGTTGCACAAGCGATGCATCCCGATGTTGGTCATCGGGTCCTGTGATGCGGGATAATGACCTGGAAGCAATGTGTTCGATGCCGGTGACGCATGCTCCCCAACAGGAGCCGTCGGCTGAGATGAGCTGGTTTCAGGAAGGGGAACGAGCATGGCGGCCATGAAGCCGCGGACGGGCGACGGCCCGCTCGAGGTGACCAAGGAGGGGCGGGGCATCGTCATGCGCGTTCCGCTCGAAGGCGGCGGTCGGCTTGTCGTCGAGCTGACCCCGGACGAGGCCGAAGCCCTCGGCGACGCCCTGAAGCAGGTAGTCGGCTGACGCGACAACGCCAGGATTTCCCGCCTCTGCCCCGGCACGGTACCCACCGCGCCGGGGCAGAGGTGTCTCACCGCACGAGTCCGCGGGCGGATCGTCCCGGGTGTGACCGACACGACATCCGGCGATCGACACTCCGTCCGCCGCGGCGGATCCGACGGGGAGGCACCCCGTGCGGCGGATCCGGCCGGAGGCATCTCGTCCGGCGGATGCGGCCCGGGAAGGGCTCAGCCCCGGCGCACCGCGCACAACAGGCCGTCCCCGACCGGCAGCAGGGTCGGCAGCAGCTCCTGGCTCTCCCGGACCGCCCGCAGCAGCTCCCGCACCCGCAGGACCTCCGCCGGCTGAGCCGCCGAGTCGACCGTGCGGCCGTCGGCGAAGACGCCCTCGAAGCAGACAAGCCCCCCCGGTCGCAGCAGGCGCAACGATTCAGCGAGGTAGTCCAGGCACTCCAGCCGGTCGCCGTCGCAGAACACGAGGTCGTATCCGCCGTCCGCGAGGCGCGGCAGGACGTCCAGGGCGCGCCCGGGGATGAACCGCGCCCGGTTCCCGGCGAAGCCGGCCGCGCGGAACGCCGTCTTAGCGAACTGCTGGCGCTCCGGATCCAGGTCGACCGTGGTCAGTACCCCGTCCGGCCGCATCCCGTGCAACAGATAGATGCCGGACACGCCCGTGCCGGTGCCGATCTCCGCCACCGCCTTGGCGTCCGCCGTGGCCGCCAGCAGGCGCAGAGCGGCGCCGGTCCCCGGTGACACCGAGGGCAGCCCTGTCTCCCGGGCCCGCTCACGGGCCCAGCGCAGCGCTTCGTCCTCGGCGACAAAGGCGTCGGCGAACGCCCAGCTCGTCTGCCGGTTGGCGGTAATGGCCCTCTCCTGTCCCCGTAGTTGGCGCAACGGTGACTGTATCCGCTGCGTTCGGGAACCCGCAGATGGGACCGGGCGTTCCCCAAGGGTGAGGACGCGCAGGGAGCGACCGGCGAGCCGCCCCCAAATTCGCGTAAAGATTCTTATCCGGAGCTAACGGGCGGGGTGGCTATGGTAGGGGCTCCACTGGACACCACCAGAGCCGACAGGGGAGGTGCGGCTGCGCCTGGGGATCGGGGAGGAGTGCTTCGGCGTCTTCTCAGGTCGGCGGGTGAGCCGAAATCCGTGACCGACACCGCTGACCGTTTCCACACCGCCGACTCCGCACCCACCACCGCGACGTTCGCATCGGATGCGGAATCGCAGGCGTGGACTCCGCCCACATGGGAGGAGATCGTCAGCACGCACAGTGGCCGGGTCTATCGCCTCGCCTACCGGCTGACCGGCAACCAGCACGACGCCGAGGACCTCACCCAGGAGGTCTTCGTCCGCGTCTTCCGCTCGCTGTCGACGTACACGCCGGGCACCTTCGAGGGCTGGCTGCACCGCATCACCACCAACCTCTTCCTCGACATGGTCCGCCGCAAGCAGCGGATCCGTTTCGACGCGCTCGCCGACGACGCCGCCGAGCGGCTCCCCAGCCGGGAGCCCTCGCCGCAGCAGGTGTTCAACGACACCCACTTCGACGCCGACGTGCAGCAGGCCCTCGACACCCTCGCGCCCGAGTTCCGCGCCGCGGTCGTCCTCTGCGACATCGAAGGGCTCTCGTACGAGGAGATCGCCGCCACGCTCGGCGTGAAGCTCGGCACCGTGCGCAGCCGCATCCACCGCGGCCGCTCGCACCTCCGCAAGGCGCTGAAGCACCGCTCGCCCGAGGCCCGGGCGGAGCGCGCGCTGGCCGCCGTCGGCTGGGAGGGCGGGACGGCGTGAGCGGTACTCGTCCTGTCGGCCCGACCCCCGCGGAGCAGCACCTCGGAGACCGGCTCGCCGCCCTTGTCGACGGCGAACTGGGCCACGACGCCCGCGAGCGGGTCCTCGCGCACCTCGCGACCTGTGCCAAGTGCAAGGCGGAGGCCGACGCCCAGCGCAGGCTGAAGAGCGTCTTCGCCTCCGCGGCCCCTCCGCCCCCCTCCGCCGGGCTTCTCGCCCGTCTCCAGGGGCTACCCGGCGGGCCGGGTGATCCGGGGGGTGACGACCGTCGGGGGGGACCCTTCGACGACCTCTTCGACCTGCGCCGAACCGGCCCCGGCGGCGGGGGCGCCGGGATGACGTCCGACGGCTTCGCCACCGCGGCGGCCGTCTCACCGCACTCCGGCTTCCGTATCCACGAGGTCGGCCCCCGGCACGACCACGACCGTTCCCCCTGGCGGGGGCGGCGCTTCGGCATCGCCGCGGCCAGCGCGGTCTCCTTCGCCGCCATCGCCCTCGGCGGCGCCCTGCCGCTGGAGGCGTCGGTGAACGCCGGCGCGCGCGGTGAGGGCACGGGGAACACCGTGACCCCGCTGCGGGCCGCCGCCACGGGCACCGGCGGCACGGGTTCGGGCACGGGCGTCGGTACGAACGCCGGCACGGCCCCCGGGCGCGGAGCACGCTCCGGGGAGAGGTCGGCCCCCTACACGGCGACCACCCCTGGAGGCGTGACCTCGGCGCCCGGCACGGTCGTGCCCGGACCGCTGGTGCCAGGCGAGGCGGCGACCGACGGTGTCCCGGTGCCCGTGGTGGCCGTGCGGCTCCCGATGCCGCACACGCAGTCGCTGCTCGCGCTCTCGCCGTTCATACGCCCCACGGGGCCCGCCCTCCAGCTGGCCTTCGCGCCGGGACCGCTCCCGGCCGCCGGCCCGACGGTCACCCCGCCCGCGACCTCCCCGGCGGGCCCCGGCCCGTCCCCGACGCCGCTCATCGCACACCGCTGAGCCCGGACCTGGTTGAATCCAGGCAGGGGCGCCCGACGCAGGGGGGCGCGGACAGGTCAGCTGTTGCGGGGAGAGCATGGACGACGGGAAGCCCACCGGCCAGAAGCCGAAGTGGTGGAGCCGGCCAACGAGCACGCCGGACGCGCCGACGGCGGCACCGGTGCCATCGGTCGCGGACGAGGGAGACTTCACCCTCGCCGCGCCCACGAGTCCGGACCGGCCCGCGGGAGCGCCGGACGACGAGGGGACCGCGACGGACGTCGGGGCGACGGGGCCCGGGGGCGCTCCGGCCACGCCGGACGACTCGACCACGGCCTCGGACGGCCACCCGGTGGACCTCCTCGCGAAGCCGGACGCGTCGGCGGCGACCGCCGAGATCCCGGCGACGGCCGAGGCGCGGGACGCCCGCCCGGTGGACCGCCTCACGAAGCCGGAGCCGCCGACGGCGACGGCGTCGGCCGAAGCTCCGTCGGACGCCGTGGCGCCGGCCGCCGACGCGCACGTACCGCGGCAGAGCCCGCCACAGGCGCCGCCGCTTGCGGAGCCCCCGTCGCAGCCGCTGCACGAGCCGGACGAGTACCGCACCCCGCCCTACGGCGGACCGGGCCCGTGGGCGCCCGCCCCGCCCGTACAGCGCCCGGCCCCGGCCCACGCTCCGGCGCAGACGCACGCTCCGACCCACGCCCAGGCCCACGCTCCGGCCCCGGTTCCCACCCACGCCCAGGCCCACGCTCCGGCGCCGTCTCCCGCCGCCGCCTCCGGAGCTCCCGTACCGCCGCCGCAGCCGATGGCCCCACGGCCCGCCGGGCAGTGGGTGCAGTACGACCCCTGGTCCTCGCCGGGATCGGCCGCGGCCGTGGCGACGGCCGGCAAGCGCCGGTCCCGGCGGGCGCTCGGTCTTGTCGGCGCGCTCGTCCTGGCCCTGACGACCGGTGTCCTGGGCGGCGCGGTCGGCGCGTACGTCGAGCGCAACGGCGGCATCACCACCGTCGAGCTGCCCCAGGCCGGCGCCGAGGACTCCGGCCGCGCCCCCGACAGCGTCGCCGGCATCGCCGCCAGCGCCCTGCCCAGCGTGGTCACCCTGCACGTCAGCGGCGCGGGCTCGTCGGGCACCGGCACCGGTTTCGTCCTGGACACCAAGGGCCACATCCTCACCAACAACCACGTCGTCGACTCGGCGACCTCCGCCGGCGACATCTCGGTCACCTTCAGCAGCGGCGAGACCGCCCGCGCCAAGCTGGTCGGCAAGGACAGCGGCTACGACCTCGCCGTCGTCCAGGTCACCGGCGTCTCCGGCCTCAAGCCGCTGCCGCTCGGCAACTCCGACAACGTCCGCGTCGGCGACCCGGTCGTCGCCATCGGAGCCCCCTTCGACCTCCAGAACACCGTCACCTCCGGCATCATCAGCGCCAAGGAACGGCCCATCACGGCGGGCGGCGAGAAGGGCGACGGCAGTGACGTCAGCTACGTCGACGCCCTGCAGACCGACGCTCCGATAAACCCCGGCAACTCCGGTGGCCCGCTGGTCGACTCCAAGGCCCGCGTGATCGGCATCAACAGCGCCATCCGCGCCGCCGGCGACGGCACGGGCGGCGAGGGCGGCGGCCAGTCCGGATCCATCGGCCTGGGCTTCGCCATCCCGATCAACCAGGGCAAGCGCGTCGCCGAGGAGCTCATCAACACCGGCAAGGCCACCCACCCCGTCATCGGCGTCAGTCTCGACATGCAGTTCAGCGGCGACGGCGCGCGCGTCGGCGAGAAGGGCAAGGACGGTTCTCCGTCGGTCACCCCCGGCGGCCCGGCCGCCAAGGCGGGCATCCGCCCCGGTGACGTCATCACCAAGGTCGACGGCCAGCGGGTCCACAACGGCGAGGAGCTGATCGTGAAGATCCGCGCCCACCGCCCGGGCGACCGGCTGGAGCTGACCGTCCTGCGCGGCGGCAAGGAACAGACCAAGACGTTGACGCTCGGTTCCTCGCAGGGCACCTGAGCGCCATGTGGCAGACGCCGCACGGTACCCGCCCGGCAGTTTCGGCGGGTACCGTGGAGCGGGCCCCGGACCCCGTGTAAGGAGCAGCAAGGTGTTCAACGACCTAGGCATACTCGAGCTCGTCACGCTCGTGGTGCTCGCCGTGCTCATCTTCGGACCGGAAAAGCTGCCGAAGGTCATCCAGGACGTCTCGCGCTTCATCCGCAAGGTCCGCGACTTCTCCGAGAGCGCGAAGCAGGACATCCGCACGGAGCTGGGGCCGGAGTTCAAGGACTTCGAGTTCGAGGACCTCAACCCGAAGACCTTCCTCCGCAAGCAGCTGGAGGACAGCGAGGACTTCAAGGAGCTGAAGGAGCTGCGCGGCAGCTTCGACCTCAAGAAGGAGATGAACGACGTCGCCGACGCGGTCCACGGCCGTGAACAGGCGACGGCGTCCGCCTCCTCCGTCGCGGCCGGAGCGGTCCCCGCCGCGGTCAACGGCTCCGCCGACGCGTTGACCAAGAAGCAGGACAAGCCGGACTCGACCGAGCGACCTCCGTACGACTCCGACGCGACCTGACACAACCTGGTGCAACCCGGTCGCTATCCTCCATCTGTTGTCCGCCGACGCGGACACGACGGATCGAGGAGGCGGCCGAGATGGAGACCACGAGTCGGGTGGAGGGGAAGCCCGCGGCCCGGCGCACGGCCGAGGGCTATCAGCGCGCGCACTTCGCCTGGTACGGCCTTGACGACGCGTTCACGGGCGAGCGGTGGCTGATGCAGGTCGGCACGGCGGCGGACGGGACCGTCCAGCACGGGTCGATGGGCCACGGCGACGAGCCGTCCATAAAGTCCGACGCGAGCGGGCCGGAGAAGGAGCGCTTCGCGGTCGTCGTCACGGTCGCCGCGAGCCCCGTACGCCGCACGGGTGACGGTACGGGAGTGCTGGACGCCACCACGGTCTCCTCCGCGGCCTGGCTGGCCGGCTCCGGGCTTCTGGCGTACACCTGGCCCGCCCAGATGGACCACACGCTCCGCGACGACTGGCTGGACCAGCAGACGGAGACGGCCTTCGAGCTGGCGGACGACCTGGACGGCCCGGAGTGGTCGTCGCTGTCGCTTCCCGTGGACGGGGTCCCGATGCCCTTCCACTACCGCGAGTCGGAGTTCGGGTGGGTCCTGGCGGGCGAGACCAGGGCCGGGGTGCACATCGGCGCGTACGGGCGGGGCATGAGCGCGTACGGCCTCGGCTTCGCCGCGGTGGCGGACCTCGGCGCGTACCGCTGACGGCCAAAGCCACACCGCGGGCGCGGGGGCGCCCGTCTGCCCTTGCGGGACAGGGCCGCGCGGAGACGCATGTCCGAGCGTACGAGGAAGGGCGCCGCTCGTCGTGAGCGGCGCCCTTCCCCGTGGTGTTCCGGGTGGGTCCTCAGAACTTGTTGCGCGGGGTGATGCCCAGGCTCATGCCCGACAGGCCCCGCGCGCGGCCGCCCAGCTTGCCCGCGATCGCCCGCAGGGCCGAGCCGGCCGGGGACTCCGGGTCCGTCAGGACGACCGGCTTGCCCTCGTCGCCGCCCTCGCGCAGGCGGACGTCGATCGGGATCGAGCCGAGGACCGGCACGGTGGTACCGGTCGTCTTCGTCAGACCGTCGGCGACCCGCTGGCCGCCGCCCGTGCCGAAGACGTCCACCATCTCGTCGCAGTGCGGGCACGGCAGGCCCGCCATGTTCTCCACGACGCCGACGATCTTCTGGTGGGTCTGCACGGCGATCGAGCCGGCCCGCTCGGCCACCTCGGCCGCGGCCTGCTGCGGGGTCGTGACCACCAGGATCTCGGCGTTCGGGACCAACTGGGCCACCGAGATGGCGATGTCGCCGGTGCCCGGCGGCAGGTCGAGGAGAAGGACGTCCAGGTCACCCCAGTAGACGTCGGCGAGGAACTGCTGGAGCGCCCGGTGGAGCATCGGGCCACGCCACACGACCGGGGCGTTGCCCGGGGTGAACATGCCGATGGAGATGACCTTCACGCCGTTCGCGGACGGCGGCATGATCATGTTCTCGACCTGGGTGGGGCGACCGTCCGCGCCCAGCATGCGGGGCACCGAGTGGCCGTAGATGTCGGCGTCGACGACGCCGACCTTCAGGCCGTCCGCGGCCATCGCCGCGGCCAGGTTCACGGTCACGGAGGACTTTCCGACACCGCCCTTGCCGGACGCCACCGCGTACACGCGGGTCAGCGAACCGGGCTTGGCGAAGGGCACCTCACGCTCGGCCGTCGTCCCGCGCAGGGCCGCGGCCAGCTCCTTGCGCTGCTCGTCGCTCATCACGTCCAGCGTGACGTCGACGCCCGTGACGCCCTCCACCCGCGAGACGGCGTCGGTGACGCGCTGGGTGATCGTGTCGCGCATCGGGCAGCCGGAGACGGTGAGGTAGACCGTGACGGCGACCCTGCCGTCGGATCCGATCTCCACCGACTTGACCATGCCGAGTTCGGTGATCGGTTTGTTGATCTCGGGATCGTTCACCGTCGCCAGCGCTTCGCGCACCGCGTCTTCCGTAGCCATACGGACGATGGTACGGCGCCGACCACCCGGCCCGGAAAGACCCGTCAGCGGTCGGGTACGTCACTTCTGGGATCGCCCACGGGAGGGAATAGATCCCGGTGCTCCCGATGGCCGTCCCGGCGCTCCTCCATCTCCTTGATCAGGTCCTGGAGCTCCGACCGGATCCAGTCACGGGTGGCGACCTCCCCCAGGCCCATCCGCAGCGCCGCGATCTCCCGGGTCAGGTACTCCGTGTCGGCGATCGACCGCTCGTTCTGCTTGCGGTCCTGCTCGAGGTTGACCCGGTCGCGGTCGTCCTGCCGGTTCTGGGCGAGCAGGATCAGCGGCGCCGCGTACGAGGCCTGGAGCGACAGGGCGAGCGTCAGGAAGATGAACGGGTACTCGTCGAACTTCAGCGAGGCCGGGGCGAAGATGTTCCACAGCACCCAGACGACGATCGTCAGCGTCATCCAGACCAGGAAGCGCCCCGTCCCCAGGAAGCGGGCGATCCGCTCCGAGAGCCGCCCGAACGCCTCGGGGTCGTACTCCGGCAGCAGCCTGGACCGCCGCTCGCGCGGCAGGTCGAGCCGGATACGGGGCATGGCCCGCTCCCGGTCGCGCTCCCGTTCCCGCTCGCGCTCCCGTTCCCGGTCCTGGGTCCGCTCAGCCGCCATTCCCGTGCCCCTCGTCGTGGAACTCCGTCTCCCGCCAGTCCTCCGGCAGCAGGTGGTCGAGGACGTCGTCGACGGTGACCGCGCCGAGCAGGGACCCGCCCTCGTCCACCACCGGCGCCGCGACCATGTTGTACGCGGCGAGATAACTGGTCACCGCGGGCAGCGCGGTCCCCGGCGAGAGCGGCGGAAGGTCACTGTCCACCAGTGAGCTGACCAGCGTGAACGGCGGGTCCCGCAGCAGCCGCTGGAAGTGCACCATGCCCAGGTACTTCCCCGTCGGCGTCTCGTCCGGCGGCCGGCAGACGTACACCTGCGCCGCCAGCGCCGGGGAGAGGTCCTGCTGCCGCACGCGGGCCAGGGCGTCCGCGACCGTGGCGTCGGGCCGCAGCACGATCGGCTCGGTCGTCATCAGACCGCCCGCCGTCCGGTCCTCGTACGCGAGCAGCCGGCGCACGTCCGCGGCGTCGTCCGGCCGCATCAGGGTCAGCAGCCGCTCCTTGTCCTCCTCGGGCAGCTCGGAGAGCAGGTCGGCCGCGTCGTCCGGGTCCATCGCCTCCAGGACGTCCGCGGCGCGCTCCTCCTTCAGCTTGCCGAGGATCTCGATCTGGTCGTCCTCCGGCAGCTCCTCCAGGACGTCGGCCAGCCGGTCGTCGTCGAGCGCGGCCGCCACCTCGGCGCGCCGCTTGGGGGAGAGGTGGTGCAGGACGTTGGCCAGGTCGGCCGGGCGCAGCCGCTCGAAGGTGGCCACCAGGTTCTCGGCGCCCTGCCCCTCCTCCTCCAGCGAGAAGCCGGTCACCGCGGACCACTCCACGGTCAGCGTCTCTCCCTTGCGGCGCAGCGCCCCGCCCTTGCCGCGCCGGACGAAGACCTTGTCGATCTCCCAGTCGCGGCGGGCCGGCAGCTGCTGGATGGCCACGTCGAGCACGGTGACCTCCTCGTCGCTCTCGACCAGACGCACGCGCCGGTCGAGCAGTTCGCCCAGGACGAGCCGCTCGGTGGGCCGCTGCTCGAACCGCCGCATGTTCACCACGCCCGTGGTGATGACCTGGCCCGACTCGACGCCCGTGATCCGGGTCATCGGCACGAAGACCCGGCGGCGGCTGAGCACCTCGACGACCATGCCGAGCAGCCGGGGCGGGCGGCGGCCCACCCGCAGCATCGCCACGAGGTCCCTGACCCGGCCCACCTGGTCGCCGTTGGGATCGAACACGGGCACGCCGGCGAGGTGGGAGACGAAGACCCGGGGGGCGCCTGCCGCCATGCCACGCGCCTCCTCGGTGCCGCACGATTCGCATCCTTGCTCAGCTTTGCCTGATTCAGGCTAGCCCGTGCCCTTCCGGCGCGCCCCGGCAGAGCCCCCGTACGGCTGCCTGCGGCCTCGGCTTCCGTCCCGGGTACGCTGCGGACTGCTCCATTCCCCTCCCGCCCCGACACGAGAGGCAGCGCAGGTGGCCGCTCTCCCTCCGACATCGCGTATTCGCAGGGCCGTCCTGCCCGTGGCGCTCGGCGCCGGGCTGACGGCGGTGCTCGCCGGCTGCGCCGCGGACCCGGACGAGGGGACGAACGGGGTCGGGAAGCTATCGGCCTCGGCCATCGAGGAGAAGGCCCAGTCGGCGGCGGACACGGCGAAGTCGGTGCGGCTGGCCGGGACGCTGGTCAGCAAGGGCGGTACGTACAAGCTGAACATGCGGCTCAAGCAGGACGGCGCGAGCGGCTCCGTGACGACGAAGAACAGCACCTTCGAACTGCTGCGGGTCGGCGAGGCGCTCTATCTGAAGGCCGACGCGGGCTTCTGGGAGCACGAGGACAAGCCGTCGGGGACGCCGAGCGGCTCGGACGGCGACGCCGACGGCGACGCGGACAGCGACGCGGCCGACAAGCTCGACGACATGTACGTGAAGGTGCCGCAGGACGACCCCTCGTACAAGCAGCTGCGCGGCTTCACCGACATGGACCTGCTCCTCGACGGGCTCATCGGCCTGCACGGGGACGTGGTCAAGGGCGACCGCGACAAGATCGGCGGCTTGCGGACGGTCAAAGTCAAGGGCGGCGAGGACGGTGAGGGCGGCACGCTCGACGTGTCGCTGGACGGGACCCCCTTCCCGCTCCAGTTCGCCCGGGGCGGCGGAGCCGGCGTGGTGGTCCTCTCCGAGTGGGACAAGGACTTCCCGCTGGAGGAGCCCGCGGCCGGCCAGACCCTGGACTACGGCAAGCAGCTGCCGCGGACGTGACGGACCGCCCCGCCTCGGGGCGCCGCCGCGCGGTCAGCGCTTGCGGCGCTTGAGGAGCAGACGGGGGAGGGCGGCCGGGACGGGGCGGCGGGTCGTCGCGTCCGTGGGCAGCGGCACCGCGGCGAGGGAGCCGTCCGGCAGGTCCGTCGTGGAGGTCAGCGGGGTCAGCCGCAGGACCCGGCACTCCCGCGCCCACCGCTCGGGCATCGCCTCGCCGTCGGTCGCGTTCAGGCGCTTGCCCTTCAGCTCGGCGACCGCCGCGTCCCACTCCTCCGTACCCGGAGCCAGCTCGCTCACCGACGCCGTCCAGGCGACGATCCGGCCGCCCTTGTCCTTGGAGCGGACGGTCACCTCGGCGGTGGACCCGGCCACCAGGCCGGGGAGCGGCTGCTCACCGGGGCCGTCGCCCACCACGTGCGCCGCACCCTCGTGCCAGACGTGCCACAGCGCCCGGGCCCCGGCCGGCGCGTCGCCCCGGACCCAGATGAGGCCTGACTTCTTGGTGGCCTCCTCGACGAGCGCGGGACCGAGCGGCGTACGTGTCATGACAGGCAGCCTATCGAGAGCCCGTCGTGCCGCGGCCCGCCCGGGCGACAGCACGCGCACACGGCTCAGAGCCAGCCGTTGCGCTTGAGCGTGCGGTGGATGGTGAAACAGATCGCCGTGATGCCGAGGAGCACCATCGGGTAGCCGTAACGCCAGTGCAGCTCCGGCATGTGGTCGAAGTTCATGCCGTACACCCCGCACACCGCCGTCGGGACGGCCACGATCGCCGCCCAGGAGGTGATCTTGCGCATGTCCTCGTTCTGGGCGACGGTCGCCTGCGCCAGATTGGCCTGGAGGATGGAGTTGAGCAGCTCGTCGAAGCCGACGACCTGCTCCTGGACGCGCGCGAGGTGGTCGGCGACGTCACGGAAGTACTTCTGGATGTCCGGGTCGACCAGCCGCATCGGGCGCTCGCTCAGCAGCTGCATCGGGCGCTGGAGCGGGGTCACGGCCCGCTTGAACTCCAGTACCTCGCGCTTGAGCTGGTAGATCCGGCCGGTGTCGGCGCCGCGCGTGGAGCCCTTGGCGGGAGGGGAGAAGACGTCGATCTCGATCTGGTCGATGTCGAGCTCGACCGCGTCCGCGACCGCGATGTAGCCGTCGACGACGTGGTCGGCGATGGCGTGCAGGACGGCCGAGGGTCCCTTGCACAGCAGCTCGGGCTCGCCCTGGAGGCGGTGCCGGAGGTTGCGCAGCGAGCCCTGCCCGCCGTGCCGGACGGTGATGACGAAGTCCGGGCCGGTGAAGCACATCACCTCGCCGGTCTCGACGACCTCGCTGGTGGCGGTGAGAGCGGCGTGCTCCACGTAGTGGATGGTCTTGAAGACCGTGAAGAGGGTGTCGTCGTACCGCTCCAGCTTGGGCCGCTGGTGGGCGTGGACGGCGTCCTCGACGGCGAGCGGGTGGAGCCCGAACTCGGCGGCGATACCGGCGAATTCGCCCTCGGTCGGCTCGTGCAGACCGATCCAGGCGAAGCCGCCGCTCTCCCGCACCTGGCGCATCGCGCCGCGCGGGGTGAGGCAGTCGAGGTCGTCCACGCGGCGCCCGTCGCGGTAGACGGCGCAGTCCACGACGGCGCTGGAGGCGGACGGGTCGCGGGTCGAGTCGTAGGCCGCGTAGGGGGTGCTGGGCTTGCGCAGGGAGGGCCGCAGGGACGGGCGGACCGCGGCACGCAGGTCACGGATCATCGACATCTGGCATGCTCCTTCACGTCAGAGCCGCCGGCGAGGCGTGGCACAGCCCGGAATGGGGGCGTGGACCTGATGTCCTACGTCCGCAAAGCGGGCGGCACCGCGGGATCGCGGTGACGGCGTTCGCTACAGACAGGCAAAGGCGAAATGCTCTTCCGTCGTGCGCGATGCCGGGGGACCGGGCCGCGGAAAGGGCCTTGGATCACCGGAAACGGGAGAAACGCACCGGGCTCGGGTGCGGGGCGGAAGAGCGGTTGGTACTGCCCGATCGACTTCGATCCACCGCAGCCCCACCTCCTCCGGCCGGTCCCCCTTGGGGGATGACGTGTGACGTGTAGTCGGGAGTCCCGACCAGCGGCCAAGACTATCAGCCGACAGAGGGTCAATCCCTTCCTTTGCCCGCTGCGTACGCGCTTTATGCTCACCGCATGGGACAAGTTCTTGCTCTGGTCGAGGCCCGTTTGCGCACGGCGCTCGGCGATCCGGACGCGCGTGCCGCCGTGACGTTCCTCGGCACGGACCGGGTCGAGGTGCTCCGTTTCGTCGACGGGGACGTGGTCCGGTACGCGACGCTCGGCATGTCGGCGCAGCCGATGGCCGACCCCACGGCCGCGCTCGCGGACCCGGTGAAGGGCCCCCGCGCGGAACTGGTCCTCTCGGTACGAGGCGGGCTCGCCGACACCGACAAGGTGCTGCGCCCGCTCGCGGTGCTGGCCTCGGCCCCGCAGGTCGAGGGGGTGATCGTGGCCGCCGGCGCCTCGCTCGACGTCGGTGAACCCCTGTGGCCGGGTGCCCCGTTCAGCTCGGTGCTCGTCGCGGAGTCGGGCGGCCTGGTGGAGGACCTGGAGCTGGACGAGCCGATGGATCCGGTCCGTTTCCTGCCGCTGCTGCCGATGACGTCCAACGAGGCGGCGTGGAAGCGGGTCCACGGGGCGAAGGCCCTGGAGGAGCGCTGGCTGACGCACGGCACGGACCTGCGCGATCCGTTGCGCGCGTCGGTCCGGCTGGACTGAGGGGGCCGGACGGCCGGGGTGGACCTGCGGAAGGCCGGGTCGGCGGAGTCGGTGCGGGCGGCTCCGGTCGTGGGTGCGCCACTCGCATGGGTGAGCGGTCCACGAAGGTGGCCGGCCGGCGTTTCGGGGGAGCCCTGTGCGGCGGATGCGGGGGATCCGTGGCCCGTTCGGGGTCGTCGTCCGGTCGTCACTCTCGGAATCCCGCCACTCCAGACGGGTGATCGTCCTTGACGTGGACGCGGTGGGGTAGGACCGTTGAGCCCTATGAGGGGCGAACCCAGTTGCCCGAAGTGCGGTGGCCGGGTCAGGGCGCCCGGACTTTTTGCCGACTCCTGGCAGTGCGACACGCACGGCTCGGTGCACCCGCTGCAACCCGTGATTCCGCCCAGCGTCGAAGCCCTCGGTGTCGTCGTGCACCGGGCGCAGGTCCCGGTGTGGATGCCGTGGCCCCTGCCGGTGGGCTGGCTCTTCACCGGGGTCGCGTACGCCGGTGACGACCGCAGCGGCGGCCGCGCGACGGCGGTCGCCTGTTCCGGGCCCGGGCCGCTCGGCGGGCTGGGGGAGCTGCTGCTGATCGCCGAGGAACTCGGCGTCGGTCTCGGCGCGCGGTACGCCGGCATCGACGGACCCGACCCCGGCCCCGGCATGGCCATCGACAAACCGGCCCACACCAAGGTCCTGGCCGCGGGCCGCCCGACCCCGCTGTGGCACGTCAACGGCTCCCCGCAGGACCGCGCGGTCTTCGCGGGGGAGGCGCGCGGACTCTGGCTGTGGGCGATCGTCTGGCCCGAGCAGTCGGGCCTGCTGATGTACGACGAGCTGGTGCTGACGGATCTGCGGGACGCGGGGGCGGAAGTGGAGCTGCTGCCGTGCGGCGCGCTGACGCCGCGTCTGCTGAAGTGACCGCCCGAGCCGCCGGCCGCGCCGGAGCGGCGGGACGGGCGGAGACGCTCGGCGCGTAACGCCGCGTCCGGTCGGCTGTCAGCCGCACCCGGCGGAGCCGTCAGGCCGTTTCCGGTCGGTGCGTCGGTGCGTCGGTGCGTCGGTGCGTCGGTGCGTCGGTGCGTCGGTGCGTCGGTGCGTCGGTGCGTCGGTCGCAGCCGGTCCGGGCACCTGGCCGCCTCCGGTCGGCGGCGGCACCCGGTTCGGGCGTCCGGCCGTGTCGGGTCGGCGCGTCGGCCGGTCCCGGTCGGCGCGTTCGCCGGACCGCCGCTCCGGGGGAAGGGCCGGGGCCGGGGTGTTCGATTCGCCCGTTATGCTGGAGCGTCCCCCTCGTCCGCCCCGAGCCTCCGGAGTACCGCGTCGTGCGTATCGACCTGCACACCCACTCCACGGCGTCGGACGGCACGGACTCCCCGGCCGACCTGGTCCGGCACGCGGCCGCCGCGGGGCTCGACGTCGTCGCCCTCACCGACCACGACACCACGCGCGGCCACGCCGAGGCGATCGCCGCGCTCCCCGAGGGGCTCACCCTCGTGACCGGTGCCGAGCTGTCCTGCCGGCTCGACGGTGTCGGTCTGCACATGCTGGCGTACCTCTTCGACGCCGACGAGCCCGCGCTCGCCGCCGAGCGCGAGCTCGTCCGGGACGACCGGGTGCCGCGCGCGCAGGCCATGGTCGGCAGGCTCCAGGAGCTGGGCGTCCCCGTCACCTGGGACCAGGTGGCCCGGATCGCGGGAGACGGCTCCGTGGGCCGCCCGCACGTCGCGGAGGCGCTCGTCGAGCTCGGGGTCGTCCCCGACGTCTCCGGCGCCTTCACGCCGCAGTGGCTCGCGAACGGCGGACGGGCGCACGTCGAGAAGCACGAACTGGACCCCTTCGACGCGATCCGCCTGGTCAAGGCGGCCGGCGGCGTCACCGTCTTCGCGCACCCGCTCGCCGTCAAGCGCGGCGAGGTCGTGCCGGAGGCCGCGATAGCCCGGCTCGCCGAGGCCGGTCTCGACGGCATCGAGATCGACCACATGGACCACGACGAGGCGACCCGCGCCCGGCTGCGGGGGCTCGCCAAGGAGCTGGGGCTGCTGGCCACCGGCTCCAGCGACTACCACGGCAGCCGCAAGACGTGCCGCCTCGGCGAGTACACCACCGACCCCGAGATCTACGGCGAGATCACCCGCCGCGCCACAGGGGCCTTCCCGGTCCCGGGCGCGGGCGGACGCGCCTGACTCAAGGCGCGGCTCCGGTCCTCCCCTGCGGGGACTCCGGTCCCGGCGCGGCTCCGGTGCTTCGGCTCGGATTGTCGGCTTCGGTGCTTCGGCGCCGGTGCGTGCCCCGGTTCCCGACTTCGGGGCTTCGGCTTCGGCGTGCCACGGCGGCCCCGAGGGGCTCTCAGGCGGTCCTGACGGTGCGATTCCGTGAGCGGCCCGGCCCCTCGCGGGCCCCGGTCCTCACGGGTCCGAAGCCGTGGCCGGTCCGGGTGCCGACCGTCCCGGGCCTCGCCGTCCCGGGTCCTCACGGCACAGCCCTCGGGCCCCGCGTCCGTACGGCCCGAAGCCGTGACCGGTGCGTACCGTCCCAGGTGCGCTCGGGTCCTCGTCCGTCGCGGGGCCCGTGCCCGGCCGCCGGACGGTCCGGGACCGGCGTCTTCCGTGCGGGGGCCCGGCCGGCGACCGTCGGCGGGATCGGCTCCGCACCGGCCGCACGCGCCCGCGCCCGGCCGCCCCGGCCCGCGCCGCCACGACCCCACCCCGGTGCCCCCCAGGGGAGCACCCCCCTCCTCGTACACCCCAACTCGCGCAAGGCTCACCGTGTTCGACGTCGCCGTCTTCGGCTCGCTCTTCCTGACCCTTTTTGTGATCATGGATCCCCCCGGGATCACCCCGATCTTCCTCGCCCTCACCTCCGGCCGCCCGGTCAAGGTGCAGCGCCGCATGGCCTGGCAGGCCGTCGCCGTCGCCTTCGGCGTCATCACCGTTTTCGGCATCCTCGGGCAGCAGATCCTCGACTACCTGCACGTCTCCGTCCCCGCGCTGATGATCGCGGGCGGTCTCCTGCTCCTGCTCATCGCGCTCGACCTGCTCACCGGCAAGACCGACGAACCCAAGCAGACCAAGGACGTCAACGTCGCCCTCGTCCCTCTCGGCATGCCGCTGCTCGCCGGGCCCGGTGCGATCGTGTCCGTGATCCTCGCGGTCCAGCACGCCGACGGCGTCAGCGCGCAGATCTCCGTCTGGGCCGCGATCGTCGCCATGCACGTCGTGCTCTGGCTGACCATGCGCAACTCGCTGCTGATCATCCGCGTCATCAAGGACGGCGGCGTCGTGCTGGTCACCCGGCTCGCCGGCATGATGCTGTCGGCCATCGCCGTGCAGCAGATCATCAACGGCGTGACCCAGGTCATCCAGGGCTCCTGAGCCCCGCTCCGGACACGGCCCCGGTCGCCGTGAACGTCACTGCGCCCCCGTACGGATTCCGGTCGACGGAGTCCATGCGGGGGCGCGGTGCGTGAAAGGGGTGCCTGACGGCGTTATGAGGCCGAGGTCTCGGCCGGGCGGATCCAGATGCGCTGGCCGATCGAAGCGGCCTGCTGCACGATCCGGTTGACGGAGGCGGCGTCCACGACGGTCCGGTCGACGGGCGTGCCGTCGATGTCGTCAAGTCGCAGGATTTCGAAGCGCATGGGGGCTTCTCCCTTCGTCTGAGTTGATCCTCCATGTAAGGAGAACTGCGTTACGTACGGCTACAACGGCATGCATCCTGCAAACATTCCCTACGCTAAGGAAAATTTTCGGATGCCTAACTAATGGTGTCACGTGACCTTGGCGGGAGCCCCGTGGCGGGCGGAGAATGAGCCCCGTATGAACGACGCAGAGAACCCCCAGACGCCGCCCGTACCGTCCCTCGACCAGCTCCGGGCCCTCGGCGCCCGCGTGGAGCGCACCAACGAGCTCCTTCAGCGGATGCTGGCGGAAGTGGCGAAGACTCCTTCTACCCACGCCATCTTCGTCGACGCGGGTTACGTCTATGCTGCGGCCGGGTTGCTGGTCGTGGGCACCGAGGACCGGCGCTCCTTCGACCTCGACGCCGAGGGGCTCATCGAGGCCTTCATCGACAAGGCCCGCTCGCTCTTCGCGGACAGCCGGCTGCTGCGGGTGTACTGGTACGACGGCGCCCGGCGCCGCAGCCACACCCCCGAGCAGCAGTCGATCGCCGAGCTGCCGGACGTCAAGGTCCGCCTCGGCAACCTCAACGCGAACAACCAGCAGAAGGGCGTCGACTCCCTCATCCGCTCCGACCTCGAGTCCCTCGCCCGGCACCGCGCCATCAGCGACGCCGCCCTCGTCGGCGGCGACGAGGACCTCGTCTCGGCCGTCGAGGCCGCCCAGGGCTACGGCGCCCGCGTCCACCTCTGGGGGATCGAGGCCGCCGAGGGGCGCAACCAGGCCGAGCCGCTGCTGTGGGAGGTCGACAGCCAGCGCACCTTCGACCTCGACTTCTGCCGCCCATACGTGACCCGCCGGCCGGTCACGACGTACGAGAACGAGGGCGAGCCTCCGCCCTCGCGCGAGGAGGCCCGCTTCATCGGCGCCCAGATCGCGGCCACCTGGCTCGGCGAGCGCGGCCGGGACGCGATGGCCGAGCTGCTGCCCGGCCACCCCTATCTGCCCGGGCCGGTCGACCAGGACCTGCTCATCGAGGCGGAGAAGCTCCTCAGCCGGTCCCTGCGCGGCCACGCCGCCCTGCGCAGGGCGCTGCGCGACGGGTTCTGGCAGCACCTCCAGAACCAGTTCTGACGGAGCGGCCCGGGCAGCTCGCCCGGAACGGCCTCAGCAGCGCTCCCAGAACGCGGTCAGCCGGTCGGCCAGCTCCTGGGGGTGCGACACGTTCGGGGAATGGCCCGCGCCCACCACCACCGTGTGGTGGGCGCCGGTCCTGCGCGCGGCGGCCGCGAGTTCGGCCACCGTCCAGACCATCTCGCCGTCACCGTACGCGATGTGCAGCGGGACCGTCAGCCGGGACAGCTGGTCCGTCCCGTCCCGGTCGCGACGCAACAGCCTCCCGGTGGCGGAGAGCTGGATGATCCGCGTACGCATCCAGCGGCGCCGCAGGAACAGCACGATCTCCGGCGGGTCGACGACGCCCGGCGCCTCGCCCCGGCTGTCCAGCCAGCGGGTGGCCAGCCACACCCGTTCCTTGGGCAGCAGGGCCAGCGCGCCCCGCAGCATCCGCACCCGCACGCGCTGGGGGCGGGCGACCCGGCCGGGCCCCGAGGAGAGCAGAGTGAGCGACCGGAACGCCTCCGGCGCCTGCCACGCCGCCGCCCGGGCCACCAGGCCGCCGAACGAGTGCCCCAGCAGATGCACCGGCCCGTCCCCGAGCGCCACCGCCTGGGCGACGGCGTCGAGGGCCAGCGCCTGCCTGCTGTACGCGGACCGGTGGCGCGGCCCCGGAGTCTCGTGCTGCCCCCGGCCGTCCACGGCCACGGCGCGGTAGCCGGCGTCGCTCAGCGGCCCCAGCAGCGCGAGGAAGTCCTCCTTGCTGCCGGTGTAGCCGGGCAGCAGCAGCACCGTGCCCCGCCTCTCGCCGACAGGCGCGGCGTCCAGGACGGCGAAGCTGCCGCGCCCCGTCAGCAGCCGGTAGGCGCGGGTGCGGGGCGGCAGCGCCAGGGACCGGGGCTTGCTCATGTCAGGACTGTATCCGCAGCTGGGAGGCGTTCGGAGGGGCCGCCCTCTACGATGATCACTTTCGAACAGGGGAGGGAAATGTGAAACGCCGGCTACGACGACTCACGGTCGTCCTGTCACTCTTCGGTCTGCTGCTGACGGGGGCCGCGCCGGCCTCGGCGGCGAGCACCACCGCGACGTACACGGTCTGGCACTGGAACGTCTCGGGCAACGTGATGTGGGACGGACAGACCACCGGGGGCATGGTCACCAAGGCCGTTTCGTCCATCAGCAACCGCGACGCGGACTTCGTGTCGTTCAACGAGATCTGTTTCGGCCAGTACAGGGCGATCCAGCAGGGCCTGGTCGCGGCCGGCTGGCCCGAGGACACGGGCAACTTCTCGCGCTTCGCCGAGACGCTCGCCCCGCGTGCCGGGCTCTGCGACGGGCAGTCCGGGTTCGGCAACGCCCTGTTCAGCAAGGCGGCGCTGGGCTCCTCACGCCAGTACCCGCTGCCGGCGGACACCCCGACGGCGGCGAAGCCGACGCCCGAGCCCCGCAAGATGCTGTGCGCGCCGCTGGCGGCCCGGGCGCTGATGAAGTTCTGCACCGTGCACATCACCACCAGCAACGTCGTGGGCGCGGGGGAGACCCGGGCCGACAACGTCCGCCAGCTCGACGAGGTCCGGTCGGTCCTGGACGGCTTCGACGCGGCGGGCGAGACCTATCTCATCGCGGGCGACTTCAACGCCCAGCCGAGCTACGGCCGGCTGAACGCGTACTACGCGCCCTCGGTCGCCACCGGCAACAACGCGGACAACACCGGCGCCCACCGTGAGCTGGACGACGCGGACCCGGCGTACTGCCCGGGGTACGGCGAGTGGACCGCCGACGCCGTGCCCGGGACGGCGCCGCCGTGCGGGGGGAAGGCGAAGATCGACCACGTCTTCGTACGGGAGAGCCGCGTCGCCGGTGCCTACAGCGCCGACTCCCTGGCCATCGCGACCGGCTGCACGGTGCCCGACCCGATGGCCCCGCCGGCCGACCCGACCCAGTGCTCCGACCACCGGATCGTCGTCGGGACGGTGCCCGTCCTGATCGGCTGACATCCCCGGAGGGGACGGCGGCCCTTCCCTGGGAAGGGGACCGGCCGTCATGGAACGACACGGCGGCCCGGCCCCCTCAGGAGGGGGCCGGGCCGCCGTGTCGTGGTGCGGCGCGGGCGTCAGCTCTCCGGCTGGGCGGCCGCGGCCTTCTTCGTCGTACGCCGACGCGGGGCCTTGGGGGCCTCGGTCGTCGCCTCGACGGCCTCCGCCGGGGCGGCGGCCGTCTTCTTGGTGGTGCGGCGGCGCGGGGCCGTCTTCGGCTCCGACGCGTCCGGGGCCTCGGCGGTCACGGTCTTCTTGGCCGCACGGCGGCGGGGAGCCTTGGGGGCCTCCTCGACGGTCTCGGCGACCTCGGCGGCCACGGGAGCCTCCGCTGCCGCGGCGGCCTTCTTGGTCGTCCGGCGGCGGGGAGCCTTGGGGGCCTCCTCGACCGTCTCGGTGACCTCGGCGACCTCGGTGACCACCGGGGCGGCCTCGGCGGCCTTCCTGGCGGTGCGACGACGCGGGACCTTCGGGGCCTCCTCGACGACCTCGACCGGCGCCGGCGCCACGGTGGTGGCGGCGGCAGCGGCCGCGGCGGCGGCCGCCGCGGTCTCCGGAGTCTGGAAGGTCACCGTCTCGGCCTCGGGCCGGGCGATCCGGGCGCGGCGGCGGCGCGGGGCCTTGGGGGCCTCCTCGACCGTCTCCACGGCCACGGGAGCCGCCTGGGCGACCGGCGCCTTCTCGGCCACGCGAGCCACGCGAGCCGCGGGGGCCTTGGCGGGGGCCTCGGGGACCTCCGCGACCGCAGTGGCGGCGGGGGCCACGGCCGTCGCGACGCCGCCCGTGCGGGTGCGGCGACGACGGCGCGGGGTGCGCGGCTCCGCCGACTCGTCCTCCGCCACCGGGGCGGCGGACGGAGCGGTCGTGGCGGCGGCGGTGGTGGCGGCGGTCTCGTCGACCGTCGCCCCGCCCCGCGTACGGCGACGCTGGCGCGGGGTGCGCGTACGGGCCGGGCGCTCCTCGGCCGGGGCGGCCGGGGCCGCCTTCTTCCGGCCGCGTCCGCCGGGCTCGCCCAGGTCCTCGAGCTCCTCCGCGCCCAGACCCGCGCGGGTCCGCTCGGCACGCGGCAGGACACCCTTGGTGCCCGCCGGGATGTCCAGCTCCTCGAAGAGGTGCGGCGAGGTGGAGTACGTCTCCGGCGGGTCCGGGAAGCCGAGGTCGAGCGTCTTGTTGATCAGCTGCCAGCGCGGGATGTCGTCCCAGTCGACGAGGGTGACGGCGATGCCCTTGGCCCCCGCGCGGCCGGTACGGCCGATGCGGTGGAGGTAGGTCTTCTCGTCCTCGGGCGACTGGTAGTTGATCACGTGCGTGACGCCGTCGACGTCGATGCCCCGCGCGGCGACGTCGGTGCAGACGAGCACGTCGACCTTGCCGTTGCGGAACGCGCGCAGGGCCTGCTCGCGCGCGCCCTGGCCGAGGTCGCCGTGGACCGCGCCCGAGGCGAAGCCGCGCTGGGCGAGCTGGTCGGCGATGTCGGCCGCCGTGCGCTTGGTGCGGCAGAAGATCATCGCGAGCCCGCGGCCGTTGGCCTGCAGGATGCGGGACACCATCTCCGGCTTGTCCATGGAGTGCGCGCGGTAGACGCGCTGCGTGGTGTTGCGCACGGTCGCGCCCTCGTCGTCCGGCGAGGTGGCGTTGATGTGCGTGGGCTGCGACATGTAGCGACGGGCCAGGCCGATGACGGCGCCCGGCATGGTCGCCGAGAACAGCATGGTCTGACGCTTCACCGGAAGCATCTTGATGATCTTCTCGACGTCGGGCAGGAAGCCCAGGTCGAGCATCTCGTCCGCCTCGTCGAGGACCAGGGCCCTGACGTGGGAGAGATCGAGCTTGCGCTGGCCGGCCAGGTCGAGCAGCCGGCCGGGGGTGCCGACGATCACGTCGACGCCCTTCTTGAGGGCCTCGACCTGGGGCTCGTACGCCCGGCCGCCGTAGATGGCGAGCACGCGGACGTTACGGACCTTGCCGGCGGTCAGCAGGTCGTTCGTGACCTGGGTGCACAGCTCACGGGTGGGGACGACCACCAGCGCCTGCGGCGCGTCGGTCAGCTGCTCGGGGCGCGCCCGGCCGGCCTCGACGTCCGCGGGGACGGTGACCCGCTCCAGGAGGGGCAGTCCGAAACCGAGCGTCTTGCCGGTGCCGGTCTTGGCCTGGCCGATGACGTCGCTGCCGGAGAGCGCGACCGGGAGGGTCATCTCCTGGATGGGGAAGGGGGACACGATGCCGACGGCTTCGAGCGCCTCGGCCGTCTCGGGAAGGATCCCGAGCTCTCGGAAAGTCGTAGTCAGGGTGCTGCCTCTTCTGTGAGACGCGGCGTGAGGCGAACGAAGGGGGTCGTACCGTGCCGATTCACTTCCGGCCGGATCGGACACGTCCCGGATCGGTCGGATCCTGGATCATGAAGATCACTACCGGGTGGCACGGGACCACTGCCGTCGCTCGAGCGTCATACCGCTTGAGGGACCCTTCCGCGGTGCGCGGGGAGGGCTGTCGGGTCGGAGCCAGTCGGGCCACCGACCGGGCATCCTCATTCATGAGATGGCCCCCCGGGTACGTCCGAACGTGCGAAAGCATGTCCGCATACTCAGCAGGCGCTTTATCACTGTACCCCGGATTCGCGCAGGTGTGTTGGGAGAATTCGTAATGAGGGCGCGGTCACAGTGACTGACCAGGGCCTTCCCCCGCCCGGAGAGCGGGCTATTGTGCGCTTCATGGAGACGCCTGACAACGCCACATCTGCCGAGGAACCCACCGGGATCGCCGCCCAGGACTGGGCCACGGCTTCCGCCGAGCCCCAGTACCGCGCCGCGGTCGTCGACCTTCTGGGCGCGCTGGCCTACGGCGAGCTGGCGGCGTTCGAACGGCTCGCCGAGGACGCCAAGCTCGCGCCGACCCTCGCGGACAAGGCCGAGCTGGCGAAGATGGCCTCCGCCGAGTTCCACCACTTCGAGCAGCTGCGGAACCGGCTCACGGCCGTGGACGCCGAGCCGACGGCCGCCATGGAGCCCTTCGCCAAGGCGCTCGACGACTTCCACCGCCAGACGGCGCCGTCCGACTGGCTGGAAGGCCTGGTCAAGGCGTACGTCGGCGACTCGATCGCCAGCGACTTCTACCGCGAGGTCGCGGCCCGGCTCGACTCCGACACGCGACGCCTCGTGCTGTCCGTCCTCGACGACACCGGCCACGGCAACTTCGCCGTGGAGAAGGTCCGCGCCGCCATCGAGGCCGACCCGCGGCTCGGCGGGCGGCTCGCGCTGTGGGCGCGCCGACTGATGGGCGAGGCCCTCTCCCAGGCCCAGCGCGTGGTCGCCGAGCGCGACGCCCTGTCGACGATGCTGGTCGGCGGCGTGGCGGACGGCTTCGACCTCGCGGAGGTCGGCCGGATGTTCTCCCGTATCACCGAAGCCCACACCAAGCGGATGGCGGCGCTGGGCCTGGCGGCCTAGGCGGCGCTGGGCGGCCCTGGGCCCGGCGGCCCAGGCGTCAGCCGGGGCGGCGGTCGGCGGCGCTGTTCACGCCGCCGCTGATCGGCGCAGGCGGCGCGCGGCGGGGCGGATCAGCAGGGAGAGCAGCACCGCGGCCACGGCGACGGCGCCGACGAGGGTCGCCAGGACATGGCCGGGGCCGAGCGCCCCGTGGGTCACCAGAGCACCGAAGACGGCGCCGAGTGAGCCCGTCGTGAGGACGGCCCCACGTCCGGGGAGGCGGTCGGGCAGCCGGTGCACGGCTGCCCAGGCCAGGGCGAGTCCGAGCAGGGCGGAGCCGAGGGCTTCCAGGAACACGGGATCACCTCGCGTGCGGAGCGGAGCGGGCAATTCGGTCGTAGGCCGTACTACCCGAACCGCTCGCAAAACAACCCTCCCCGCCCGTCGTCACCAGCGCGTTCGGCCGAAACGCGCCGAAGGGCGGGCCCACGACCGTGCCGCAGGCCGGGCGGACGAACGGCAGACGAAAGGCCCGGCGGACCAGGTCCGCCGGGCCTTTCGCTGTATGGACGTACGTCTCAGAGCGCGCCGAAGCCCACCCGGCGCACCGCCGGCTCGCCGATCTCCACGTACGCGATCTTCTCGGCCGGGATCAGGACCCTGCGGCCCTTCTCGTCCGTGAGGCTGAGCAGCTGCGCCTTGCCGGCCAGCGCGTCGGCCACCGCGCGCTCGACCTCCTCGGCGGACTGCCCGCTCTCCAGAACGATCTCCCGGGGTGCGTGCTGCACGCCGATCTTGACCTCCACGGCTATGTCCCTCCGAACGGTCAGCGTTGCGCGGTTCCCCGCGCCGTACGCTGCACACATTAGCCCGGTGAGGGGACACGCACGGCGCAGCCGCTCAACGCCAGGAGCGAACACCCCGGCCGTGCGGGGGACCGGCCGCCGGGCGGCGGCGCGGACCGGCCGGGACCGGTCAGTGGCCCTCGGCGCTCAGCTGCCCCTCCGAGGGGTGCAGCGGGAAGCCCGCGATGCCCCGCCAGGCCAGCGAGGTGAGCAGCGCCACCGCCTTGTCGCGCGGGATCGCCGACTCGCTGGAGAGCCAGTAGCGCGCCACGACCTGGGAGACGCCGCCGAGGCCCACGGCCAGCAGCATCGACTCGTCCTTGGACAGCCCGGTGTCCTCCGCGATGACGTCGGAGATCGCCTCCGCGCACTGGAGGCTGACCCGGTCCACCCGCTCGCGCACGGCGGGCTCGTTGGTCAGGTCGGACTCGAAGACGAGGCGGAACGCGCCGCCCTCGTCCTCCACGTACGCGAAGTAGGCGTCCATGGTGGCCGCGACCCGGAGCTTGTTGTCCGACGTCGACGCGAGGGCGGTGCGCAC
The DNA here is from genome assembly GCF_055609145.1 of Streptomyces sp. NPDC036822. NCBI lineage: Bacteria > Bacillati > Actinomycetota > Actinomycetes > Kitasatosporales > Streptomycetaceae > Streptomyces > Streptomyces sp. NPDC036822. The sequence continues at coordinate 42,991 of NZ_JBVJPY010000002.1, forward strand.
GGCCTGGAGGAGCGCCTCGCAGTGCTGGTCGAGAAGCGCCAGGTAGAGCTCCAGCTTTCCGGGGAAGTGCTGGTAAAGCACCGGCTTGCTGACACCCGCCCGTTCGGCGATGTCGTCCATCGCGGCGGAGTGGTAGCCCTGTGCGACGAACACCTCCTGGGCCGCCCCGAGGAGCTGGTTCCGTCGGGCTCGGCGCGGCAGGCGCGTGCCCCGAGGGCGTGCTGCCTCTGTCTGCTCGATGGCTGTCACGCCGCCTCCCAAAAATCGATCCATGCGCGCTGTGGCGTCGCGCCCGCCATCGTACTTTTGGGTAACCCGGCTGTGCGCGGTGCGGACGCAGAATTTCACGGACCGGACGCCGGGAACGGTCGGCAATTCAACATTAAACCGAACAAATCAGCGGTAGTCGTCTTCGTCCAAAGAGACGACGCGTGCCTGTTCAGAGGCGTCCGCCTCGTTGGCCGACTCCTGCTCCAGATGCGTGTGCGGCTCGTCCTCGCGCTGCTGCAGATCAGCGTGCTGCTCGGCCGCGTCGGCCTCGGGGGTTTCCTCGTCGAGCACTGGGGCCTCTTCCTCGGCGAATGTGTCCGGCTCGTTCGGATCGACAGTCATGCGGTTCCTCTCCGGCACGCGGTTCCTTCCCGATGACCCTCTCCTACGAGCGTAGGAGCACACGTCTGGCGGCGCACCTGATCCTGTGACGCCCCACACACGCGCCAGGGCGTGATCGTCTCGTAATATTGCGGCCATGTCGTCGACCGAGCTTCCGGAGACCCGGACCGCCGCCGCCCCGCCCGGGGCGCGGACCCGCACCGTACGGGTCGCCGACGGCGAGGAGTTGCGCTCGGTCGTGCTGCCCGGACTCACCCTCACCGTGCGCGCCCGGCCGGGCAACCGGCCCGGTCTCCCGCCCGCGCTCTACGTCCACGGTCTCGGCGGCTCGTCGCAGAACTGGTCGGCCCTGATGCCGCTGCTCGCCGACCACGTCGACGGCCAGGCCGTCGACCTCCCCGGCTTCGGCGACTCGCCGCCGCCCGACGACTCCGACTACTCGGTCACCGGCCACGCGCGCGCCGTCATCCGCCTGCTCGACGTGGAGGGCCGCGGCCCGGTCCACCTCGTCGGCAACTCCCTCGGCGGCGCCGTCGCCACCCGCGTTGCCGCCGTCCGGCCCGACCTGGTGCGCACCCTGACCCTGGTCTCCCCGGCCCTGCCCGAGCTGCGCGCCCAGCGCACCGCCTGGCCGACCGCGCTGCTCGCCCTGCCCGGTGTCGCCTCCCTCTTCTCCCGGCTGACCCGGGACTGGACCCCGGAGCAGCGCGTCCGCGGGGTCATGGCGCTCTGTTATGCGGACCCCGGCCGGGTCACCGACGAGGGCTTCCGGCATGCTGTGGAGGAGATGGAACGGCGCCTGGAACTTCCGTACTTCTGGGACGTCATGGCCCGGTCCTCGCGTGGCATCGTGGACGCGTACACGCTCGGCGGGCAGCACGGACTGTGGCGCCAGGCGGAGCGGGTGCTCGCGCCGACGCTCCTCGTCTACGGTGTCCGCGACCGGCTCGTGTCGTTCCGGATGGCGCGCAGGGCGGCGGCGGCGTTCCGCGGCTCACGGCTCCTGACTCTTCCGGACGCCGGGCACGTGGCCATGATGGAGTACCCGGAGGCGGTCGCTCAGGCCGTCCGGGAGCTGATCGAGGCGGAACGGCAGACCGAGCAGACCGAGCAAGCCGAAGAAGAGGCCGCACCGGCCGAACGGGCCACACGGGCCGCACGGGCCGAGAAGGCCGAACCGGCCGGGCGGGCCGGCACAGACGACAGTGGCGGGAGCTGATCCGGGGCGTGGGACGACATAGTCGGAGGGGGCCCGCGCCCGCTCCCGCCGCCGATACGGCCCGGCGGGAGCCCGCCGGGCAAGGACAAGGGCAGGAACAGGGGCAGGGGCAGGGGCCGGGTCGCCGTCGGCGCTCGCCCGACGAGGACGCCTACGGCCGGAACGACCACGGCCAGGGCGGATACGGCCAGAACGCGCCCGGTCAGGGCGGATACGGCCAGGACACCTACGGCCGGGAGGGGTACGGTCAGGACCCCTACGGCCAGGGCGGGTTCGCCCGGCGCGAGGGCAACGGCCAGGGCTCGTACGGCGGGCCCGCTCCCCAGGGGCGGGAGGGATACGGCCGGACGGCGACGGCGTACGGGCAGGCCCTCTGGGACACGCCCGCGCACGGTACCCCGGCCCACACCGCCCACACCGACGCACCCGTACGGGGAGGGCACCCCGGTCACGTCGAGGGCACCTCACCCTCCGAACGCTACGGCGACTGGCAGGGCGTTTCCCGTACCGCACCTCAACCTCCGGGATCCCAGGCCCCGTTCATCCCCGCCCCCCGGCGCGAGACCGACGCGGACGCGCCCGCCGGGACGCCCGCGTGGGAGCCCGCCGACGACCCCGCGGAGGACCAGGCCGAGACGCGCGCGGCCAAGAACGGCGGCAAGGGGCGCACCCTCACCGGGATCGCCGCGGCCGCCGTCACCACTGTCCTCGCCGTCGTCGTGGCCGGCCAGGTCGCCGAGAGCGAGGCCGGCGGACCCCTCGCCCACGCGGCCGAGGGGCCCGCCGACCGTGCCGTCGAGGACGGGACCGCCTCGCGCTCCGACAACCGGATCGCCCCGGCGGAGCCCGCGCCCGCCGCACCCGCCGTGCCCGTCGTGCAGCCGACGTACGAGCAGCTGATGACCCGGCAGTTCCCCATCGACCCGAAACTCCGGGGCTCGGGCGACTTCGAGGCCGTCCCCGGCTTCGACACGGCTCCCGGCAAGGGGCGCAAGGTGCGCTACCGGGTCGACGTCGAGAAGGGGCTGGGACTGGACGCGAAGCTCTTCGCGCGGGCGGTGCAGACCACCCTCAACGACGAGCGGAGCTGGGCCGGCAAGGGCGCGATGACCTTCGAGCGGATCTCCAGCGGAGAGCCGGAGTTCGTGATCACCCTGGCCAGCCCCGGCACCACCGGCACCTGGTGCGCCAAGTCCGGTCTGGACACCACCGTCGACAACGTCTCCTGCGACTCCGCCTCCACGTCCCGGGTGATGATCAACGCCTTCCGGTGGGCGCAGGGGGCGGAGACCTTCGGCCCCAAGGCGATGTTCGCCTACCGCCAGATGCTCATCAACCACGAGGTCGGACACCGTCTCGGGCACGACCACGTGAGCTGCCGGACGCCGGGCGCGCTCGCCCCCGTGATGCAGCAGCAGACCAAGTCCCTCGACGTCGAGGGCATCAGATGCCGGCCGAACCCCTGGGTGCACCCGACGGGTTGACGGCCGGGAGCCCGTTCGCCCGCGTCCCCTCGCGGGCGCCGCGCGGCCCACGCCGCGCGGTCGGCTTTCCTCGCCCGCGCCGCCCGGCCCCGCCGCCCGGCGCTCGGGACAGGCGAAGCCCGGACGGCCCTCAGGACCGGCCGAAGCCTCACGCTGGGTAACCGAATCACGTCTTAGCGCCACAGAACGCGACCCGGGTGTGAAAGTTACGTGCATTCACCCCTTCCAGTGGCGCGACGGACAACCGTCCATCGCGCTACCGGCTTATCCGCTTACGTTCTTCCCGCTGCGCGTCGCCGTACCGAAGGCGACGGCGACCGAGGGAGATCGGGGTGTGCCCCATGCGGATCGGACTGCTCACCGAGGGTGGCTACCCGTACGCCACGGGTGAGTCGCGGCTCTGGTGCGACCGGCTCGTGCGCGGGCTCGCCCCGCACGAGTTCGACGTCTACGCCCTCAGCCGCAGCGCCCACCAGGAGGACGGCGGCTGGGTCGACCTGCCCGAGCGGGTCCGCAGCGTCCGCACGGCGCCCCTGTGGGCACCCGAGGACGACGGCCACACCTACGGGCGCCGCGACCGGCGCGCCTTCGCCGGCCACTTCCGCGCGCTCGCCACCGGCATCTGCGCGGACGGCGACGCGGAGGCGCCCGACGAGGCGGGCGGGGACGAGGCGGGGGACCGGCGCGGAGCGGCGGGACACTCCTTCACCGAGGGGCTCTACGGCCTCGCCGAACTGGCCCGCGAACGCGGAGGGCTCTACGCCGCCCTCCGCTCCGAACTCGCCGTCCGCACGCTGGAGTCCGCCTGTCGCGCCCCCGGCGCACGCCGGAGCCTGGCCGGCGCCACCGTCCCCGACTACCTCGCCTTCGTGGACCAGTTGGAACGCGCCCTGCGCCCGCTCTCGCTCGACTGGTACACCGAGGACGCTCTCGGCGCGGTCGACCTGTGCCACGCCGCGTCGGGCGGATCGGCGGCGCTCCCCGGCCTGTTGGCCAAACGCTTCTTCGGCACTCCGCTGCTGGTCACCGAGTACGGCGTCCACCTCCGCGCGCACTACCTCACGGCCCTCGACGCGCCCGTCTCCGCACCGGTCCGGGCCCTCCTCGCCGCCTTCCACGGCCGACTGGCCGCGGAGGTCTACCGCGAGGCCGCGCTCCTCACCCCCGGCAACACCCACGCCCGGCGCTGGCAGGAGAGGTGCGGTGCCGACCGGGCCAAGCTGCGCACGGTCTACCCCGGCATGGACCCCGGCCGATTCGCCGAGATCGGCGAGGACGAGGAGAGCGGCGACCCGGCCACGCTCGTCTGGGTCGGCCGGGTCGAACCGGCCAAGGACCTGATCGCCCTGCTGCACGCCTTCGCCGAGGTGCGCGCGGCGCAGCCCGACGTACGGCTGCGGATCATCGCCGCGCCGGTGCGCGAGCCGGGCGCGGAGGCGTACCTCGCGCACTGCCGGGCGCTCGCGGCCCAGCTCTTCCCGGACGAGGCCGCCGGCGCGCACGCCGTCGGCGAGAACCCGGTCACCTTCGAGGAGATCGGCGGCCCCGAGGCGCCGACGCTCGCCGAGGCGTACGGCGCGGGCGCGGTCGTGGTGCTCTCCAGCGTCATCGAGGGCTTCCCGATCAGCCTGGTCGAGGCGATGTTCTGCGCCCGGGCGACGGTCTCGACGGATGTCGGCGCGGTCGTCGAGGTGATCGGCGGCACGGGGCTCGTCGTGCCCCCGCGCAACCCGCGGGCGCTCGCCGACGCCTGCCTGGCGCTGCTGCGCGACCCCGAGCGCCGTTACCGCCTGGGCGCGGCGGCGCGCGCCCGCGCGCTCGAACTCTTCACGGTCGAGCAGAACCTCACGGCGTTCCGCGGCATGTACCTGGAACTCCTCTCCCACTCGCCGGTGCGCCGCCGGGCCGCCGAGGGCGTCCCCTTCGCCCACCCGGCCGAGGCGTACGTCCCCGGCGCCTGGGCGGACCAGCCGGTGAGCGCGACCGCCGGTGCGGGAGACCCCGATGCCTGAAGGAGGCACCCCCATGCGTGGCCCCGCCGCCCCCACGAGCCCCGGCCCGTGGGACTCCCACTCCGAGGCACTCCTGGAGACGCAGGCCCTCGCGACCCTCGTCCCGTCACCCACCGCCGCCTCCGCGGACGCGACCCTCTTGCCGTCGCCCACCGCCGCCCCCGCGGACGCGACCCGCGCCGAGACCACCGCCGCCCCGTGGCCGGAGGCCCTCGCGCCCACCGGCCCGGCCTTCACACCCTGGCCGGAGTCCGGCACCGTGCCGGACTCCTGGTCCGAGGCCGACACGGTGCCCACCCGCGGGTTCGGGGCGGAGCCCCGTTCCGTCGGCACCGACTCCGCCTCCGAGGCCGACACCCTTCCGGGCCGCGGGCCCTGGGCGGCGGCCGGTGACGGGGCCCCCACCCGCCCCGAAGGCGTCATCGACCTCGCCCGCCGACCGGAGCCCGACACCGGCGCCACCCTGCCGCCGGAGACCGGTACTCACGACGACCACCGGCCACGGCCGTCATCCGACGCCCCGGTGAACCCGGCGTCCACGACGGATCCCACCCACGTGCCGACGCAGGACGCCCCGGCCCCGGGCCCGGCGGCGGAAGGCCCGGGTTCCGGCCTGGCGGGCCTTCCGGCCGGTGGTCCGGTGCTCCGGCAGGAGTCCGGCCGTGGCGGCGGGCAGGCGGCAGAGGTTCCGGCCGGTGGTCTCGCGGCCCGGTCGGGGTCCGCCGCCGAGGGGTCCGGCCCGAGCGCCGCCTCGCTCCCGCAGCCGGAGGCGGTGGGCGGAGGCGCGCCCGGGGCCCGGCGGGGGCCCGTCGATCCCGTCAAGGTGCTCATGCACCGGCATCGGGAGCTGTGCGAGCGGGCCGTCGATCCGTTGGAGATCGCCGCCGGGCTCGAGGCGCACGGGGTCACCGACCGGACCGCCGCGCGGTTCCGGCACCGGGACGTGTTCTCGCTCGCCGAGGAGCTGTACGCCCGAGTGCCGCGCGGTGACCGGGCGCCTGTGCGCCCCGAGCCCGAGCCGGGGGCGCGCCCCGGGTGGGTGGGGTGGACGCTCCGGGCCTTCCTGCCCGGAACCGTCGCCGCCCTCGCCGCCGGCGGACTCGCGCTCACCGAAGGGTCCGGGCGCCTCGCCGTCGGCGCCGCCGGCGCCCTCGGCCTGGCCCTCGCGCTCTTCGTCGCCGTCCGGCGCGGCCCCCTGCGCGCCGCCGGCCGCACCGCCCCCGCCGCCCGCGTCTGGACCCTCTGGCTCCTCGCGTACGCGCTCGGCGGGGACGGACTCCTCCGCGAGACGCTGACCGGCGGCCCCGAAGGAGGCTGGGCCGTCACCCCCGGGCCCGTCCTCGCCCTCGCCCTCGCCGTCGTCCCCGCCGCCTGGTGCGCCCACCTCTTCTCCGCGCGGGCCCGCCGCAGGCTCGTCGCCAGCCGAGGCCTGGAGGACTTCGCCGCCGGCACCCGCCCCCTGCTCCTCCTCGCCGTCGTGCTCCACACGACCGCCCTCGCGGCCCTGCTGGGCCTGACCGGCTTCGCGCCCGGCGCCCTCGCCCTCGGCGCCCTGCTCCTGCTCGCCCGGCTTCTCACCGTCCACGGCTCCGCCGACACCGCGGCCAACGGCCTCGCCGCCGCCTGCGCCGCCGAAGCCCTCGCCCTCGCGTCCGTCCTCGCCGCCAGGATCCCCGGCTGCGACGTCCTCGCGGCGCCCGTCCGCACCCTCGTCGACACCTGGGGCCCCGGCGCCCTTCCCACCCTCGTCTGCGGCGCCGCGGCCGTCGGCCTCCTGGCCCACGCCACCGTCGCCCTCTCCCGGGCCTCGGCCCACGCCAACCCCTAGGGGGTGTCATGCCGATCAGGCCGGGCTCGCGTGCCCTGGTGCCGCACCTCGCCGGATTCCCGTCGGTGGCCGACCCTCCACGTCGCGTCCCTCCCGCGCCCCGCGATCCAAGGACCCCGGACACCGGATCCCGCCCGCCGATCCGGCCTCGTCGCCATGACATCCCCTGAACCCCGACGCACCCGCGGAGCCGACGCCGCGGGCGCGTCCCCCGCGCACTACCCATTCCAAGGAGACGAAAGAGACATGACCTCCCTACACCCCGCAACGGCCGGTCGGCGAGAAGGGGCCGCACGATGAGGGTGCTGCTGCTCGGAGCCAACGGATTCATCGGCCGCTTCGTCGCCGACCGGCTGCTCGCCGACCCGGCGGTCCACCTCACCGCGCTCGGACGCGGCGACGACGCCGACGTACGGTTCGACCTCGCCGGCGGCAGCCCCGGCGCGCTGACCCGGTTCCTGGACGCCGTCCACCCGGGCGTCGTCGTCAATTGCGCCGGCGCCACCCGCGGCGGCGCCCGCGACCTGACCCGGCACAACACCGTCGCCGTCGCCACCGTCTGCGAGGCCCTGCGCCGCAGCGGCTGCGGCGCCCGCCTGGTCCAGGTCGGCTGCGCCTCCGAATACGGGCCCTCCCAGCCCGGCTCCTCCACGGCCGAGGACGCCGTGCCCCGCCCCGGAGGCCCGTACGGCGTCTCCAAGCTCGCCGCCACCGAACTCGTCCTCGGCTCCGGACTCGACGCGGTCGTGCTGCGGGTGTTCTCCCCGGTCGGACCGGGCACCCCCGCCGGCTCCCCGCTCGGCCGCCTCGCCGAGGCCATGCGCCGTGCCATGCAGGCCGGCGACGGCGAGCTGAAGCTCAGCGGCCTCGGCGTGCAGCGCGACTTCGTCGACGTGCGGGACGTCGCCCGCGCCGTCCACGCGGCCTCGCTCTCCGCCGCCCAGGGCGTCGTCAACATCGGCACCGGACGCGCGGTCAAGCTCCGTGACGCCGCCGCCGTCCTCGCCCGGGTCGCCGGATACGCCGGGACCCTGCACGAGCTGGACGGCCCGCCCCAGCGGCCGGTCATCGGCGCCCCGCGCACCGAGACCATCGCCGAACAGCTGGCCGCCGCGCCCTACCCGTACCCCGACGGCTGCGGCAGCTGGCAGCAGGCGGACGTCCGCACCGCGCGCGACCGGCTCGGCTGGCGGCCGAGGATCAACCTCGAGGAGTCCCTCGCCGACATCTGGATGGAGGCGGCATGCCGCATCTGACCACGAGCGCGGAGGCCGTCCAGGAGATGGGCTTCGGCGTCCCCGGCTACGCCCACCCGCTGCTCGCCCCCGTCGAGTGGGCCGAGCTGACCCGCCCCGGCACCCCCCTGCACTGGGCCGTCCTCAACGTCGCCGAAGGCCCCGGCGCCCGCCCCGACCCGCACTGCCTGGAGGCGGCGGGCAAGCTCCGCAACGCGGGTGTCAGGGTCCTCGGACACCTGGACCTGTGCCACGGCTCCCGCGCCTTCGGCGAGATCGTCTCGGACGCCCACCGGTTCCTGGACTGGTACCGGGTCGACGGCTTCTATCTGGACCGCTGCCCGACCGACCGGGTGGACCTGCCGGAGGTCCGGCGCCTCACCGCCACCCTGGAGGCGGTGCTCGACGGCGAGGCCCACCTCGTCCTGGCCCACGGCACCCACCCGTACCCCGGCTACGCCGAGACGGCCGACCAGCTGGTCACCTTCTCGGGGCCGTGGACGGACTACCGCTGGTCGCAGGTGGCCGAGTGGACCGCGGAGTACCCGCCGGAGAAGTTCGTGCACCTCGTCCACGGGGTGCCGCGCAGCCATCTCGACGAGGCGATGCGGATCGCCCGCTGGCAGGGCGCGGGGACGATCTTCTTCACGGACCGCGGGGACCAGGCCGGACAAAGCGACCCATTCCAAACCCTGCCCGGCTACTGGGACGAAATCGTCTCGCGCATTGGACCGGGTGTCTCGGAATGAGAAGGGGCGTGGCAGTGTTACGGGGAGAACAACCGTACTGACATACCGACCAACGGAGCCCCCGTGTCGCTGCCACCCCTGGTCGAGCCGGCTGCCGAGCTCACCGTAGACGAGGTCCGCAGGTACTCCCGCCACCTGATCATCCCGGATGTCGGGATGGACGGGCAGAAGCGTCTGAAGAACGCCAAGGTGCTGTGTGTCGGCGCCGGCGGCCTGGGTTCGCCGGCCCTGATGTACCTCGCCGCGGCGGGCGTGGGCACGCTCGGCATCGTGGAGTTCGACGAGGTCGACGAGTCGAACCTGCAGCGTCAGATCATCCACAGCCAGGCGGACATCGGCCGGTCCAAGGCCCAGTCCGCGAAGGACTCGGTCCTCGGCATCAACCCGTACGTGAACGTGATCCTCCACGAAGAGCGGCTCGAGGCCGACAACGTCATGGAGATCTTCGGCCAGTACGACCTGATCGTCGACGGCACCGACAACTTCGCCACGCGCTACCTCGTCAACGACGCGTGCGTGCTGCTGAACAAGCCGTACGTCTGGGGCTCGATCTACCGCTTCGACGGCCAAGCCTCCGTCTTCTGGTCCGAGTACGGCCCCTGCTACCGCTGCCTCTACCCGGAGCCCCCGCCGCCGGGCATGGTCCCCTCCTGCGCCGAGGGCGGCGTCCTGGGCGTGCTCTGCGCGTCCATCGGCTCCATCCAGGTCACCGAGGCGATCAAGGTCCTCGCCGGTGTCGGCGACCCGCTGGTCGGCCGGCTGATGATCTACGACGCGCTGGAGATGCAGTACCGCCAGGTCAAGGTCCGCAAGGACCCGGACTGCGCCGTCTGCGGTGAGAACCCGACCGTCACCGAGCTCATCGACTACGAGGCCTTCTGCGGCGTCGTGTCCGAGGAGGCCCAGGAGGCGGCGCTCGGCTCGACGATCACTCCCAAGCAGCTCAAGGAGTGGATCGACGAGGGCGAGGACATCGACATCATCGATGTCCGGGAGGTCAACGAGTACGAGATCGTCTCGATCCCCGGGGCACGCCTGATCCCGAAGAACGAGTTCCTGATGGGCAACGCCCTCCAGGACCTGCCGCAGGACAAGCGGATCGTCCTGCACTGCAAGACGGGTGTCCGCAGTGCGGAAGTCCTCGCCGTGCTGAAGTCCGCGGGCTTCGCGGACGCGGTGCACGTCGGCGGCGGCGTGATCGGCTGGGTCCACCAGATCGAGCCCGAGAAGCCGGTCTACTGACCGCTCGCCCCCTCGGCTCCTCCGCATGACGCAAGGGCCCGGACCCGGGATCGGGTCCGGGCCCTTCCGTGTGTCCGGCCCGCTGTCCGCTATCCGCAGGTCTTCCCGTACGCCGGGACCTTGCCGTCCAGCAGGTACGCGTCGATCGTCCGCGTCGCGCAGGACGCCGAGCCGTACGCGCCGTGGCCCTCGCCCTTGTTGGTGACGAGGATGCCGACGCCCTCTCCCAGCTCCTTCGCCATCCGCTCCGCGCCCTCGTACGGGGTAGCGGGGTCGCCGGTCGTGCCCACGACGAGGATCGGGCCCGCGCCCGGCGCGCTCACGTCCTGGTCGGCCCGCTCGCCCGGCACGGGCCAGTTCGCGCACCAGCCGGCCGTGTCCCACGCCAGGAACTCGCCGAAGACGGGGGAGAGCCCGCGGAACGCGGGCAGCAGGGCCCGCGCCTGGGCGGGCGTCGGACGTTCGCTGGAGTCGGCGCAGGAGATCGCCCGCTGGGAGTGCGACTGGGTGGAGTAGTGCCCGGACGCGTCGCGGTCGTTGTAGAAGTCGGCGAGGCGCAGCAGTTCGCCGCCGGAGCCGTTCTCCGCCGCCTTCAGGGCCGAGGTCAGCATGGGCCAGTTGCCCTGCGAGTAGAGCGTGACCGCGATGCCGATGGTCGCGAGGCCCTGCGTCAGCTTGCGTTCGCCGACCCGCAGCGGCTGCCGGTCGAGCCGCTGGAGGAGCGCGGCGATCCGCGCCGTACCGGCCTTCGGGTCCTGGCCGGTGCTCTTCAGGTAGTTGTCCAGGGCCCGCTGGAAGCCGACGGTCTGGTTACGGGCGTGGCCCGTGCCGTCGGCGGTGGGGTCGACGACCGCGTCGAGGACCGTGCGGCCGACGTTCGCCGGGAACAGATGGGCGTAGGCGCCGCCGAGCTGGGTTCCGTAGGAGATGCCGAAGTAGTTCAGGTCGGCGTCGCCCAGGACGTGGCGTATCAGGTCCAGGTCCCGCGCCGTCTCGGACGTCGTGGTGTGCGGGATGACCTTGCCGGAGCGGCGGGCGCAGCCGGCCCCGAAGTCGGTGGCGTCCCGGAGGAAGGCGGTCTCCTCGGCGGCCGTGTCCGGAGTGAGGTCGACCGTCACCTCGGCGGCCGCCTGCTCCTTGTCGTCCCGGCAGACCACCCCCGCGCTCCGGTGGACGCCCCGGGGGTCGAAGCCGACCAGGTCGTACCGGCGGTTGAGGTTGCCGTACTCGGCGGCCGCGCGGGGCAGGATGTCGACGCCGGAGGCGCCCGGGCCGCCGAAGTTGAAGAGCAGCGAACCGATCCGTCCCTTCTTGTCGCGGGCCTCCTTGCGGATCAGCGCGATGGGGATGGTCTCCCCGGTGGGCCGGGCGTGGTCGAGGGGGACCGTGACCGTCGCACAGCGCCAGTCGGCCCCGGGCCGCTCGCCGCCCTCCGGCGCCTCGCAGCGCTTCCACCGCGGCCGCTGCCCGGTGAGCTCGGCGGGAAGCCCGGGACGTTCGGATGCCGACGGCTTGGCGTCGGACGGGGGAGGGGGCGTCGTACGGGAGGCGTCCGGGGCGGTCCCGGCGCTCGTGCAGCCGGCCGCCAGCAGCCCGGTGACGGCCAGGGCGGTCACCCGCACCCGTATCGGCAGACGTGGTGTGGACAAGCGAACCCCCGTGACCCGGACCGGAAAACGCCATCCTAGGTCGTGTCCGTCCCGTCTCGCCCGGCTCACGGCGTCCGGCGGCCCGCCGAGCGGCTACTTGCAGACCGTCCCCGAGGCGGGGACCTTGCCCTCCAGGAAGTAGCCGTTGACCGTGTTCTGGACGCACTTGTTGCCGCTGTTGTAGGCGCCGTGGCCCTCGCCCTCGTACGTCACCTCCACGCCGACGCCCTTGCCCAGCGCGTCCACCATCGCCCGGGTGCCCTCGTACGGGGTCGCCGGGTCGCCGGTCGTGCCGAGGACCAGGATCGGGGCGGAGCCGGGCGCGGAGACGTCCGGGTGCTCCCAGGTGCCGGGCACCGGCCACTGCGAGCAGCTTGCCAGGGCCCAGCCCATGAAGTCGCCGAAGACGGCCGAGGCCTCCCGGAACTCGGGGAGCCGCTCCTTGGCCTGCCCGAGCGTGTAGCGCTCCTTGAAGTCGCGGCAGTTGATGGCCGCGTTCGCCGCCTGGATGTTGCTGTAGTGGCCGTTCTCGTCGCGGCCGTTCATGGAGTCGGAGAGCGCGAGCAGCAGCCCGCCGTCGCCGCCGTCGGCCGCTTCGAGACCCTGCTCCAGGTACTGCCAGAACTCCTTGGAGTACAGGGCCTGCGCGATGCCGTTGGTGGCCTGGGTCTGGGTGAGCTTGCGGTCCCCGATGCCCGCGATCGGCTTCTTGTCGAGCTCGGCGAGCAGCCCGGTGATGAACGACTCGATCTCGGCCACCGTCGAGCCGGGCAGGGCGCACTCGTCGCCGCGCGCCACACAGTCCTTGGCGAAGTTGTCGAGGGCGAGCTGGAAGCCCTTGGCCTGGCCGAGGGCGCCCTCCTCGGTGCCGGAGGACGGGTCGACGACCGCGTCGAACAGGGTGCGGCCCACGTTCTTCGGGAACAGGTGGGCGTACACGCCGCCGAGTTCCGTGCCGTAGGAGATGCCGAAGTAGTTGAGCTTGTCGTCGCCGAGGACCTGGCGCATCAGGTCCATGTCGCGGGCCGCGTTCTCCGTCCCGACGTGGGGGAGCATGGCCCCGGACTCGGTCTCGCAGCCGCTCGCGTACTTCTTCTGCGCCTCCGACAGGGTGCGTTCCTCCGCCGCGTCGTCCGGGGTGAAGTCCAGGGCGTAGTACGCGTCCAGCTCCTTGTCGCCCTCGCATTCGACGCCCTCGCTGCGGCCGACCCCGCGGGGGTCGAAGGAGACCAGGTCGTAGCGGGTGCGGAGCTTCTCGTAGTCCGCGGCGAAGGACGGCAGGCCGGTGACGCCGGAGCCGCCGGGGCCGCCGAAGTTGAAGACGAGGGAGCCGATGCGGTTGTTCCGGTCCACGGCCCGGGCGCGGATCAGGGCCAGCTCGACGGTCTCGCCGTCGGGATCGGCGTAGTCGCGGGGCGCTTTCATGAACGCGCACTCCCAGGTGGCGCCCCCCGGCAGCGGCGAGGGCGAGGGGCCGCCGCCCTGGGCCGCGGAGGGCGGCGGGCAGGGGGACCACTCCAGCTCCTGCGAGGCGAGCGCGGCGAGCGCCGCGGAACCGGTCGGCTTCGCCGGCTCGGCCGCCGTGTCCCCGTCGGCCGAGCACCCGGCGGCGAGCAGCACGGCTGACAGGGCGAACAGGGCGGCGCGCTGCGCGGCGGAGATCGGCATAGAGCCATCGTGGGCTGTGCGGGCCCGCCCCGCGCGGGTGGGTGGGCCACGCGGGTGGCGCAACGGCGGCCCGTGGCGTGCCCCGCTTCGTCAGGTGTGGACCGGGCCCGTCCCGCCACGCCTCAGAGCGCGCCCCGCTTCGTCAGCCAGTTGAAGCAGAGCCACCCGGGCAGGACGGGCAGCCACAGCGTCAGCAGCCGGTAGAGCAGCACCGCCGGGGTCGCGACCTCCAGGGGCAGGCCGACCGCCACCAGGCCGAATGTCAGCGCGCCCTCGACCGCGCCGACACCGCCCGGCGTCGGCGCCGCCGAGCCGAGGGCGTTGCCCGCGAGGAAGACGACCGCCACGCTCGCGTAACTGAGCCCCTGGCTGTCGTGGCCGAAGGCGCGGATCGAGGCGTCCAGGCAGAGCACGAAGAATCCGGTCAGCAGCAGCATGCCGCCGATGCCGGTGGCCAGCTTCATCGGTCGCTGCAGCACGTCGAGCATGCGCGGCACCACGCCCGCGAACAGCGACCGCAGCCGCGTCGACACGAACTTGCGCATGAACGGGATCGCGGTGACCACCAGGACCAGCACCGCCACCGTGAGCAGACCGGCGATGACCGTCCTCGACGGGGAGAAGGACTGCGACTTCTCCGTACCGGTCAGATAGCCGAAGGCGAGCAGCAGCAGGATGTGCGCTCCGAGGCCGAACAGCTGCGACGCGCCGACGCTCGCCACCGCGAGCCCCGGCCGCACCCCCGAGCGCTGGAGGAACCGGGTGTTCAGCGCCACGCCGCCGACCGCCGCCGGGGCGACGATCTTCACGAACGAACCGGCGACCTGCGCGACGACCGTCCGCCAGAACCCCACCCGCTCCGGCACGAAGCCGAGCAGGCTCATCGCCGCCGCCACATAGCTCAGCGCCGAGAACAGCACCGCCGCCGCCACCCAGCGCCAGTCGGCCTGGCTGATGGTCGACAGCGGGGTCCTGGCGATCTGCGACAGCAGGAAGTACGCGGCGACGGCGCCGGCGATCAGGCTCACCAGGGTGCGCGGCTTGATCCGCTCCAGACGGACCGGCTCCACGGGCGCCTGGGGCCGGATCAGCAGTACCTGCTGACGGATCTGCGCGAGCAGGTCCTCCTCGCGGGCCTCGTCGAGCGCCTCGTCGAGCGCGCGCTTCTCGGCCTGCTTCTCCGCCTTCTCGATCCGCCGGTCCGACTTGCGGTCGACGCGGGCGTCCCCCTCGCCGGAGGCCGCCTCCACGCGGGCCCGCTTCGCCGCCTCCGAGGCTTCGAGGACGGCCTCGCGCTCCCGCTTCGAACGTTCCCTGGCCAGTCTTCTGAGCGTCGCGCGCGTGGAGCGGCTCAGCGCGATCGGCTGGAGGAGGGGGAGGCAGTCGGCGATGGCGTCGGGGCCGAGGATCGCCACGGCCGCGGCGACCGTCCGCTCGGCGCCGACCCGCAGGCCGAGGGTGGTGAGCAGCTGGGCGATGTCCATCCGCAGGACCAGGTCGCCCGCGGCGATCTCGCCGCCCCGCAGATCGGTCAGGATGACGTTGCCGGAACGATCCACCAGAATCGCGTCCCCCGCGAGCCTGCGGTGCGCGATCCGGCGCGACTGGAGCGCCCGCACCTGCCGCCAGGCGCTGCGCACCAGCTCGTCGGTGATCTCCTCGTCGTCCAGCGAGTCCAGGGTCCGCCCGCCCAGGTGCTCGTAGACGAGCATCACGGCGTCCGGGCCGAGCTCGGAGGTGGCGATCAGCTTCGGCGCGTTGGCCCCGGCGGCGATCGCCGCGTACGCCAGGAGGGCCTCCTGCTCCAGCGCCTGGCGCAGCGACACGATCGAGCGGCGGGTGGTGATCGCGCGCAGGGTGATCCGCCGCCACGCGCGGTAGAAGAAGCCGTGCGCCTGCTGCTCGCGGTCGACGACCGTGACGTCGAGCGGTGGCCCCTCCTCCAGCGTCACGATGTAGCGGCGGCCGCGGTCGCCGCTGTCCGAGGCGTCGGGCACCCCTTCCGCGCGCATCGCGGTGACCGGACGGAAGCCGACCCTGCGCAGGCCGGCGAGGAGTGTCTGGCCGGTGGGGCGGACGTTGGGGGAGCCGACCGCGTACAGCGTCCCGTACGCCACGGTCCAGCCGATGAGGACGGTCAGGATGATCGAGAAGGCGGTGGTGTACCCGGCCACCAGCATCGTGAACGCGTCGAGCAGCAGCACCATCCACAGCACCACCCGCCAACGCGGTCTGCGGGCCATGCCGACGGCGGTCATGTACGCGATGACCGGCGCGAGGTAGTTGTGCACGGGGTCCGTGAGCCCGCCGCCGGACTGCGGCTGGGTCAGCGCGTCCTGGATGGTGCCGGGCGCCGCCTTGGCGACCCAGAGGTCGGTGGCGAGGGTGACACCGTGGGCGAGCACGGCGGCGAGGACGCCGTCGGCGATCCGCAGTCCGTCGCGTTTGATCAGCCGCTCGATGGCGAAGGCGACGGGCACGAGCAGGACGGCGATGCTGGAGACCAGTCCGGCGATCTTGACGAAGACGTCGGGCGCGCCGCCCGCGCCCTTGTTGATGTCCTGCTCCAGACCCGAGGTGGTGCCGTGGGCGAAGGCGGCGATGGCGACGACGAGGGCGATCGCGAGGACGCCGACGAGGAGCCGCATGAGGTCGGAGGGCCGGTGCACACGGGCGGCGAGCAGCGGCTCGTCACCGGAGACCCGCTCACTGAGCTCGGGCTCGGGTACGGCGTCGGACTCGGGTACGCGGGCGCCGGGGGAGGCCGGGCGAGGGGGTGCGCCGGGCATGTCGGGGTGAGCCTCCTCCTCCGGAGGCTGAGCATCGTGCCCCATCACCATGTCCGTCTCTGCTTGTGCCGCTCGCGCCGCGTGCTGGTCTCGGTGTTCTTGTCGCGCTTGGTCTCGTATCACCCGTCACCGCCCGCACGATGGTGGCATGAAGCGGGGCCCGACGGAGGCATCAGGGTGTTGTCGGTGGGGTGAGGCAGGATGGTGCGGATGAGCGCCGAGGAACCTCAGGAACTTCCCGCGTACGCGGAACGGGTGCTGGAGGTCGCCGAGCTGATCCCGCCGGGCCGGGTGATGACCTACGGCGACGTGGCCGAATGGCTGGACGAGGGCGGGCCGCGCCAAGTCGGCCGCGTGATGGCCCTGTACGGCGGCGCGGTGCCGTGGTGGCGCGTGGTGCGCGCCGACGGCGCGCTGCTGCCGGGACACGAGCTGCGCGCCCTCGGCCACTACCGCGCCGAGGGGACGCCCTTGCGCGAAGCGGGGCGCGCCGCCGAGGGGCACCTGCCGAAGCTCGACATGCGGCGGGCGCGATGGGATGGCGGAACTCACACGTGACAGCTTCCGCCAAGGCAGGACGGCGCGGGGCGCGGCGGCGCCGTACGGATGACGACTCGGACGCCGTTCGTTTCCCGTAACGTCGTCGTTCGTCCCGAAGAGGCCCCCGGACGGTCTTCCGTACGGACATGCCTTCAGCACCAGCACACCATCCACCAGGACCGGCGATCCACGTGAGTACCTCCTCCACCACCCGACGTACGCGACGGGCCACCGGCGCGTACCGGCTGGTGCGTACCGCGCCGGCCCCGGTGGATCCCCCTCTCCTGGACGCAGCCCAGCGCGAAGTGGTTGACCACGCGGGTGGACCGCTTCTCGTCCTCGCCGGACCCGGCACGGGGAAGACGACGACGCTGGTGGAGGCGGTAGCGGCCCGGATGGAGAAGGGCGCGGACCCGGAACGGATCCTCGTCCTCACCTTCAGCCGCAAGGCCGCCGTCGAACTGCGCGACCGCATGGCGGTGCGGCTCGGGGGCGCCCGGCCGCCGCAGGCGACGACCTTCCACTCGTACTGCTACGCCCTGATCCGCGCCCACCAGGACGCCGACCTGTTCGCGGAGCCGCTGCGGCTGCTGTCGGGACCCGAGCAGGACCTCGCCGTGCGGGAGCTGCTCGCGGGCCAGATCGACCTGGAGAAGGCGGGCCTGGGCCGGGTCCGGTGGCCCGACGAGCTACGGGCCTGCCTGACCACCCGAGGCTTCGCCGACGAGGTCCGGGCCGTGCTCGCGCGCTCCCGGGAGCTCGGCCTGTCGCCGGGGGCGCTGGCGGAGTTCGCCCAGCGGGTGGGGCGCCCGGACTGGAAGGCGGCGGCCGGCTTCCTCGCGGAGTACCTGGACGTCCTGGACCTCCAGGGGGTCCTCGACTACACGGAGCTGGTGCACCGGGCCGTCCTGCTGTCCGAGAGCGTGACCCTGCCCGAGTACGACGCCGTCTTCGTGGACGAGTACCAGGACACCGATCCGGCCCAGGTGCGGCTGCTCGCCGCGCTGGCGGGCGGGACGGCGGGGGCGTCCCGCGCGGCGGCGTCCGCGAGGGGCGCGGGCCGGGCGACGGGCGGGCGCACGGTGGTGGCCTTCGGCGACCCCGACCAGTCGATCTACGCGTTCCGGGGCGCCGACGTCAACGGCATCCTGGACTTCCCCGACACCTTCCGCGGCCCGGACGGCCGGCCCGCGGACGTGCGGGTGCTGACGACCTCTCGCCGGTCGGGCGAGCGGCTGCTCGCGGCGACCCGTCTCCTCACCCAGCGCATGCCCCTGCCGCGGCTCCCCGCCGACAAGGCGCGCGCCCACCGCGACCTCACGGCGGTGCGGGGCGGGGGGCGCGTGGAGACGTACACGTACCCGACCGCCTCCACCGAACTCGACAACATCGCCGACCTGCTGCGCCGCGCCCATCTGGAAGACGGCGTCCCGTGGCACGCCATGGCCGTCCTCGTCCGGGCGAGCACCCCGATACCGGTCCTGCGCCGCGCCCTCACCTCGGCGGGCGTCCCCCTGGAGACCGACAGCGCGGACACCCCCCTCCGCCATGAACCGGCCGTGGCGCCCCTGCTGCTCGCTCTGCGCGCGGCGGCGACGGGGACGGGGACCGAATCGGTGTCGCGAGGTGAGGGGGCGGGAGCCGAGGATGGCGGACCGGCTGGGCGGCCGGGGGCCGACGGGTCCTCCCTGGCCGAGCGGCCGAGGGCCGACGAGGCCGCTCATGCCGGGCAGTCCGTGGCCGACGCGTCCCTCCCGGCCGAGCGGCCGGAGGACGGCGAGGCCGACCCGGCTGGGCGGCCGGGGGCCGGTGCGACCGGATCGGGTGACCGGTCCGGCCCCGTAGGGGGCGCCGACGCCGGGACGGCCGGCGGGACCGGTGCCGGGGCGGACGGGGGCACCGACAGCGACACGACTCGGGGCACCGACACCGACACGACCCAGAGCGCCGACAGCGACCCGGCCCAGGATGCCCGGGGCACCGAGCCCGACAGCGACCTGGCCCAGGATGCCCGGGGCACCGAGCCCGACAGCGACCTGGCCCAGGATGCCCGGGGCACCGAGCCCGACCCGGCCCAGGCCGCCCAGGGCACCGAGCCCGACACCGACATGGACCAGGGCACCGTCCCGTCGGGCTGGCTGGACACCGAGACCGCGCTCGCCCTGCTCGCCTCGCCGCTCGCCGGGATGGACCCCGCCGACCTCCGACGGCTCGGCCGGGCCCTGCGGGACGAGGAGCGGGCCGGGGGGAACAAGGTGCCGCCGCCCTCCGACGTGCTGCTCACCCGCGCCCTCGCCGAGCCGGAGCGGCTCGTCGCCCACGACCAGTCCTACGCGCGCGGCGCGAAGCGCCTCGGCGACCTCCTGCGGCAGGCCCGTGCCCGCCTCGCGGCCGGCGGCACCGCCGAGGACGCCCTCTGGCTCCTGTGGAACGGCACGCCCTGGCCCGGCCGCCTGGAGCGGGCCGCGCTGCGCGGCGGCGCCGCCGGGCGCAACGCCGACCGCGACCTCGACGCCGTCTGCGCGCTGTTCGAGACCGCCGCCCGGGCCGAGGACCGGGTCGGCGGGCGCGGCGCGCTCAACTTCCTCGAAGAGCTCGACGCCCAGGACATCGCCGCCGACACCCTCTCCAAGCGCCAGGCCCGTCCCGACGCCGTCCGGCTCATGACCGCCCACCGCTCCAAGGGCCTGGAATGGAGCCTGGTCGTCGTCCCCGGTGTCCAGGAGGGCCTCTGGCCCGACCTGCGCCGCCGCGGCTCGCTCCTCGAAGCCGACCGGATCGGCCGCGACGGCCTCGCCGAACCCCTCACCCCGGGCGCCCTCCTCGCCGAGGAACGCCGCCTCTTCTACGTCGCGGCCACCCGCGCCCGCGACCGCCTCGTCGTCACCGCCGTGAAGGCCCCCGCCGAGGACGGCGACCAGCCCTCCCGCTTCCTCGCCGAACTCGGCGTCGAGCCCAAGGACGTCCCGGGCCGCCCCCGCCGTCCCCTCGCCGTCGCCGCCCTCGTCGCCGAGCTCCGCGCCACCACCGTCGACCCCGCCGCCTCGCCCGCGCTGCGCGAGGCCGCGGCGCAGCGCCTGGCCCGGCTCGCCGCGCTCACCGACGACGAGGACCAGCCGCTGGTCCCCGCCGCGCACCCGGACCGCTGGTGGGGCCTGTTCGAGCCGACCCACAGCACGGTCCCGCTCCGCGACCGCGACCACCCCGTGGCCCTGTCCGGCTCCGCACTCGACCAGCTCGCCAACACCTGCGCCCTCCAGTGGTTCCTGGGCCGCGAGGTGAAGGCCGACGCGCCCGCCACCGCCGCCCAGGGCTTCGGCAACGTCGTCCACGTCCTCGCCGACGAGGTCGCCTCCGGCCGCACGCCCGCGGACCTGGACGTCCTCATGGCCCGCCTGGACTCGGTCTGGGACGCGCTCGCCTTCGACGCGCCCTGGAAGTCCACCCAGGAGAAGGAGCACGCGCGCGTGGCGCTGGAACGGTTCCTGCGCTGGCACGTCATGGACCGCGGCGGCCGCACGCCGGCCGCCACCGAGCACGACTTCGACGTCACCCTCGAAGCCGGCGCGTACGAGGTCCGGATCCGCGGCTCCATGGACCGCGTCGAGACGGACGAGCACGGACGCGCCTACGTCGTCGACTTCAAGACCGGCAAGTCCGCCCCCACCCGCGACGAGGTGGCCCACCACCCCCAGCTCGCCGTCTACCAGCTCGCGGTCCGCGAGGGAGCCCTCGACGAGGTCTTCGACGGCCGCCGTCCCGAACCCGGCGGCGCCGAACTCGTACAGCTGCGCCAGCCCGCCCCCAAGAAGGAGGGCGGCGAAGCCCTCCCGCGGATCCAGGCTCAGGAGCCCCTCGCGGGGGAGTGGGTCGGCGACCTGCTGGCCACCGCGGCGGGGCGGGTCCTCGACGAGCGCTTCACCCCCGCCACGGGACAGCACTGCACGCACTGCGCGTTCCGCGCCTCGTGCAGCGCCCAGCCGGAGGGCCGCCACATCGTCGAGTGACCGCGCGGGCCACGCCGCCGGCCCCCCCGCCCGACGGCCCCGGGCGGGATTGTCGGTGGTCCCCGTTAGCCTCTTTGGAGTGACCGCACGCATCACCGACCCCGAGCAGCTCAAGGAGCTGCTCGGCATCCCGTTCACCCCGGAGCAGACGGCCTGCATCATCGCGCCGCCCGCCCCGCAGGTCATCGTGGCCGGAGCCGGTTCCGGCAAGACGACGGTGATGGCCGCCCGGGTGGTCTGGCTGGTCGGCACGGGCCAGGTCGCGCCCGAGCAGGTCCTCGGCCTGACCTTCACCAACAAGGCCGCGGGCGAGCTGGCCGAACGCGTCCGCACCGCCCTCGTCCGGGCCGGGGTCACCGACCCGGACGCCATCGACCCGGACGACCCCCCGGGCGAGCCGCGCATCTCCACGTACCACGCCTTCGCCGGACAGCTGCTCACCGACCACGGCCTGCGCATCGGCCTGGAGCCCACCTCCCGTCTCCTCGCCGACGCCACCCGCTATCAGCTCGCCGCCCGCGTGCTGCGCGAGGCCCCCGGGCCGTATCCCGCCCTGACCAAGTCCTTCCCCACCCTGGTCGGCGACCTGCT
This sequence comes from Streptomyces sp. NPDC036822, assembly GCF_055609145.1. Lineage (NCBI taxonomy): Bacteria > Bacillati > Actinomycetota > Actinomycetes > Kitasatosporales > Streptomycetaceae > Streptomyces > Streptomyces sp. NPDC036822. The sequence continues at coordinate 64,616 of NZ_JBVJPY010000002.1, forward strand.
CGCGCTCGACGCCGAGCTCGCCGAACACCTCGTGCGTCCGCAGGACCTCGCGGCCTACGACTCCGACCTCCTCGACACCCTCTCCCGCGCCAAGCTCTCCAACGCCGACCTGCGCAAGGTGCCCGAGACCGCCGCCGCCCGCCGCGAACTGCTCGACCTCGTCGTCCGCTACCGCGCCGCCAAGCGCTCCCGGGACCTCCTCGACTTCGGCGACCAGATCGCCCTGTCCGCCGAACTCGCCACCACCCGCCCCGAGGTCGGCGCGATCCTCCGGGACGAGTTCCGGGTGGTCCTCCTCGACGAGTACCAGGACACCTCCGTCGCCCAGCGACTGCTGCTCTCCGGTCTCTTCGGCGGCGGCAGCGGGCACGCCGTGACCGCCGTCGGCGACCCCTGCCAGGCGATCTACGGCTGGCGCGGGGCGTCCGTCGCCAACCTCGACGACTTCCCCGACCACTTCCCGTACGAGGACGGCAGCCCCGCCACCCGCTACGCCCTCTCCGAGAACCGGCGCAGCGGCGGCCGCCTCCTCGACCTCGCCAACGGGCTCGCCGCCCCCCTGCGCGCCATGCACGCGGGTGTGGAGGCGCTGCGGCCCGCCCCCGGCGCGGAGCGCGACGGCTCGGTGCGCATCGCGCTGCTGCCCACCCACGCCGAGGAGATCGACTGGCTCGCCGACTCCCTCGCCCACCTCGTCCGCACCGGCAGGGAACCGGGCGAGATCGCCGTCCTGTGCCGCACGGCCACCGACTTCCCCGCCATCCAGGCCGCCCTGGTCGCCCGGGGCGTCCCCGTCGAGGTCGTCGGCCTCTCCGGGCTGCTGCACCTGCCCGAGGTCGCCGACCTGGTCGCCGTGTGCGAGGTCCTCCAGGACCCGGGGGCCAACGCCTCCCTGGTCCGCCTCCTCACCGGCCCCCGCTGGCGCATCGGCCCCCGCGACCTGGCCCTCCTCGGCCGCCGCGCCCGGCTCCTCGTGCACCGCGAGCGGGGCGGCGGCACCGATGCCGACGAGCGCCTCGCCGCCGCCGTGGAGGGCGTCGACCCGGCCGAGGTCGTCTCGCTCGCCGACGCGCTCGACACCTTCCTGGAGTCCGGCGGCGAGGACGACGGCCTGCCGTTCTCCGCCGAGGCCCGGGTCCGCTTCGCCCGCCTCGCCGCCGAGCTGCGCAGCCTGCGCTCCTCGCTCGCGGACCCGCTGATGGACGTCCTGCACCGCGTCCTCGCCACCACCGGCCTGGAGGTGGAGCTCTCCGCGTCCCCGCACGCCTTGGCCGCCCGGCGACGCGAGACCCTCTCGAACTTCCTGGACACTGCGGCGGGCTTCGCCTCCCTGGACGGCGAGGCGACCCTGCTGGCCTTCCTGGGCTTCCTGCGCACGGCCTCGCAGTACGAGAAGGGCCTCGACAACGCCCTGCCGGGCGGCGAGAACACCGTCAAGGTCCTCACCGCCCACAAGTCCAAGGGGCTGGAGTGGGACGTCGTGGCGGTGCCCGGCCTGGTCGCCTCCCAGTTCCCCAGCGGCAGGTCCCGCGAATCGTGGACCTCGCAGCCCCAGGTGCTGCCGCACGCCCTGCGCGGCGACGCCGCCACCCTGCCGGACGTCGACGGCTGGGACGCGGCCTCCCTGAAGGCCTTCAAGGAGCGGATGCGGGAGCACCAGCACACCGAGGAGCTGCGCCTCGGCTACGTGACGTTCACCCGCCCGCGCTCCCTCCTTCTCGGCTCGGCCCACTGGTGGGGCCCGGCCCAGAAGAAGCCCCGTGGGCCGTCCGCGTTCCTCCACGACCTGTACGAGCACTGCGCGGCCGGCTTCGGCGAGATCGAGGCCTGGGCCGACGAGCCGGACAAGGACGCCGAGAACCCCTCCCTCGCCGAACCCACGACGGACCGGGCCTGGCCGCTTCCGCTCGACCCGGACTCCCTGGCCCGCCGCCGGAAGGCGGCGGAGCGCGTGAGGACCCTGCTGTGGTCCTCGACGGGCGGGCTGCCCGCGCAGGGTTCCGGAAGGCGGGACCACGACCCGGCGAACGACGCGCCGCAGGCCCACGAGCTGCGGGATCACGGGCCGCGGGATCACGGGCCGCGGGACCACGCGCCGTCCGGCGAGGAACCCTGGCCGGACGAGGAGCCCGTCTGGGACGACGAGCCCCTCTGGGACGAGGACCCCTTCCGGGACGACGACCTGCCCAACGCCGACGACCGGCCCGACGCCGGCGACCGGCCCGACGCCGGCGACCGGCCCGACGCCGCCAACGGGATCGACGCCGAGGACCGGACCATCGCCGCAGCCGCAGCCGCAGCCGCAGCCGCAGCCGCAGACGCCCCCCGGGCCGGTGCGTCGTCGCCCTCCCCGCCCCCGCCCGCCGACGAGGTTCCCGCCCCCCGGGCGCCCCTGGACGACGACCCCGCCCCGCGGGAGGGCCGTCCCGCCCTCACCCCCGAGGAGCAGCGCACCCTCGCCTCCTGGGACCGCGACCTGACCACCCTCACCACCGAGCTGCGCCGGGCCCGGGCCACCACCCGCGACGTCGTGATGCCCGCCTATCTGTCCGCCTCCCAGGTCCTCCGCCTCGCCGCCGACCCCGACGGCTTCGCCCGGGACCTGGCCCGGCCCATGCCCCGGCCCCCGCAGCCCGCCGCCCGCCGCGGCACCCGGTTCCACGCCTGGGTGGAGTCACGGTTCGAGGAGCTGCCGCTCCCCCTGCTCGGCCCCGACGAGCTCCCCGGCGGAGAGGACTTCGCCGGCGAACCGGAGATCGCCGACGAGCGCGACCTCGACGCCCTCAAGGACGCCTTCGCCCTCACCCCGTACGCCCACCGCACCCCGTACCGCGTCGAGGTCCCCGTCCACCTCTCCCTCGCGGGGCGGGTCGTGCGCGGCAGGATCGACGCCGTCTACCGGGACCCGGATTCCGGCGCGTACGAGATCGTCGACTGGAAGACCAGCCATCTGCGCACCGCCGATCCCCTCCAGCTCGCGATCTACCGCCTCGCCTGGGCCGAGCAGCACGGCCTGCCCGTCGACGAGGTCACCGCCGCCTTCGTCTACGTACGGACCGGCGACGTCGTGCGCCCCGCGCGTCTCCCCGGCCGGGCCGAGCTGGAGGAGATCCTGCTGGGCGAAGCGCCGGCCACGGCGCCCGACGGAGAGCGGTACGGACCGTCGTACGGACAGCTGTACGGACCGCCGGGCGGACCGGACCCGGACGCCGGATAGGCTCAGGAGCATGAGCGACACCCCGGACAGCGCCGTCCAGACCGCACGTACCCAGGCCGTACGCACGTACATCCGGCAGCACCGCGCCGCTTTCCTCGACGACCTCGCCGAGTGGCTGCGCATCCCGTCCGTGTCGGCGCAGCCCGTCCACGCCGAGGACGTACGGCGCAGCGCCGACTGGCTCGCCGCCAAGCTGACGGAGACCGGGTTCACGACGGCCGAGGTCTGGGAGACGGACGGCGCCCCCGCCGTCTTCGCGGAATGGCCGTCCGACGAGGCCGACGCCCCCACCGTGCTGGTCTACGGCCATCACGACGTCCAGCCCGCCGCCCGCGAGGACGGGTGGCGCACCGATCCGTTCGAGCCGCACATCGTCGACGGCCGGATGTACGCGCGGGGCGCCGCCGACGACAAGGGCCAGGTCTTCTTCCACACCCTGGGCGTCCGCGCGCACCTCGCCGCGACCGGCCGTACGGCCCCCGCCGTCAACCTCAAGCTGATCGTCGAGGGCGAGGAGGAGTCCGGCTCCCCGCACTTCCGCGAGCTGATCGAGGCCCACGCGGACCGGCTCGCCGCCGACGTCGTGATCGTCTCCGACACCGGGATGTGGTCCGAGGACACCCCGACCGTCTGCACCGGCATGCGCGGGGTCGCGGACTGCGAGATCGAGCTGTACGGCCCCGACCAGGACATCCACTCCGGATCCTTCGGCGGAGCCGTGCCCAACCCGGCCACCGTCGCCGGCCGGATCGTCGCCGCCCTGCACGACGAGGACGAGCGGGTCGCCATCCCCGGCTTCTACGACGGCGTCACGGAGCTCTCGGAGACCGAGCGCGCCCTCATCGCCGAACTGCCCTTCGACGAGGCGTCCTGGCTGCGCACCGCCAAGTCCCACGGCACCCTCGGCGAGTCCGGCTTCTCCACCCTGGAGCGCGTCTGGGCCCGGCCCACCGCCGAGGTCAACGGCATCGGCGGCGGCTACCAGGGCCCCGGCGGCAAGACGATCGTCCCCGCCTCCGCCCAGCTGAAGCTCTCCTTCCGCCTGGTCGCCGGTCAGGATCCGGCCAAGATCGAACTCGCCGTACGCGACTGGCTCGCCGCCCGCGTCCCCGCCGGGATCCGGTACGACATCGTCTTCGGCGCCCCGACCCGGCCGTGCCTCACCCCGCTGGACCACCCGGCCCTGCGGTCGGTCGCCCGCGCCATGAGCCTGGCCTTCGACGGCGCCACGATCCGCTTCACCCGCGAGGGCGGCTCCGGCCCCGCCGCCGACCTCCAGGACGTCCTGGACGCGCCGGTGCTGTTCCTCGGCATCTCCGTACCGTCCGACGGCTGGCACGCCCCCGACGAGAAGGTCGAGCTCGACCTCCTCCTCAAGGGCGTCGAGGCCACCGCTCATCTGTGGGGCGACCTGCCCGCTGCCGCTCCGGCAGCCGCCCCGCAGCGCTGAACGCCGAACCCACACACCGAAACCGGGGGAGTTGGAAGCACCTGTGAGCAGCATGAACCACGAGACCGAGACCGGGCCCGCGGACCGTCCGATCGGGCTCACCGCCCCCAGCGGCATCGACCGCGCGGCCCACCACCGTCTCGACGAGGCCTGGCTGGCCGCCGCGTGGAGCCACCCGACGACCCGCGTCTTCGTCGTCTCCGGCGGCCAGGTGCTGATCGACGACACCCCCGAGGGCCGCACCGAGCTGGTCATGACCCCGGCCTTCGAGGCCCCGGTCACCGAGACCCACCGCTACTTCCTGGGCACGGACGCCGACGGCGTCTCCTACTTCGCCCTGCAGAAGGACTCCCTGCCCGGCCGCATGGACCAGTCCGCCCGCCCGGCCGGACTGCGCGAGGCCGGGCTGCTGCTCTCGCCCCGCGACGCGGGCCTCATGGTGCACGCCGTCGCCCTGGAGAACTGGCAGCGCCTCCACCGCTTCTGCTCCCGCTGCGGCGAGCGCACGGTGATCGCGGCCGCGGGGCACATCCGCCGCTGCCAGGCGTGCGGCGCCGAGCACTACCCGCGCACCGACCCCGCCGTGATCATGCTGGTCACGGACGAGCAGGACCGCGCGCTCCTGGGCCGGCAGGTCCACTGGCCCGAGGGCCGCTTCTCGACGCTCGCGGGCTTCGTCGAGCCGGGCGAGTCGATCGAGCAGTCGGTGGTGCGCGAGGTCTTCGAGGAGGCGGGCGTCACGGTCGGCGAGGTCGAGTACGTCGCCAGCCAGCCCTGGCCCTTTCCCTCCAGCCTGATGCTCGGCTTCTTCGCGCGCGCCACCTCCTCGGAGATCGACGTCGACGGCGAGGAGATCCACGAGGCCCGCTGGTTCTCCCGCGAGGACCTGACGGCGGCCTTCGAATCGGGGGAGGTCCTGCCGCCGTACGGCATCTCGATCGCCTCCCGGCTGATCGAGCTCTGGTACGGCAAGCCGCTGCCGAAGCCGGGCGACGTGGTCTGACCGGGCGGGGTGGCGCGGTTCGACGACCAGGCGGGGCGAGGCGGTCCGTCGCGGTCTGACGACCGGGGCGGTCGGGCGCGGTCCGATGGCCGAAAAGAGCCCCCGTCCGGCGATGCCGGGCGGCGGCTCCTTCGTGCGCGTGCGGCGACGACTCAGACGCCGACCTTCTGCTTCACCTGGGCGAGCGACGGGTTGGTCAGCGTGGAACCGTCCGGGAAGAGCACGGTCGGTACCGTCTGGTTGCCCCCGTTGGCCTTCTCCACGAACGCTGCCGACTCGGGGTCCTGCTCGATGTTGATCTCCGTGTACGCGATGCCCTCGCGGTCCATCTGGCCCTTGAGCCGACGGCAGTAGCCGCACCACGTGGTGCTGTACATCGTCACAGTGCCCTGCATGACCTGGCGCTCCTCTGTTCGCGGATGGGTGCCGAGGAGGAGAACGTACGCCGCCGTCCGGCCATTCCCGGGTGTCGTGCCGCCGGAGCGGCCGAGGCCTGATTCATATGACCGGAGCCCCGGCCCTGTGGACGACGTGCCGCACCCACCCCACCGAACCTGGCAGCATGGCGGGGTGACAGCAGCAACGCACTCCACTCTTTTCCCGCGGGTCCCGGACTCGGCCGACGCGGTGCTCGACGGGCTCGACCCCGAGCAGCGCGAGGTCGCCCTGGCCCTGCACGGCCCGGTGTGTGTGCTGGCGGGAGCCGGTACGGGCAAGACGCGGGCCATCACGCACCGCATCGCCTACGGCGTGCGGGCGGGCATACTCCAGCCCGGCAGTGTGCTGGCCGTCACGTTCACCAACCGGGCCGCCGGAGAGATGCGCGGGCGGCTGCGCGAGCTGGGCGCCGGAGGCGTCCAGGCCCGCACCTTCCACTCCGCCGCGCTGCGCCAGCTCCAGTATTTCTGGCCGAAAGTCGTCGGTGGCGATCTGCCTCGGCTCCTGGAGCGCAAGATCCAGCTCGTCGCCGAGGCCGCCGCGCGCTGCCGCGTCCGGCTCGACCGCAACGAGCTGCGCGATGTCACGGGCGAGATCGAATGGGCCAAGGTCACGCAGACCGTCCCCGCCGACTATCCGGCCGCCGTCGCCAAGTCCGTGCGCGACGCCCCCCGGGACCCGGCGGAGATCGGTCAGATCTACGCCATGTACGAACAGCTCAAGCGCGACCGCTCGGTCATCGACTTCGAGGATGTGCTGCTGCTCACGGTCGGCATCCTCCAGGACCGGCACGACATCGCCGACCAGATCCGCCGGCAGTACCAGCACTTCGTCGTGGACGAGTACCAGGACGTCTCCCCGCTCCAGCAGCGGCTGCTCGACCTCTGGCTCGGCGACCGCGACAACCTCTGTGTCGTCGGCGACGCCAGCCAGACCATCTACTCCTTCACCGGCGCCACCCCCGACCACCTGCTGAACTTCCGGACCCGGCACCCCGACGCCACCGTCGTGAAGCTGGTCCGCGACTACCGCTCCACCCCCCAGGTCGTCCACCTGGCCAACGGACTGCTCAGCCAGGCACGCGGCCGCGCCGCCGAGCACCGCCTGGAGCTGATCTCCCAGCGCGACCCCGGCCCCGACCCCGCCTACACCGAGTACGCCGACGAGCCCGCCGAGGCGGAGGGCACCGCCCGCCGCATCCGCGACCTGATCGCCGCCGGCGTCCCGGCCGGCGAGATCGCCGTGCTCTACCGCATCAACGCCCAGTCCGAGGTCTACGAGCAGGCCCTCGCCGACGCCGGCGTGCCCTACCAGCTGCGCGGCGCCGAGCGCTTCTTCGAGCGCCAGGAGGTGCGGGAGGCGGGCATCGCCCTGAGGGGGGCCGCCCGCGCCGGCGGGAACGACTCGCTGCTCGACGACACCGAGGACCTTCCCTCCCAGGTCCGCGCCGTGCTCTCCACCAAGGGCTGGACCACCGAGCCGCCCGCCGGCTCGGGCGCCGTCCGCGACCGCTGGGAATCGCTCGCGGCCCTGGTCCGGCTCGCCGAGGACTTCGCCCGCGCCAAGACCGGCGCCACCCTCTCCGACCTGGTCGCCGAGCTCGACGAGCGGGCCGCCGCCCAGCACGCCCCCACCGTCCAGGGCGTGACCCTCGCCTCCCTGCACGCGGCCAAGGGCCTGGAGTGGGACGCCGTCTTCCTGGTCGGCCTCACCGAGGGCATGATGCCGATCACGTACGCCAAGACCGACGAGCAGATCGAGGAGGAGCGCCGCCTCCTGTACGTCGGTGTCACCCGCGCCCGCCTCCACCTCTCGCTCTCCTGGGCGCTCTCCCGCTCCCCGGGCGGCCGCGCCTCCCGGCGCCCCAGCCGCTTCCTCAAGGGGCTGCGGCCCGGCTCCGGGCCGCTGGGCGCCGGGGGCCCGGGCGGCGGCGCCTCGGTCGAGCGGGGCAGCGGCGGCGGCCGCCGCAAGCGCCGTGGACCGGTGCTGTGCCGGGTCTGCGGCGCCACGCTCACTGAGGCCGGCGAGATGAAGCTGATGCGCTGCGAGGACTGCCCCTCCGACATGGACGAGGCGCTGTACGAGCGGCTGCGCGAGTGGCGCTCCGACCAGGCCAAGGAGCTGGGGCAGCCCGCGTACTGCGTCTTCACCGACAAGACGCTGATGGCGATCGCCGAGTGCGTCCCCTCCAGCGACGGAGAGCTGGCCTCGATCTCCGGCGTCGGCGCCCGTAAGCTCGACCGGTTCGGTGCCGCCGTACTGGCCCTCTGCGCGGGCGAGGAGCCGGGTGAAGAGGCAGGTCAGGAGCCTGGAGGAGCCGACGAGACACCTTGAGCGAAACTCGTCGGAAAAATAGTTTGCGCACGCCCCGTCAAGCCCCATAGGTTCTTAACCACGGAAACAGCGGCTTCTTCGAAGCCCTGCTTTCGTGCTGTACTTGTCCAAATGAAGATGAGGGTCCGGCTCACCCCGAGCCCTCCGAGACGCCGAGAGGAGGCGATTCCAGTGATCAGCAACATCAACAGCACCAACGTCAGCTTCGTCAGCACCGACAAAATGACCGATCGCTCGGTCGTCTCCACCTGCTCGCTCGGCCTCTCCGGTTCGGCGTTCATTGGCAGCGGTCTTCCTGGCACCGGCATGTCCGGCGCCGGTCTGGCCGGCGCCGTGGCCCTGCGGCCCGCGGCCGCCCTGGCGGTTCTCCCCGTCATGGAGCGCGATGAGCGACCGACCAAGGCACTGGAAGCAGGAGTAGCAGCGGGCAAGGCCACGGCCTATGCCTTTGCGGCGACCGGTGCCGGAACCCAGCAGCAGACGACGCAGCACCACACGATGTGGGCCTTCCGTGGGCTCGAACCCTGGAGTGATCCAGCCTGATTCTCGATCAGGCCGGCGCCTTCAGGGCCGCGGAACCCCACCCGGGATCCGCGGCCCTTCTGTTTGTCCTCGAACGGGGATGACGGAGCGAAGGGGCCTCGGGACGAAGCAAGACCCGGTACCAGCCGAAACCCCGGCCAACAGGCCGGAACAACAGACGAGGAAAGACACCCGTGCAACTCGAAGCGCACGCCCCGTCCGTACCGCCTTCCGAAACGATCCCCCCGCCCGGCCTCACGGAGGACTCCACCTTGACCCCCCTCGCCCCCCTCACCGCGCTCACCGCGCTCGACGACGCCATCGAGAACCTCGGTGTACCCGTCCCCTGCCGCTCGTACGACCCGGAGGTCTTCTTCGCCGAGTCCCCGGCCGACGTCGAGTACGCCAAGTCCCTCTGCCGTACCTGCCCGCTGATGGAGGCCTGCCTCGCCGGCGCCAAGGAGCGGCGCGAGCCGTGGGGTGTCTGGGGCGGAGAGCTCTTCGTCCAGGGTGTCGTCGTCGCCCGTAAGCGGCCGCGTGGCCGCCCGCGCAAGAACCCGGTCGCGGCATGAACATCACCGGAACCATCGATCGACCCCTCACGCACGATCCCCAGAAGCTGGCCCCGATGACCCCTTCCACCAGCGAGCCGTCCGGCTCCGCCACCCCAGACGTTTCCATCACCGGCGCGAACGCCTCGCGTCAGAACAGGACCCGCGAAATGCAACTCATTCCAGAAGCCCTGGCTCGTGCGCATATGCACGACCGCATGCGGGAAGCCGACGCGGAACGCCAGGCCCAGCGCCTGGTCGCCGCCCGGCGGATGCAGCGGCGGGCCGAGCGCGTGTCGCTGCGCGCCCGGCGTGCGCTCGCCATGGCCGTCATGCACTGACCCGGAAGAACCCAGCGGGGGCCGGTCCGAACGGACCGGCCCCCGCGGTGCGTTGCCCCGGCGCCGACGCTCCCACCGGACTATCGTCTTCCCTGTGACAGACGCCCGGACACCTGAGCCGCCCATCGTGTGCGCGCACTGCGGCAAGACCGCCGAGGAGCTCCCGGTGACGTGGACCTGCTCACTGGAGAACGGCACCCGCCGCTACCTCTGCGATACCTGTGCCCGCGAGAACATCAGATCCATCGAGGGCCGCCTCGACTCCACCTGGTGGTGACGGCCCTGCGGGCGGACGCCGATACTTCCCGGACGGGCCCTAGCTGTCCTCCTCCGTCTTCTCCGCGAGGAAGCCGGGCAGCCACTCCTCCAGCTCGTCGCGCAGCCGGACCGTCGCGTTCAGCTGGCACAGCACGCCGATCGTGCTCAACGTCACCCGGTGAATCAGAAGATACGACGGCGGCAGGTTGAGCTGCTTGCCCAACTGGTGGGCGGGGGAGCGAAGGTCGCCGATGCGGGCGGCCTGCGCGCGCAGCCATCCCCGCGAGAAGGCGAAGGCGTCCACCTCGGCCGGCTCGATGATCGGCAGGAGGTAGGCGAGGACGGCGTCCGGGTCGAGGTCGATGGACTCCTTGACGAACCCCTCCTCGCGGAGCACGGCATAGACGCCCTCCGCGTCGCCCTCCAGCGTCATCCGCAGACAGGCGCCGATCGTCTCGGGCAGCCCGCCCGGCAGCCGGTCCACCGTGCCGAAGTCCAGCACCCCGAGCCGCCAGCTCTCCGGACCGTCCTCGTCCTCCCCGGCCGCCCCGCCCGGCAGCAGCCGGAAGTTGCCCGGGTGCGGATCCGCGTGGAGCAGTCCCGTACGCGCCGGGCCCGAGAAGAGGAAGCGCGCCAGGAGCTGGCCGGCCCGGTCCCGCTGCTCAGGGGTGCCGTCCGCGATCACCTCGGACAGTGGTATGCCCTCGATCCACTCGGTGACCAGCACCTGCTCCGACTGGTAGACGACGCCGGGCACGACCACGTCCGGGTCGTCGGCGAACTCCTCCGCGTGCTGCCGCTGGGACTCCGCCTCCAGGGAGTAGTCCAGCTCCTCGGAGACCCGGTCGCGCAGCTCCGTGATCAGCGGCTTGATGTCCATCCCGGGGACCAGCGGCCCGAGCAGCCGGGCGAACCGGCTCAGCTGAGCCAGATCGGAGAGCAGCGCCTCGCCCGCGCCCGGGTACTGCACCTTCACCGCGACCTCACGGCCGTCGTGCCACACCGCCCGGTGCACCTGCCCGATCGAGGCCGCGGCCGCCGGCTTGTCCTCGAACTCGAGGAACCGCTCCCGCCACGCCTCGCCGAGCCGCTCCTCCAGCACTCCGTGGACCGTCCGCGTCGGCATCGGCGGCGCAGCCTCCTGCAGTTTGGTGAGCGCCGCCCGGTAGGGCCCCGCCACCTCCTCGGGCAGCGCCGACTCGAAGACGGACAGCGCCTGCCCGAGCTTCATCGCCCCGCCCTTCAGCTCGCCGAGGACCTTGAACAACTGCTCGGCCGTGCGCTGTTGCAGCTCGCGGGCGACGATCTCCGCCGACTTGCCCCCGATCCGCTTGCCCAGGCCCCAGGTGGCCCTCCCGGCGAAGCCCAGCGGCAACGCGGCCAACTTGGCGGTCCGGGTGACCGCCTTTCGGGGAAGATCAGACATGCGCCCCTCCAATTCCCAGACTGCGTGCCGCGCAGGGCGGTTATCCCGCCATTGTGTCCTGTGGCATCCCGGCCCCCGAGGCGCGCTCCCCTTCTCTGTTACGTACGGCCCCGCACGGGCACGCGGGATGGGGCCTCACCTGCTCCGTACGCCACTCGAGCATCGGCAGCGACACCTCCCACCGCGCGCCGGTGCTCGTCGGCGACTCACCATCCAGGAAGGCCAGCGCATGGGCGGCGGCCAGGCCCGCGACGGCCGTCGCCAAGGAGAGATCGCAGGCCGGCAGGGCGTGGGGCGGGCCCGAGCGCCACTGCGCGAGCAGTCGCGGCCACACCGGCTCCCGGTCCGTCCGCTCCTCCTGCAGGCACCGCGCACAGGGTGTCTCGCCCGGCAGCACCAGCGGTCCGACCACACCGGTGGCCTCCAGCACGCCCGCGTAGAGGTGGGGGGTGCCCGTGGCGATCCACCCCTGGGCCGGCAGCGGATCGGGGACGTAGGCTCCGAGTCCGTCCCGGGGCGTCACCACGACGAGTGACAGGCCGGGCTCCCTTCCGGTCTCACCCGGGCCGGAGGGCGCGGGCCGGGGCACGCGGCCGCCCGGCGCCGCGCTCCGCACGAGCCTGCGTGCCGCCGCGGCCCGGCGCTCGCCGACCGACTCGGGCGGCAGCCCGCCCGGCGACACCTCCCACGGCTCCACCGACCCCGAGTCCAGCACCTCCACCCGGCCGACCCCGGAGGCCGAGAGCAGCGCGGCGACGGCCGCGCCCACCCGGCCCGCTCCCCGGACCTGGACCCGCAGGGCCTGCCGGGCGGCCAGCCGCCGGGCCGCGCCGTCCGGTTCGGGATGGACGACCGAGAGGGACGCGAGGTCGGCGCGCAGCGGATCGAGCGCCGGGTCCGGGCGCCCTGCGGCCCCGGGCTTCCCCGGCCGGTGCGCCGTGGCGTCCGCGACGAGCCCGGCGCCCGCCAGCCGGTCGAGCAGCGCCTCCAGCTGACCCTCCGGCAGCCCCAGCGCCCGGGCCTCGGCACGCAGCAGGTCCATGCCGCGCGTACCGTCGAGCAGTCTCAGCAGGCTGCCGGTGGTCGTGTCCAGCGGTCCGACCAGGACCGCGTGCGCGGGTGTGGCCCCGAACTGCACGCACTGAAGATTTCGCCAGGCACGCCGCAGCGCCGGTTTCACCATCGGATGCATATCCGCCCCTGTGATCTTGCTCCGTGATCCGTTCCGTGATCTCGATCGTCAGATTGCCCCGGAACCGCGACCGGCGGAAAAAGTTGTCCACAGCCCTGGGGTATTAGTCATTCAAATGGTGCACAGCGGGGCCGGATCACCGCCGACCCGACCCGGAGGCGGGACTTCCCCCGCTGACAGCGGGTAACGTCGGGCCCGTGCCCGCCGACCCACAACGCAGCGTGACGAGGAAGCCGCCCCGCGCCTCGGCGACCGGCGCGGTCGAGGTCCGCAGGAGCTCCCGGCGGAACAGGACCGTCTCCGCCTACCGCGAGGGCGACCGGACCATCGTGCTCATCCCGGCCCGGATGTCCGAGGCCGAGGAGCAGCGCTGGGTGTCGGTCATGCTGGACAAGCTCGCCGCCCAGGAGAGCAAGCGCGTCCTCGGCGACGCCGAGCTGAACGAGCGGGCGGAGCGGCTGTCCGAGCAGTACTTCGGCGGCCGGGCGCGCCCCGCGTCCGTGCGCTGGGTGACCAACCAGAACACCCGCTGGGGTTCGTGCACCCCCTCGGAAGGCAGCATCCGGCTGTCGCACCGGCTCCAGGGAATGCCCGAGTACGTCGTCGACTACGTCCTGCTCCACGAGCTGGCCCATCTCCTGGTGCCGGGCCACGGGCCGCGCTTCTGGCGGCTCCTGGAGGCCTACCCGCGCACCGAGCGTGCCCGCGGCTACCTCGAGGGCGTCGTCGCCGCCGAACGCCTGCCGCACCTCCCCGCCGCTCGCGACGAGTGACCGCGTCAATCCTGTACCGAATGTGTACCGGCTTGGCTCAATGTCGCATACAGCCGTTAGCCTGACGCGACGCATTCACATTTCGGGATGGGGGACGGTCGTTACGCATGGCCAGGGAATTCCAACGCGGCCACAAGGCCAAGATCAGTGATCTGACACCGGGGACCGATCTGTACGTGGGTGTGCAGATCGCGGCGCCCGGACTGACCTTCGACATCAGCTGCTTCGGCCTCGACGCCAACGAGCAGCTCTCGGACGACCGGTACTTCATCTTCTTCAACCAGCCGAAGTCGCCCGAGGAGTCCATCCAGCTGCTCGGCGCGCAGTCCGGCGACACCGAGTCCTTCCGCGTCACGCTCGACCGCATCCCGGCGAACATCCACAAGCTGTCGTTCACGGCCACGATCGACGGCGCCGGCCAGATGTCGCAGATCGGCCCCGGCTACATCCGCGTGGTGGCGGGCGGCGAAGAGGTCGTCCGGTACGCCTTCACGGGAGCGGAGTTCACCACCGAGCGCGCCGTGATGCTCGGGGACTTCTACCTCAAGGACGTCTGGCGGTTCGCCGCCGTCGGCCAGGGCTTCGACGGGGGCCTCGACGCGCTGCTCAGGAACTTCGGCGGCGAGGTCGCCGAGGACCAGCCGGCCGCGCAGCCGCCGCAGGGCGCCGCCCCGGGCTTCGGCGCACCGGCGCAGGCCGCCGCCCCGCCCGCCTTCGGCGCACCGGCCCCCGCGCCGCACGTGCCCCAGCCGGCCCCCTCGTTCGGAGCTCCCGCGCCGGCGCCGCAGGCCCCGGTTCCGCCGGTGCACGCGGCCCCCACCATGGCCGCGCCCATGGCCCCGCCGCCCGCTCCCGCGCCGTACGGCCAGCCGCCGCAGCCGCAGTTCGGCCAGGTTCCCGGCCAGGCCGCGCCGCCCGCCGCGCCGTCGCCGTACGGCCAGCCCGCTCCCGCCCCGTACGGTCAGCAGGCGCCCGCGCCGTACGGCCAGCCCGCGTTCGGCCAGCAGCCCCCGATGGGCACGCCCCCGGTCGGCATGGGCGTCCCGCAGGGAGTCCCGGCCACCGGAGCCGGACTCGCCGCCGCGCTCCAGCCGTACAAGGAGACCGCGACCGGCGCCCGGTGGACCCCGCAGAACCAGCAGCTCATGCGGGTCGACCTCGCCATGGGCGGTGTGCCCGTCCTCGCCCGCCAGGGCAGCATGGTCATGTACCAGGGCAAGGTGGACTTCAGTCACAAGGGAGCCGGGTTCACCGGCCGGATCGTCGGCAACGCCACCGGCCAGGAGATGCAGCTGATGCGCTGTACCGGCCGCGGCCAGGTCTTCCTCGCCGAGGAGGGCGCCCACCTGCACCCCATCGAGCTGCAGGGCGACGGTATCTGCGTCTCCGCCGAGAACGTCCTCGCCTTCGACGAGTCGCTGCAGTACGAGGTCCGCCGGATCGAGGGCCACGGCATCCCCGGCGGCGCCCTGTTCACCATGCAGTTCCAGGGCACCGGCACGGTCGTCGTGAAGACGCACGGCATCCCCGTGGTGCTGCCCGTCACGCCGACGACCTTCGCCGACTGCAACGCCGTCGTGGCCTGGTCGTCCGCCTCGCAGGTGATCCTCTCCAGCCAGGTCCGGCTGCGCCGCAACGCGTACCCCGGTCACAGCGGAGAGACCGTCAACCTCCAGTTCCGGGGCGCCCCCGGCAACTTCATCGTCGTCCAGCCGTACGAGGTCTGAGGGAGCCCGAACCGATGAACCAGCAACTCGCGGGCTTCGCCCCGACCCCGATGGCCGCCCGGATGGAGAACCACGGCCGCAGCATGCTCAAGGTCGCCATGGGCTCCGGCCAGGACCTCTACGCACGCACCGGCTCGATGGTCGCCTACGAAGGCTTCATCACCTACGAGCCCAACCCGCCCGCCGTGCGCCAGGTCGCCCAGGCGTGGGCCACCGGCGAGGGCGCGCCCGTCATGAAGTGCTCCGGCGACGGACTGCTCTACCTCGCCGACTACGGCGCGGACGTCGTCGTGATCAACCTCGACAATGACTCCCTGTCGGTCAACGGCTCCAACATCCTCGCCTTCGACGCCCACCTCCAGTGGGGTGTCGAGAGGGTCAAGGGCATGGCGAAGTTCGCCGGCCAGGGCCTCTTCAACGTCGAGGTCGCGGGAACCGGCTGGGTCGCCCTGACCTCCCGGGGCACCCCGATCGTCGTCGACTGCGGCCGCGGCGAGGACGAGACGTACGTCGACCCGGACGCGCTTGTCGCCTGGTCGCCGTCGCTCAAGGTCAAGGGCAAGCGCAGCTTCAAGGCCTCGTCCCTGATCGGGCGGGGCAGCGGCGAGGCCTACCAGATGGCCTTCTCCGGCCAGGGCATCGTCGTCGTACAGCCGAGCGAGGACAGCACCGACCGCCTGCGGGTCCGGGGCTGAGGGGGAGCGAGAACACACCATGCAGAGCCCGCTTTTCAACCACGCCGAGCAGCAGAGCCAGGAACGGTACGTCATCCAGAACCCGCAGCTGCTCCGGGTGGCGCTCACCGGCCAGGACGACATCCTCGCCCGTAAGGGCGCGATGGTCGCCTACCAGGGGCTCGTCGACTTCGACGGCGAGTACAAGACGCCCGGCCAGCGACGCGCCCAGGCCCGCACCGGTGAGGGCCTCGAACTGATGCGCTGCTCCGGTCAGGGCACGGTCTACTTCGCCAACCTCGCCCAGTACATCCACGTGGTGGAGGTCGAGCAGGAGGGCATGACCGTCGACAGCTCCTACGTCCTGGCGCTGGACTCGACCCTGCACACCGAGGTCATCGCCGTGGACAGCCAGTACGGCATCTCCGGCTCCGGCAAGTACCAGCTCAACATCTCCGGCCGCGGCAGGGTCGCCCTGATGACCTCCGGCCAGCCGCTGATGATGCAGGTCACGCCCGACAAGTACGTCAACGTCGACGCGGACGCGATCGTCGCCTGGTCCAGCGGTCTGCGCGTGCAGATGCAGGCCCAGACCACGAACTCCAACATCCGCCGTCGCCGCGGCAACACGGGTGAGGGCTGGGAGCTCAGCTTCCTCGGCCAGGGCTTCGCCCTGGTCCAGCCCAGCGAGGTCATGCCGCCGCAGAACGCCGCCATCGGACAGGGCATCGCGGCCCAGTTCGGAGCCGGCCAGCACGGCGCGCACGCGCAGAACCAGAACAACGCCTGGAACTGAGCCCGTACACGCGTGAGGGGCGGTCGCCACGGCGACCGCCCCTCACGCGCTACAGCCGGGCGAGCGTGGCCTCGGTCAGCCGCACCACCGACTCGTCGGCGACGGCCGCCACCTCGTCGTACGCGTACCAGCGCAGGTCCAGCGACTCGTCGCTGATCTCCGCCACCGCGCCCGACGGCGCGAGCGCGGCGTACTGCACGTCCAGATGCCAGTGGCAGGGCGCCGGAATCGGATGCCGGTCCAGCCGGACCGGCCCGCCCGCGAGCAGCGTCAGACCGGGGATCCCGGACTCCTCCGTCGCCTCCCGCAGCGCCGCCGCCGCCAGTGTCCGGTCCCCCGGCTCGCAGTGGCCGCCCATCTGCAGCCACATGCCGAGCTTCCGGTGCAGTGTCAGCAGGACCCGGCCCCGCTCCGGGTCGACCACCAGCGCGCTGGCCGTCAGATGGCCGGCCTCGCACGCCTTCCACATGCCGTCCGGATGCGCGTCCAGGTGATCCAGATAGAACCGGCGCAGCTCTTCCTGGGCGCCGCTCGGACCGTCGTACGCCTTCAGGACGAGGGAGGCGTCTTCGTGCAGGCTCACTTGTCGTCGTCGCCCTTGTCGTCCGTCTCGTCGCGCGCGGCGCCGTCGCGCTTGTCGGCCGCCTCGCCCAGCATCTTGTCCAGCTCCGAGAAGTCGAGCTGCTCGCGGTGCACGAAACCGTCCGGGTCGTCCAGGTCGGTCGCCGTCGGCAGCATGTCCGGGTGCTCCCAGAGATCGTCGCGCGCGTCGACACCCCGTGCGTCGGTGAGCGAGGCCCACAGCCGCGAGGCGTCCCGCAGACGGCGCGGGCGCAGCTCGAGCCCGATCAGCGTGGCGAACGTCTGCTCGGCGGGCCCGCCGCTCGCCCGGCGCCGCCGCAGCGTCTCCCGCAACGCGTCCGCCGAGGTCAGCCGCGACTTGGCGGCCTCGTGGACCACCGCGTCCACCCAGCCCTCGACCAGCGCGAGCGCGGTCTCCAGGCGGGCCAGGGCCGCCTTCTGCTCCGGTGTGTCCTCCGGCTGGAACATGCCCTGCTGCAGCGCCTCCTGCAGCTGCTCGGGGTGCGTCGGGTCCAGCTGGCCGACCGCGTCCTCCAGCTTCGAGGTGTCGACCTTGATCCCGCGGGCGTACCCCTCGACCGCGCCGAACAGATGGGCGCGCAGCCACGGCACGTGGGCGAAGAGCCGCTGGTGGGCGGCCTCGCGCAGCGCCAGATACAGCCGCACCTCGTCCTTCGGGACGCCCAGGTCCTTCCCGATCGCCTCGATGTTCAGCGGCAGCAGCGCCGCCTTGCCCGCCGGCCCGAGGGGCAGGCCGACGTCCGTCGAACCGACGACCTCGCCCGCGAGCGCGCCCACCGCCTGGCCGATCTGCTGGCCGAACATGGCACCGCCCATGGAGCGCATCATGCCGATCAGCGGGCCCGCCATGGCCTGCATCTCCTCGGGCAGCACGTCACCCATCGCCGTACCGACCCGCTCGGCGACCGGGTCGACCAGCTGCTGCCAGGCGGGCAGGGTCGCCTCGACCCACTCGGCGCGGCTCCAGGCCACGGCCGTGCTCGCGCCCGACGGCAGCGAGGTCACACCGTCCAGCCACAGGTCGGCCAGACGCACGGCCTCCTCGACCGCCGACTTGTCGGCGGGGCCCACGCTGGCGTCCTTCGTGCCGTCGGCGGTGCCCTGGGCGACGACCTGGCGCGCGATCTGCTTGGCCATGTCCCAGTTGACGGGACCGCCCTCGTAGCTGAGCATCTGGCCGAGCTGCTGGAAGGCCGCGCCCAGGTCGTTGGGGTTCAGCGAACCGAACATCGCCGCGAACGGGTTGTCGGCGCCCCCCTGGCCACCGGGCAGGCCGCCGAAACCGAACGGATTGGCCCCGAACGGGTTGTCGCCGCCCTGGCCACCGGACCCCTGGCCACCTCCGGCGGGGTCCTTCTTCTTGCCCTCGTCGCCGTTCTCCGGCTCCTCCGGCGGAAGGCCGAATCCGAATGGGGTGTCACTCACAGGTTTCCTCGGCTCGTAGGGCCGCCGGCTTCCTGCCGACGGCGACTGCCCGTTTCTCCACACCACCAGCGTAGACATCCGGGCCGGATATGGGCTCGGTGCTCCGCCGGGCCGTGGCCTGCGGCAGGATGGACGCCACCTGGTACGTACGCGTCATTCGGGTACGTACTGAAGACAACCGCTGGAGACGCCCGGTGAGTTCCCCAGATCCTCAGGTTCGCGCAGCGCGAAACCCTTCGACCCGGCCCGCCGGGCGCGGCCCCGTGGTCGCGGTCACCGGTGCCGCCTCCGGGGTCGGTGACCTGCTGACCAGGCGCCTGGCGGCGTCGGACGAGATCAAACGGGTCGTCGCGATCGACGAGCGGCGCGGCGAGGTCGCCGAGGCGCAGTGGCACATCCTCGACGTCCGCGACCCCGCCATCGCCGAGAAGCTGAGGGGCGCGGACGTGGTCGTGCACCTCGCCGTCGACCTCGACCTGGAGTCGGACGCCGCCGCCCGAACGGCCTACAACGTGCGCGGGGCGCAGACCGTCCTCACGGCCGCCGCGGCGGCCGGCGTGCACCGGGTGGTGCTCTGCACCTCCGCCATGGTCTACGGCGCGCTGCCCGACAACGACATCCCGCTCTCGGAGGACGCCGAGCTGCGGGCCACCGCCGAGGCCACCGGCGTCGGCGACATGCTGGAGATCGAGCGGCTGGGCCGCCGGGCGCCGCGCGCCCACCCCGGCCTCCACGTCACGGTGGTCAGGCCCGCCGTCCTGGTCGGCGGTACGGACACGGCGCTGACCCGCTACTTCGAGTCGCCCCGCCTGCTCGTGGTCGCCGGATCCCGCCCCACCTGGCAGTTCTGCCACGTCGAGGACCTGGTCAGCGCGCTGGAGTACGCGGCTCTCGGAAAGGTCGAAGGGGAGTTCGCGGTCGGCTGCGACGGCTGGCTGGAGCAGGAGGAGGTGGAGGAGCTCTCCGGGATCCGGCGCATGGAGCTGCCCTCCGCCGTCGCCCTCGGCGCGGCCGCGCGGCTGCACCGGATCGGCCTCACCCCCTCCCCGGCCGGGGACCTGGCGTACACGATGCACCCGTGGGTGGTGAGCGTCGGCCGGCTGCACGACGCGGGCTGGCGGCCGCGCTGGACCAACGAGGAGGTGCTCGCCGCGCTCCTGGAGGAGGTCGAGGGCCGGCACACGCTCGCGGGCCGGCGGCTGGGCCGCAAGGACGCGACGGCGGCGGGCGCGGCCGGTGCGACGGTGGCGCTGCTCGGCACGGCGGCCCTGGTCCGGCGGGCGCGGAAGCGGCGCGGCCTGTAGGACCCTCCTACGTCCGGTCGGGACAGCCGGTCGAAACCGCTATTCCGGGATGTCCCTGCCGTACGGCACCATGGGCACCATGGCACGCACCCATGACCACCCCGGCGAGCGGACAGCCGCCGATCCGATCAAGCTGCTCGCGATCCGGGACACCCCGCTCTCGGTGGACGAGGTCTTCCAGGCGGTCGGAGACGAGGCCGCCGGCGGCATGACCCTGTTCGTGGGCACCGTGCGCAACCACGACGGGGGCGCCGACGTCGACGGCCTCGGCTATTCGTGCCACCCGTCGGCCGAGGCCGAGCTGCGCCGGGTCGCGGAGAAGGTCGTCGCCGACTACCCCGTCCGCGCCCTGGCCGCCGTCCACCGGGTGGGCGAGCTGGGCATCGGCGACCTCGCGGTCGTCGTCGCGGTCTCCTGCCCCCACCGCGGCGAGGCCTTCGAGGCCTGCCGCAAGCTGATCGACGACCTCAAGCACGAGGTCCCCATCTGGAAGCACCAGAAGTTCTCGGACGGCACAGAGGAGTGGGTGGGGGCCTGCTGAGCCTCGGCCACGGGTATGGGGGTTCCCCCGGACAGGGTCGGCGCCTGAGCGTCGGGCCCTTGCCCTGTGCCGACCGGGCATCCGGCAAGGCGCCGCGCCGACCGACCGTAGTCGAACGCCCGATTTGCGTAACCGGCACCCCGGCGGCAGCGTTGAGGCAGCGGATCGTTAATCTGCTGATCGGCCGGTCGGCCGGTGCGGTCGCTCATGGGGATGGGAGGTCGGGATGGCAGCGCTCGCTTGGTTGCTCATACCGCTTTTCGCAGTCGTCGGCGCGGCGATATGGGGAAGCTGGGCCTCACGGGACAAGACCACCGGAGACGTCGCCGAGCTCGCCGGTTATGCCCGCTTCAGAGACGCGATGGAACGTTCCGCTTCCGGTACGACGGGCGAGCTGACCGAGATGGCGCCGACGGCGGCGGCGTCCCCCGTACGCAGTAGCCACGTCTCCGGCTGAGATCCCCCCGCAGGCCGCCTCGTACGGACCCGCCCCACAGGTGCACTCACAGACCGGTCCCGTACTGTCGTTCCATGCCACGCCGCACTGCGACGATGCTCGCCTCCACCCTGGTCCTGATCACGCTGCTCTGCGTGGGCGTCTTCGTCCCGGTGCCGTACGCGGAGATGAGCCCGGGCCCGACGGTCAACACCCTCGGCGAGGCCCGCGGAGAGCCCGTGCTGCAGATCTCCGGTCGCCGGACGTACCCGACCGACGGGCACCTCAACATGACCACGGTCCGCGTCACCAGCGCCGACTACCGCATGAACATGGTCGAGGCGATCTACGGCTGGCTTGCGCACGACAACGTGGTGGTCCCCAAGGAGACCCTCTACCCGGACGGCAAGACCGAGGAGGAGTCGACCCAGGAGAACGCCGAGGAGTTCTCCCAGTCCCAGGAGAGCGCCAAGGTCGCCGCCCTCGGTGAGCTGGACATCCCCGTCACCACGCGGGTCGTCGTCGCCTCGGTCGTCAAGGACAGTCCGGCGCAGGGGGTCCTGCACGCCGGGGACGTCATCAAGTCCGTGGACGGCGCGCCCGTGAAGGAGCCGGGCGACGTGGCCGAGCAGGTGATCAAGCGCAAGCCCGGCGAGAAGGTCGAGTTCACGATCGTCCCCGCCAAGGACGCCGCCGCCGCGGAGAAGGCCGGCAAGGAGCCGACCACCACCCGCGCGGTCACCCTCACCACCGTGAAGTCGAAGGAGGGCGACCGGGCCATCGTCGGCATCCAGGCCGGCACGGACCACGTCTTCCCGTTCACCATCGACATCAAGCTCGCCGACGTCGGCGGCCCCAGCGCCGGACTCATGTTCGCGCTCGGCATCGTCGACAAGCTCACCCCCGAGAGCCTGACCGACGGCAAGTTCATCGCCGGCACGGGGACCATCGACGAGAAGGGCAAGGTCGGCCCCATCGGCGGGATCGAGATGAAGCTGGTCGGGGCCAGGAACGCCGGCGCCCGCTACTTCCTCACGCCGGCCGACAACTGCGAGTCGGCCGCCTCCGACATCCCCGAGGGCCTCACCCTGATCAAGGTGAACACCATCGAGGACGCGACGGCCTCACTGGAGAAGCTCCGCGCGGGCGACACCAAGAACCTGCCCAGCTGCTCGACGGGCTGAGGCGCGCGGCGGACGAGGGGGCGCCCCGGTCATCACCGACCGGGGCGCCCCCTCGCGTACCCTCCCCGCGGCTCAGGACTCGAACGTCGCCGCCAGGGCGTCCGCGAGTCCCGGCACCAGGTCCGCGCCGGTCAGCACCTCGTTCGGCGAGTCCTTCTCGCGGAGCCGGATCGCCGCCTCGCGCGCTCCGTCGCGCAGGACGGCCACGGTCATCCGGACCTCCTGCCGGTCGGGGTGGCGGGCCACCCACTTCGCCAGACCGGCCTCGTCGAGACCGTCCGGGACGGACGCCTCGGCCGACGGCGGCAGCATGAGCCGCTCCACGGTCAGCGCGCAGCCTGCCACCGCGTCGGGCCAGGCGATGGTGCCGAGGAACTCGTCGAGGGGCTTGCCGGGCGGCAGCTCCTCCTGCTCGATCGGGGTGTAGGCGGCGGCTTCGCCGTCCTTGAGGCCCAGCTGGGAGGCGAGTCCCGGCTCCTGGGCACGCAGTCTGGCGGTGTCGACCAGGGCGAAGAGCCGGGCCGGCCGGTCCCAGCCGAGGCCGGAGGCGTACTCGTCGATCTCGAGCACCGCGCGGGTGAGGGGGCTCGCGGCCATGGGGGTACCGGAGGGGGAGACATTGGACATGGATGACATCCTGCCTCCTCCTGCCCCGAAGACGGGAACTAGGTAAAGCCTCAGTAAGTTGCATCAGTGGGCTCTACGATCGCGGGGCCTGCTTATCGACGCATCAACCTCGAGGGGCGCACGTTGGCTTTCCAGATGCCGGACCGCGGAGGCGGCGGAGGCCCGTCCGGGCCAAGGATCAGAGTCGGCCGGCCGTCCCGGCGGGCCCGCACCCTGCTCATGACGCTGGGCGTGCTGGCCGTTCTGGCCATGGCGTTCGTCATGTTCGCCGGGTTCTGGACGGACTGGCTGTGGTACCGCTCGGTCGAGTACTCCTCCGTGTTCACCACCACGCTGTGGACCAAGATCGGCCTGTTCCTGGTCTTCGGCCTGCTCATGAGCATCGTCGTCGGCCTGAACATCTGGCTGGCGCACCGGCTGCGGCCGCCGCTCAGCGCGATGTCGATGGAGCAGCAGAGCCTCGACCGCTACCGCATGGGACTCGCGCCGTACAAGAAGTGGGTGCTCCTCGCGATCTCGGCCCTGGTCGGGCTGATCGCCGGCGCCTCCGCCTCCGGGCAGTGGCGCACGTGGCTGATGTGGGTGAACGGCGTCCCGTTCGGCCAGAAGGACCCGCAGTTCGGCCTGGACGTGGCGTTCTACGCCTTCGACCTGCCCTGGTACCGCTTCCTGCTGGCCTTCGGCTTCGCCGCCACCGTCCTGTCCCTGGTCGCCGCCGCGCTGACGCACTACCTGTACGGCGGACTGCGCGTCACCAGCCCCGGCGCGCGCGCCACGGCCCACGCGACCGGCCACCTGTCGGTGCTGCTCGGTGTCTTCGTGGCGCTGAAGGCCGTGGCGTACTGGCTCGACCGGTACGGCCTCGCCGTGAAGTCCAGCGACTTCAAGGCGGCGGGCAACTGGACGGGTCTGCGCTACGTCGACGCCAACGCCTATCTGCCGGCGAAGACGATCCTGTTCTGCATCGCGGTGATCTGCGCCGTGCTGTTCTTCGCGACGCTCTGGCGGCGCACCTGGCAGCTGCCGGTGATCGGCTTCGGCCTCATGGTGCTCTCGGCGATCCTGATCGGCGGCCTCTATCCGGCCATCGTGCAGAAGTTCCAGGTCCAGCCGAACGAGCAGGCCAAGGAAGCGGCCTACATCCAGAAGAACATCGACGCGACGCGCAAGGCGTACGCGATCGACGGCACGAAGCCGGAGAACTACTCCGGCAAGTCGACCGTCAAGAACAAGGACCAGCTCCGCACCGACGCCGACACGGCGGCCGGATACCGCGTCCTGGACCCGAACATCGTGTCGCCGACGTTCCAGCAGCTGGAGCAGAAGCGGAAGTACTACCAGTTCCCGACCACCCTCGACATCGACCGCTACGAGGGCCAGGACACCGTCGTGGGCCTGCGCGAGCTCAACATCAAGGGCATCCCGAAGCGGAACTGGATCAACGACCACTTCACGTACACCCACGGCTACGGCGCGATCATGGCCGCGGGCACCCAGACGGACGCCAACGGCTCCCCGGTCTTCACCGAGGCCGGCCTGCCGACCACGGGCAAGCTCGGCCCGTACCAGCAGCGGATCTACTACGGCGAGAAGACCGACCAGTACTCGATCGTCGGCGGCCCGCAGAAGGAGCTGGACTACGAGGAGAACGGCGAGAAGTCGACCAGCTACGAAGGCAAGAGCGGGGTCAACCTCTCCAGCACCTTCAACCGCGCCGCCTACGCGGTCGCGCTGAGCGAGCCGCAGATCCTCTACTCGGGGGCCATCGGCGAGGGCTCGCGGATCCTCTACAACCGCACGCCCAAGGAGCGCGTCGAGGCGGTCGCCCCGTGGCTGACCATCGACGGTGACGCCTACCCGGCCGTCGTCGACGGCCGGATCCAGTGGATCGTCGACGCGTACACGACCACCAACGGCTACCCGTACGCCTCGCGCACGACCCTGGGGGAAACCACGGCCGACGCGCTGACGGTCGGCAACCAGCAGCGCGCGGTCGTCGCCCAGCAGAACCAGGTCAACTACATCCGCAACTCGGTGAAGGCCACCGTCGACGCCTACGACGGCACGGTGACCCTCTACCAGTGGGACAAGGAGGACCCCGTCCTCAAGACCTGGATGAAGGCGTTCCCGGACACCGTGGAGCCGCGCGAGGCGATCAAGCCGAGCCTCATGCAGCACCTGCGCTACCCACAGGACATGTTCAAGGTCCAGCGCGAACTGCTCACCCGGTACCACGTCACCAACCCGGCGCAGTTCTACAGCGGTTCGGACGCCTGGCAGGTGCCGGACGACCCGACCAACAAGGACGGCAACGCGGTCCCGCCGTACTACCTGAGCATGAAGATGCCCGGGGACAAGGACCAGCGGTTCTCGCTCACGACGACGTTCACCCCGAACGGGCGGCCCAACCTGGGCGGCTTCATGGCGGTCGACGCCGACGCGCGGAGCAAGGACTACGGCCGCATAAAGCTGCTGAGAGTGACCTCCGACGTGCCGGGCCCCGCCCAGGTGCAGAGCAAGCTCAACGGCCTGCCGGACGTGGCCCAGTTCGTGCGGGACATGAAGGGCGCCGACTCCGACATCCAGTACGGCAACCTGCTCACCGTGCCGCTGGACGGAGGCTTCCTCTACGTCGAGCCGGTGTACGCCCAGGGCCGCAACGCCCTCTATCCGCTGCTGAAGAAGGTCGCGGTGTCGTACGTGGACGCCGACCAGCCGGAAGGCGACACCACCAAGGACACCACGGTGTTCGAGAACAACCTCACCGAGGCGCTGAACGCGGTGTTCGGGGTGGACGGTGTGACACCGCCCCAGCCCGAGCAGCCGGGGACGACCCCGCCGACGACGCCCAGCTCGAACGACGCGGCCCTCAAGAAGGCCATCGCGGACGCGCAGAAGGCGTACGACGACGGTGAGGCCGCGCTGCAGAAGGGCGACTGGGAGGCCTACGGCAAGGCGCAGGACGCCCTGCAGCGGGCGCTCCAGCAGGCGGCGGAGGCCGGCGCCAAGCTGAAGTCGGACCAGAAGCCGGCGGAGAAGCCGGCCGATCAGAAGCCCGCGGACCAGAAGCCGGCCGGTGGCGTCCCCAAGCCGGGGACCACACCGTCCAGCAGCGCGAGCCCGCCCAGCGGCTGAGAGGCCTGGTCAGGCACCCACCCCGCGTCGTGATACCTTGAGGACACAACGACGCGGGGTGGAGCAGCTCGGTAGCTCGCTGGGCTCATAACCCAGAGGTCGCAGGTTCAAATCCTGTCCCCGCTACTGAAGACGAGGGCCCGGATCCATCAGGATCCGGGCCCTCGTCGTGTTCCGTCAGACGCCGCGCGCGTCCCTGAAGAGGGGGTGAGAGAGGGCGAGTTGGGGTGAGACGTGTTTGACTTATCTCTCTGTGGGCATGTCGACAAAACGCTGAAGTGACCTCACTGGCTGCGGTATACCAGGTGTACGCGCGTTGCGGGTGGTGCGACGATGGGATTTATGGGGGACAGGGCAACTCTGTTGGAGACAGGGCGGTTTGTGCAGCGGCACGCCAAGAATGCCGCGGACGACATCATCGAGGCGGCGGTGGCCGCCGATGCGACCGTCGACACCACCGCCGAGACCGAGACGGAGACCGAGGCGCGCCACCGGCGCGCCGCCGAGAACGGCGACGCCGCTTCGATGAGCGTGCTCGGCGCGCTGCTGCTGCGCCGTGGGGACCTGGACGGCGCCGAGCCGTACCTGCGCGGGGCCACCGCCGAGGGGGACCGCGCCGCGGCGAACAACCTGGGCGTGCTGCTGCACCAGCGCGGGTACGCCGACGAGGCCGCCGGCTGGTGGCGGGTCGCCGCCGTCGCGGGCTCCGCGCCCGCCGCCCACGCGCTCGGCCGCCACCACCGGGAGCGCGGCGACGAACCGGCCGCCGAGTACTGGCTGCGCCAGTCCGCGGAGCAGGGCCACGCCCTCGGCGCGTACGCCCTCGCCGAACTCCTGGAGCACCGCAGCGACGTCGGGGCCGAGCGCTGGCTGCGGTCCGCCGCCGAACGGGGTCACCGCGAGGCCGCCTACCGGCTGGCCCGCACGCTGGAGCGACGCGCCACCGAGGCGGCCACCGGCCCCGCGGGCACGGGCGCGGCGACGGCCCCGCACGGCATGGGCGGGAGCACGGGAGCGGGCGAGGGCCCCGGGGCGGGTCCCGGCGGCGCCGCGGGCGCCAAGCCCGGGGGAGACCTCGCCGAGGCCGAGCAGTGGTTCCGGCAGGCCGCCGCGCGCGGACACCGGCGGGCCGCGTTGCACCTGGGCGCGATCCTGGAGAAGCGGGGCGAGCTGAAGGAGGCCGGCCGCTGGTACCTCAGCTCGGCCAAGGAGGGCGAGGCCAAGGCCGCCTGCGCCCTCGGCTTCCTGCTGCGCGACGCCGGTGACGAGGAGAGCGCCGCCGTGTGGTGGCTGCGGGCTGCCCAGGACGGCGACGGAAACGCCGCCAACGCCCTCGGCGCACTGCACGCGGCCCGGGGCGAGCAGCAGACCGCCGAGCGCTGGTACCGCGCCGCGATGGACGCGGGCGACGTGAACGGGGCGTACAACCTCGGGCTGCTCTGTGCCGCCCAGGACCGTACCCAGCAGGCCGAGCAGTGGTACCGCCGCGCCGCTTACGCCGGGCACCGCGAGGCCGCCAACGCGCTGGCCGTGCTGCTCCTCCAGGCGGGCGACGCGGGCGGCGCCGAGCCCTGGTTCTCCAAGGCCGCCGAGGCGGGCAGCGTCGACGCCGCCTTCAATCTCGGCATTCTCTACGCGGGTCGCGACGACGACCGTACGGCCCTGAGCTGGTACGAGCGCGCCGCCGCCGCGGGGCACACCGAGGCCGCCCTCCAGGTCGGCATCGCCTGCCTGCGCGACGGCGACGAGCAGTCGGCCGAGCGGCACCTGCGGTGCGCGGCGGGCGGGGGCAGCCCCGAGGCCGCCTTCCGGCTCGCCACCGTGCTCGACGCGCGGCGGCCCGAGCCGGGGCCGCCCGCGCTCGGCGCCTCCCGCGAGGAGAAGAGCGAGTGCGAGGAGTGGTACGAGCGGGCCGCCCAGCAGGGCCACCGGCGGGCCCAGGTCAGGGTCGGCATGCTGGCCGCCGGACGCGGTGACGTGGCCGAGGCGGCGCACTGGTACCGGGAGGCGGCCGAGGCGGGCAGCCGTAACGGCGCGTTCAACCTCGGGCTGCTCCTCGCGCGCGAGGGCAGCGAGCGGGAGGCCGCCCTCTGGTGGACCCGCGCGGCCCGCGCGGGACACGGGCGAGCGGCCCTGCGCCTGGCGCTGCTCGCGGCCCGCAGGGGCGAGCTGACGGAGGGACGCCGCTGGTGCGCCCGCGCCGTGGAGCTCGGTCCCGCCGAGGTGGCCGAGCGGGCCGCCCGGCTGAGCGAGGCGCTCCACCAGGAGCTGACGGCCTGATCCCGCCCGGTTCTCCGGGCTCCGGGCGGCCCCTCCGGGCCGGCCGCCCGGGCCCGGACAAGCGATTTGCGCTGGTCGAGGGCGTCCCGTAAGGTTGTGTTCACCGACGCGGGGTGGAGCAGCTCGGTAGCTCGCTGGGCTCATAACCCAGAGGTCGCAGGTTCAAATCCTGTCCCCGCTACTCAGTAGCGACGAAGGCCCGGATCCAGTCACTGGATCCGGGCCTTCGTCGTGTGTGCGGGTGTGCAGCGCTGCGCGCCGGAAGAGGGGCCGGACGGCGCGAAGGGCCCCCGAACTGAGTCGGGGGCCCTTCGCGGTGTCTCGGGTGGAGCGTGTGCCGGGCGGAGATCCGCCCGGGAGGCCTGCTCAGGCGGAGGTGGCGCAGTTCGGGCAGATGCCCCGGTACGTGACCTCGACGTCCGAGATCGTGAAACCGAAGCGCTCGGAGTCGGGGAGGTCCGCCAGCGGGTTCCCCGCCGGGTGCACGTCGCGGATCGCGCCGCAGCGGCCGCAGACCAGGTGCTGGTGCGGGCGGTGCGCGTTCGGGTCGTACCGCTTGGCGCGGCCGTCCGTCGCGACCTCCATGACCTCGCCGAGGGTGACCATCTCGCCCAGCGTGTTGTAGACGGTCGCCCGCGAGATCTCCGGGAGCCTGCCGACGGCACGCGCGTGCACCTCGTCGGCGGTCAGGTGGACATGGTCCCCATCGAGGACCTCGGCGACGACACGCCGCTGCGCGGTCATCCGCCAGCCGCGGCCGCGCAGTCGTTCCAACAGGTCACTCATGAGGACCAGCCTAACAGTCGGGGGAGCGCCGTCCCGAACGGGTGTGACTTTGGAAGTTCACTTGACTTAGACAATGTCTATCGTAGGATCGAACCCGGCATTGGCCAAGTGGTTCACCTCCGGGCGTGTGATCGGGGGGCCGGCGGCCGACGACAGGACACGCAGGAATGACGCAGGAGGCGCTCGTGACGCAGGGACCGCTCACTACGGAGGCCGGGGCTCCGGTCGCCGACAACCAGAACAGCGAGACGGCGGGCGTCGGCGGTCCCGTCCTCGTCCAGGACCAGCTCCTCCTCGAGAAGCTCGCCCACTTCAACCGTGAGCGCATCCCGGAGCGCGTGGTCCACGCGCGGGGTGCGGGCGCCTACGGCACCTTCACGGTCACCCGTGACGTCTCGCAGTGGACGCGCGCCAAGTTCCTCTCCGAGGTCGGCAAGCAGACCGAGACCTTCCTGCGCTTCTCCACCGTCGCCGGCAACCTCGGCGCGGCCGACGCGGTGCGCGACCCGCGCGGCTGGGCGCTGAAGTTCTACACCGAAGAGGGCAACTACGACCTCGTCGGCAACAACACCCCGGTGTTCTTCATCAAGGACGCCATCAAGTTCCCGGACTTCATCCACACCCAGAAGCGTGACCCGTACACGGGCTCGCAGGAGGCGGACAACGTCTGGGACTTCTGGGGCCTCTCCCCGGAGTCGACCCACCAGGTGACCTGGCTCTTCGGCGACCGCGGCATCCCCGCCTCGTACCGCCACATGAACGGCTACGGCTCGCACACGTTCCAGTGGAACAACGAGGCCGGCGAGGTCTTCTGGGTCAAGTACCACTTCAAGACCGACCAGGGCATCAAGAACCTCACCACCGAGGAGGCCGTCCGCCTCTCGGGCGTCGACCCGGACTCCCACCAGCGCGACCTGCGCGAGTCCATCGAGCGCGGCGACTTCCCGACCTGGACCGTGCAGGTCCAGATCATGCCGGCGGCCGAGGCGGAGAACTACCGCTTCAACCCGTTCGACCTCACCAAGGTGTGGCCGCACGAGGACTACCCGCCGATCGAGATCGGCAAGCTGGAGCTCAACCGCAACCCGGAGAACATCTTCGCCGAGGTCGAGCAGTCGATCTTCAGCCCCGCGCACTTCGTGCCGGGCATCGGCCCCTCCCCGGACAAGATGCTCCAGGGCCGTCTCTTCGCGTACGGCGACGCCCACCGCTACCGCGTCGGCATCAACGCCGACCACCTGCCGGTGAACCGCCCGCACGCCACCGAGGCGCGGACGAACTCCCGTGACGGCTTCCTGTACGACGGCCGCCACAAGGGCGCGAAGAACTACGAGCCGAACTCCTTCGGCGGCCCGCACCAGATCGACCGCCCGCTGTGGCAGTCCGTCCCGGTGACGGGTGTGACCGGCGACCACGCCGCCCCGATCCACTCCGAGGACAACGACTTCGTCCAGGCGGGCAACCTCTACCGCCTGATGTCCGAGGACGAGAAGGGCCGTCTCATCGAGAACCTGGCGGGCTTCATCGCCAAGGTGTCCCGTGACGATATCGCCGAGCGCGCGATCAACAACTTCCGTCAGGCGGACGGTGACTTCGGCAAGCGGCTCGAGGCCGCTGTCCAGGCCCTGCGCGGCTGAGGACGCTTGTCGTAGGTAAGGAGAGGGCCGGACTCCCGCGAGGGGGTCCGGCCCTCTCGTGTGCTAGCCGGCCAGTGAGGGTGCCCGCCGGTGCGCCGGGATCCAGCACCGGATGATGTCGCGGACGGAGACGATGCCGAGCGGCCCCGTCCCGTCGAGCACGACCAGGTGGCGGAAGCCGCCGTGCGTCATGGCCTCCGCGGCCTCCTCCAGGGTCCAGGTGGGTGCGGCGAAGACGACGTTGTTCGTGGTGTGGGCGCCCGCGGTCTCGTGGTCGGGATCCTGGTCCGCGCCGATCGAGTTGAGGATGTCGCGCTCGGTGAGAATGCCGAGGCCGCTGGTGTCGGTGTCCAGAACGATGGCCGCACCGACGCGTCGGGCCGACATCAGCCGGGCCGCCTGTCGGAGGGTGTGAGCGGGCCCGATGGTGAGGACCACCGTGCTCATGGCGTCACGGACGAGCATGAAAGGAGCCACCTCCTTGGTGATTCGTTCCCGCGTTCAACGAGAACGGATTCACAAGTTCACAAGTGGGGGGACTCTCAGAGTTGCATCGGGTGGCCCGGGCGACAAGGGGGCGCGCACGGCACCCGTGGGGGCGCCCGAGGCGATCAAGCGACCGGCTCGACGGCCTCGGAGCCCCTCCGTCCGTCGGTCGTCCGCCTCAGTCCTTCTGGTTCAGATAGCTCAGCAGCTCGCCGTGCAGCAGCCCGTTCGACGCCGCCGCGTTTCCGCTGTGCGGACCGTGCCGCCCGTCGAGACCGGTGAAGGTCCCCCCCGCCTCCTGCACCACGATCGCCGTGGCCGCCATGTCCCAGAGGGACAGCTCCGGCTCCGCGCAGATGTCGACCGCGCCTTCGGCGACCATCATGTACGGCCAGAAGTCGCCGTACGCCCGGGTGCGCCAGCACGCGCGCGTGAGGTCGAGGAAGCCGGGCAGCCGCCCGCGCTCCTCCCAGCCGCTCAGCGACGAGTACGCGAACGACGCGTCCGCCAGCTCCCCGACCTTCGAGACGTGGATACGGCTCGCGGAGGTCAGGCTCCGCCCCGTGTACGCGCCCGCACCCTTCGCCGCCCACCAGCGCCGGCCCAGCGCCGGAGCCGAGACCACGCCGACCACCGGCTGGAAACCGGAGTCGCCGGCCTCCATCAGCGCGATCAGCGTCGCCCAGACCGGCACGCCCCGGACGTAGTTCTTGGTGCCGTCGATCGGGTCGATCACCCAGCGGCGGGGGCCCGTGCCCTCCACGCCGTACTCCTCGCCGAGGATCGCGTCGCGCGGCCGGGCCCGCTGCAGCTGACCGCGGATCAGCTCCTCGGCGGCCTTGTCCGCCTCGCTCACCGGCGTCATGTCCGGCTTGGTCTCGACCTTCAGGTCGAGGGCCTTGAAGCGGTCCATGGTGGCCGCGTCGGCGGCATCAGCGAGGACATGGGCGAGACGCAGATCATCGTGGTAATCGGCCATGGTCGAAACTCTATCTGCCGGAGGGACACGGGCCCACGACAGGCCTTGACAGTGCGTGGCCGCCCGTCAACTCTGAGCGCAGAACCGTTCTGGCCCGGAGGCGACGATGCCTACTGCCCGTGAGGCCCTGCTCAACGCCGCCCTCGCGGCGCTCGCGGGGCTGCCCTGGTCCGCGGTCAGGATGGTCGACGTCGCCTCCGCCGCCGGCGTCTCCCGGCAGACCCTCTACAACGAGTTCGGCAGCAAGGAGGGGCTGGCCCGCGCCCTCGTGCGCCGCGAGGCCGACGCGTACGTCCGGGGCGTCGAGCGGCTGCTCACCGCCCCGGCCCCGCCCGAGCGGAACCTCGCGGCGGTCGCCGAGTGGACCGTCGGCGTGGCGCGGGCCCGCCCGCTGCTCCGGGCGCTGCTCACCGGCTGCTGGAGCGAGCGGCTTCCGGCGCCCCGCCCGGCGCGGGCGCGGGCGCGGGCGGCCGCCCTCCCGGCGCAGCGGCGCGCCGACGCGGGACCGCCGTCACCGGCGGAGCTCCTCGGACAGGCCAGGGACCTGGCGGCCGCCGCGCTGCTCGCGGCGGGCCGGACCGAGGACGAGGCGGAGGCCCTGCGCTCCTGTGAGATCGTCCTGCGCCTCACGCTGTCCTGCGTCGTCGCGCCGCCGGACCCGGCCGATCCGGTGCGCCTGGTCCGCGAGGAGCTGGCCCGGATGCGGGTGCGTCACTCGCTCAGTGCGACGAACCCGAAAGCTGGAGACCGATGACGCCGCAGATCACCAGCGTGATCGAAACGATTTTGAGCGTGGAGACGACGTCCCCCAGGAAGACCATGCCGTAGATCGCCGTGCCGGTCGCGCCGATGCCCGTCCACACCGCGTACGCGGGCCCGACGTCCAGCTTCTTCAGGGAGAGCGTGAGCAGTCCGAAACTGGCCAGGGCGAAGACGGCGAAGGCGATGGTCGGCCAGAGCCGGGTGAAACCGTGCGACAGCTTCAGGCAGACCGCGAACCCCGTCTCCAGGATTCCCGCGAACACCACCAGCAGCCACGCCATCGTCAGTGCCTCCCACGCCGTCGGTGACTGCTTCGTCTCACTTGGTGCGATTATGCACTTACCAACCGAACCCGACCGCAAACGTGCGCGAGTCAGTCACCCTCGCGTCGCTCCCGGGTGGCGAGCAGCCGCCGCAGCGAGTACAGCCGGGCCGGATCGGCGTGCCCCTCCGCCACCCACGCGTCCAGCGCGCACTCCTGCTCGTCATGGCTGCAGGCCCGCGGGCAGTTCTCCGTCCCCGGGACGAGATCGGGGAAGGCGAGGATGACCCGGGACGGGTCGACGTGGTGCAGGCCGAAGGACCGCACGCCCGGGGTGTCGATCACCCAGCCCCCCTCCTCGTCGTTCAACGGGAGCGCCAGGGCCGAGGTGGTGGTGTGCCGGCCGCGGCCGGTGACCGCGTTGACATGGCCCGTCGAACGTCGCCGGTCCTCCGGGACCAGGGCGTTGACCAGCGTCGTCTTCCCGACACCCGAGTGCCCGACGAACGCCGTCGTGCGCCCCTTGAGGTGCTCGTGCACCCGCTCGGCGGCGACCCCGTCGACGAACTCGTCGCGCGTGGTCACGACGTGCGGCACACCCAGCGCCCCGTACATCTCCAGCAGCTCGTCCGGCTTGGCCAGATCCGACTTCGTGAGCACGAGCAGCGGGGTGAGCCCGCCGTCGTAGGCGGCGACCAGGCAGCGGTCGATCAGCCGGGGGCGCGGCTCGGGGTCGGCGAGCGCGGTGACGATCGCCAGCTGGTCGGCGTTGGCGACCACGACCCGCTCGAACGGATCGTCGTCGTCGGCCGTGCGGCGCAGGACGGAGCTGCGCTCGCTGATCCGGACGATGCGGGCCAGGGTGTCCTTCTCGCCGGAGAGGTCGCCCACGATGGAGACCCGGTCCCCGACCACGGCGGCCTTGCGGCCCAGCTCGCGCGCCTTCATGGCCAGGACGACGCGGTCGTCCACCAGACAGGTGAGACGGCCCCGGTCCACGGTGAGGACCATGCCCTCGACCGCGTCCTCGTGCTTCGGACGGATGTTGGTACGGGGACGGTTGCCCTTGCGGTTCGGCCGCTGGCGGATGTCGTCCTCGTCGGTGTTCTTCCCGTAACGCCGCATGGCTCAGGCTCCGAGCATTTCGGTCCACATCGTCGGGAAGTCCGGCAACGTCTTGGCCGTCGTCGCCACGTCCTCGATCCGCACGCCCTCGACGGCCAGGCCGATGATCGCGCCCGCCGTCGCCATGCGGTGGTCGTGGTACGTGCGGAAGACGCCGCCGTGCAGCGGGCGCGGGCGGATGTGCAGACCGTCCTCGGTCTCCGTCACGTCGCCGCCCAGCTCGTTGATCTCCTTGGTGAGCGCCGCCAGCCGGTCCGTCTCGTGGAGACGCAGATGCGCCACGCCGCGCAGCGTGGACGGCGAGTCGGCCAGGGCGGCGACCGCCGCGATGCCGGGGGTGAGTTCGCCGACCTCGCCGAGGTCGACGTCGATGCCGTGGATCCGGCCCGTCCCCGTGAAGGTCAGACCGGCGTCGGTCAGCTCGCAGGAGCCACCCATCTCGGTGAAGATCTCGCGCAGCGCGTCACCGGGCTGGGTGGTCCTGGCCGGCCAGTCCGGGACGGTCACCCGGCCGCCGGTGACCAGGGCCGCGGCCAGGAACGGCTGGGCGTTGGACAGGTCCGGCTCGACCGTCAGGTCCCGGCCGAGCAGCGCGGAGGGGGAGACCCGCCAGACGTTCGGCTCGCCACCCGTCTCCGGCTCGTCGACCTGCGCGCCGACCATCCGCAGCATGTCGACGGTCATCCGGATGTGGGGCAGGGAGGGGAGCTTCGCGCCGACGTGGCGGACCTCCACTCCCTGGTTGAAGCGGGGCGCGGAGAGCAGCAGGGCGCTGACGAACTGCGAGGAGGAGGAGGCGTCGATCTCCACCGGGCCGCCGTCCAGAGCGCCGCCGCCGTGCACGGTCATCGGCAGCGCGCCGCGCCCGTCGTCCTCGACCCGGGCGCCGAGCACGCGCAGCGCGTCGATCACCCCGTGCAGCGGCCGCTCGTGCGAACGGGCGTCGCCGTCGAAGTGCACAGGACCGTCGGCGAGGGCGGCGACCGGCGGCAGGAAGCGCATGACCGTACCGGCGTTGCCGACGTCCACGGTCGCGGGGCCGCGCAGGGGGGCCGGAATGATCCGCCAGGCCTCGCCCGTACCGTCCGGGCCGACGCCCTCCTCGATCCGGACGCCCAGCGTGCGCAGGGCCTCGGCCATCAGCAGCGTGTCGCGGGACCGCAGCGGGCGGCGCAGCCAGCCCGGCTCGGCGGCGAGGGCGGCCAGCACCAGGCCGCGGTTGGTGACCGACTTCGACCCGGGCACGGTGACGGTCGCGTCGACTGCTCCGCTCGCGTACGGGGCGGTCCAGAGGTCGGAGTTCGGGTCGAGAC
Source organism: Streptomyces sp. NPDC036822 (assembly GCF_055609145.1). Taxonomy (NCBI): domain Bacteria; kingdom Bacillati; phylum Actinomycetota; class Actinomycetes; order Kitasatosporales; family Streptomycetaceae; genus Streptomyces; species Streptomyces sp. NPDC036822. The sequence goes on from NZ_JBVJPY010000002.1 coordinate 100,203, forward strand.
GAGCGGAGCTTTCGGTCATGCCCTCACTTTAGTGGGGCCCACACCGACGGGGGCCCGACACCGGCCGTGGTGCACGGGATCCGCCGGATGGACCGGCCCGCCGGGCGGCGCCCCGGCTCAGAGTCCCAGCAGCCAGCGGCCTCCGCCGATGAGGGAGCAGATCGAGACGGCGTGGAAGAAGAAGAGCCAGATCGCCGCGTGGGCGTGCGTGAGGCGGGCGAGCTGGTCGGCGTCCGAGTCGGGGGCGCCTCCGTGGCGCCTCTTGCGCTGGAGCTCGAAGACCGGGCGGACCCCGCCCAGGAGCAGGAACCAGACGACGGAGTACGCGAACGCCGACTGGACGTCCGGGCCGGTCAGCCACGAGACCAGGAGGAAGGCCGTTCCGGTGAGGAGGACGGTGAAGATCCCGTAGGCGTTGCGGACCATCACCAGGAGCGCCAGCAGAAGGGCGGTCGCCACCCACAGCAGCAGCGTGATGCGGTGGTCGGCCAGGAGCCAGGCCCCGCCGAGGCCCAGCAGCGGGGCGGCGGTGTAGCCGGCGGCCGCGGTCAGGATCATGCCGATGCCGCGCGGGCGGCCACGGGAGACGGTCAGACCGCTGGTGTCGGAGTGCAGCCGGACGGCCTGGAGCCGGCGGCCGGTGGCGAGGGCGATCAGCCCGTGTCCGCCCTCGTGGGCGATGGTGATCGCGTTGCGCGAGAGGCGCCACGCCGTCCTGGGGAGGACGGCGACCAGGGCGGCGACGGCGGTGACGATCACCAGCCACAGTTCCGGGGCGGGCTGGGTGCCGAGGACTTCGGTCATGGGCGGGACGTGCTCCTCGGGTCGGGGGACGGGGCCGGTGCGGGGCGCGGTCGTCGGAAGGTGGTGGTCGGGAGACGGGAGGGAGTGGCAGTGTGGCACGTATGTGCGGACGGTATGCGGCGAGTCGACGGCCCGAGGACCTGGTCGGTCTCTTCGAGGTCGAGAAGTGGGAGCCCGAGGAGACCTTGGCTCCGGACTGGAACGTGGCCCCCACGAAGGAGGTCTACGCGGTACTGGAGCGTCCACTGAAAGACGCGGAATCACCTCGGCCGGTTCGCCAGCTGCGGACACTGAAGTGGGGCCTCGTCCCGTCCTGGTCGAAGACGCCCGAGGGCGCGGCCCGGATGATCAACGCCAGGGCCGAGACGGTGCACGAGAAGCCGTCGTTCAAGCGGGCGCTCTCCGCGCGGCGCTGCCTCCTGCCCGCCGACGGCTATTACGAGTGGGTGACCGGGTCCGGCGAGCGGGAGCTGGAGGTCGAGGGGAAGAAGAAGCGGCCCCGCAAGCAGCCCTACTTCGTGACCCCGGCGGACGGCTCGGTCTTCGCGATGGCGGGGCTCTACGAGTTCTGGCGTGACCGGACGCTGCCCGACGACCACCCGGCGGCGTGGTGGGTGACGTGCTCGGTCATCACCACGGAGGCGGAGACCGGCCCCCTGGGGGTCGCCCCGGAGGAGGGCCCCCGGTCGCTGGCCGACATCCACCCCCGGATGCCGCTCATGCTGACGCCCGACCGCTGGGACGCCTGGCTCGACCCGCGCATGACCGACGTCGAGGAAGTGCGCTCCCTGCTCTCCCCTCCGGCGGAGGGCCTGATGCGGGCCTACCCGGTGGCGACCGCCGTGAGCAACGTCCGCAACAACGGCCCGGAACTGCTCGAGGAGCTGGACGGGCCGGAGGTCGCCACCCTCTTCTGAACCCTGAACCCTGAACCCTGAACCCTGAACCGCGTGGTGCGCCGCTGCGCCGCGAACGCGCCCCGGCGCCGCAGGGCGGCAGGATGGGGACGTGACGAAGAGCGAGATCGTATCGACCGAGGCCGGGGACGCGCGGATCACCTGGCACCCCGGCAGGAAGCCCTGGACGGTCCTCGCCGTCGGCCACGGTGCCGGCGGCGGGATCGAGGCGCGGGACCTGGTGGCCCTCGCCGCGGCGCTGCCCGCGCACGGGGTGACCGTGGCGCTGGTCGAACAGCCCTGGCGGGTCGCGGGGAAGAAGCTCGCGCCCGCCCCCAGGACGCTGGACACCGGCTGGCGCGGCCTCTGGCCGGCGCTCGCCCGGCCGGGGCTCCCCGTGATCGCCGGCGGGCGCAGCGCCGGGGCCCGGGTCGCCTGCCGCACCGGCGCGGAGCTCGGCGCGGCGGCCGTGCTCGCCCTGAGCTTCCCCCTCCACCCGCCCGGCAAGCCGGAGAAGACGCGCGCCGACGAGCTCCTCGGCACCGGACTGCCCACCCTCGTCGTGCAGGGCGGCAACGACCCCTTCGGGAAGCCCGGGGAGTTCCCCGAAGGGGAGTACAGCCTCGTCGAGGTGCCCTACGGAGATCACGGCTTCGCCGTCCCCAAGCGCGCGCCCCTCGGCCAGGACGAGGCCCTCGCCCTCCTCACGGCCGAAGTCACCACGTGGGCCACGTCACTTCGCTGACGCCGGGCGGGCGGCGGGAATGCGGAGGGGGGGACCCCTGTTGTCACGGACATCGGTGAGAGAGCAAGGAAGAGGGAGTCCGTCGTATGGGTTCGACCATCTGCCCCCAGCGCCCGCAGGCCGCTGACCTCGACTGGACGGTCCTGCCCGCGGCCAAGATCGCCCCTATTCGGGCGGCGGGCGGAGCGGTTCCTCGTCTATCCTCCGAAACGAGCGGGTCCGCACTCGGGCTCGCCACCGCGCTGGAGGAGGTGGGTCCGGTCACTGGGACCGACACAGGGACCGACGACGGCCCCGAGGAGACGACCGCGGAGCGCAACGCGCGCTTCGAGCGGGACGCCCTCGGCTACCTCGACCAGATGTACTCCGCCGCGCTGCGGATGACGCGCAATCCCGCGGACGCCGAGGACCTGGTCCAGGAGACGTACGCCAAGGCGTACGGCTCGTTCCACCAGTTCCGCGAGGGTACGAACCTGAAGGCGTGGATGTACCGCATCCTGACCAACACCTTCATCAACTCGTACCGCAAGAAGCAGCGCGAGCCCCAGCGCAGTGCCGCCGAGGAGATCGAGGACTGGCAGCTCGCCCGCGCCGAGTCGCACATGTCGACCGGTCTGCGGTCGGCCGAGTCCCAGGCCCTCGACCACCTGCCGGACTCCGACGTGAAGGAAGCCCTCCAGGCGATCCCGGAGGAGTTCCGCATCGCCGTCTATCTCGCGGACGTCGAGGGCTTTGCGTACAAGGAGATCGCGGACATCATGGGGACACCCATCGGTACGGTGATGTCCCGGCTGCACCGGGGCCGCCGCCAGCTGCGCGGCATGCTCGAGGACTACGCTCGCGACCGCGGGCTGGTTCCCGCGGGCGCCGGAGAGTCGAACGATCTGAAAGGCTCGGGCTCATGAGCTGCGGAGAGCCGCACGAGACGGACTGCTCAGAGGTCCTGGATCATCTCTACGAGTTCCTCGACCACGAGATGCCCGACAGTGACTGCACCAAGTTCGAGGTGCACTTCGAGGAGTGCTCCCCGTGCCTGGAGAAGTACGGCCTGGAGCAGGCGGTGAAGAAGCTCGTCAAGCGCTGCTGCGGCAGCGACGACGTCCCCACCGATCTGCGGGCCAAGGTGATGGGCCGGATCGACCTCATCCGTTCGGGTCAACTGGTTCCGGAACAAGACGTGACGGACGTGACCGACGTGTCGGCCGCCGCCCCGGAGTGACGCCCGGCCGCCGGGGAACGACGCCCCGGCGGTAACGCACGACACGCACATCCGCACACGTCACATCCGACACACAGGACGACGACGAGAGGGCCACCGCGACGCGCTCGCGGCGGCTCTCGCGCGTATATCAGCTTGTATCACCCGATGGTGCGAATCGGCGGCAGCGGGACGTTCCCGCCCGCCCGACTCGCTAGCGTGACGGGGGTGATGGGCGTGATGGTGATTCCGCGAGCGGCACGCGTGTACATCGGCTGCGCGCTGCTCGGCGCCGTCGCGTGCGGCGCTCCCGCGCTGCGCCCCGGCGCCCAGACCCCCTGGGACGTGGTGGCGCTGCTCGCCGCCCTGTACGCCGTCTGCGAGCTGCCCGCGCGCCGCCGGCCGCCCGGCGGCTCCGGACCGCCCGGCGCCGGCTCCTTCTTCGCCGTCCTGCTGGCCGCCGCGCTCCTCCTGCCGCCCTCCGCCGCCGCCCTCACGGCCCTGCCCGGCGCCCTCCTCGCCCGGGTCGACCAGCCCCCCGCCCTGGTACGCCGCCTCTGGCGGGCCGCCCAGCTGGTGATCGCGGTCGGGGCCGCCGCGCTCGTCGCCGAGGCCCTGCGCCCCGACCGGGCCCTGGGGAACGGCCCTCACACCCCCGACTTCCCCTACGCCCTGCTCCCGGCCGGCGCGGCCGCGCTCACCTTCTGCCTCGTCATGACCGCCCTGGACGGCGGGATCCGGGCCACGGCCGAGGGGCTCGCGCCGCGCACCGCCTGGCGCGGGCTGTTCGGCCGGGCGCTCGCCCCCCATGCGGTCCACGGGCTCGCCGGACTGATGATGGCCGTCCTCTGGCGCAGCTCGTACGGGCCCGTCGCCGCCCTCTTCGTCCTGCTGCCCATGTACATCTCCTGCTGGGTCTTCGCCCAGTACCACCGCGAACGGGCCGCCCATCAGGCCACGATCCGCGCCCTCGTCCAGGCCGTGGACATCAAGGACAGGTACACCCGCGGGCACAGCGAACGCGTCGGCCGGGCCTCGGTGCTGATCGCCCGTGAGCTGGGGATGGCGGAGGAGCGGCTGGAGAACCTGCGGTTCGCCGGGATCCTCCACGACGTGGGAAAGCTGGGCGTGCCGACGCGGGTGCTGCGCAAGGACGGCCCCCTGACGGCGCAGGAACGCCGGGTCATCGAGCTGCACCCCGAGTACGGCCACGAGATCGTCCGGGGCATCGGCTTCCTCGGCGAGGCGCGGTCGGCGATCCTGCACCACCACGAACGCATGGACGGCAGCGGCTACCCCTACGGGCTCAAGGGGGAGCAGATTCCGGAGTTCGCCCGGGTGGTAGCCGTCGCCGACGCCTTCGACGCGATGACGTCGACCCGCTCCTACAGCCGCGCCCGGCCGGTGGGGACGGCGGTGGCCGAGCTGGAGCGGTGCGCGGGCACCCACTTCGACCCGCGGATGGTACGGGCGCTGGTGCGGGCCCTGGACCGGCACGGCTGGCAGACCACCGTCACCGCCGACGAGCCGCCGCGCCCCGGAACCGCCCTCCCGCCGCCCCGCCCCCAGGGCCGGTCCGCCACCGCCCGGGCGACGGACACCGGCCCGGCCCGCCACGGTGACGCCGCCGGCCCCGAGCACGCCGCGCCCCGGCGCCGGGGCGGCGCGTGAGGGGCGGGGGCGTCACCGTCGCGGCGGTCTACGGATCGGCGTTCCTGCTCACGGCCGGCGCGTTCGCCTCCACCCTCTGGTACGGCCTCGCCGAACCGGGCAACGCCCTCGCCTTCGGCGTGCTCATCGCCCTCGGCGAGTTCGCCCGCTGGGGCGCCCTGCCGGGGGAGAGGGAGCCCGCGCCGCTCGCCGCCGCCGGAGCGCTCGCGTACGCCCTCCTCGGCGAGAGCGGCGGCGTCCCCACCACCCACGGGGTGCCGCAGACCGTCGCCGTCGTCGTCGCCGGCGGGCTCGTCGGCATCGTGCCCCACGTGGCCCGGGGCAAGGGCCCCGGCCTCGACCACCTCGCCCGGCGCATCCTCACGGTCGGCTTCGCCGCCCTCTGCTTCCAGCCGCTCTACAACAGCGGCGAGGTCACCCACCATCTCGGCCGGGGCCCCTCCTACGCGCTCTTCCTGCTCCTGCTCCTCCTCCTCACCGCCCTCTGCGACGCCGTCGTCGCCGCCCTGCTGCTCCGCGCCCGTACGGCCCCCCGGGGCGCCCTGCGGCGCACGGGAGGCACCCCCGCCCCCTACGGCCCCCTGCTCCGCGACGAACTGCGCGCCCTGATCGGCATCGGCTCCGCCGTCGGCGCCACGGGCACGGTCATGGCCCTGGGCGTGGCCGCCACCGGCCTGTGGGCGCTGCCGGTCTTCTGCGTCCCGCTGCTGCTCGCCCAGGTCTCCTTCCGCCGCTACACCGCCGTACGGACCACGAACGGCCAGACGATCGCCTCCCTCGCCCGCGCCACCGAGATCGCCGGCTACACCCCGCCCGGCCACGCCCACAGGGTCGCCGCCCTCAGTACGGCCGTCGGACGCGAGCTGGGCCTCTCCGGGCCCGACCTGACCGTTCTGGAGTACGCGGCGCTGATGCACGACATCGGCCAGCTCTCCCTCCTCGACCCCGTCCCCGACGGAGCCACCGCCCCCCTCCCCGCCGAGGACCAGCGCCGGATAGCGCTGCTCGGCGGCGCCGTCGTACGCCAGACCGGTGTCCCGCCGGCCGTCGCCGTGGTCGTGGAACGGCTGGCCGACCCCTACGGCGAGCAGCCGCTGCCCGCCCGGATCGTCCGAACGGTCAACGCCTACGACGACTGGTCGAGGGACGGGGCCGGGGGCGCCCTGAAGGCCATGGAACGCCTGCGTCTGGGGACCGCGCGGGACTTCCACCCGGAGGTCGTGGAGTCCCTGGCCAGAGTCCTGGCACGCGGCGGCGTCGCCCCCGCCCCTCCTGGGTAACCCATGGGTAATGAGCGCGCGTCCAACCGGGCATGGTTGGATGCGAACAAGAGGGTGAAACGACCGGCAGGCGGGAATCGTGAGGATCTTCGGGAAGGTACGGCATCGGCCCTCCGCCTCGTGGCGGCAGGCCACCGACCGCGCGTTCACGCTGATCGGCGACGGCCGGTACGAGGACGCGGGCGCGCTGCTGACGCGCGCGGCGGATCTGGAGCCCTGGCTCTCGGAGTCCTGGTTCAACCTGGCGCTGCTGCACAAGTTCCGGCACGACTGGGAACAGGCACGGGCCGCCGGGCTGCGCGCCGTCGCGCTGCTCGACAAGGAGACCGGCGCCCCGGACTGGTGGAACGTCGGCATCGCCGCCACGGCGCTCCAGGACTGGCCGCTGGCCCGTCGCGCCTGGCAGGCCTACGGGCTGAAGGTGCCCGGCGCCTCCGCCGGGACCGGTGAACCGGCCGGCATGGAGCTGGGCAGCGCGGCCGTGAGGCTCTCCCCGGAGGGCGAGGCGGAGGTCGTCTGGGGCCGCCGGCTCGATCCCGCGCGCATCGAGGTGCTCTCCATCCCGCTGCCGTCCTCCGGCCGGCGCTGGGGCGAGGTCGTCCTCCACGACGGCGTGCCCAACGGCGAGCGGACCACCACCGCGGGCCCCTCCTATCCCGTCTTCGACGAGATCGAGCTGTGGGCCCCGTCCCCCGTGCCCACCTGGGTGGTCCTCCTGGAGGCCGCGACCGAGGAGGACCGGGACGCCCTGGAGCAGCTCGCCGCCGACGCCGGGTTCGCCGCCGAGGACTGGTCCTCGTCGGTGCGGCTGCTCTGCCGCGCCTGTTCCGAGTCGACCATGCCCAGCGCCGAGGGCGAGGGCGAGCACCTGGACCCCCACGACCACAGCGAACCGGGGCACCCCGGCCCGCTGGGACACCGCTCGCCCGGGGAGCTGTGGGTCCCCGAACGCGAGTGCGGTATCGCCGCCCCCGTCGGCCTGGTCCGCGGACTCCTCGACGGCTGGGTCGCGGACAGCCCGGACAGCCGTGAGTGGCGGGATCTCGAAGAGGTCTGCTGAGCCCGTGTCCACGGGCCCGTAGGCTGTCCTCCGACGGAATCGGGTTTTCAGGAAGGCGCGGCCGGACATGGCGCAGCAGGAGACGGACGAGCAGATCAACGACGGCTTCGTCGTGGACACGGAGGACTGCGAGGCGCGCGAGCTCGCCCACCGCGAGCGGGGCACGTCGCGTCCGATCACGGTCGTCGGCAATCCCGTGCTCCACCGCGAGTGCAAGGACGTCACCGAGTTCGACGACAAGCTCGCGGCGCTGATCGACGACATGTTCGCCAGCCAGAAGACCGCCGAGGGCGTGGGCCTGGCGGCGAACCAGATCGGTGTGGACCTCAAGGTCTTCGTCTACGACTGCATGGACGACGAGGGCGTCCGCCACGTCGGCGTCGTCTGCAACCCGGTCCTGGAGGAGATCCCGACCGAGCTGCGGGTCCTGGACGAGTCCAACGAGGGCTGCCTGTCCGTGCCCACCGCCTACGCCGAGCTGGGCCGCCCCGACTACGCCGTGGTCCGGGGCCAGGACCCCCAGGGCAACCCGATCAAGGTCCGCGGCACGGGCTACTTCGCGCGCTGCCTGCAGCACGAGACGGACCACCTCTACGGCTACCTCTACATCGACCGGCTCTCCAAGCGGGACCGCAAGGACGCCCTGCGCCAGATGGCCGAGGGCACCCCGCGCTACGAGACGGTGCCGAACGACTGATCCGGCGGACGCGTCACGGGGAAGGGCCCCGCTCCCGAACAGGAGCGGGGCCCTTCCGCGTACGGGAGCCTAGAAGTCCTCGTCCAGGTCCACCGAGCCCTCGACCGCCACCTGGTAGGCGGACGGGCGGCGCTCGAAGAAGTTCGTCAGCTCCTGGACGCCCTGGAGCTCCATGAACGCGAACGGGTTCTCGGAGCCGTAGACCGGGGCGAAGCCCAGGCGCTGGAGGCGCTGGTCGGCGACGCACTGGAGGTACTCGCGCATCGACTCGGTGTTCATGCCGGGCAGGCCGTCGCCGCACAGGTCGCGGCCGAACTGCAGCTCCGCCTCCACGGCCTCCTTCAGCATGTCGGTGACCTGCTCCCGAAGCGCGTCGTCGAAGAGGTCGGGCTCCTCCTTGCGGACGGTGTCCACGACCTCGAAGGCGAAGTTCATGTGCATCGTCTCGTCGCGGAACACCCAGTTGGTGCCGGTCGCCAGGCCGTGGAGCAGACCGCGGGACCGGAACCAGTAGACGTAGGCGAAGGCGCCGTAGAAGAACAGGCCCTCGATGCACGCGGCGAAGCAGATCAGGTTGAGCAGGAAGCGGCGGCGGTCGGCCCGCGTCTCCAGGCGGTCGATCTTCTCGACCGAGTCCATCCACCGGAAGCAGAACTGCGCCTTCTCGCGGATGGAGGGGATGTTCTCGACCGCGTCGAACGCGGCGGCGCGGTCCTCCGGATGGGGCAGGTAGGTGTCGAGCAGCGTCAGATAGAACTGGACGTGCACGGCCTCCTCGAACAGCTGGCGCGAGAGGTAGAGCCGCGCCTCGGGGGAGTTGATGTGCTTGTACAGCGTCAGCACGAGGTTGTTGGCGACGATCGAGTCACCGGTCGCGAAGAACGCCACCAGCCGGCCGATCATGTGCTGCTCGCCCGGCGTCAGCTTCGCGAGGTCGGCGACGTCGGAGTGGAGGTCGACCTCCTCCACCGTCCAGGTGTTCTTGATCGCGTCCCGGTAGCGGTCATAGAAGTCCGGGTAGCGCATGGGACGCAGCGTCAGCTCGAAGCCCGGGTCGAGGAGGTTCTTCCGGTCGTGTGCGCTCATCACTGGCAGGCCTCGCAGGATTCGGGGTTTTCCAGGGAGCAGGCGACCGCGTCGGGGTCGGCGGCCTGCTGGACGGGGAGGGTGGCGGCGGCGGGCGTCGCCTGGGCCGCGCGGGCGATCCGGGTCGCCGGACGGGACCGCAGGTAGTACGTCGTCTTCAGGCCCTGCTTCCAGGCGTACGCGTACATCGACGACAGCTTGCCGATCGTCGGCGTCTCCAGGAACAGGTTCAGGGACTGCGACTGGTCCAGGAACGGGGTGCGGGCCGCCGCCATGTCGATCAGACCGCGCTGCGGGATCTCCCACGCCGTGCGGTACAGCGCGCGGACCTCGGCGGGCACCCAGCCGAAGCCGGCCACCGAGCCGTTGGACTCGCGCAGGGCCTCCCGGGTCTGGGCGTCCCACACGCCGAGCCGCTTCAGCTCGTCCACGAGGTACGCGTTGACCTGGAGGAACTCCCCGGAGAGCGTCTCGCGCTTGAAGAGGTTGGAGACCTGCGGCTCGATGCACTCGTACACGCCCGCGATCGACGCGATGGTCGCCGTCGGCGCGATGGCGAGGAGGAGGCTGTTGCGCATGCCGACCGTGGCGATCCGCTCGCGCAGGGCGGCCCAGCGCTCGGGCCAGTGCAGCTCCACGTCGTAGTGGTCGGGGTGCAGCACCCCCCGGGCGGCGCGGGTCTTGCGCCAGGCCGGGAGCGGGCCGTAGCGCTTGGCCAGGTCGGTCGACGCCTCGTACGCCGCGAGCATGATCCGCTCGGCGATCCTCGTCGACAGCGCGCGCGCCTCGGGTGAGTCGAAGGGCAGCTTCAGCTGGAAGAAGACGTCCTGGAGACCCATGGCGCCCAGGCCGACGGGCCGCCAGCGGGCGTTGGAGCGCCCGGCCTGCTCGGTCGGGTAGAAGTTGATGTCCACCACCCGGTCGAGGAACGTGACGGCCGTGCGGACGGTCGCGTCGAGACGCTCCCAGTCGATGGCCTCCTCCCCGTCGCGGACGTCGGACCGCACGAAGGCGCCGAGATTGACCGACCCGAGGTTGCAGACCGCGGTCTCGCCGTCGTCCGTCACCTCCAGGATCTCCGTGCAGAGGTTGGAGGAGTGGACCGTGTGGCCCGGCTCCGCCGTCTGGTTGGCGGTCCGGTTCGAGGCGTCCTTGAAGGTCATCCAGCCGTTGCCGGTCTGGGCCAGGGTCCGCATCATCCGGCCGTACAGGTCACGCGCCGGCATCGTCTTGCGGGCCAGGCCGGCGGCCTCGGCGGCGCGGTAGGCGGCGTCGAACTCCTCGCCCCACAGGTCGACCAGCTCGGGCACGTCGGCGGGGGAGAACAGCGACCACGAGGCGTCGGCCTCGACCCGGCGCATGAACTCGTCCGGGATCCAGTGCGCCAGATTGAGGTTGTGCGTACGCCGCTGGTCCTCACCGGTGTTGTCCCGCAGCTCCAGGAACTCCTCGATGTCCGCGTGCCAGGTCTCCAGGTAGACCGCGGCCGCGCCCTTGCGCCGCCCGCCCTGGTTCACGGCGGCGACGGAGGCGTCCAGCGTCTTCAGGAACGGCACGATGCCGTTGGAGTGCCCGTTGGTGCCGCGGATCAGCGAGCCGCGGGCGCGGATGCGGGAGTACGACAGGCCGATGCCGCCCGCGTGCTTCGACAGCCGCGCGACCTGGTGGTAGCGGTCGTAGATGGAGTCCAGCTCGTCCTTCGGGGAGTCCAGCAGGTAGCAGGACGACATCTGCGGGTGGCGGGTGCCGGAGTTGAAGAGCGTGGGGGAGGAGGGGAGGTAGTCGAGCCGGCTCATCAGCCCGTGCAGCGCCGCCACCTCGTCCAGGGCGCGGGCGCTGTGGTCCTCCGCGAGGCCGCAGGCGACGCGGAGCATGAAGTGCTGCGGAGTCTCGATCACCTTGCGGGTGATCGGGTGGCGCAGGAGGTAGCGGGAGAAGAGCGTGCGCAGGCCGAAGTAGCCGAAGCGGTCGTCCGCCGAGGCGTCGATCAGGGAGTCGAGCCGGGCGGCGTGCTGACGGACGAACTCGGCCGTCCGGTCGGCGATGAGCCCCTCGTGGTGACCGACGGCCACCGACGAGGAGAAGGTGACCGCGCCCTGGCCGGCGGCCTCGTCGGCGATGGTGATCGTGAGCAGCCGGGCCGCGAGCCGGGAGTAGGCCGGGTCCTCGGCGATCAGACCGGCGGCCGCCTCGGTGGCCAGCTCCCGCAGCTCCGCCTCGTCCGAGGCGGCGTTGCGGCCGCGCAGCGCGGCGGCGGCGACCCTGCCCGGGTCGGTGTCGGGGAGATCGGCGGTGAGGTCGGTCAGGGTCCGGAGCAGTACCGTCCCGGGTCCGTCGCTCTCGATCGCCGCGGCCGGATCGGCTGGCGCGATGGTCACGTGGGGCTCTCCCTCGCTCGGCCCGGGGGCGGCGGCGGGAAGCGGACGGCAGAGGGCACCCCTCAGGCGGGCGCGCGCCGTGTCCACCGGCCCACTCCGCGAGGCCCGGACGACTCTGGCACCCGGAACGGACGGACCGGGCGCGCCGTCCACAGGTCTTCGGACTCGGCAGGCGTACGGATACGCCCGAACCACACCGTTGCGGGACAGTTCCGGATTTCCACCGGATTCCCCTGAGAGGACAGCGAGATGAGCATACATGTGGGGGGCGCCCCTCGAAGCACCCCCCACATGTTGTGTCGTCGGTGCGTCAGAGCGCCCGAGCCGGACCCGGTGGGCGGACGCTTCGCGGGGCCGGGCGGCGAGCGGCGGACGCCGCAACCCGTACCGACGGCGAAGGCCGCCGCGCTCCCTTCGGGAGTCGCGGCGGCCTTCGGACCGTCCGTCACCGAGGCGCGGTCAGTGCGTCTCCTGCCCCAGCTTCGGCATGTCGACCTGCACGCCCGGCTCGCCCGCGTCGGCCGTGTAGTCCGACGGGGAGGTCTCGTCGATGCCCTCCGGCGCCTTGACCGCCTTCAGGACGAAGGTGAGGACGACGGTGACGATCAGGTTGAGCACGAAGGCGGTCAGGCCGATGTAGCCGATCTCGCCGATGCCCGGGATCTCGGCGGACGAGCCGCCGAAGTGCTTCTGGGTCGGGCTGGCCACGCCGTACGCCGCCGCCGTGCCGTAGACCATGCCGACGGCCCAGCCGGCGAGCAGCGCCCAGCGGTGGAACCAGCGGGTGAACAGGCCGCCGACCAGCGCCGGCAGCGTCTGCAGGATCCAGATGCCGCCGAGGAGCTGGAAGTTGATGGCGACGGTCTTGTCCATGGTCAGGACGAAGGCCAGCGCGCCGACCTTCACCAGCAGCGACACCAGCTTGGACACCTTGGTCTCCTGCTCCGGCGTGGCGTCCGGCTTCAGGAAGTCCTTGTAGATGTTGCGTGTGAACAGGTTGGCCGCGGCGATCGACATGATCGCGGCCGGTACCAGGGCGCCGATGCCGATGGCGGCGAAGGCCACGCCGGCGAACCAGTCCGGGAACATGTTCTCGAACAGCTGCGGGATCGCGAGCTGGCCGTTGGAGACCTTGACCCCGGCGGCGATCGCCATGAAGCCGAGCAGGGCCAGCAGACCCAGCATCAGCGAGTACAGCGGCAGGATCGTGGTGTTGCGGCGGATCACGTCACGGCTGCGCGAGGAGAGCGTCGCCGTGATCGAGTGCGGGTACATGAAGAGCGCGAGCGCCGAGCCGAGCGCCAGCGTGGCGTAGCCCCACTGGCCCATCTCGCCCGGCACCAGCGCGCCGCGCGGCTTGTCGGTCGCGGGGTTGACCGTGGCGTACGCCTCGCCGGCCTTGGCGAAGATCTCGTCGAAGCCGCCGAGCTTGATGGGGATGTAGATGATCGCCACGGCGATGACGATGTAGATCAGGGTGTCCTTGACGAAGGCGATGAGCGCCGGGGCGCGCAGACCCGAGGAGTACGTGTACGCCGCGAGGACGCCGAACGCGATCAGCAGCGGCAGGTCCTTGATGAACCAGTGCGTGTTCTCGCCGCCGCCCACGCCCATCACGTCCAGGACGGCCTGGATGCCGACGAGCTGGAGCGCTATGTACGGCATGGTCGCGAGGATGCCGGTGAGGGCGACCGCCAGCGACAGGCCCTTCGAGCCGAACCGGCCGCGGACGAAGTCGGAGGTGGTGACGTAGCCGTGCTTGTGGGAGACCGACCACAGGCGGGGCAGGAAGGTGAAGATCAGCGGGTAGACCAGGATGGTGTACGGCACGGCGAAGAAGCCGGCCGCGCCCGCCGCGTAGATCGCCGCGGGGACGGCGACGAAGGTGTACGCGGTGTAGAGGTCGCCGCCGAGGAGGAACCAGGTCACCCAGGTGCCGAACGAGCGGCCGCCCAGGCCCCACTCGTCGAGGCTGTGCTCGTTCTCGGCCTTGCGCCAGCGCGAGGCGAGGAAGCCCATGACCGTGACGGCCAGGAAGAAGAAGATGAAGACGGCGAGTGCGACGCCGTTCACGCCCTCGTTCACTTCGACGCACCTCCCTTGCGGGAGCGCTGGTCACGCTGCCACAGCGTGTACGCGATCATGGTCAGCGCGGTCGAGATGACCACCCAGGCCATCTGGTACCAGTAGAAGAACGGGATGCCGATGAAGGTCGGTTCGACCTTCGCGTACGAGCTCACCCAGAGCATCGCCACGAACGGCGCGACCAGGCAGAGCGCCACCACCACCCGTACGGGTGTGACGGTGGGTTGTCTTTCCTGCGTTTCCGACATACGGCGAACCGTCCCCTCGCTGATCACCTGTTTAATGCGCAGGAAATCTAGGGGACGGGTTCGCCGTATGGAACCCCCGTCCGGATAACGGACGTAACTGGGGTCATTTGTCGGGGAATGGAATCGGGCCCGGTCAGCCGTTGGGGCGCTGCAGCCTCGCGACGAACTTGTACCGGTCTCCGCGGTAGACCGAGCGCACCCATTCGACCGGCTCGCCCTGCGCGTCCAGCGAGTGCCGGGACAGCATCAGCATCGGCAGGCCCACGTCCGTGCCGAGCAGCCCCGCCTCGCGCGGAGTGGCGAGGGAGGTCTCGATGGTCTCCTCGGCCTCGGCCAGGTGCACGTCGTACACCTCGGCCAGCGCGGTGTAGAGCGAGGTGTACTTCACCAGTGAACGGCGCAGCGCGGGGAAGCGCTTGGCCGAGAGGTGCGTGGTCTCGATGGCCATCGGCTCGCCGCTCGCCAGGCGCAGCCGCTCGATGCGCAGCACCCGGCCGCCCGCCGAGATGTCGAGCAGTCCGGCGAGCGTGTCGTCGGCGGTGACGTACCCGATGTCGAGCAGCTGGGACGTGGGCTCCAGGCCCTGCGCCCGCATGTCCTCGGTGTAGGAGGTGAGTTGCAGGGCCTGGGACACCTTGGGCTTGGCCACGAAGGTGCCCTTGCCCTGGATGCGTTCGAGCCGGCCCTCGACGACCAGTTCCTGCAGGGCCTGGCGCACGGTGGTGCGCGAGGTGTCGAACTCGGCGGCGAGCGTGCGCTCCGGCGGGACGGGCGTGCCGGGCGGCAGGGTCTCCGTCATGTCGAGCAAATGCCGCTTCAGTCGGTAGTACTTGGGCACGCGCGCGGTACGGGTGGCGGGGGTGCCCTCCGTCTCCGTGCTGCCCGGGTCCGTGGCCATGGCCTGCCTTCCCGACTCCTGTGCTGCTGCCGTCACCGGCTCCTCCGTCTGTCGCGGCTCACATGGTGGCACGGACCGGTCACGGGTCGTCGCCCTCCCTCAGGTGTCGGTCCGATAACGGACCCGACTGCCCTTCTTATACACCCTTGACACCCCTAAAGGTCTAGGCCAAGCTCCCGGTACTGGTCTAAACCATTAAAGACCAGGTCCCAGCCCCACGAGCATTACTCGGCGTATGTCTTCGCGCGGTGGGCAGGGGTTGCAGGCATCCCTGAGGAGGGTGGCGTGAAGCGCAAGCTCATCGCGGCGATCGGCGTCGCGGGCATGATGGTCTCGATCGCGGCATGTGGCGGTTCGGACAAGGGTGGGGACAGCGCCGGGGGCGACGTCAAGGAGATCACCGTCTGGCTGACGGTGGACGCACAGAACAACTGGCCCGAGCTGGTCAAGGCCGCCGATGACGCCGTGGTCAAGAAGCACCCCGGCATCAAGATCAAGCACGAGTACTACGGCTGGCCGGACAAGAACACCAAGCTCGACGCGGTGCTCGCCACGGACAAGGCCCCGGACGTTGTCGAGATGGGCAACTCCGAGATGATCAGCTACATGGCCAAGGGTGCCTTCGCCGAGGTCGACGCCTCGAAGTTCGACAACTCGGACAAGTGGCTCGACGCCCTCAAGGACTCGGTCACCTACAACGGCAAGACCTACGGCGTCCCCTACTACGCCGGTGGCCGCGTGGGCACCTGGCGCAAGGACATCGCCGCCGAGGTCGGCGTCAAGGCCGCCCCGAAGACCTGGGCCGAGCTGACCGCCGCGCTCGACGCCATCCAGAAGAAGAAGGGCGACAAGTTCAGCGCCTGGTACCAGCCGTCGCCGGACTGGTACGCCGCGATGTCCTTCGTCTTCGAGGCCGGTGGCTCCATCGCCAAGCAGGACGGCGAGTCCTGGAAGGCGAACCTGTCCTCGCCGGAGTCCGTCAAGGGCCTCACCGAGTACAAGAACATCCTCGACAAGTACATGCACGGCGACAAGACGAAGGACGAGGCCGACCGCCCGGTCGTCTTCGGCCAGGGCAACGCCGCCACGATGTTCGCCGCCGGCTGGGAAGGCGCCACCGCGGCCGACCCGAAGAGCGACAAGGTCGGCGGGCTGAAGGACAAGCTCGAGAACTTCGTGATGCCCGGCCCGTCCGGCAAGAACCTCCCGGTCTTCCTCGGCGGCTCGGACCTGGCCATCCCGGTCAAGTCCAAGGCGCAGGACGTCGCGGCCGAGTGGATCGCCGCCTTCACCGGCGCCGAGGGCCAGAAGGGCCTCGTCGCCAAGGGCAACCTGCCCAACAACAAGGCGGACCTCGCTCCGCTGAAGGCCGACCCGGCCACCACGGTCCCGGCCACCGCGGCCGAGTCCAGCTGGTTCGTCCCGACCGCCCCCGGCTGGGGTCAGGTCGAGAAGGCCCAGATCCTCAAGACGATGCTCATCGAGATCGCCAACGGCAAGAAGTCGGTCGAGGCCGCCGCGAAGGACGCGGACGCCGCGATCGACAAGGTCATCAACACCAAGTGACCTATGGCAGGGCCCCGTCACCCCGGCGAGTGAGCCGAAGGGGCGCGCGGAGAGCGCCCCGGAGGACAACCGAGCCTCAGGGGGCGACGGGGCCCTGCTTCCCGTACCACGAGAGGGATCGCTGAGGAGCACGGGATGAGTGCCGCAGACACAACCACCGCGAAGGTGCCGCCGGTGCGGCAATCGCCACCATCCGGCCCCGTGGCCGGTACCCCGACACCGGGGAAGAAGCCGTCCGCCGGCGGAGGCGGCATCCCCTGGATGCTGCTCGCCCCCTGCCTGCTCGTCCTTCTCCTGGTGCTCGGCTATCCGCTCGTGCGCCTGGTGACGCTCTCCTTCCAGTACTTCGGGCAGCCGCAGCTCTGGGGCTTCCAGGAGGCGGAGTGGGCGGGCTTCGACAACTTCACCAAGATCCTGGGTGACGGCGAGTTCTGGGCCGTCGTCCTGCGCACCGTGATCTTCGCGGGCGGCGCCGTGATCGCCACCATGGTCATCGGCATGCTGATCGCGCTGCTGCTCCAGCGGGTCTCCGGCTGGGTCAAGGCCCTGATCAACATCGTGCTCGTGGCGAGCTGGGGCATGCCCATCATCGTCGCCACCGCCATCTTCAAGTGGCTCTTCGACGCCGACTACGGCGTCCTGAACTGGCTGCTCAGCAAGATCCCGGGTGTCGACATGATCGGCCACAACTGGTTCGCCAGCGGCCCTCAGGGCCTCGCCGTCATCATGCTGCTGGTCGTCTGGGGGGCCGTGCCCTTCGTCGTCATCACGCTGAGCGCCGGTCTGACCCAGGTCCCCAAGGAGCTGGAGGAGGCCGCCCGCCTCGACGGCGCCGGAGCCTGGGGGGTCTTCCGCTTCGTCACCCTGCCCATCCTGAAGCCGATCATCGTCATGCTGACGACGCTCTCGGTGATCTGGGACATGGGCGTCTTCCCGCAGGTCTACGTGATGCGCAACGGCCACCCCGAGGCGGAGTTCCAGCTGCTCACCACGTACTCGTTCGACAAGGCCTTCGTGGTCAACGACTACGGCACCGGCTCCGCGATCGCGCTCGTCACCGTCGTCCTCCTGCTCGGCGTCGTCGCCGTGTACATGCGTCAGATGCTCAAGATCGGAGAAGTGGAGTGACCACGGACACCGCTGCTCCCGCCGTCACCGCGCCCGCCGTCACCCGGCGCCCCGCCGCCGGCCCGCGTCGCAAGTCCAAGCTCGGCTGGAACCTCGTCGGGCTGCTGGTCGTGGTCGTCATCGGGTTCCCGGTCTACTGGATGGTCAACACGGCCTTCAAGCCGGCCAAGGACGCCATCGACCCGAACCCCCACTTCTTCCCGACCACCTTCACGCTCGAGAACTTCAAGCGCGCGCTGGAGATCGCGGACTTCTGGGGCCCGGTCACCCGCAGCCTCATCGTCTCGTCCGTGGTGGTCGTCGTCGGCATCATCGTGGGCATGCTGGCGGCGCTCGCCATCTCCCGCTTCGCCTTCCGCGGGCGCAAGATCGTGATCGTCGGCATCCTCGCCGTCCAGATGGTCCCGCTCGTCGCGATGATCATCCCGGTCTTCCTGATGCTCAACGACCTGGGCCAGTACGACAAGATCACCGGCCTGATCATCACGTACCTGACCTTCATCCTGCCCTTCACGGTGTGGACGCTGCGCGGGTTCATCGTCAACATCCCCAAGGAGCTGGAGGAGGCCGCCCAGGTCGACGGCTGCACCCGCACCGGCGCCTTCGTGCGGGTCGTCTTCCCGCTCCTCGCGCCCGGCATGGTCGCCACCTCCGTCTACGGCTTCATCCAGGCGTGGAACGAGTACCTCTACGCCCTGATGCTGATGAGCCAGCAGAACCAGACGGCCACCGTCTGGCTCGGCAACTTCATCACGAAGAACGGCACCGAGTACGCCCCGATGATGGCGGGCTCCACCATGATGGCCGTCCCCATCGTGATCCTCTTCCTCCTTGTCCAGCGCAAGATGGCCGCCGGTCTGACGGCCGGCGCGGTGAAGGGATAACGCCTCCCATGACCACGCTCACCACCGGCACGGACACCCTGACCCGCGACGCGCTCACCGTCCTGCAGCCCGGGTTCCTCGGCACCACCGCCCCCGACTGGCTGCTCCGCCGGATCGGCGAAGGGCTCTCCTCCGTCGGCCTGTTCGGCCGGAACATCGACTCCCCCGAGCAGCTCGCCGCCCTGACGGCACGGCTGCGGTCGGAGCGCGACGACGTCCTGGTCGCCATCGACGAGGAGGGCGGCGACGTCACCCGCCTGGAGGTCCGGCACGGCTCCTCGTTCCCCGGCAACTACGCGCTGGGCTCCGTGGACGACCCGGGCCTCACCCGGGCCGTGGCCCACGAGCTCGGCCGCCGTCTCGCCGCGTGCGGGGTGGACCTCAACTGGGCGCCCTCCGCCGACGTGAACTCCAACGCGGACAACCCGGTCATCGGCGTCCGCTCCTTCGGCGCCGACCCGCAGCTCGTCGCCCGCCACACCGTGGCGTACGTCGAGGGCCTCCAGGCCGTCGGCGTCGCCGCCTGCACCAAGCACTTCCCCGGGCACGGCGACACCAACGTGGACTCCCACCACGCGCTGCCCCGGATCGATGTGGACCTCGACACACTGCACGCCCGTGAGCTGGTACCTTTCCGCGCCGCCATCGCGGCGGGTACCAAAGCCGTCATGAGCGCGCATATCCTTCTCTCCGCGCTCGACCCCGACCGCCCGGCCACCCTGAGCCCGCAGATCCTGACCGGTCTGCTGCGCGGGGAACTGGGCTTCGACGGGCTGATCGTCACCGATGGCATGGAGATGCAGGCCATCGCGTCGACGTACGGCATCGAGCGCGGATCCGTCCTCGCGATCGCCGCGGGCGCCGACGCCATCTGCGTCGGCGGCGGGCTGGCCGACGAGGACACGGTGCTTCGGCTGCGCGACGCGCTGGTCGAGGCGGTACGGACCGGTGAGCTGCCCGAGGAGCGGCTGGCGGACGCCGCGGCGCGGGTACGCGCCCTGGCGTCCTGGACCCAGGCGCATCGGGCCAGGGGGGCTGTATCGGGGCCGGGCGCGGCAGTGCAGGAGGGGACCGCGCCCGGCACCGACATCGGGCTCGTGGCGGCCCGCCGCGCCCTGCGGGTGACCCCCGGGGAGACGCCCTACATCCCGATGGACGGTGCTCCCTACGTCGCCTCCTTCACCCCGGTCGCCAACATCGCCGTCGGCGACGAGACGCCGTGGGGCGTCGCGGCGGAGCTGGAGCGGCTGCTGCCCGGGACCACGACGGGCACCTACGACACCCCGTCGGTCGACGCGGTGCTCGCCGCGGCGGGTGACCGCCGGATCGTCGCGGTCGTCCGGGACGCCCACCGCCACCCGTGGATGGGCGAGGCCCTGGACGCCCTTCTCACGGCCCGTCCGGACACGGTCGTGGTGGAGATGGGTCTGAGCCAGGCGGAGCCCCGTGGGGCCCGGCACATCGCCACGCGTGGCGCGGCCCGGGTCTGCGGCCGCGCGGCGGCGGAGGCCATCGCCGGCCTCTGACGGCGGCGTGAGGCGGCACGGAGAGGGGCCCGGCACCTGTTTCAGGTGCCGGGCCCCTCTGCGTACCGCCGGGTGTCAGATGCCCTGCCAGGCGGGCTTGTTCGCGAAGGTGTGGCGGAAGTAGTGCGCGAGCTTCAGCTTGGACGCGGCGGCCTCGTCCACCACCACCGTGGCGTGCGGGTGCAGCTGCAGCGCGGAGGCCGGTACGAGCGCGGCGACGGGGCCCTCGACGGTCTGCGCCACGGCCTCGGCCTTGCCCTCGCCGGTGGCGAGCAGCACCAGGTGGCGGGCCTCCAGAATGGTGCCGATGCCCTGCGTGATGACGTGGTGCGGCACCTGCTCGATGTCGTCCTCGAAGAAGCGCGCGTTGTCCACCCGGGTCTGCTCGGTGAGCGTCTTGATCCGGGTGCGGGAGGCGAGCGAGGAGCAGGGCTCGTTGAAGCCGATGTGCCCGTCGGTCCCGATGCCGAGGATCTGCAGGTCCACGCCGCCCGCGTCGGCGAGCGCCTTGTCGTAGGCCTCGCAGGCCGCCTGGACGTCGTCGGCGGAGCCGTCGGGGCCCATGAAGGCGTCCTCGGAGAGGCCGAGCGGCTCCACGACCTGGCGCAGCACCGTGGAGCGGTACGACTCCGGGTGGCCCGCGGGCAGCCCGACGTACTCGTCGAGCTGGGCGATCCGCGCCCGGGAGGCGTCGACGGAGCCCGCCGTGACCCGCGCGGTCAGGGCCTCGTAGATGGGCAGCGGAGTCGAGCCGGTGGCCACGCCGAGCAGCGCGTCGGGCTTGCGGCGCAGGAGGCCGGCGATGCCGTCCGCGATCAGCTCGCCGCCTGCCTTGGCGTCCGGGACGATGACAACTTCCACGCTGGTGCCTGCCGATCTGGAGAGGGGCCTGTGTGGTATAGACCAATCTTACCCATATTTAGCGGAAGAGGGGGCGCCCGCCCAGGTCCTGTCCGCCTGATGGACCGGCCCTTCCCATGGTCGGCCGGGTCACCTCGAAGGGCCAGCCGGCCGGGCACGCCGGGCACCTGGGAGGGAGCGGGGGAGAGGCGAGGGAGGAGGGGGCGGCGCGGGGCGTCGGCGGCGCGGGCAGCGTGAGCCGGGGCCGGGGCCGGGGCCGGCGCGGCTGTCGGCGGCGCGGCCGGCGTGGGGGCTCGGAAGGGCCCGGAGGAGTCCGGCGGGCACGTCCCGGAAAGACCCGCGGGCCGCGGCGCCTGACGGGACCCTCAACCCGTCCGGCACCGCAGCCCGGAGTTGCCCGGCCGGGGGTGTGCGGTCCCTCGGCCGTATGGGAGGTTCCGACGCAGTCAGGGCAGAGAGCGTCGGCTACCTCGATCCACCCTCCTGTGCGGGGAGGGCGGAGGTCTTCCAGGATGCCGCTTGACCATTGTGGACTAGACCATTCTGTCTGTCCATCCATGCGCACGGCGTCCTTCCTGGCCCATCCTCCATCACGAACGCCCTGAGATCCAGGTACATCGCCCCCGAATTCCGCGGGTACGCTCGCACCTGTGCCCTCCATGAACGACCTCGTCCGCCAGCACACCGCTCTGAGTGAGTCCGACCTCGAGTGGCTCCACCTGCTGGTATCGGAGTGGCAGCTGCTCTCCGACCTCTCCTTCGCCGACCTGGTGCTCTGGGTTCCGACCCTCGACGGCACCCGGTACGTCTCGGTCGCCCAGATGCGTCCCAACACCGGGCCGACCTCCTACCAGGACGACATGGTCGGTCACCTCGTCCCGCGCGGGCGCCGTCCGCTGCTCGACGCCGCCCTCGACGAGGGCCGGATCGTGCGGGAGGGTGACCCCGAGTGGCGCGAGGAGGTCCCGGTCCGGGTCGAGTCCATCCCCGTCCGCAGGGAGGGCCGCGTCCTCGGCGTGATCGCCCGCAACACCAACCTGCTGACGGTCCGGACCCCGAGCCGGCTGGAGCTCACCTACCTCCAGTCCGCCTCCGACCTGGCGCAGATGATCGCGGCGGGCTCCTTCCCCTTCCCCGGCGAGGCGGTCGACATGGACGCCTCGCCCCGCGCAGGTGACGGCCTCATCCGTCTCGACGCCGACGGCATCGTCCAGTACGCCTCGCCCAACGCCCTCTCCGCGTACCACCGGCTGGGACTCGCCGCCGACCTCGTCGGCCAGCACCTCGGCCAGATCACCGCCGAACTCGCCCCCTCCCGTGGCCCCGTCGACGAGGCCCTCGTCAAGCTGGCCTCCGGCTACGCCCCCCGCGAGGCCGAGGTCGAGGGCAACGGCGGCGTGATCCAGCTGCGCGCCATCCCGCTTAAGCCCAAGGGCCCCCGCATCGGGTCCCTCGTCCTCCTCCGCGACGTCACCGAACTGCGACGCCGCGAGCGTGAGTTGATCACGAAGGACGCCACCATCCGGGAGATCCACCACCGGGTGAAGAACAACCTCCAGACCGTCGCCGCGCTGCTGCGCCTCCAGGCCCGCCGGATGGACTCCCCGCAGGGGCGTGAGGCCCTCAACGAAGCCGTCCGCAGGGTCGGTTCGATCGCCATCGTCCACGAGACGCTGTCCCAGAACCTGGACGAGCGGGTCGAGTTCGACGAGATCGCCGACCGCGTCATCGCGATGGTCGCCGAGATCTCCCCCGGCAAGGTCACCTGCCGGCGCAACGGCCGCTTCGGCATCCTGGACGCCGAGGTCGCCACACCGCTCTCCATGGTCCTCACCGAAGTGCTCCAGAACGCCCTGGAGCACGCCTTCGCGCCGGGGGAGCAGGGCACGGTCGAGGTCACGGCCGTCCGTGGCGAACCCCGCGCCGACGCCCGTCTGCTGATCACGGTCAAGGATGACGGGCGCGGTCTGCCCGAGGGCTTCGACCCGCAGCGCGCGGGGAACCTCGGCCTGCAGATCGTGCGGACGCTGGTGGAGGGGGAGTTGGGCGGCAGCTTCGACATGCAGCCCGGCGCCGAGCGCGGCACCCGGGTCGTCCTCGACATCCCGGTCCACCCGCAGAAGTGATCACCGTCCGGCCGCCGATCTCCTGACCGGCCGTCACCTCGGGGGGCCGGTGCCCGGCCCACAGAGCAGCGAGCCCCGGACCGAGGAGATCGGTCCGGGGCTCGAATGCTGTGGGTTACTGCTGCGCGCTGCGGCTCGGGGGCGGTGATTGCGTACGCGATGTACGCGCCGCTTGCCTCAGGCTGACAGGGGGCTTCAGGCGCTGGCGTTGCGCGCCCGGTTGCGAGCGGCGCGGCGCTTCATCGCGCGGCGCTCGTCCTCACTGAGGCCACCCCAGACGCCGGAGTCCTGGCCGGACTCGAGCGCCCACTGCAGGCACTGCTCCATGACGGGGCAGCGGCGGCAGACGGCCTTGGCTTCCTCGATCTGCAGCAGCGCAGGACCGGTGTTGCCGATGGGGAAGAACAGCTCGGGGTCTTCCTCACGACAAACGGCGTTGTGACGCCAGTCCATGGCTGCTACCTCTCTTGGTATGACATGCAAGTTGCTTGTGAATGTGAACGCTTTCACGAATCCCCCCGCAAGTGAAGGGCCGACTGCCAGATGAACTGGTGTGGTCCTGGATTCGAGGAGGGGTTCTGACTCTCAGTGGAGGCCGGTGTTGCGGGCCGTCCCGATCGCCATGAAGAGATTCGCAAACCTCGGCGGCGGATACAACCCCTTCCGGAAAGTTTTTTTTGATTCCTCGGTGTCGGCTAGGTCACAGCCGTACTTCTAAGGGGTGGATGCCAGCCTAAACGTTCGAGTGAAAGGACTTTCGGCCCTTCCACTCACACAATCACACGCAGTGCACGGCGTACGCCTGTGAACGTCACGCTCGTACGCAGCCCCAGGTGGTCTCCGTCCATCTGGAGGGGGAGCGGAACCTTCGAATGCAAGGTGAAGTCGGTCAGGTCGTGCAGAGACAGCGCGTGCTTGCCGTGCGGGCCGCGCTCGGGGGTCGAAGTGAGCAGCTGGGTGGCGTAACGGGCCACCGCGGGAGCCGAAAGACGGCTCAGGCCGAGGACGTCCAGGGCCGTCTCGAACGATGCCTCCGGGGACGCGTACACCGGGCGATTGCCCAGGTAGGTCCAGGGGGAGGTGTTGCAGATTATCGACAGGACCAGGTCCTCGACCGGCTCCTCGCCGGGGCGGTCCAGCGTGATCGTCCCGTGCCGGCGGTGCGGATCGTCCAGGAACTGGCGCACCACCTGGCGGAGGTAGAGGGCGTGCGTCGATCTCTTCCCGCGCTCCCGCTGCTGTTCGACCCGGCCGACGACTCCGGCGTCGAAGCCGAAGCCGGCGCAGAAAGTGAACCAGCGGGCCGGAACCGCCTCGTCCTCGGTCCCCGGCGTGCCGGAGGCCAGCCCCAGGCTCACTGTGCGTGTACGGCGCTCACGCAGCGCGTCGAGCAGCGCGCCGGTCGCCTCCACGGCGTCGTTCGGAAGCCCCAGCGCCCGGGCGAAGACGTTGGTCGAGCCGCCGGGGACGACGGCGAGGCCCGGGAGGCGCTCCGGATCGGGGCCGCCGTGCAGCAGTCCGTTGACGACCTCGTTGACGGTGCCGTCACCGCCGAGGGCCACGACCAGATCGACGTCCTCGGCCTCCGCGG
Source organism: Streptomyces sp. NPDC036822 (assembly GCF_055609145.1). Classification (NCBI taxonomy): domain Bacteria; kingdom Bacillati; phylum Actinomycetota; class Actinomycetes; order Kitasatosporales; family Streptomycetaceae; genus Streptomyces; species Streptomyces sp. NPDC036822. The sequence goes on from NZ_JBVJPY010000002.1 coordinate 124,931, forward strand.
CCCGTCGCCCCAGGTCACGAGCGTGCCCGCGGTACTCGGTGGTGACGGCTTCCAGCTTCATCTCGCTGGCGAGCGCGTGAATGAGCACATCACGGGTGCGGGCACTGGTGGTGGTTGCTGCCGGATTGACCACAAGAAGTGCGCGCATGGCCGCCAGCGTACCTACCCGGCGGTACCGGGCCCAGAGGGGCAGGTCGGCCGGCCCCGGCTACCCTGCCAGGTATGAGCAGTACGGAGCAGACCGCCGAACGGCCCGGTGAACGGCCGTCCCGCCCCGCCCGCCTGACCGCGGCGGCCGCGGTGGCGGCGATCGAGGCACTGGCGCTGGTGGCCGGAGGGCTCTACGTCCTCGTGACCGGAATCACCGGCGACCCGGACAGCCTGACCCAGGCCGTCACCGGAGGTGCGACGCTGGTCGCGCTCGGTCTGATCCCGGGTCTGGCGGCGCGCGGCCTGCTGCTGCGCCGGGGGTGGAGCCGGGGGCCGGCGATCATCACCCAGATCATGGCGCTGCCGGTCGCCTGGCAGCTCCTCCAGGCCGACAGCGCGATGATCCCGGCGGGCATCGCGCTCGCGGTCCTCGCGGTGACGGGCCTGGTGCTCCTGGTCAACCCCGCGACGACCGAGGCCTTGGAGATCGGCCGCCGCGGCGAGGCGTGAGCGAGGCATGAGAAGGCGAGCGGCGGCGCCCCCTCGGGGGGCGCCGCCGCTCGCCGTTCGTGCTCCTACTCCTCCACGAGGAGCTTCTCCCGGAGCTGGGCCAGCGTGCGGGCGAGGAGCCGGGACACGTGCATCTGGGAGATGCCGACCTCCTGCGCGATCTGCGACTGGGTCATGTTCCCGAAGAACCGAAGCAGCAGGATCCGCTTCTCGCGCGGCGGCAGGTCCTCCAGGAGCGGCTTGAGGGACTCGCGGTACTCGACGCCCTCCAGGGCCTCGTCCTCCGCGCCCAGGGTGTCCGCGACCGCAGGGGACTCGTCGTCCGTGTCCGGGACGTCCAGCGAGAGCGTGGAGTAGGCGTTGGCCGACTCCAGGCCCTCCAGGACCTCCTCCTCCGAGATCCCGAGGCGCTCCGCCAGCTCGTGCACCGTCGGCGAGCGGCCGTGCTGCTGGGACAGCTCCGCCGTCGCCGTCGTCAGGGAGAGGCGCAGCTCCTGGAGGCGGCGCGGCACCCTGACCGCCCAGCCCTTGTCACGGAAGTGCCGCTTGATCTCGCCGACGACCGTCGGGGTCGCGTACGTCGAGAACTCGACGCCCCGCTCCGGGTCGAAGCGGTCCACCGACTTGATCAGACCGATGGTCGCGACCTGCGTCAGGTCGTCCAGCGGCTCGCCGCGGTTGCGGAACCGCCGGGCCAGGTGCTCCACCAGCGGCAGGTGCATCCGCACCAGCCGGTTGCGCAGCTCCGCCTTCTCCGCGGATCCCTCCGGCAGCGTGCGCAGCTCGATGAAGAGGGCCCGCGCACCGCTCCGGTCGTGCGGGTCCGGAAGCCGCGGCGGCTCCGTCTCCGCCGTGACCGTGGGCGCCTCCGCCGTCTCGGGAACCCTGCTGTGCTGCTCGTGCTCGCTCATGTGGACCGCCTGCTCCGTAGCGACCTCGACCTCGACCTCCGGATGCGGCCGCGCCTGCTGCTCAGGGAAGCCGGCCGTCGCGTCCCCGCTCCTCACGCCGGGCCTGGCCCCGCGCCGCGCTGTTTGTACAGGCTGATGGAGACCGTCCGGTCCTCCGCCACGGACGACTCGACCTTCCCGGCAAGCGCGGACAAGACGGTCCACGCGAAGGTGTCCCGCTCCGGCGCCCGCCCGTCCGTCGTCGGGGCCGAGACGGTCACGTCGAGCGAGTCGTCCACCAGTCGGAAGACACAGCTGAGGACGGACCCCGGCACGGCCTGCTGGAGCAGGATCGCGCACGCCTCGTCGACCGCGATCCGCAAGTCCTCGATCTCGTCGAGGGTGAAGTCCAAGCGCGCCGCGAGGCCGGCCGTGGCCGTACGCAGCACGGACAGGTAGGCACCCGCAGCGGGCAGCCGGACTTCCACGAAGTCCTGGGTCCCGGGCTCGCCTGCGATCTGGGACACCCTCACCTCCAAGGTGGCACAAGCTCATTCGGGGCCCGGGGAGAAAGCCCCCCGAACCGGGCGGTACGCAGTCGGTTGCGCAGTCCGCCGTGACGCTATCGCGATCCGTGCCGCCGTGTCGCCGTGGGCCCCGCAAGGCCCCCCACCACGCCTGTCACTCATGGTAACGCCACGGGGACAGGGTGTGGCCAGAGGTCTGCGCGGCCCAATTGCGAACGGTCGGCGGCCCATCGGCCGCGGAGGGGTGACGTACCCAGCCGTCAGACGATCGAACCGTCCACGAAGCACCACCGCCAGCGCTCGTTCGGCTCGAAGGTCCGCATCACCGGGTGGCCGGTCGCCGAGAAGTGCCCCGTGGCGTGCCGCCCCGCGGAGGAGTCGCAGCACCCGACGTGCCCGCAGCTCAGGCAGATCCGCAGCTGCACCGGGTGCGTCCCGTCCGACAGGCACTCCGGGCAGGTGTCGGTCAGCGGCACGGGCTCGGGGCGCGGCATTTCGGCAACGTGGGGACACTCGCTCATGATGGCCAGGTTACGTGCTGGACAGGGACGGGGACGGGACATGGACGCTCTGCAGCTGGTGGGACTGGTCGCGGCGAGTGCGGCGGTGGCGGGCGTCGCCCGCAGGACGCCGGTGCCGGCTCCGCTGCTCCTGGTGGCGGCCGGCCTCGCCGCCTCGTACGTCCCGGGCGTACCCGACTACACCCTCGACCCGCACATCGTGCTGCCGCTGATCCTGCCGCCCCTCCTCTACACGGCCGCGGTGGAGTCCTCGTACCTCGACCTGCGGGCCAACATCCGGCCCGTCGCCCTGCTCTCCGTGGGGTACGTCCTCTTCGCGACCGTCGCGGTCGGCTGGCTCGCGTACGTCCTGGTACCCGATCTGCCCCTGACCGCCGCCCTGGTCCTCGGCGCGGTCATCGCGCCCCCGGACGCCGTCGCCGCGACCGCGATCGCCCGCAAGCTGGGGCTGCCGAACCGGATCACCACGATCCTCCAGGGCGAGTCCCTGGTGAACGACGCCACCGCCATCACGGCCTTCAAGGTCGCCCTCGCCGCCGCGGTGGGCGAGGGCGTCAGCTGGGCCGGCGGGATCGGCGAGTTCGGCCTCGCGGCGGTCGGCGGGATCGGGGTCGGGCTGGTGCTCATGGTCCCCATCCACTGGCTGCGCTGCTGCCTGGACGGCCAGGCCCTGCTCCAGAACACCCTCTCCCTGCTCATCCCCTTCGTCGCCTACGCGGCGGCGGAGGAGGTCGGCGCCTCCGGAGTCCTCGCCGTGGTCGTCGTCGGCCTCTTCCTCGGCCACCGCAACTGGCAGGTCGACTTCGCCACCCGCCTCCAGGAGGAGGCGGTGTGGAAGATGGTCGCCTTCATCCTGGAGTCCTCGGTCTTCGCGCTGATCGGCCTGCAGCTGCCGTACGTCGTCCAGGGCCTCGGGCGGTACGGGATCGGCGAGGCTGCCGGGTACGCCGTGGGCGTCTTCGTGGCCGTGGTGGTGGTCCGCTTCGTCTGGGTCTACCCGGCCACCTTCCTGCCGCGCTGGATGTCCGAGCGCATCCGCGAACGCGAGCCGGGAGTGGACTGGAAGGCGCCGCTGATCGTGGGCTGGGCCGGCATGCGGGGCGTGGTCTCGCTCGCCATCGCCTTCTCGATCCCGGTGATGACCGGCGGCGTCGAGTTCCCCGCCCGGAACCTGGTCCTCTTCCTCACCTTCACCACCGTCATCGGGACGCTCGTGGTGCAGGGCCTGACCCTGCCGCCGCTGATCCGGCTGCTGAAGCTGCCCGGACGCGACACGCACGCCGAGACCCTCGCCGAGGCCCAGGCGCAGAGCGAGGCGTCGCGGGCCGCCGAGGAACGCCTCGACCAGCTCCTCGCCGACGAGGCCAACACCCTGCCCCAGCCGCTCGCCGACCGGCTCCGCACCGTCCTGGAGCGCCGCCGCAACGCGGTGTGGGAGCGGCTCGGGGCGGTCAACGACGTCACCGGAGAGACGGCGGACGACACCTACCGGAGGCTGGCGGGCGAGATGATCGACGCCGAACGCGCGGTCTTCGTCCGGCTCCGCGACGAGCGCCGCATCGACGACGAGATGATGCGCACCCTGCTGCGCCGCCTGGACCTGGAGGAGGCGGCCGCCTACCGCGAGGAGACGGCCTGAGGCGCCGTCCGCCCTCAGGACGGCGCGCCCGTGATCACCGCCGCGATCCGCGTCCCCGGGGCGAACGCGCCCTCCTCGGCCAGTGTCACGAGCCCGTGCAGCATTTTGGCGACATAGAGTCGCTCGATGGCGAGTTCATGCCGCGCCTCGAAGTCCGCCGCGAACGCCTCCAGAGCGGGGCTCGTACGGGCGTAGCCGCCGCAGTGGAAGCGGTCGTCGAGGCTCCAGTCGCCCCGTGGGCCGCCGAACGCGGCCCGTTGCAGGGCGGCTACCTCCGCGCCCAGGAAACCGCCCTTGAGGACCGGCACGCCGATCGCCCGCTGCCCGGGCGCGAGGCCGCCCGCCAGGCCCGCGAGGGTGCCTCCCGTGCCGCAGGCCACGGCCACCACGTCCGCCGCCCCCGCCAGCTCGCGGCCCAGTTCCGCGCACCCCTCGGCGGCGAGGCCGTTGCTGCCGCCCTCCGGGATCACGTACGTCCCGGCGGGGGCGTCGGCGAGCAGCGCCGCCCGCACCCCGGGGTCGTTCTTCGCGCGGTACGTGGAGCGGTCCACGAACACCAGGCGCATGCCGTCCGTCACGCAGGCGGCGAGCGAGGGATTCAGCGGCCTTCCGGCCAGCTCGTCCCCGCGGACGACGCCGGTCGTGGCGAAGCCGAGCAGCCGGCCGGCGGCGGCCGTCGCGCGCAGGTGGTGGGAGTACGCGCCGCCGAAGGTGAGGACCGGGCGGCCGTCCGCCGCCCGCAGGTTGAGCGCGAGCTTGCGCCACTTGTTGCCCGGCAGATCCGGGTGGATCAGATCGTCCCGTTTGAGGAGCAGCCGCAGGCCGCGGCGGGTGAAACGCTCGTCCTCGACCGGCTCCAGCGGGGACGGGAGCCGCGGCCGCAACCGGGCGAGGGCGAGGTCGAACGCGTTCACCCGGTCATTGTCCCCCGCGGCCGCCGTCGGTCCTCCGGCAACGGTCGGGACCGGGCCGGTTCCGGGTCCGGGCACCGGTCGGGTCTGGACGTGGACCGGCTCCGGCAGCGGTCCGGGCGTTCGCCGCCCCGCCGCCCGGAGCCTGCCCCGCACCCGGGGCCTGCCCCGCCAACCGGGCCCTTCCCCGGGCCGCTACCTGAGGCGGTCGCCGATCCGGGCCCGCATCGACGCCATCGTGAAGCCCCGCGGGTCCACCTTCCCCGGCTGCCACTCCAGGTGCCCGATGACGGAGCGCTGGTTCCAGCCGTGGGCCCGGCAGATCGCGGCCGCCGCCTTCTCGATGGCCTCCAGCTGCACCTTCGGCCACGGGTCCTTCCCGTCGCCGAGGTTCTCGCACTCGAAGCCGTAGAAGTGGCGGTTGCCGTCGACGGTGGCCTCGTTGTCCGGCGGCAGGCGATGCTCGGCGATGACCGCCCGGAGGACCTCGTCGTCCCCGGCGCCCGCGTGGTTCGCGCGCCCGTATCCGACCAGGTGGACGGTGCCGTCCTTGGCGATCACGCCGTGGCAGAGGGGGCCCGGCAGCGAGGCGTGACCGTCGCGGCAGAGCCGGACCGTGTTCGCGGTGCCGCGGGTGACGGTGTGGTGGATCATCACGCCGTGGACGGGGCCCCAGGGGCCCTTGTGGTTGCGGTTGTGGGTTCTCCAGTCGCCGACCTCGACGACCGAGCAGCCCTCGTGGCGCAGCGCGGCGAGGAATCTGCTCGCGGACAGGGGTGGTGCCATGGACCGGCTCCTTCGGAAGAGCGGAACGGGAGGAGACGCTGGTACCGGAGTACCGGAGCGTTCTGCTCCGCACCATCCGTTCGGGCCGTGTGCGAGCCGATCCGGACAGGGGGCCATGGGGCTGACGGGGGCGGGGCTGTTCGAGTGGAATCAGGGGACATGCCCAGTCGGCGCCGGTCCATGCCCACTCATTTGTGTAATGGCGCGGACACTCTCCGTGCTGAAAGGCTTCCTCTCGCAGGTCGGTCATACGAGAGGGAGTTCCATGTCCGTTGGTTCGGTTGGCGACGAGGTCCGCGTGGATCAGGCAGGTCCGCAGCAGAGTCTCGGTACCGCCGCCGCGCGGAACCTGGCGACCACCACCAAGTCGGCTCCGCAGATGCAGGAGATCACCTCCCGGTGGCTGCTGCGGATGCTGCCGTGGGTGCAGGTCCAGGGCGGTACGTACCGGGTGAACCGGAGGCTCAGCTATTCCGTGGGGGACGGGCGGGTCACGTTCGTGCAGACCGGCGAGCGCGTCGCGGTCATCCCCGCCGAGCTCGGTGAACTCCCCGCCCTGCGCGGATACGGCGACGAGGAGGCCCTCGCGGAGCTGGCGGCGCGCTGCCGGCAGCGGGAGTTCGCGGCCGGCGAGGTGATCGCCACAGCGGGCGAGCCCGCCGACCGGGTGTTCCTGCTGGCTCACGGCAAGGTCGAGCAGCTGGGCGAGGGCCCCTACGGCGACGAGGCGATCCTCGGCGTCCTCGCCGACGGCGCCTACTTCGGGGACGGGGCGCTGACCCACGAGGGCGCTTCCTGGGAGTGGAGCGCCCGCGCGGCCACCGCGTGCACCGTCCTCGAACTCACCCGTGACGACGTGCGCAACCTCGCCGACCGCGCCACCTCGCTCGCCGCCCACCTCGCCGCGGTGGCCGCGCTGCCCCACCAGCGGACCAACAAGTACGGCGAGGCCGCGATCGACCTCTCCGCAGGCCACGTCGGCGAGGCCGTCGTCCCCCACACGTACGTGGACTACGACGCCTCGCCCCGCGAGTACGAACTGTCGGTCGCCCAGACCGTGCTGAAGGTCCACAGCCGGGTCGCCGATCTCTACAACCAGCCGATGAACCAGACCGAGCAGCAGTTGCGGCTCACCGTCGAGGCGCTCCGCGAGCGCCAGGAGCACGAGCTGATCAACAACCGGGAGTTCGGCCTCCTCTCCAACTGCGACTACGGGCAGCGGCTCCAGCCCCACGACGGCGTGCCCAGCCCGGACGACATGGACGAGCTGCTCTCGCGCCGCCGCGGCTCCAAGATGTTCCTCGCCCACCCGCGTGCCATCGCCGCCTTCGGGCGTGAGTGCAACCGCCGGGGCCTGGTCCCCGAGTCCATCGACATCAACGGCAACCGCATCCCGACCTGGCGCGGGGTCCCGATCTACCCCTGCAACAAGATCCCGGTCTCCGACGCCCGGACCACGTCGATCATCTGCATGCGTACGGGTGAGGCGGACCAGGGCGTGATCGGCCTCCAGCAGTCGGGCATCCCGGACGAGATCGAGCCGAGCCTGTCGGTCCGCTTCATGGGCATCGACGAGCAGGCGATCATCTCCTACCTGGTCACCGCCTACTACTCCGCCGCGGTGCTCGTGCCGGACGCCCTCGGCGTCCTGGAGAACGTGGAGGTCAGCCGCTGGCGCTGACCCCGTGAGGGCGGGGCCCCGCGCCCCGCCCCCGGGCCGTCCCCGAAGCCACGGGCCGCGGCCTGAGGGGGACGCCGGCGCGGCCGAGGGAGAGAACCGAGCCACACAGACAGGGAAGGTGACCGTGACCACGACGACCAGCGCGGAGGCCACGACGGACGACGGCCAGGACGCCGCGGCGTTCCTCGACCAGACCAGGACCGCCGTCCATCCCCAACTGCGCTCGACCGTGGAGACGTTGCCCGGCTCGATACGGCGCGTGGCGATGTACCACCTCGGCTGGGAGCACGCCGACGGCACGCCGGCCGCCGAGCAGGCGGGCAAGGCGATCCGGCCGGCGCTCGTGCTCGCCGCCGTCCGGGCGTTCGGCGGAAACCCCGCCCCGGCGGTGCGGGCGGCGGCCGCGGTGGAGCTCGCCCACAACTTCACCCTGCTCCACGACGACATCGTGGACGAGGACCCGACCCGGCGGCACCGGCCCACGGCGTGGACCGTGTTCGGGATCCCGGACGCGCTGATCGCCGGGGACGCCATGCTCGCCCTGGCTCTGCGCCTGCTCGCCGAGGACGGCCATCCGGCGTCCGCCGCGGCGTCGGCCCGGCTCGCCGCCTGTGTCATCGAGCTGTGTGCCGGCCAGCAGGCCGACTGCGCCTTCGAGCAGCGCGCCCCGCACGAGGTGTCCCTGGACGAGTGTCTGGCGATGGCCACGGCCAAAACGGGAGCCCTGCTGGGCTGCTCCTGCGCGGTGGGCGCCCTCTACGCCGGTGCGGGAGAGGAGGAGGTCGCGGCGATGGACGCGTTCGGCCGGGAGGCCGGGCTCGCCTTCCAGCTGATCGACGATCTGATGGGGATCTGGGGCGACCCGGACCGTACGGGCAAGCCCGCCGGCGCCGATCTCGTCGCCCGCAAGAAGTCGCTGCCGGTGGTGGCGGCGCTCGCCTCGGGGACGGCGGCCGGCGAGGAGCTGGCCGCTCTCTACGCCCGTCCCGTGCTCGACGGTCCGGCGGTGCGGGCGGCGGCGGACGCGGTCGAGCGGGCGGGCGGCCGGGACTGGGCGCAGGCCCAGGCCGCCGACCGGATGGCCCGGGCCGTGCAGCAGCTGGCCCGTGCGGTGCCGGATCTGTCGGCGGCCGGGGATCTGCTGGCCCTGGCGGAGTTCGTCACCCGCCGGACGAGGTGACGGCGGCCGGTCCTCCGGCACGATCCTGGTGACGACCGTCCCGATCAGCTCCTCCCGCTCCCGGTCGTCCCGCAGGCCGGGCCGCGAGGTGGTCCGGGAGGAGTCCGGTCGGCGCGAGGTGGAGCGGCCGGACCGACTCGGCGTCGCCCGGCATCCCCGCGGCCGGATGGACGCGGATGTCCTCGTCCCGGTCCGAGCGCGGGACCGCGGTGAACCGGGCGCGCAGCCCCGGGCGGCGTGCTCCGGCGGACGTACACCAGGAAGCGGTGACAAGGGGGGCGCCCTACCCTGGAGGTATGGGCACGGAGGGACGTCACACCGGTCACGATCCACAAGCCGAGCCGGTCTGCCCGGCGTGCGGACGGTCCGTCGGTACGGTCGCCAGACGGCACAAGGTCCTGGGGGCCTGGGTGCCGCTCTGGGAGGCGCGGCCGTGCCCCTACCCGGACTGCGCGCTCTTCGGGCGCAAGGCGGATGGCTCCCTGCCGCCCGAGGCCGAGCGGGAGGACGCCGAAGGCGCCGGCCGGCCCCAGGGCGCCGAGTCGCCCTCCGGGCAGCGCGGCCCCGGCGAGGACGACGACGGGCCGGGCGGCACGGAAGCCACTACCACGCAGGTGACCGGCAAGAACGGCGAGACCGGGAGAAGTCCGGCCCCTGGGTGACCGGCCGCGCGGCGGAGCCGGTCATACCGCTACAGTCCGCGCATGTCATCGGAGTCGACAGAAGTCTGGACCGGCTGGTACCGGGACCGCGGCGGCGCGGAAGCGATCGTCATCACGGTGGACGGCCGTCAGGTGTCCACCCGCATCAGGGGTATCGCGTACACGGGCGAGAGCTTCGGCGCGCTGCGCGCGGCCGACGGGAACGGCGAGGCGCTCACCGGGTGCGTCCTGGAATGGGACCTCCCCCTCCCCGTGGTCCTGGACGGGGTCACCGAGCAGGCCACGCTCGGCTGCCTGCTGACCCTCGGGGAACGCGTGGACCTCAGCCTGACCCTGCACCACGGCGGCGCCGCCTACGAATCCGGCATCGCCGGCGGTGACTTCGAGGAGGCCCTCGACCGGGTCAGGCGCCAGCTGCCCGACGGGGCCGCCTTCGGCCGCCGCCCGCTGCAGGCCGCCTGACCGGGCCCACGGTTCGTCCCGCCGGTCGACCCGCAGGGCGGTCACCGAAGAGGGCCGCCGACGGCGGCTCCGCCGTCGGTGGCCCTCGGGTGCGTCACGCGAGCGGGTCGGTGCCGCCGGCGTGAGCGGGGAGGATCAGGGGGTCTTGAAAGCCGACGCCAGGCCGTAGCGCCACAGCTGGTCGACGCGGGCGCGTTCCTGGGAGTTCGGCTGCGCGTTCTGGCACGAGGTGCCGGGACCGCCGCCGGACATCAGCTCGCTGCACGGACCGGAGTAGTGGTCCGGCAGCCCGAGGACGTGTCCCGTCTCATGGGCGGTGACACGGGTGGAGTTGTACTGCTGGTTCTGGCGGTAGTCGAGGAAGATGTAGCCGCTGCCGTGGCCGTCCGTGCTGGCGTACGAACCGCGGGAGTCGTTGCCCTCGTAGTAGCGGAAGTCGGGGTTGCTGCCCTCCACCAGCCGGACGTTGACCACGGAGCTGTTCCATATCTGGGTGCTCCGGGCGATCTGGGTCCGGAACGAGGGAGCGTTGGCGGCGCTGTACACGACGGTGACGGCGGCCGCGCCCGGGGCGGCGGCCCGCTTCTTCGCCACCGACTTCACGACGGCGTCGAAGAACGCCTTGTTGGCCTTGGCGTCCTCGGCGGATCCCGCGTAGGCCGCGTACCCGGCCGGGGCCGCGGCGGCGGGAGCGGCGAGCGTGGTGGCGGAGGCGGTGGGGGCGGCTCCGAGTGCGGCGGCGAGGCCGAGACCGAGGGTCGCGGCGAGCGAGGCGGTGAGGACCTTGGGGTGTCTCATGGGGGGGGCTCCTCCTGGTCGGTTGGGGAGAGTGTCGGGGGAGCCGGGGCCGCCGCGGATGATGGCAGCCCCCGATAGCCCGAACGCATCACCCCCGTGCCGTGAGCCCCAACCACCTTGGCACATAAGCGAATTGGTGTGACACGGGTGTCTGGTGCGACTCGGGACGCCGTCCTACCCTCGGGGCATGGAGCTGGAGGTGAGGCATCTGCGCGCGCTCTGCGCCATCGCGGACACCGGGAGCCTGCACAAGGCGGCGCGCCAACTGGGCATGAGCCAGCCCTCGTTGACCACCCAGCTGCGCCGGATCGAGAACGCCCTGGGGGCCGAGCTCTTCTCCCGGGGCCGCACCGGCTGCCGGCCCACACCCCTGGGCCGGTCCGTCCTGAGCAGGGCCCGCCCGCTGGTCGACCAGATGGCCGCGCTGATCAGCGAGACCAGGGCGGCGGCGGCCCGCGCCGACGGGCCGCTGTTACGGGTCGGGTCGACCGCCAGCCGGGCACTCCCGGGCTGGCTGCGCCGGCTGCGCCAGGGGAGCCCCGGGACCGACATCGCGCTCCACATGGACGTCTCCGCCAACGCCCTGCTGCGCGCGGTCGCGAACGGCCAGCTGGACGTCGCCTTCGTCCACGAGGTGGAGGGGTGCCCGCTGCGGGTGCCGGAGGGCCTCCAGGCGCGGGTCCTGGTCGAACGGGAGCCCCAGTTCGTCTCCATGGCCCGGGACCACCCGGCGGCCGGGCGGGCGGTGGTGGAGCTGAGCGACCTCGCCCAGGACCGGTGGATGGTCGATCCGACCGTGGACGGCGAATGGGACGGGCTGCGCCGGGTGCTGCACGAGGCCGGCATCGACCCGCCGCTGCTGCACGGCGACTACCACACGGCGGCCTCCCTCATCGTCCTCGGTGAGGCCGTGGCGCCCTGTCAGCCCACGTCGGGCCCGCGGGAGGACATGGCGATCCGCCCGCTGCGGGACGACCCGCTGGGCGTCCGCCTGCTGCTGTACGCCCGTCCCGGGCTTTCACTCGACCCGTTGTACGCGGACCTCGCGGCGGCCTACCGGGAGGCGGCGCTGCGGGCGGCACCGTACCGGCGGTGGCTGCGGCGGCACGGGATGTCCGTGGGGCCCTGCGTGATGACGGCCTGACGGCCTGACGGGTCCGAGGCCGAGGCCGCGCGCCGAAGGGGCCCGCCCGGGGTCGCCGGGCGGGCCCCTTCGGGCCGTACGCGCAAGGAGGAAGGTCAGGCCTTCTTCGTCTCCCAGAAGATACGGTCGATCTCGGCGATGAGCTCGAGAGCCTTCTCGCCCGTCTTCGGGTCCGTCGACGCCTTGGCGGCCGAGAGGGCCTTCAGGGTGTCGTTGATGAGCTGGTGCAGCTCCGGGTACTTCTCGAAGTGCGGGGGCTTGAAGTAGTCGCTCCACAGCACCGAGACGTGGTGCTTGGCGAGCTCCGCGCGCTGCTCCTTGATGACCGTGGCGCGGGCGCGGAAGTGCGCGTCCTCGTTGGCCTGGTACTTCTCCTGAACGGCCTTGACCGACTCGGCCTCGATCCGGGCCTGGGCCGGGTCGTAGACACCGCAGGGGAGGTCGCAGTGGGCGCTGACCTTCACCTTGGGGGCAAACAGGCGGGAAAGCATGCAGCTGTCCTTCCTCGTGATCGTCTTCTCAGGTGGGAGATTACTCCCCGAGAAGCCTGTTTTCGCGAGCGCCCCCTGGGGCTTAGGACAAAAGTCCAGGGTCACCATGGGACTCGTGTACGAGTGGACGATCGGACCGGGAGGTGCCGGATGACGGAAACGGGGCGGGAGCCGGGGAGGGGGTCGGGCCCCCTGTTCGGGATCGCCGAGGTGACGGGGGTGTCCATGGTGCCCACGCTGCTGCACGGCGACCGGCTGCTGGTGCACTACGGCGCCCTGCCGCGCCCCGGGAGCGTGGCCGTGCTGCGCCACCCGCTCCAGCAGGACCTGCTCATCGTGAAACGTCTGATCGAGCGACGGGACGCCGGCTGGTGGGTACTCGGCGACAACCCCGGTGCCGAGGGCGACAGCCGGGTCTTCGGGGTCGTACCCGCCGAGATGGTGCTCGGCCGGGTGAGGGCACGCTACCGCCCGGTGACGCCCGGCCGCCGGCGGTCGCCGGCCGTGCTGCTCGCCTGGCTGTTCTCGGCGGTCAGGCCGGTGGCCTCGACCGGGTCGTCCCGGTCCGCGGCGTCCTCGCGGTCGGACCGTTCGGCCTCCAGGCGCTTGCGGGCCCGGTAGGCGGCGACGTTGGCCCGGGTCGCGCAGCGGTCCGAGCAGTAGCGGCGCGAGCGGTTGGTCGAGGTGTCGAGATAGGCGTTGCGGCACGGCCCGGCCTGACACAGGCCGAGCCGGTCGGCACCGAACTCCGTCAGGTGAAAGGCGAGACCCATAGCCGCGATCGCCGCGTAGCCCGCCGTCGCGTTCGACGGGTGGTCGGCGAGATGCATGTGCCAGCGCGGCCGCCCCTCGTCGTCGAGGTAGTCGTGCCCGGAGATCTGCGGGCTCACCGGGAACTCCAGGAGCAGGGAGTTCAGCAGGTCCACCGCCTGGGTGTGGTCGCCCTCGTCGGCCGCGGTGAAGACCGCCCGCAGCCGGGCGCGCACCGACCGGAAGCGCGTCACGTCCGCGTCCGTCGTCCGCCGGGCCATCTGCGACGCCGCGCCGAACAGCTCGCGGACCGCCTCGACGGAGGTGAGCGCGTCCTTGCCGCGCGCCGGCTCCTCGGTGTTGACCAGACGCACGGCGTAGTCCGAGTAATAGGCCAGTTCCACTTGTAGTCCTTACTCCGGCGTTCTAGGGTCGATGGCGTCAGGGGGTAACAGCTGTTTCCCCTTCGAGGGTATTACGAAGAGGGTGAGGTTCGGGGATGACGGACGCGGCGACGACCGGAACCGACTGGGCGGCCTGGCAGCGCAGCTGGGACCGTCAGCAGGAGTGGTACATGCCGGACCGCGAGGAGCGGTTCCGCGTGATGCTCGACATGGTCGAGGCCGTGGTGGGACCGGAGCCCCGCGTCCTGGACCTGGCGTGCGGTACAGGGAGTATCACGGACAGGCTCCTCCAGAGGTTCCCGAAGGCGGTCAGCACCGGCGTCGACCTCGATCCCGCGCTGCTCGCCATCGCCGAGGGGTACTTCGCCGGAGAGGCGCGCGCCACCTTCGTCACCGCCGACCTCAAGGACCCGGAATGGGTGACACGGCTCCCGTACGACGCGTACGACGCCGTGCTCACCGCCACGGCGCTGCACTGGCTGCACACCGGGCCGCTCACCACGCTGTACGGGCAGCTCGCCGGTCTCGTCCGCGACGGCGGCGTCTTCATGAACGCCGACCACATGATCGACGAGACCACGCCGCGCATCAACGCCGCCGAGCGCGCCCATCGTCACGCCGCCATGGACCGCGCCAGGGCCGAGGGCGCCCTCGACTGGGCGCAGTGGTGGGCGCTGGCCGCCGCGGACCCGGTCCTCGCCGGGCCCACCGCGCGCCGTTTCGAGATCTACGGCGAGCACGCCGACGGCGACATGCCCTCCGCCCGCCGTCATGCCGAGATCCTGCGCGCTGCTGGCTTCGCCGAGGCCCGGCCGGTCTGGGCCTCGCCGTCCGACACCCTCGTCCTCGCGGTGCGGTAGGCCCCACCGCACGGGAGCCGGCCCGGACGCACGGGAAGGGGCGGTACGGGCATCCGTACCGCCCCTTCCCGTCGTACCGCCTACAGCACCTTGGACAGGAACGCCTTCGTCCGGTCGTGCTGCGGGTTGCCCAGGACCTCGCGCGGGTGGCCGGACTCGACCACGACGCCGCCGTCCATGAAGACGAGCGAGTCGCCCACCTCGCGGGCGAAGCCCATCTCGTGGGTGACGACCACCATCGTCATGCCCGACTCGGCGAGGTCGCGCATGACATCCAGGACGTCACCCACCAGCTCCGGGTCGAGCGCCGAGGTCGGCTCGTCGAAGAGCATCAGCTTCGGCTCCATCGCCAGCGCGCGGGCGATGGCGACGCGCTGCTGCTGGCCGCCGGAGAGCTGCGCGGGGTAGCTCCCGGCCTTGTCGGCCAGGCCGACACGGTCGAGCAGGCGCTCGGCCCGCTCGCGGGCCACCGCCCTCGACTCGCCCTTCACCTGGATCGGCGCCTCCATGACATTGCCCAGGGCCGTCATGTGCGGGAACAGGTTGAAGCGCTGGAAGACCATGCCGATGTCACGGCGCTGGGCTGCGACCTCGCTGTCCTTCAGCTCGTAGAGCTTGTCGCCCTTCTGGCGGTAGCCCACCAGCTCGCCGTCGACGTACAGCCGACCCGAGTTGATCTTCTCCAGGTGGTTGATGCACCGCAGGAAGGTGGACTTGCCGGACCCGGACGGGCCGATCAGGCAGAACACCTCGCCGTTGTTCACCTCGAGGTCGATGCCCTTGAGGATGTGGGCGGCACCGTAGGACTTGTGGACGCCCTCGGCCTTCACCATTGCCGTCATGTGTTTCACCGCCGCCAGTTGGAGAGGGAGACCAGGTTCGCCTTGACCTTCTGCCACGGCGTGGGCGGCAGGGAGCGCAGCGAACCGCGCGCGTAGTGCCGCTCCAGGTAGAACTGGCCCACGCTGAACACCGAGGTCAGGATCAGGTACCAGATCGAGGCGACGAAGAACATCTCCATCACCGCGAACGAGGTCGACGCGATGTCCTGCGAGGCGCGGAGCAGATCCGGGTACTGCACGGCCACGACAAGCGACGAGGTCTTCAGCATGTTGATGAACTCGTTGCCGGTCGGCGGGATGATCACCCGCATCGACTGCGGGAGCACGACGCGCCGCATGGTCTTGGCCTGGCTCATGCCCAGCGCGTGCGACGCCTCCGTCTGGCCCTCGTCGACCGACTGGATGCCGGCCCGGACGATCTCCGCCATGTACGCGCCCTCGTTGAGGCCGAGACCCAGCAGGGCGGCCAGGAAGGGGGTCATGACATCGGTCATCTCGTCCTTGTAGAACCCGATGTTGAAGATCGGGAAGATCAGGGCGAGGTTGAACCAGATCAGCAGCTGCACATAGACCGGCGTGCCGCGGAAGACCCAGATGTAGAGCCAGGCGACGGTGCTGGTCACGGGGTTCTTCGAGAGCCGCATGACGGCGAAGAGGACACCCAGCACCAGGCCCAGCGCCATGGAGGCGACGCTGATGAGGATCGTGTTCCCCAGGCCCTCCAGGATGCTGGGGTCGAACAGCTTCTCCGGCACCGTCGCCCAGCGCACGTCGCCCTGAGAGAAGGCGAACGCGAGCAGGACGAGCAGGGCGACGACCACGACGCCGGCGACCCAGCGGCCGTAGTGGCGGACCGGAATGGCCTTGATGGCCTCCGGGGGGATCCCGGCCGGGGCGGGCGACGCCCCGGCGGGAACCTTGTCGAGCTTGTCAGTCACAGCGACTGCCCTTCAGTGGTGCGTGGGGGTCAGGAGCCGCCGTTGATCTTGGCTGCGGGGATGGCGCCGTCACCGGCGTTCCACTTGTCGAGGGCGGCCTTGTACGTGCCGTCCTTGATGATCGCGTCCAGGGCTTCCTTCAGGGCGTCGCGCAGCTGCGTGTTCTTCTTGTCGACCGCGATGCCGAAGAGGCCGGCGTCCGTCTTGTTGGCGATGGCCTCGAAGTCGTTGCCGCCGCCCGCGGTCTGCGCGATGTACGCGGCGACCGGGGAGTCGTTCAGGTCGGCGACGGCGCCGCCCGCCTTGACACGGGTCTGGGCCTCGGCGTCGGTCGGGAAGGACTCGAAGGTGAGGGCGGGCTTGCCGTCCTTCTTGCACTTCTCGGCCAGGTCCTTGGCGGCCTGCTCGTACGTCGTCCCGCGCTGCACGGCCAGCTTCTTGCCGCACAGGTCGTCGAGCGACTTGATGTTCTCCGGGTTGCCCTTCTTCACCAGGATGCCGGTGGAGGCGGTGAAGTAGTCGACGAAGTCGACACCGGTACCGGTCTTCTGGCCCTTGTCGTCCAGGCCCTCCTGGCGGGCCTTGGTGTCGGTCATCGAGGACATCACGATGTCCGTACGACCGGTCGGAAGGGCCGTGAGCAGGGTGTCGAAGGTGCCGCTGGTGAATTCGAACTTCACGCCGAGCTGCTTCGAGAGCGCCGCGGCGATGTCGGGGTCGACGCCGACGATCTCCGCGCCCTTCTTGAACTCCATCGGGGCGTAGGTGGCGTCCGTGCCGACCTTGATGACGCCGGCCTTCTGGACGTCGGCGGGCAGCTTCGCGAAGAGCGGAGCCTTGGAGGCGCCACCGGTGGCGCTGGCCTCCGGGGTCTTCGCGCCCTCGGTCTGGTCTCCACAGGCGGTCAGCAGCATGGAGCCGGCGACCGCGATGGCGGCGACCGCGGCAAGACGGGAGGTGCGGGTCTTGGCAGCGGTCGTACAGCGCGTGGAGCGTGCGGTCATGGTCGGGTTCCTCCGGCGTGTGAGGGAGTTGCCATAGGCCGCGCACGCACCTTCGGGTGTCGCGACCTCGTGTGATTACGGCATCTTGCCATTCGGACCGCCCCAAACAGGCGGCCCCGCATGTCAAAATCGGATAACGGGTGACCCCCGAACCCGGACGGGCCGGTCCGACAGGGCCGGACCTTCTCCGGGGATACGTGTGGCAGACCGGAAAATCTCCGGTTGATCTCGCCATTCGGACGACACGAAGCGCGCGATTGAGCGCCCTCGGGTATCAGTCAGGACATTGGGTGATGTGTCCACCCAAGACAAGGTGACGATACGGCCGTATGAGTCGCATCACCGCTCCAATTTGGACTCGTCCGCGGTGCCGTCTGTCCGGTAAGAAGGATCCTTACACCCCTCATCCGGGGCTCAGGGCGCGTTGTGCGGCGCGCCCGCGCGGCTGCCAGACACGGTGGCCGCGGGACCCGCCCACCCCTCCTCAACCAGGAGCGGCCACCCTCAAATGATGAAGACTTAAGGGGTCAACCCAATGGCAGCGGAGATCGTCAACCCTCGCAGCGACAGTCCGGAAGGGGCTCAGGACGAGCCGTTCGATCCGGCCTTCGCGCTGCACCGCGGCGGCAAGATGGCCATTTCGGCCACCGTGCCGCTCCGGGACAAGGACGACCTGTCCCTCGCGTACACGCCCGGCGTCGCCAAGGTGTGCACCGCGATTGCCGAGCAGCCGGAGCTGGTCCACGACTACACCTGGAAGTCGCAGGTCGTCGCGGTCGTGACCGACGGAACGGCAGTGCTCGGACTCGGCGACATCGGCCCGGAAGCATCGCTTCCGGTCATGGAGGGGAAAGCCATCCTCTTCAAGCAGTTCGGAGGCGTGGACGCGGTGCCGATCGCGCTCGCCACCACCGACACCGACGAGATCGTGGAGACCGTCGTCCGGCTCGCCCCGTCCTTCGGTGGGGTGAACCTGGAGGACATCTCCGCGCCGCGGTGCTTCGAGATCGAGCGCAAGCTCCAGGAGCGTCTCGACATCCCCGTCTTCCACGACGACCAGCACGGCACCGCCGTCGTCACCCTCGCCGCGCTCCGCAACGCCGCGAAGCTGACCGGCCGGACCCTCGGGGACCTGCGCGGAGTCATCTCGGGCGCCGGCGCGGCCGGGGTCGCCATCGCCAAGTTCCTGCTGGAGGCGGGGCTCGGCGACGTGGCCGTCGCGGACCGCAAGGGCGTCGTCAGCCGTGACCGTGACGACCTCACGCCGGTCAAGCGCGAGCTCGCGGAGATCACCAACAAGGCCGGCATCAGCGGCTCCCTGGAGGCCGCCCTGGCCGGCGCCGACGTCTTCATCGGCGTCTCCGGCGGTACGGTCCCGGAGGCCGCGGTCGCCTCGATGGCCCCGAACGCCTTCGTGTTCGCCATGGCCAACCCGAACCCGGAGGTCCACCCCGACGTCGCGCACAAGTACGCGTCCGTCGTGGCGACCGGCCGTTCGGACTACCCGAACCAGATCAACAACGTGCTCGCCTTCCCGGGCATCTTCGCGGGCGCCCTGCAGGTCCGGGCCTCCCGGATCACCGAGGGCATGAAGATCGCCGCGGCGAACGCGCTGGCGGACGTGGTCGGCGAGCAGCTCGCCGCCGACTACGTGATCCCGTCGCCGTTCGACGAGCGCGTCGCCCCGGCGGTAACGGCCGCGGTGGCGGCCGCCGCCCGTGCCGAGGGCGTGGCGCGCCGCTGACGCGGCGCTACACACGAGGGGTGTGAGAGGGGTCCCGTTCCTTTCGAGGACGGGGCCCTTCCGCGTGTCCGGGAGGCGCCGCCGGGACGGCCCTGAGGGCCGCCGCCAGGGACATGCGTCACACCGGGGTGAGGTTCCGTCACGGAGCCGCTGACCCTACGCTCAAGGTCATGTTCGCTGCCTACGCCGCCCGCATCGACCGCGACCAGCCGCTGAACGGACTCGAGCTCGGCGAACGTCCCGAGCCCCAGGCCCGCCCCGGCTGGACCACCGTCACCGTGAAAGCCGCCTCGCTCAACCACCACGACCTCTGGTCGTTGCGAGGGGTGGGGCTCCCCGAGGAGAAGCTGCCGATGATCCTCGGCTGCGACGCGGCGGGCCTCGACGAGCAGGGCAACGAGGTGGTCCTGCACTCGGTGATCGGCCAGACCGGTCACGGCGTCGGGCCCGACGAGCCCCGCTCGATCCTGACCGAGCGCTACCAGGGCACCTTCGCCGAGCGGGTCACCGTCCCCTCCTGGAACGTGCTGCCCAAGCCCGCGGAGCTCTCCTTCGAGGAGGCCGCCTGCCTGCCGACCGCCTGGCTCACCGCGTACCGCATGCTCTTCACCAACGCCGGGGTGCGGCCCGGCGACTCGGTCCTCGTACAGGGCGCGGGCGGCGGGGTCGCCACCGCCGCGATCGTCCTCGGCAAGGCCGCCGGCCTGCGGGTCTTCGCCACCAGCCGCGACGAGGCCAAGCGCAAGCGGGCCGTCGAGCTCGGCGCCCTGGAGGCGTACGAGCCGGGCGCGCGGCTGCCGAAGCGCGTGGACGCGGTCATCGAGACCGTCGGCGCGGCCACCTGGTCGCACTCGGTCAAGTCGCTGAAGCCCGGCGGCACCCTGGTGATCTCGGGCGCGACGAGCGGCGACCGGCCCGCGCACGCCGAGCTGACCCGGATCTTCTTCCTGGAGCTGAAGGTCGTCGGCTCGACCATGGGCTCCAAGGACGAGCTCGAGGACCTGCTGTCCTTCTGCGCGGCCACGGGCGTGCGCCCGGTGATCGACGACGTGCTGCCGCTGGACCGGGCCCGCGAGGGCTTCGAGAAGATGGCCTCGGGGGAGCTCTTCGGGAAGATCGTCCTGACCACCTCGTGACGCGCCGCCGGATCGACGGCGCCGGACCTTCTTCCGTACGCCGGAGCTGACGGCCGGAACCGCCCGCGCGGCTCGCCCGTCAGCTCCGGTCGCCCCCGTCGCTCCGGCCGTCAGCTCCGGGCCGTCAGCTCCCGCCGTCGTCCCGGCCGCCTCCGGCCTCTCCTCAGCCCGCCTTCGAGTCCTTGCGGTCGGGGTGGAGCAGCGAGGTGATGCGCTCCGCCGCCGTCGAGAGGTGGCCACGGGCCTGCGCCAGCTGGTCCGGACTCACCCCGTGGTCCCGTGCCGCGTCGCGGACGTCGTCGCGGAACCGGTCGAGGAGCCGGTCCAGATCGCGGGCGGGGTCGCCGGTGGGCGTGTGGTCCTTCGCCCACTCCGACGCGGCCTGCTCCGGGGTCCCGGGCTTCTGGGCCCCGGCCTTCTGGTGCGCCCCCGTCACCAGGCCGCCGAGCTGGGCCGTGATGTCCGAAAGGCCCTCCCAGACGCCTGTCGGCCAGTCGCCGCGGGCGAACCGGTCCTGGACCTGCTCCTGGACCTGCCGGGCGATGCGCTGGAACTCCTTCGCCTCGCGGCGGGCGGACTGGGCCTCCTCGCGGGCCTGGCGGGTCTGCTCCTTCCACTCCTGCGCGGCGCGGCGCAGCTCCTCCTTGGCGTCGGAGAACGAGGAGTCCCGGCGCCGGGTCTCGCTCGCCGCCGCGCGCATCTCGCTGCGCAGCTTGCCGGCCGCCCCGCGCACGTCGTCCCGGATCTCGGCGGCCAGTTCGGAGACCGACTCGCGGATCTCCCGCTCCAGGTCGGTCAGTTCGCCGCCGCGGCCGGCCAGCTCGGCCCGGCCCGCTTCGGTGATCGAATAGACCTTGCGGCCGCCCTCGGTGGCGTGCGTGACGAGACCCTCGGCCTCCAGCTTGGCCAGGCGCGGATAGACCGTGCCCGCCGAGGGGGCGTACAGGCCCTGGAAGCGCTCCTCGAGGAGCCTGATCACTTCGTAACCGTGGCGGGGGGCCTCGTCCAGAAGCTTGAGCAGATAGAGGCGCAGTCGGCCGTGGGCGAAGACGGGCGGCATGTCAGAGCACCTTTCCGGAGGGCGCGGACGCGGACGGGGGAGCGGCGTCGACATCGTCGGACGCGACCGGGTCCGGGCGGCGCAGCAGGGCGATCGAGCCGGAGACCGTCGTCGCCTTGACCGTGCCGCGGCCGGCTCCGAGGGTGCCGGTGATGCTCTTGGCGCCCCACTGACCGCCGATCCGCAGGTCGTCGAAGCCGTTGGAGACCGCGCCGCTCGTCGTACTCGCCTCGACCTCGGCGTCCGCCGGGTGGGGGAGCCGGATGGCGATCTCGCCGGAGACGCTGGCCAGCCGGATGTCGGCGGGCGGGGCGGCCGGATCGGTGGCGTCGAGGTCGAGGACCATGTCCCCGCTGACCGTCTCGGCCTTCACGGAGGCGCCCGCCCCCTCGATGACGGTCACGTCACCGGTCACCGAGTTGATCCGCAGGGCGCCCGTGACCGACTGCGTCTCCAGGCTGCCGGAGACGCTCTCCGCCTGGACCGGTCCGGAGAGGCCGACGAGCGTGGTGTCCCCGGTGACACCGCGGACGTCCGTGCGGCCACGGATGCCGGAGACCACCGCACCGGCGCCGATCACGCCCACCTCGACGTCCACCCCCGCCGGGACGGCGACGGAGACGACGGCCCTACGGCGCATGCCCTGGCGGTCGAACCACTTGAGGAAGCCCTTCCAGTGCAGGTCCTCATAGCTGACGGTCAGGGTCGAGCCGTCCTGGGTCACGATCAGGGGTGGTCCCTCGATCTCGGAGATCTCCAGGCGCGCGGAGTCCTCGTCGGTCCCGACGACGTTCACCGTGCCGTTGACGACGCGCACCCGGAGCCGGGTCACGGGGCCGGGCAGCGTGAGTTTCCTGGGCTCGGCGACGGACCACTCTGTCATGGTGCTGACCTCCCGTATCGATGACGCGGTGCGCGACGCGCGAAGCCCGGTGCACGGTCGTGTCGCGGTGACGCGGGACGCAACATATCGCGTCTCTGAAAAGACACGATATATCGCGGTCGCCGGAAGTCAACCCCGTCAGGGGGCGGCTGGGGCCCTCCGGCTCGCCCTCGCGCCCCCGTAATACCTCGAACGGGGATAAATTGACCTAGCGTATGGGCCATGAACGCGACATCCGGCGCACGCCCCGTCGGGGCCCTGCTGCTCTGCCGTGCCGAGCCCGCGGCGGTCCGCCCCCCGGCCCAGCTGCTGCGGGAGGAACTGCTCCTCTCCCCGGCCGGGAGCGACTGGAGCGTCATCGTCCCCGAGGGGAAGCCGTGGCTCCACGGCGGCGAACCCGTGGACCGGGTCGTCACCGGCTGGGCCACCGCACTGGCCGTCTCCGCCGCCACCTGGCCCGTCCTGGCGCTCTGGTGGGACGCGGACCGGGCCGGATTCACCCTGGCCACGGGGTTCCGCCGCACTGTCGGCTACACCTGGCTGGCAGCCGGCACCCCGGTCGGCGAGGACGAGGCCATGCGCACCTTCGCGGCCCGTCTCGCCCTCGACCCGGTCCTGGACGTCCAGGACCTGGAGCCGCTCACCGAACCCGACAAGGACGCCGACGCGCACAGCAGGCTCGTCGGCCTGACCGCCGTCCTCGCGCGCGTGGGCCTCGATCTGCCGACCGGGCTGACCCCCGGCGAGAGCGCCGACCGGCTCCGCTCGGTCGCCCTCGCCCATGGGGCGGAGGAGCTGGAGTGGTCCGGCTGGCGCGAAGCCGTACGGGCGGAACTCGCCGCGGTGGAGGACGGCCGTCTCGGTCCCTACCTGCGCGGGCCGAGGGCCCGCCTGCTCGGCGCGGCACAGCTGGGGGCGGGCCTGCCGCTCCTCGTCTGGGGCCTCTCCCGCCGCAGTGGCGGCTGGACCGCGGCAGGGGCACTGCTCGTCGCGCACGGCGGCCTCGGTCTCGCCTACGACCGGATCCGCGGGGCCTGAGGCGCGAGGCCTGAGGCGTGGGGCCCCGCCGGCCCCGGCGTCCTCCGCGCGCGTGCGGTCCTACGCGTCCGTCGTTCCCGCGCCGGCCCGGCGTCCTGCGTGTCCGTCGTTCCCCGCCCGGGAGGCGTCCTACGCGTCGTCCTCGTCCTCGTCGTCCAGGCGCGCGAGCCAGGTCGCCAGGCGCTCGACCGGCACCTCGAAGTCGGGGTTGAGGTCCACGAACGTACGCAGTTGCTCGGCGAGCCACTCGAAGGAGACCTCCTCCTCGCCGCGCCGCTTCTCCAGTTCCTCGATGCCACGGTCAGTGAAGTACATGCGATCAGGATAGGCCGTGTGTTCCCCTGCCCCTCGCGCTCGTCAGCGGCACGGATGAGCCTTCCTCGTCATCGTTCCGGGGAGCGGGGGGCCACTGTGACGCACGGGATCGCTCGGATACGGCCGGACGACGGGACGCCCGTCCGGGCCCGCGTCAGCGGCGCGGAGGAACTCGACCGGGGAGACGGCTACCAGGACACCGGGATGGGCGACCGGGTCGTCTCGATGGCCGGCGAACCCCGGCTGACGCCGGGCGCACACGCCGGAGGCCCGGCACCCTTTCGGGGTGCCGGGCCTCCGTGCGTACCGGAACAGCGGATCAGGCGTCGAAGACCTCGTTGACCAGCTGCTGCTGCTCGGCCTGGTGGCGCTTGGCCGAACCGACCGCCGGGGACGAGGAGTGCGGACGCGAGATCCGGCGCAGGCGCTCGCCGTGCGGGATGTCGGCGCCGACCGCCAGGTCCAGGTGGTCGATCAGGTTGAGCGCGATGAACGGCCACGCACCCTGGTTGGCCGGCTCCTCCTGCGCCCACAGGTACTTCTCGGCGTTCGGGTACTTGGCGATCTCGGCCTGGAGCTCGGCACCCGGCAGCGGGTACAGGCGCTCCAGACGGATGATGGCCGTGTCCGTGACACCGCGCTTCTGCCGCTCGGCCTCCAGGTCGTAGTAGACCTTGCCCGCGCAGAAGACGACCTTGCGGACGTCCGCCGCGTTCACCGAGTCGTCGCCGATCACCGGGCGGAAGCCGCCGGTGGTGAACTCCTCCACCTTCGACGCCGCGGCCTTCAGACGCAGCATCGACTTCGGGGTGAAGACGATGAGCGGCTTGTGGTGCGGGTTGTGCACCTGCCAGCGCAGCAGGTGGAAGTAGTTCGACGGCAGGGTCGGCATGGCGACCGTCATGTTGTCCTGCGCGCACATCTGGAGGAAGCGCTCCGGGCGGGCGGACGAGTGGTCCGGGCCCTGGCCTTCGTAGCCGTGCGGCAGCAGCAGCGTGACGCCGGAGGTCTGGCCCCACTTCTGCTCGGCCGAGGAGATGAACTCGTCGACGACGGTCTGCGCGCCGTTGACGAAGTCACCGAACTGGGCCTCCCAGACCACCAGGGAGTCCGGGCGGGCCAGGGAGTAGCCGTACTCGAAGCCCATAGCCGCGTACTCGCTGAGCAGCGAGTCGTAGACGTTGTAGTGGGCCTGGTCCTCGGCCAGGTAGAGCAGCGGGGTGTAGTCCTCGCCGGTCTCCTGGTCCACCAGGACCGCGTGCCGCTGGCCGAAGGTGCCACGGCGGGAGTCCTGGCCGGACAGCCGGACCGTGGTGCCCTCCATGAGCAGCGAGCCGATGGCGAGGGTCTCGCCGAAGCCCCAGTCGATCGTGCCGTCGTCGATGGAGGCCGCGCGGCGCTGCATCTGCGGCATCAGACGCGGGTGGACCGTGATCCGCTCCGGGATGTTGACCTGCGACTCGGCGATCCGCTTCACGACCTCCTGGGAGACCGCGGTGGTGACGGCGACCGGGAACTCGGGCTGGGCGTCCGGGACGTGTGCCGGGGCCGGCGCGGAGGTGGCCTCGCGGACCTCCGCGAAGACCTTCTCCAGCTGGCCCTGGAAGTCCTGGAGCGCCTGCTCGGCCTCTTCGAGGGTGATGTCGCCGCGACCGATCAGCGACTCGGTGTACAGCTTGCGCACCGAACGCTTCTTGTCGATCAGGTTGTACATCTGCGGGTTGGTGAACTGCGGGTTGTCGCCCTCGTTGTGCCCGCGGCGGCGGTAGCAGATGAGGTCGATCACGACGTCCTTGTTGAACGTCTGGCGGAACTCGAAGGCGAGCCGCGCGACGCGGACCACGGCCTCCGGGTCGTCGCCGTTCACGTGGAAGATCGGCGCCTCGATCATGCGGGCCACGTCGGTCGCGTACATCGAGGAACGCGAGGACTCCGGGGCGGCGGTGAAGCCGACCTGGTTGTTGATGACGATGTGGACCGTGCCGCCGGTGCGGTAACCGCGCAGCTGCGACATGTTCAGCGTCTCGGCGACGACACCCTGGCCCGCGAAGGCCGCGTCACCGTGCAGGGCGACGGGCAGGACGGTGAAGTCCGTGCCGCCCTTGTTGATGACGTCCTGCTTGGCGCGGACGACACCCTCCAGGACCGGGTCGACCGCCTCCAGGTGCGAGGGGTTGGCGGTGAGCGAGACCTTGATCTGCTCGCCGTCCAGGCCGGTGAAGGTGCCCTCGGCGCCCAGGTGGTACTTCACGTCGCCGGAGCCGTGCATCGACTTCGGGTCGAGGTTGCCCTCGAACTCGCGGAAGATCTGCGCGTACGACTTGCCGACGATGTTCGCCAGGACGTTCAGGCGGCCGCGGTGGGCCATGCCGATGACGACCTCGTCGAGGCGGGACTCGGCGGCGGAGTCGATGACCGCGTCGAGCAGCGGGATGACGGACTCGCCGCCCTCCAGCGAGAACCGCTTCTGGCCGACGTACTTGGTCTGCAGGAAGGTCTCGAACGCCTCGGCGGCGTTCAGGCGGCGCAGGATCCGCAGCTGCTCCTCGCGCTCCGGCTTGGAGTGCGAGCGCTCGACGCGGTCCTGGATCCACTTGCGCTGCTTCGGGTCCTGGATGTGCATGAACTCGACGCCGGTGGTGCGGCAGTACGAGTCGCGGAGCACGCCGAGGATGTCGCGGAGCTTCATCATCGACTTGCCGGCGAAGCCGCCGACCGCGAACTCGCGCTCCAGGTCCCACAGGGTGAGGCCGTGCTCGGTGATGTCCAGGTCGGGGTGCTTGCGCTGGCGGTACTCCAGCGGGTCGGTGTCGGCCATGACGTGGCCGCGGACCCGGTAGGAGTGGATCAGCTCGAAGACGCGGGCGGCCTTGGTGACGTCGTCGTCGTGCGAGGCGTCGATGTCCTTGAGCCAGCGGACCGGCTCGTAGGGGATCCGCAGGGCCTTGAAGATCTCGTCGTAGAAGCCCTCCTCGCCGAGGAGGTAGTTCGCGACGATCCGCAGGAACTCGCCGGAGGCGGCGCCCTGGATGACCCGGTGGTCGTAGGTCGACGTGAGGGTCATCACCTTGGAGATGCCCAGCTTGTTCAGGGTGTCCTGGGAGGTGCCCTGGAACTCGGCGGGGTAATCCATCGAGCCGACGCCCATGATGACGGACTGTCCGGGCATCAGACGCGGCACGGAGTGGACGGTGCCGAGGCCGCCGGGGTTGGTCAGCGAGACCGTGACGCCGGAGAAGTCCTCCATCGTCAGCTTGCCGACGCGGGCGCGCTTGACGATGTCCTCGTAGGCCTGCCAGAACTCGAAGAAGTTCAGGGTCTCGGCCTTCTTGATGCCCGCGACGACGAGCTGGCGGTCGCCGTTCGGCTTCACCAGGTCGATGGCGAGACCGAAGTTCACGTGCTCCGGCTTGACCAGGGTCGGCTTGCCGTCCTTCTCCGCGAAGGAGTAGTTCATCGACGGCATTGCCTTGATCGCCTGCACCATGGCGTACCCGATGAGGTGCGTGAAGGAGATCTTCCCGCCCCGGGCGCGCTTCAGGTGGTTGTTGATCACGATCCGGTTGTCGAAGAGCAGCTTCACCGGGACGGCGCGGACGGACGTGGCCGTCGGCACCTCCAGCGAGGCGTTCATGTTCTTCGCCACCGCGGCGGCCGGGCCGCGCAGGGTGATCAGCTCGGGGCCCGCCGGGGCCTCGGTGGCCGGAGCGGAGGCAGGGGCCTTCGCGGCAGGGGCGGCGGCGGGCTTCGCCGGGGCCGGAGCGGCCGCGGCGGGCTTGGCGGCCGCCTGGGCCGGAGCGGCCGCGGCGGGCTTGGCGGCCGCCTGGGCCGGAGCGGCCTGAGCCGGTGCCGCGGGCGCGGCAGGCGCGGCCTGTGCGGGGCCCGCCTGCGGCGCGGCGGGCGCGCTCTGGACCGCCGGCGTGGCCGGCGGGGCCGGGGTGGCTCCGGCCGCCCCCGCGGCGGCGGGAGTCTCCGAGGAGCCGGGCTTGTAGTCGGCGAAGAAGTCCCACCAGGCACGATCGACCGAATTCGGGTCCTGGAGGTACTGCTGGTAGATCTCGTCGACGAGCCACTCATTGGCGCCGAAGGCGGTCGCAGGGTTCTGACCCTGCCCGTCTTGGTCGGTGGAGATGCTCGAGTTACTGGGGGACTGAGACGACACGGCGGTAACCGCCCTCTTCCGCTTCACAAGGTGATGGACAGCGGAAATAAAGGCTACGCCTCCCTGGCCAAGAGGTGCAGGCCGGGCACTCCAACGTCGCGCAAGTCACACTTGACGAAGTGTTTCGGGGCAGGGATTGGCGGGAAACACACGTGGTTCTGCCCTCTCCCGGGTAGGGGAGAGGAGGGTTGCGCCCCCCCTGGGCCCGCATCCCTGACCATGTCCTGACCATGTCCTGATCACGTACACGCAGAACATGTGCTTCCGGTTCGAACCCTACGTCAATCCCGCGCCGCGAGGCTGCCTGGAAGAGTGACCTGGATCCGGCAGCCGCGTGACGATTCGGCCACTCCGATCTCCCCGCCGTGCAGATCGACCGCCCAGCGGGCGATCGCGAGCCCGAGACCCGTGCCGCCGTCGCTCCCCGGGCCGGCCTGGGCCGGCACCGATCCGCGGTTGAACCGCTCGAAGACGGTGCGCCGCAGATCCTCCGGGATGCCCGGACCCTCGTCCTCCACCTCCAGCGCCAGCGAGTCCGGCCACGGCCCGCGCCGGGCGCGCACGGTCACGCGGCCGTGGGCGGGGGAGTGCTTCACCGCGTTGTCGATGAGGTTCGCCATCACCTGGTGGAGCCGCTCGGCGTCCGCGTGCGCCGTCAGCTCGGGCGGCGACACGTCCAGGTGCAGATGGACGTCCGTACGGCGGTGCAGCCCCGAGGTGGTGGTCAGGCCGCGCTGGGACGCGGCCAGATTGGCCTCCCGCAGCACCCCGGACAGATACGGCCACACCTCGAGACGCCGTGCCTTCAGCGTGACGACACCGTTGTCGAGGCGTGACAGGTCGAGCAGGGTCTCCACCAGCCGGCCGAGCCGCTCCGTCTGTTTCAGCGCCGTCCGCATCGTCTCCGGATCGGCCTCGGAGACACCGTCCACGACGTTCTCCAGAACGGCGCGGAGCGCGGCGATCGGTGTCCGCAGTTCGTGCGAGACGTTGGCGACCAGCTCCTTGCGGTGCCGGTCGACGGCCTCCAGGTCGTCCGCCATCCGGTTGATCGTCGAGGCGAGGTCGCCCAGCTCGTCACGGCGGTCCGCGCCGCGCACCCGACGGCTGAAGTCCCCGCGCGAGATCGACCCGGCCACCGTGTTCATCTCGTCCAGCGGCGCCGTCAGGGACTGCGCCACGAACTGGGTGATCAGCAGCGTCGCGATCATCGCGAAGATCGTGATGTACCGGAACTCCGTCGAGGTCCTGATCGCCACCAGGGCGAGCCCGGAGGTCAGCAGGACCGCCCCGACGACCAGCGTGCCCAGCTTGGTCTTGATCGATATGGCGATCCGGCGTCTCGCGCGCGCCTCGCGGCGGATCACGGCGCCGGTGTCTCCAGCGCGTAGCCGACGCCGTGGACGGTACGGATGCGCTCGGCTCCGATCTTCCGGCGCAGCGCCTTGATGTGGCTGTCCACGGTCCGGGTCCCCGACGCGTCCGCCCAGTCCCACACCTCGGCGAGCAGCTGCTCGCGGGAGAGGACCGCGCGGGGCGTGTTGGCCAGGCAGACCAGCAGGTCGAACTCGGTGGGCGTCAGATGCACGTCCTCGCCCCGGACCCTGACCCGCCGCTGCGCGTGGTCGATCTCCAGCTCGCCGAGCCGCAGGATGCCGCTGCGCGGCGTCACGGCCGCCATCGCGGCCCGCTCCACCCGTCGCAGCAGGACGTGCACCCGGGCGGCCAGCTCCCGCATCGAGAACGGCTTGGTCATGTAGTCGTCGGCGCCGACGCCGAGCCCCACCAGCATGTCCGTCTCGTCGTCCCGGGCGGTGAGCATCAGGACCGGAACGGGGCGCTGGGCCTGGACCCGGCGGCAGACCTCCAGGCCGTCGAAGCCCGGGAGCATCACGTCGAGGACCATCAGGTCCGGCTGCCACGCCTCCGCCGCGTCGACGGCGGCCGGGCCGTCCGTCGCCGTCTGGACGAGGAACCCCTCCGCCCGCAGTCGCGCGGAGATCGCATCCACGATGGTCGTGTCGTCCTCGACGACCAGCACACGCCGCTGCGCGCCCGGAGTGGCCGCCGCACCGTGGTGAGTGGTGTGTGTCTGCTCCATTGCCCTGCCTTGCGTAGCTGATGTCGGTCAGCAGCGTAGAGGCAGCGGCGGCGTCCCGGCTACGCAGGCCTGATGCCGAGGTGCACCACGTCAGGGACGCCCCGGGCAACGGGGATCTCTTCCGTCCGTACCCCGCTGAATCCGGCATTCCGCAATGAGTCTTCGAAATCGGCGGACGGCCGCGCCGACCAGACGGCGATGATCCCACCCGGATTCAGCCGGGCCGAACAGGCCGCCAAACCCTCGGCGGAGTACAGCGATTCGTTGCCCTCGGTGACGGTCCAGTCGGGACCGTTGTCGATGTCCAGGCAGAGCGCGTCGTAGGTGTCGGGGGAGGTGTGGACGTGCTCGACCAGATCCGTGTGAAGGATCACGCTCCGCGGGTCGGCGAGAGCGGCGCCCGACAGTGCGGCCAGCGGGCCGCCGCGGTGCCAGTCGATGATCGCCTCCTCACGCTCGACGACCGCGATCCGCGCCCACCGGGGATCGGCCGCGGCGTGCGCGAGGGAGAACCCGACGCCCAGGCCGCCGATCAGTACGGAGGCGCCGTGGCGCCCGCCGAGCGCCTCCATCGCCGCGTCGATCAGCAGCCGTTCGGACCGTCCGTCGGACGTGTCCATCAGGAACGTGCCGTTGGCGATGATCTCGAAGTGCTCGCCGCGCCGGCGCAGCACGACCTCTCCGTACGGTCCC
The DNA here is from genome assembly GCF_055609145.1 of Streptomyces sp. NPDC036822. Classification (NCBI taxonomy): domain Bacteria; kingdom Bacillati; phylum Actinomycetota; class Actinomycetes; order Kitasatosporales; family Streptomycetaceae; genus Streptomyces; species Streptomyces sp. NPDC036822. The sequence goes on from NZ_JBVJPY010000002.1 coordinate 155,213, forward strand.
TCGCGGCGGTCGAGGGTGACGGGACTCGGCATGTTTCACTCGCTCCGATCTCGGGCTCGTCGGGTCGTCCCGGCCATCCTCCCGGGGCGGCGGTGCCGGGACAAACCCTTATCGGGACAAACCTCTGCCGGGATGGACCCGTAACGGGACGACCCGTCCCGGACCGGGCGTTCGCGGAGCACCGGGGCGGCGTTCGCGCAACGCGCAATGCCGGGCGGCGAGTTCAGTTCCGTACGGGACGGGCGCCGCGCGCCGCGTACAGCGCCGTGCCCACGGCGAAGGCCCCCGCCGCCATCGCCCACGCCCCCGCCTCGGGCCCCGGCTGCATCGGCCAGGCCCACAGCGCCGCCCCGCCGCCGCTCCGGCCCGGGGCCGCCAGATAGACCGAGCCGGTGTACACCGTCATCGGCAGCCAGCTCAGCCGGGCGCCGACCCCTGCCGCCGCGGCGCAGGTGACCCCCACCGCCCCGAGGGTGTTGCGGACCATCGCGGGGGCGCCGAACTCCTCCGCGTGCCCCGGAACGGCGAGCGCCAGCACCGCCACGGCGAGCCCGGCGAGGCCGAGGACGTGCGCCGCGCGCCGGCGCCACCAGGGCTTCACCGCCGTCCGGTCCAGCTCGTCGCTCCACGCGTGCAGGCTCGTCCCGATCGCCGCCGCCGCGAGCAGGGGGGCGAGGACCACGACCGGGACCCGGGCGGTGTGGTCGAAGTGCGGCAGGGACTGGAGCCGGTACGCGGCCCAGGCCGCCGCCCCCGCCGTGGCGAGCAGCGTGGCGAGGGTGGCGGGAAGCGCGCGGGAACGGGCGTGGAGACGGCGCGCGGCCGGGGCCGCGGTCCGGTCGGTCACGGGATCGGCACCTCCTCGGGTACGCAGGTGTCGGCGGCCAGATAGCGGGTGAGGTAGTCCCGCTGCCCGGCGGGTGACAGGGCTTCCAGCCGCTCGACGTACACCTGGGCGTCCGTGGCGTCGACGCCGTGACCCGGCGGGCTCGGAGCGAGCCACTCGACGACGGCGAGGTTGACCACGGCGGCGCGCTCGGCCCCCGGCCCGGTGAAGCTCCCCTCCCGGCACGTGTCCGAGAACAGCCACTGGGCGGCGGAGTGCGCGTACCGCTCCGGATGGACGAGCCGGCCCCGCACGGCGTCCCTGCCCGCCCCCGGCAGACCGATGTCGCCGGGGCGCGGCTCGTGCGGGCCGCCGATCCAGCGGACGGGCGCACCGGGCAGAGCGCGCAGCCTTTCGTTCAGCGGCGTGAGCGCCCGGGAGACGTCCGGCAGCAGCGCACGGTCGACGGCGGGCACACACACCTGCGGGGCGCCGCCGTCGCAGACGAGCCGGGCCGCGCCCGGGTCGGGCCGCCAGGGGCCCTCCGGAGGCAGTCGCAGCAGCGGTACGGCGGCGATCACCGCGGCCGCCAGCGGGACCAGGGCGAGCAGCCGGAACCGGGCCGGGCGGGCGGCGTACGCGAGCAGTGCGGCCGCGGCCGGTGCGGCCGCCCACACCGCCCAGACGGGGGCGTACCACCACACCGGCGCGTCCCAGGCGTACGCGTGCTCGGCGGCCGGGCCGAGCCACCGCGAAGGCGCCTCCGCGTAGGCGGCCAGACCGAACGCGACGTAGCCGACGGCCGCGAGCAGCGGGGCCGTCAGCCGCCAGGGCACCAGCACGCCCACGAGATGGCCCCACACGCCGAGCGCGGCGAGCGTGACCGCGTCCGCCGCGACCAGCTCCAGGAACGGCCGGCCGTACGAGACGTAGGGCCACGTGGCGAGCAGGCACACGGCGGCCGCGCCCAGCTGGCCCGCGGCGGGCCAGAGTGCGGAGGGCGCCACGGCGAGCAGGGTGCGGCGCAGTCGGCTCAGGGGGACGGAGCGCAGCAGCTCCAGCGTCCCGCGCCGCCGGTCCCGGCCGCCCTGCCGGCATGCGGCGGCGAGCGCGAGCGGGGCGGCGAGCAGGCCGGTGGCGATGTGCAGCATGTCGGTCGCGTCGGCCCACCTGCCCTGCCAGTCCGGGGCCTTGCCGTACATCGTGACCAGCAGGGTGACGAACACGGCGGCCCCCGTCCAGATCCCCACACCGCGCCGCAGCTCGGTACGGACGGCGGTCGCGCGGGGCGCCCGGGTCGCGGTCGCGCGCGGCGGGGGGAGCGTCGTGGTCACCGTGCGTCCTTTCGCGCGGTGGGGAGCGCGGACTCGGGGGCGGGAGGGGCGGCCTCGGGCTCGGGGCCGGCCCCCCGGTGGGTGCGGAGGGCGGCCGTGTAGCCGCGCTCGATCGCGTTGGCCGCGTCGTCGCCGCCGGCCGCGCGCTCGCCGAGGGCGGTCAGTTCGGCGGTCGCGCCCCGGAAGGCGACCCGGCCGGACTCGATGAGGGTGACCTCCGAGCAGGCCGCCGCCACGTCCTCCACCAGGTGGGTGGAGACCACCACCGTCGACGAGCCGCCGAGCTCCCGCAGCAGGGCCCGGAACTCGACACGCTGTTCCGGGTCGAGCCCGGCGGTCGGCTCGTCGAGCAGCAGCAACTCCGGTTCGTTCACGACGGCCTGGGCGATCCCCGCGCGGCGCACCATGCCCCCGGAGAGGGTCTTCAGCTTCGCGTCGATCCGCGGCCCGAGCCCCACCCGCTCCACGGCCCGCTCCACGGCGGCCGGGGCGCGGTCCGCCGGCATCTCCTTGAGCCAGGCGACGTACGCGACGAACTCCCGGACGGTGAAGCCGGGGTAGTACCCGAACTCCTGGGGCAGATAGCCGAGCCTGCGGCGGATCTCGGCGCGTTCGCGGTGGGCTCCGGCGTCCCGCCCGAGCAGCTCGACCCGGCCCCGGGACGGCGCGGCGACGGTCGCGAGGACACGGATGAGGGAGGTCTTTCCTGCGCCGTTGGGCCCCAGCAGGCCGTGGACTCCGGCGCCGAGGGTCAGGTCGAGGGCGTCCAGCGCCACGGTACGGCGGTGCCGCACGGTCAGACCGGACACCGAGACCGTCGGGTACGCCACGCCGTCCGCCTCGCGTCCCGTGCTGAGCGCGTCGCGCCCGGCGTGCGTGCCGTGCGTGCTGTCCGAGCGGGGGGCGGACGTCGTACGCGCCCCTCGTACCGGTTCGGGCGGGGTCACAGGTGCTCCAGGTGGTCGAAGGAACGGCGCCGCAGGGCCAGCAGGCCCCCGCCTGCGACGGCGACGGCGGCCCAGGCGCCCTGGGCGGCGGGGCCGGAGAGGTAGCGGACCAGTGCGGCCAGGGCCGCGTCGGGCTCTCCGAGCAGCGGCCCGGTCGTGGCGAGCAGCCATCCGCAGGTCAGCGTGAGCGCGGCCGCCCGGCACCCGACGAACGAGCCGAGCGCGAGCGTCGCCAGGATCAGCGCGAGCCCCGGCAGCAGCCAGGCCGCGGCCCCGGGGACGCCGGTGACCGGGGGCAGGAGGGCCCCGGCCGCGGTCAGCAGCGGCATGCTCACTCCGAGCACCGCCGCCGCCCGGGTGAGCAGCAGCCGCAAACCGCCGGAGGGCGTGGCGGCCCCGATCTCGTACATCGGGTCGGCCCGCCGGCCGTACGACAACGCCACCCCGCCGAGCGGCAGCACGGGCGCAACGGCGAGCAGAACCGGCCGGGCGCCGTCGAAACCGGCGCCGTACGCGAGGAGGAGGGCCGCGGCGGCGACCAGGCCGAGCGAGACCAGCCACGCCCCGCGCAGTGCGGGTCCCGCCGCCCAGACCAGCCGGGCGATCCGGGGGGCGGGGGACGGCGTCCCGGGGTGCGCCGGGCGACGCGAGCCGGCAGGCCCCGCCGCGTGCGTGCGGGGCCACCCGCTCCGGCGGGGCCCCCGCCCGGGGCGGATAACCGCCGCGCCCGGACCGGCGTTCTCGGAAGCGCCGGGGGTGTGGCCGCGGGCGGGCCGCTCCGGTCGCCGGTGGCCGGCCGTGACGAAAGCGGCCGGACGGTTCCCGGCCGCGGGCGCCTCGCGTTCCTCGGCGCGTACCCGGTGCAGCAGCTCGGCCCGTACGTCGGCGAGCACCGGGCCCGCCGAACCCGCCCGGACCGCGGCCGAGACCCGGGCCGCGCAGGGAGCGCAGCTCTCGACGTGCTTCTCCAGGGACCAGGCGTCGGGCTCGGGGGCCGTCCCCGAGGCGTAGCGGGCCGCGAGGGTGTCCGTCACGTGCCACGCGGCGGTCATGCGGTGCCTCCCAGGGGGTGGTGCGCGCCGAGGGCGGCGCGCAGTTCGCGGCGGGCCCGCACGGCACGGGTCTTGACGGTGCCCTCGGGTATCCCGAGGAGCCGGGCCGCCTCGCGGGTGGTCAGGCCGTCGACGACGGTGGCCCGCAGCACGTCGCGCAGTTCGGGTGAGATCCGGTCGAGCGCGGCGCCGACGTCCCCGTACTCGAGCCCCGCGAGGACCCGGTCCTCGGCGGAGGGGGCGAGGGCGGCGCCCGGCGGCTCGGCCGGTGCCACCCGCTCCGTACGGGACCGGACGCGCAGGGCGTCGACGAGCCGGCGGGCCGCGATGACCCAGAGCCAGCCCCCGGCCTCGCCGCGCCCGCGGTGGGAGCCCGCCGACCGCCAGACCGTGACGAAGGTGTCCTGGAGGACCTCCCGTACGGTCTCCTCGTCCGCGCAGCGCCGGGCCAGCCGGGCGTGCAGCCAGCCGGAGTGCCGGTCGTACAGCACGGCCAGCGCCTCGGCGTCTCCCCGGGCGACGGCGCGCAACAGCGCCGCGTCGTCCTCGTCCTCCCCTGAGGGGCGCATCAGCTTCACGCCCTGTCTATCGCCCGCCGGACGCCCGGCGGTTCACGGACGGCGTGACGGGAGGTCAGGAGCCGCTCCGGGCAGGGCCGCTGTCACGGGGACGTCGGCGGGCCCCCGCCCGGCAGGGCGTCGAAGACCCGGGCGAGCGCGGCGGGCACGGCGCCGTCCCCGGCGACGACGACCCGGTACCGGTGCGCGACGACGTACTGGAAGCCGTCGGAGACGGGCTTGCCGGTGGGGCGGTCGGGCACCGCCGCGTAGGCCGGGGCCTCCAGCGCGGCGCGGAGCTCCGCGACCTCGGAGGGGGTCATCCGGCCGGTGCGCGGGGGCTTGGTGCCGGAGCGGGTGGTGTGGCTTCCGTCGTAGTGGACGATCAGCCGGTTGTTCACCCCGGCGTAACCGCCGCTCACGTTCAGCTCGACGAGGACCTCCCGCGGGCCCGGCCGGTGACCGTCGGCGGTCGGGGGCGACGGGACGCTCGGCTCGGGAGCGGTGGACGGGGGAGTCGGGGCGCCGGCATCCGGTGGCGAGGTCGGCGTGGCGGTGCGTGGCGGGGGAGTCGGGGCGGCCGGGGTGCCGGAACCTGGTGCCGAGGTCGGCGTGGCGGCGCGTGGCGGGGGCGTGTCCGGTCCGCAGCCGGAGACCGCCAGCGCCGCGCCCATCGCCGCCGCGGCGACCCACACCCCGGCGTGCCGTCGCCGTCGCCTGCCGAGGAGCGCCGGTCCGTGGGCGCCGACGGAGCCCCGCGTCCCTGCCTGCCGCCGCCCACCCCCGCGCACCTCGTCGCGGCCGCCCGCCCCCCGGGCCGAGCTCCCGTTCCCGCGTACGCCTCTGTTCTTGCCCCAGCGCCTCATGCGCCCGAGCATGCCCGGCGGCGGGTCCCGTTGACCAGAGGCCGGTGCGGGCGCCGGCGGCGGGAAGCCGGGAGGGCGCCCGGGCCGTCAGTCGCGCACGATTCCGGTGAGCGGGCCTTCGTACCGCCAGCCCAGACTGCCGTACAGGCCCAGTCCGTCTCGCGTCGCCGAGAGGACCCCCGTCACCGCCCCGGCCTGCGCGGCGGCGGCTTCGAGGGTGCGCATGACGTTGGCGCCCAGGCCGCGCCGCCGGTGGGCGGGGTCGGTCTCGATCTGGTCGGCGACCGCCGTCGCCCCGGTCGGGGCGATCTGGCCGCGCGCGGCGAGGGTGCCGTCCGGGGCGAGGATCCTGACGCGGATGACGCCGTCGCGGGACTCCGTCGTCCGTGCGTACCCCTCCGGCGCGGGCGGACGCGCCCCCGCGTCCAGGCGCTTGCACATCATGAAGCCGGGGTCGTCCGGGATGGTCCAGCCGGGGGTGATCCACTCCCCGGCCTCCTCGGGGGTCGCCATGATCTTCAGCCAGGCGTAGGGCTCGGTGATCTCCGCGCAGAGCTTGCCCACGGAGACGGCGTCGGGGGCGGGCAGGACATGGCGGAAGACGTGCTTCGGCTGCCCCACGTCGATGCGGTAGCCCCAGGGCTCGACGACGGCGGGCGGTGTCCCGCGCGAGACGGTCCACCCCGCCACCCAGGCAGATGTAATAGCTCCCATATCCATGGAGGCATTACATCTGCTGGTCGCGGACGACGCGAGAGTGATCGCTGAGAGCGAACGGCGCCAGGGGAACATTGCTGGGCTCACAAGCATTGAGTCGGCATAGCTCAACTTGACTGCCGAAGGGGAGATCATGACTGCCGAGTCCACGGAGTACCCGACGCTCACCCTGCCCGTGCTGCCGCTCGACGACGAAGTGGTGCTGCCGGGGATGGTGGTGCCGCTCGACCTGTCCGACGCCGACGTGCGCGCCGCGGTGGAGGCCGCCCAGGCCGCCGCGCGCTCCGGCGGCGGGGCGGGCGCGGGCAAGCCGCGGGTGCTGCTCGTGCCCCGCGTCGACGGCACCTACGCGGGGACCGGCGTCCTCGGGACCGTCGAACAGGTCGGCCGGCTCTCCGACGGGGACCCCGGCGCGCTGATCAGGGGCCGCGACCGCGTGCGGATCGGGGCGGGGACGACCGGCCCGGGCGCCGCCCTGTGGGTCGAGGGAACCGTCGTCGAGGAGACCGTGCCCGACCCGCTGCCCGGGGCCGTGGCCGAGCTGGTCAAGGAGTACAAGGCGCTGGCCACCAGCTGGCTGAAGAAGCGCGGCGCCTGGCAGGTCGTGGACCGCGTCCAGCAGATCGACGGTGTCGCGGCCCTCGCCGACAACTCCGGCTACTCGCCCTTCCTCACCGTCGAGCAGAAGGTCGAACTGCTGGAGACCGCCGACCCGGTCGCCCGCCTCAAGCTCGCCACCGCGCAGCTGCGCGAGCACCTGGCGGAGCAGGACGTCGCCGAGACCATCGCCAAGGACGTCCAGGAGGGCGTCGACAAGCAGCAGCGCGAGTTCCTGCTGCGGCGCCAGCTCGACGCCGTGCGCAAGGAACTGCGGGAGCTCAACGGCGAGTCCGAGGGCGACGAGTCCGACGACTACCGCGCCCGTGTGGAGGCCGCCGACCTGCCCGAGAAGGTGCGGGAGGCGGCGCTCAAGGAGGTCGAGAAGCTGGAGCGGTCCAGCGACCAGTCCCCCGAGGGCTCCTGGATCCGCACCTGGCTGGACACCGTGCTCGAACTGCCGTGGAACGAGCGGACCGAGGACCGGTACGACATCCAGGGCGCCAAGGCCGTCCTGGACGCCGAGCACGCCGGCCTGGAGGACGTGAAGGAGCGGATCACCGAGTACCTCGCGGTCCGCAAGCGGCGCGCCGAGCGGGGTCTCGGCGTGGTCGGCGGCCGGCGCGGCGGCGCCGTGCTCGCGCTCGTCGGGCCGCCCGGCGTCGGCAAGACCTCGCTCGGCGAGTCCGTGGCCCACGCCATGGGACGGAAGTTCGTCCGCGTCGCGCTCGGCGGCGTACGGGACGAGGCCGAGGTGCGCGGCCACCGGCGTACGTACGTGGGGGCGCTGCCCGGCCGGATCGTTCGGGCGATCAAGGAGGCCGGGTCGATGAACCCGGTGGTCCTGCTCGACGAGATCGACAAGGTCGGCTCCGACTTCCGGGGCGACCCGGCGGCGGCCCTGCTCGAAGTCCTCGACCCGGCGCAGAACCACACCTTCCGGGACCACTACCTGGAGGTCGAGCTCGACCTCTCCGACGTCGTCTTCCTGGCGACGGCGAACGTCCTGGAGGCCATCCCGGAGGCGCTGCTCGACCGGATGGAGCTGGTGCGGCTCGACGGCTACACGGAGGACGAGAAGATCGTCATCGCCCGGGACCACCTGCTGCCCCGGCAGCTGGAGCGGGCGGGTCTGGAGCCGGGCGAGGTCGTCCTGGAGGACGCCTCGCTGCGGAAGCTGGCGGGGGAGTACACCCGGGAGGCGGGCGTCCGCACCCTGGAGCGTTCGATCGCGCGACTGCTGCGGAAGGTGGCGGCGGAGCACGAGCTGGGCGACCGCGAGCTGCCGTTCACGATCACCCCGGACGACCTGCGGGCGCTGATCGGGCGTCCGCACCACGTGCCCGAGTCGGCGCAGGACCCGGCCGAGCGGCGCACCTCCGTCCCCGGCGTGGCGACCGGTCTCGCGGTCACCGGCGCGGGCGGTGACGTCCTCTTCGTGGAGGCGTCGCTCGCCGACCCGGAGACGGGCGCGGCGGGCCTCACGCTGACCGGCCAGCTGGGCGACGTGATGAAGGAGTCCGCCCAGATCGCGCTCTCCTTCCTGCGCTCGCACGGCGCCGAGCTGGAACTGCCCGTCACCGGCCTGAAGGACCGGGGCGTCCACATCCACTTCCCGGCGGGCTCGGTCCCCAAGGACGGCCCGAGCGCGGGCATCACCATGACGACCGCACTGGCGTCGCTGCTCTCCGGCCGCCTGGTCCGCACGGACGTGGCGATGACCGGCGAGGTGTCGCTGACCGGACGGGTGCTGCCGATCGGCGGACTGAAGCAGAAGCTCCTCGCCGCCCACCGGGCGGGCATCACGACGGTCGTGATCCCCAAGCGCAACGAGCCCGACCTGGACGACGTCCCGGCCGAGATCCTCGACAAGCTCGACGTCCACCCGGTCACGGACGTGCGCCAGGTCCTCGAGATCGCCCTCGCCCCGGCGGAGATCCCGGTGGGCGTGGCGGCGTAGGGGGTGTCCGGAGCGTCGCGGCCCGGGCGAGGCTTCACGGACACGACCTGGATCCGGCCCTGATCCGCGGGACACACGCTCGGTCCGAGGCCCGGCGAAGCGGGGCGCCCCCGACGGGGGCGCCCCGCTTCGCCGTGCGCGCCCGCGCGGCTACGGCCGGGTGCGGCGGCGGGAGAGGAGCAGGCTGCCCGCGGCGAAAGCGGTCAGGGCGCCCGTGCCGACGAGGGCGAGGGGCAGGGGGGACGGGGACGCCGGAAGGGTGTCGGCGGAGAGGGCGGGGGGCCGCTCGTCGCCGCCGTGGCCCGCGTGGCTGACCGTGGAGCGGTCCGCGCCGGCCGACAGCTCGGCCTCTGTCGGGGCGGTCGCCGAGGCCGCACCGCCGAAGGTCACGTCCGAGCAGCTGTAGAAGGCCTCCGGGCTGTCGGAGCGCTGCCAGACCTTGTAGACGACGTGCCGGCCGGTGCGGGCGGGCAGGGTGCCCGGGAAGTCGTAGAAGCCGTTCGTCGCCGTGCGCGTGGTGGCGTAGGTGGCCACCGGCGTCGTGTCCAGGTCCGACCACTTCAGGGGCTGGGTGGGGTCGAAGCCCTGCTTGGTGATGTAGACCGTCATCGTGCCCGAGTGCGCCGCCGTCGCCCGTACCCTGAAGTCGAAGGGGCCGGCCTTGACCGCCGTGGCCGGCCAGTCCGTGCGCGCCCAGTCCAGCGCCCGGTACTTCTCGCGGTTGGCCGAGCAGAGCTTGCCGTCCGGGATCAGCGCCCGGTGCTGCCCGTCCGCGTTGGCGATGTTCACCTCGTTCCAGTCGTAGAGCGGCTGGGTGCCGGAGTCGGCGACGAGGTCCTTGCACACCTGCGACTTCGGCGTCTCGGGTCCTTCCGCGAAGCAGGCCGCCACTCGGCTCACCGGGTTGAAGACGGCGCCGTGGGCGCTCGCGACGGACGGGGTGAGGGGGACGAGCACGGCGGCGGACACGACGGCGGCGGTGGCCGCGGCGGCGCGGCGGGCGGACGGCCTGGACGACAGGGACCGCAGGGGCCGAGGGGACGACAGGGACCGCAGGGACGGCATGGGGGCTCTCTCTCGTACGTGGGGAGACGGGAACGAGCAGGGCACGGGCGGGCAACAAGGCGCCCCCGTACGGCAGTTGAACGCCGTACGAGCCCGTCGGGAGCGAGCCTCGCATTGGTCCATACCAATAGACAAGAGGGTGGGCCGAAAACGCCGAACGGCCTCCCGGGCGTGCCGCGCACCCGGGAAGCCGTCGGGACGGGGTGCGCCACGCACCCAGGAGGCCGTCGGAACGCCGGCGGCCGCCGCCGATGAGCGCCTCAGCCGTTGGCCAGCGCCTGTACCCGCGAGAGGTCGCCGTTGAAGTGGTTGTGGTCCCCGACCGTCGGTCCGGACGAGGTGTACTGCCACATCGTGTAGTACGGCCAGCCCGCCGGGAGTTCGCCGACCGCCGTGGCGTACCGCGCCACCCACAGCGGGTTCGTCGCGCCGAAGCCGCTGTAGTTGCCGGTGCACTCCTTCCACCAGCTCGTCGCCGTGTAGATCACCGCGTCACGGCCGGCCCTCGCCTTGTAGCGGCTCAGGAAGTCGCGGATCCACGTCACCATCCCGGACTGCGTCTTGCCGTAGCAGGACGCGCCGTACGGGTTCCACTCGATGTCCAGCGCTCCCGGCAGGGTCTTGCCGTCCCTGGACCAGCCGCCCCCGTTGTTCACGAAGTAGTCGGCCTGCGCCGCGCCCGTCGTCGTGTCGGGCGTCGCGAAGTGGTACGTCCCGCGGATCATGCCCACGTTGTACGAACCGTTGTACTGCTGCGTGAAGTAGGTGTTCTTGTAGTAGGTGCCCTCCGTCGCCTTGACGTAGGCCCACCTCACCCCGCTGTTCCACAGGGTCGACCAGGCGACGTTGCCCTGGTGGCTGGAGACGTCCACGCCCTCGGTCTGCGTGGCCTGGATCGAGATGCCGCCGGGCTTTCCGCCCTGGCCGTCGTGGGCCGGCACCCCCATGCCCATCCAGGCCGAACCCCGGGCGGGCACCTGCCGGGTGCCGGGATCGTCCGCGGCGTTCGCCGTGCCGGAGACGGTGAGGGGGAGGAGCAGGGCCAGGGCCGCGAGCGCGGCGCCGGCGAGGGTCTTTCCGGATCTGTGCACGGGCATTGCGTGCCTCCGAAAGGCTCGGTGGGAGCGGGAGTGGGACCATGGGCGGGGCCGCATCGGAGCGCCCTTGCAGTGGACATGTCATCGCGGCGCCGGTGCAGACGCTACGCACGTAGACCCGCCCGGCGGAAGAGGGGCCGGGTGCTGCCGTTGGTCTACTCCTGCGAAATACTGGGGGAGCTGCGGTGATGACCGTCGGCGGAGGAAACTTTCAGCGACCGGAAAGCGCGCGAGGGGTGCTGACGTGCACGGAAGCGGTACGGGAAGTGAAGGCGGCCCCACCGGCAGGAGCGATGTGGACCAGGAATTCCTGGCGCTGGAAAGGGAACTGGCGGTCTTCCTGCGGCGCGCCCGCGCCCAGTCCGGCGAGATGGCCCGCGAGGTCCATCCCGAACTGGAGCCCGCCGCCTACGGTCTCTTCGTACGGCTCGACGACACCGGGCCGCAGCGGGCCACCGAACTCGCCGGCTACTTCGGCGTCGGCAAGGCGACCATGAGTCGTCAGCTGCGCGCGCTCGAAGACCTCGGCCTCGTCGCCCGCGACCCCGACCCGGCCGACGGGCGAGCCTCGCTCGTCCGGCTCACGGAGGAGGGCCAGGGGCGCTTCCGGCGGGTACGGGACGCGCGGCGCGGGCGGTACGTCCGCAAGCTCGCCGACTGGGACCGGGGCGAGGTCGCCGAACTGGCCCGCCTGCTCCACCAGCTGAACACCCGCGCGGAGAGCTGACGGCCGAAGGCCGCGCTCGCGCCCCGGTCCGGCGCGGGCCGCCGGGAAGCCCCTCCGCTCACGATCCGCGCGGGCACCCGGGGGAGCCCCGCCGGTCCGGATCCGCGCGGGCCGCCGGGGAGCCGGCGGCGACGGGCGCCCCCGGGGGCGCGCCGCATCCCTCACAGCACCGCGTACACCGCCGTCGCGTCGTCGTGCCTCTTCCAGCGGCGCGGGCCGCCCGCAGCCCCGTCCGCCTCCTCCAGCGCCCGCACGCGCCGGAGCAGCCCGTGCGCGCCCTCCTCGCGCAACACCCCGCAGCAGTCCGCCCAGTCGCCCGCCCCGAACAGATCCACCCAGCGCGTCGCCCCGTCGGAGAGCGCCGCCAGGGCCCGCACCTCACCCCGGGGCGTCGTGCCGGTCACCGCGCGCTCCGCCACCGCAGGGTCCGCCGCGGCCGTGAAGAAGCCGCCCTCCCGGTTGCGCAGTCGGTCCGTCGCCTCCAGTGAGCGCAGGACCTCCGCCGGGACGAGGTCCAGCCGGTCGTCGCGCAGCGCCCGCACCTTCCCGTCCGGCGCCTCCAGGAGCAGGACGGCGTCCGACAGCACCAGCTGCTCGACCCGCTCCCCGTCCCAGCGGGCCATCGCGACCGTCGCCTGAGGAGTACGGACGTGAGAAAGGTCACAGCTGCCCCGGTGGGCGTCCGCGGTGCGCCGGATTGCCGCCGAGAGGATCTCGGGCAACGTCATCTCGGCCCGAGAAGCGGACAGTTCGGTCAAAGCTCCACCGAGGCGCGCGGTGAACCAGGGGACGCCGTGCGCACAACCGTCATCGCCGACGGGTGGCGTCACCCCGTCGAGCACCACGACCGTCCCGCCTGCCCCGGAAGCGGGAAGAGCAGCGGCTGCCCAGTCCTCGTTGGGGCGTTCGGGGCTGCCGGGGAGGGTGACCACTTCGGTGCGCATGATCTCCAGTCTGCACCGGTACGCATCACTCCTTCACAGCACCTCCAGACGGCCGCATCAGGCCTGTACCAAGCCCCCGGAGCCCGGAGACAGGGCGGAACGGCGGCCTCCGGGAAGCTGCGGGCGGGCATCCTGCCAAAGCCCGCGCGGAAGATCCAACCGGGGCCCCGCGCGACCCCGTACCGGGCGCGGGCGGAAGTTGTTCGCCAACTCAGGAGTGTTGTTCACTCGTTCGGGTGGCGGAGCGGCCGATGCGCGTCCCCTTCCCAGAAGCGCTGGAATGGTCGGAAGCCGTACCAGGGGTGGGGGCGCTCTATCGAATGACCGGTCGTCACCTCTGCTTCATGGGCGGACGAGTCGAGAATGCGAGCACCGGTGCAGAAGAAGCGGCCTCGGAGCAACAGCGGCACGCGGAGCCAGAGCCCCGGTGACCCGCTGTCCACGGGCGACGTCCCGGGCCCCGGCGCGAACGCCCCAGCCCCCGGCGGCGATACGCCCCCCGGCGCCCCCGTCGGCCGCCCCAAGCGGGTCCGTAACCGTCTGGTCGCCGGAGTCGCCCTCGTCGGTGTCACCGTGCTCGCAGCGGGCGCTCCCGCCGTCCTCACCGCCTCGGCCGACCTGAGCGACTCCCAGCGGCTCGTCACCCTGGCCGAACTCGACCGCCAGGCGGTCACCCTCGCCCACTCCCTCGCCGACGAGCGCGACGAGGTCGTCGCCTACATCGCCGCGGGCCGGGACGAGCAGCAAGGGCCCCGCGACGACAGGCGGCAGGTCACCAGCGCCGGCTCCACCCGCGTCGACCGCCAGATCGACGAGATCCGGCCCGCCGCCGGCCCCGAGCTGCGCCGCGACCTCGCCGCCCTGCCCTCCGTCCGCCGCACCGCGCTCACCGGCAAGGGCACCGCCCTGGAGGCCCACCGGGCCTACTCCGAGATCATCGCCAAGCTCCACGGCCTCGCCGAGGAACTCGCCGAGAAGACCCCCGCCCGCGCCGCCGAGGCCACCAGGGCCCCCGCCGCCCTCGGCCGCGCCGTCGAGCAGGCGTCCACCGCCCGCGGACTCCTTTTGGCCGCCCTCGCCGTCCCGCAGCCCGAGTCCACCGGCGGCACCCACTACGACCCCGTCACCGGTACGTACGTGGCCGACGAACCCGAGGGGGCGGAGGAGGCCGACCGCGCCCGCGACGCCCTGACCGCCGCCGCGCAGCAGGCCCGGGTCCGCGAACTGGCCGCCCTCGCCGACTTCGACCAGGCCGCCACCGCCGAGGGCCGCGACTCCCTCGCGGCCACCGTGACCGGACCGGACGTCAAGAGCGCCGAGCGCTACCTCGCGCGCCTCACCGACCAGCCCGAACTCTCCTCGTCCGAGCGGAAGACCGACCCCGAGAAGCTGGGAGCCGCGCTCTCCGCCCGGATCGAGCAGATGCGCGGAGTCGAGTCCGCGCTCGCCACGGGACAGGTGGAGCGGTTCACCCAGCTCCGCGACGACGACGTCACCGCCCTCGAGGTGCGCATCGCGTTCCTCGGCGGCTGCCTCCTCGTCGCGGTCGGCATCTCCACCTTCGTCGCCCGCACCCTCACCCGCCCCCTCGCCGTGGTGCGCATCGGAGCCGCCCGTCTCGCGGGCGCCCCGGAGACCGAGGAGCCCATCCGCTTCACCGGCCGCAACGACGAGTTCGCCCAGGTCGTACGGTCCCTCAACACGCTGCAGGGCAAGCTGGCCGCCCTCGCCGCGCGCACCGAGCGGCTCGACAGCGAGGGCGCCGACCTGGCGGGCGCCCGCGACGCCATCGCCGCCGAACTCGCCGCCCAGCGCGCCGACCTCCAGGGACAGACCGCCCTCCTCACCGCCGAACTCGAGCGGCTGCGGAACAGCGTCCACCACACCTTCGTCAACCTCTCCCTGCGCAGCCTGGGCCTGGTGGAGCGCCAGCTCGGCGTCATCGAGAAGCTGGAGGAGCGCGAGCAGGACCCGGAGCGCCTCGCCACCCTCTTCAAGCTCGACCACATGGCGACCGTCATGCGCCGCCACAGCGAGAACCTGCTGGTCCTCGCCGGCCACGAGCACGTGCACGGCCACCTTGGACCGGTCCCGCTCGTCGACGTGCTGCGCGCCGCCGTCAGCGAGATCGAGCGCTACGAGCGGGTCACCATCCAGTCCCTCCCGCCGCACGCTCAGGTCGCCGGCTTCGCCGCGGACGACCTGAGCCACCTGATCGCCGAGCTCCTGGAGAACGCGACCGCCTTCTCGCCGCCCGACGCCCAGGTCCAGCTCTCCGGCTGGCTGCTCGAGTCCGGCGAGGTGATGCTCTCCGTCCAGGACGAGGGCATCGGCATGACCGACTCGCGGCTCGCGGAACTCAACGCGCGCCTCGCCGAGGCCGACCCGGCGGACATCGACGGGGAGGGGCTCGGAATCCGCGTCGCCGCCCTGCTCGCCGCCCGCCACGGCGTACGGGTGGAGCTGCGCGAGCAGAAGCAGGGCGGCATCGCGGCCGTCGTCGTCCTGCCGCAGGCGCTGCTGCCGACGGCTCCGCCGGTCGCCGTCCCGCCGGCCGTTCCGATGGCGGGCGGGGCGCCCACCCTGAACCTGCCTGGCTCGGTCGCCGAGGCCAACTCCAACACGCTGCCGTCCCGCACCCGCGACCCGCTCGTCGAGGCGGCCGAGAACGCCATCGCGGCGGCGGAACCCGCGGCCACGCAACCCGCGGTCACGGATGAGCCGGAGGCGACACCGGACCCGGCGACACCGGACCCGGCGACACCGGACCCGGTGGGCGCGGAGGAGTCCGCGCCCGCGCCCGCGCCTGCTGTCGAGGCAGAGGCAGAGGCTGAGGACAAGGCGGACGGCGACGCGGAGGCGGAGTCCGTCGCCGAGACGACCCTGCAGGTCCGCCTCCCCGACCCGCCGCCCGAGCCGGACACCCACGAGCGTGCTTCCGCCGCACCGCACCACGCGGAGGTCCACGAGGAGGCGCGGCCCGAGGCCGACGCGGACGCCGAGGCGCCGGTAGAGGCCGACGTCCAGCGGATCACCGACAAGGGCCTGCCCAAGCGCACGCCGAAGATAGTCCGTCAGGCCGACACCACGACCACCCCGCGCAAGGGCGGTGTCGACGCCGAGGCCCTGCGCCGCCGGCTCGGAGGGTTCCAACAGGGAGCCCAGGCGGGCCGCAGGGACGTCGAGGCGGAGATCGAAGCCGTGCAGACCGCCCGTCCCGAGGAACGTACCGAACGCACCGAGACGCGGACCGAGTCACGCACGGAAGCACGTACAGAGGAGAAGACGGGGGACACAGTCGAGGAGGCACGCAGTTGACTGCGACCGGAACATTCGGGCTGAGCAGCGAAGCACGTAACCTGCACTGGCTGCTGGGCAACCTCGTCGAGGAGGTGCCCGGCGTGCGCTCCGTCGCCGTCGTGTCCTCCGACGGGCTGCTCCTGCTGTCCTCGGACCCGGCCCAGAGCGCCACCCCCACGGAGGGCCGCCGCACCACCGGCCCCCGTGGCTCCAGCGCCGACCTGGCGACCATCGTCTCGGGCATCGGCAGCCTCACCATCGGCGCGGCCCGTCTGATGGACGGCGGCGGGGTCAAACAGACCATGGTGGCCATGGAGGAGGGCAGCGTCTTCGTGATGTCGATCAGCGACGGCTCCCTGCTCGGCGTCCACGCCACGCCCGATTGCGACATGAGTGTCGTCGCGTACCACATGGCGCTCTTCGTCGGCCGCGCCGGACACGTACTCACCCCCGAACTCCGCAGCGAGCTGCGCAAATCGATGGAGAGCACCCAGTGACGTCCGCCTCCCACGCCCATCATCTGCCGATCCGCGGGGAGGGCCGCCGCCCCGCGCGCGTCCGCCCGTACTCGCTCACCGGCGGCCGCACCCGCTTCGGCCACGTCCTGCTGGTCGAGACGTTCGTGGCGGCCCTCGAAGCGCCGCAGCGGCGCAAGGTGCTGACGGACGGCGGCCTCGCCGCCCGCGGCCTCATGCCAGAGATGCGGGCCATCGTCGAGATCTGCCGCCGGATGCGTACCGTCGCGGAGATCTCGGCCCTCCTCAAGATGCCGTTGGGTGTCGTCCGAGTGCTGCTCAGCGACTTGGCCGACCAGGGAAAGATCCGTGTGTACGGGACCGGTCACGGCACCGGCCAGCCCGACCGCGCGCTCCTCGAAAGGGTGCTGAGTGGACTCCGTCGCCTCTGACGTCGCCTCCGTCTCCGACTCCCCGGCGCTCGCCGGCATACCCGCGCAGCCCGAGGCCGCCCACGAGGCCGTGCACGATCCGCTGCTCCCGGCGGCCGAGGACGGCGCGCAGGACTGGCAGCTGGACCACACCCGGGCCCCGATCGCGACCAAGGTCGTGGTCGCGGGCGGCTTCGGCGTCGGCAAGACGACCTTCGTCCGCGCGGTCTCGGAGATCACCCCGCTCCAGACCGAGGCGCTGATGACGCAGGCGAGCGAGGGGACCGACGACCTCTCCGCGACGCCCGACAAGCTCACCACGACCGTGGCCATGGACTTCGGCCGGATCACCCTCGACAGCGACCTGGTCCTCTACGTCTTCGGCACGCCGGGCCAGCAGCGCTTCTGGTTCATGTGGGACGACCTCGTGCGCGGCGCGATCGGCGCGATCGTGCTCGCCGACACCCGCCGGCTGACGGACTGCTTCCCCGCGCTCGACTACTTCGAGAGCTGCGGGCTGCCGTACATCGTCGCCGTGAACCACTTCGAGGGCACCGAGCGCTTCGAGCCCGAGGACGTCCGGGAGGCCCTGACGGTGCCCGCGCACGTGCCGGTCGTGATCATGGACGCGCGCAAGCGGTACAGCGTGGTCGAGTCCCTGCTCGCCATGGTCGCGCACGCGCTGGAATCCACTCCGGAGTAGGCGCCGTTCCCGTCCGGACCAGGAGCCACCCCCGAACAACGCTGATCATTCGTTAGGAACCCCCGCCATGCGGAAGATACTCATCGTCGGCGCCGGCCAGTCCGGTCTCCAGCTCGCCCTCGGACTGCAGTCGCAGGGGTACGAGGTCACCCTGATGTCCAACCGCACGGCGGACGAGATCCGGTCCGGCCGGGTCATGTCCACCCAGTGCATGTTCGACACCGCGCTCCAGCACGAGCGCGACCTCGCGATCAACTTCTGGGAGTCGCAGGCCCCGCAGATCAAGGGCCTCGGCGTCTCCGTCGCCGGCCCCGACGCCTCCCGCGTCATCGACTGGGTGGGCCGCCTCGACGGCTACGCCCAGTCCGTCGACCAGCGCGTGAAGATGGCCGGCTGGATGGAGACCTTCGCCCAGCGCGGCGGTCAGCTCGTCATCCACGGCGCCGCCGTCTCCGACCTGGACTACTTCTCCCGCTCGTACGACCTGGTCCTGGTCTCCGCCGGCAAGGGCGAGCTGGTCTCCATGTTCGGCCGGGACGCCGCCCGCTCCCCGTACGGCGAGCCGCAGCGCGCCCTTGCCGTCGCGTACGTCCACGGCCTCGGCCCCCGCCCCGAGCACCCGGACTTCGACGCGGTCCGCTGCAACCTGGTCCCGGGCGTCGGCGAGCTGTTCGTCATGCCGACCCTGACGACCTCCGGCCGCGCCGACATCCTGTTCTGGGAGGGCGTCCCGGGCGGACCGCTCGACGTCTTCCAGGGCGTCAAGGACCCCTCCGAGCACCTCGCGCTCACGCTGGAGCTGATGGAGAAGTTCACCCCCTGGGAGTACGCGCGCGCCACCAAGGTCGAACTCACCGACGCGGGCGCCACCCTGGCCGGCCGCTACGCACCGACGGTCCGCAACCCGATCGGCCGCCTCCCCGGCGGCGGCCTGGTGCTCGGCGTCGCCGACGTCGTCGTCGCCAACGACCCGATCACCGGCCAGGGCTCCAACTCCGCCTCCAAGTGCGCGGCCGCGTACCTCGCCTCGATCGTCGAGAACGGCGACCGGCCGTTCGACGAGGCCTGGATGCAGGGCACGTTCGACCGCTACTGGGACACCGCGCAGCACGTCACCAAGTGGACCAACGCCATGCTCGGGGTGCCGCCGGAGCATGTCCTCGACCTCATCGGCGCGGCCGGGCAGCTCCAGCCCGCGGCCGACCGGTTCGCCAACGGCTTCAACGACCCGGCCGACTTCGAGAACTTCTTCTACGACCCGGAGAAGACGGGCGCGTACCTGGCCTCGGTTGCCGGAGCCTGACGAGCCTCTGACCTGCTGTTGAAGGGGTGTCGTTGGTGGTTGTTGGTCACCAGCGGCACCCCTTTGACGGCCCAGGGACGGCCCGACTCAAGTGAATTCATTTGACGGCCTGTTGGAAGAGGCGGTTAGATGTCGGGTGCGTCGATCTGCATCGTCGTTGTCGTTCGACACTTGGACCACCACATCCGAGTGGCCTCTCTAAGGCACTGCGATCCGCGGAAATGTTTGGGCAAGGGCCCCAACGAGACCACGGTGAAGGTTCAGCAACAGCGAGATGTGGCAGGCGCCACGGAGCACATCGTCAGCCGTCGGGCGGCGATCCCCTTCGTGGGCGGACGAATCATCCACCTTCTGGTGTCGCACGCCGAAGCCGCACAGCACTGTGCTGTGGGTGAGTCATGATGGGCCATGAGCCAGTGACCGAGAATTACCCCCTGTTCCAGGAGCCGCAGGACCCCCAGTCTCACGTCAGTCTTCCCCCGGCTGCCGATGAGGAACTGGAGAAGCTGAGCATCACCCGCCGGCCCCAGCCCCTGCCGGACGTCCCCGAGACCGCAGCGCTGCGCAAGGTCTCCTTGCGGCTGCAGAAGAACCCTCTGACCAACCTCAGTGAGGACGCCCGCAAGGCTGCCGCAGCTCTGCAGGTGGAGCCGGAGCGGGCCGCGTTGCTCGTCAGCCCGCAGCCCAACGGAGTCTCTCTGCTCAGCGAGGTCGCCGTTCCGGGCGGCTCGCTGTACGTGATCGAGTGCCTCGCGTGGACCCGCATGCTTTTCCCGCTCTACCAGCCGCGCATCGCCGCTATGTCGCTGGCCGTTCCGGCTCCGAAGCTGCTCGACGACCACGATGTCGACGGGCCGCTGGCCCAGGCCCGTTGCGAGTTCGACAGTCCCCAGCAGCTCGCCGCCCTGGTTCGGGAAACCGTTTCCGGCACCCTGAACGTGCCCAAGGCTGACTACTCCGACTCGATCATGCAGCGTGGGGTTTCCGAGCCCTTGCTCGTCATCCTCGTGCGGGTGACCTTCGCTGACAAGTCGCCGAGCCGGGTCCTGCCGGTCGTCGTCGACGGCATCTCCCGCCTCTCTTCCGCGGCCAAGACCCGCACCGGCAAGAGCATCGCCGGTGCCGCCGCCTCGGTTGTCGAGGACCTGCTGCGCGACACCAATTCCCTCCGCCGGGCGGTTCGTGACGAGATCGCTCACTACAACTCCGCCTACCAGCGTGGTCTGTCGGACCAGGTAGTCCGAGTCGGCCAGGCCGCCACCGTCCCGGTGCGCCTGGTCGTCGGCGCCCGCAACACCATGGAGGTCAACCTGTGATCGCGCAGACCCTGATGCAGACCTCCGGGGCCTCGTTCGTGTCCATGGTGGAGAACCTGGTCGCCGGCGAGCACCTGGAGAAGAACCCCTGGACCTCGGACGCGATGTGGCACAACATCGCCAACCAGACCATCGACGCGCTGGTGACCCGCGGCGAGCTGCGTCGCCAGGAAGCAGACATCATCCTCGGGGTTACCTCGCTGGAGGACCTGCCTACCGAACTCGGTTGCCCGGAACCCTCGCCCATCTGGCGCTGCGTTTACACCACCCACCGTCTCACCGCCGGCTCCGCCTTCGGTGAGACGAAGGCCGAGATCCGCAACATCATGGCGCGGCGTGCCGTGACTACGAAGCAGTTCAGCTTCATGCTCGGCGTCATCGTCGATCGTGACGTGCGCCGCCCTAAGGCACGTAAGGAGCCCAAGTCTCGCCGCCCATCCTCCCTCCAGAGGGCCCGCAACGCTTTCGGAGACGGCGGTTTCCTCACCGAGGATGTGCCTGGCCGGCAGTGGTACCCGGTGTATGACACGGTGCCGAAGCTGCTGGAGCGCGCGGTTGCGGGCGATCACAATGCCCGGATCACGCTGATCATCGGTGGCGGCTTCGCCCTCATGATGGACGGCTACCTCACCCGTGACCGCGAGTCGAAGCTGTTCGAGGGCAGCGCCCCGTTCCGGGGGTCCCCGCCGGCCATCCTCACCGACTTGGCCAGCCACGAGTATGGCCTCCGCCTGCTCGCCTCCGCCTGGCAGCAGTGGGACTCGACCAAGCCGGCCCACGAATACAACATCCCCATGATCAATTCCGATGGCAGTCTGGTCATCACCGGAGACACCCGCGAAACCCGCAGCCCGGAGCGCCTGACCGAGTACCGCCTGTACGAGATCGCCAACCCGGCGAAGGCCATGGCCGGCTTCCTCAAGCAGCAGGAAGCCCGCAAGGCCCGCAACCAAGCCGCCACTCCCGAAGAGCGCGACCGGGACAACCGAGAACGGCTCATCCAGGCCTTGGACATCGCCAAGGACGCGGCCTTTGCCCTTGAAAGCTCGGCCGTCTCCCCGCCCCCGCACCCCTTCGGTATCCACGAAGAGTGGGAGCGCACCCGCAACACTGCCCACCAGGTCTACGAAATCCTGGTGAAGGCGGAACCCGACCCTGACGAGGGGTTCATCTCCAGCGATTTCCCCGAAGAGGACGAAGACGCGGAGTACGCCGAGGCGTGATCTGAACGGGTTGAGCCGGTCCTGTGCTGACAGGGCCGGCTCAACCGGTTTGTACTGCTCTTGAGCTGGAGCCGCGAGACTCAGGGTCTCTCGCTTGTGTTGCTCAGCAAGCTTCTGAACCATGACCACCTGATCCGTAGGCGCGTGCCGGATAAACCGGTAGCCGACAGGGCACCCGGGGCACACGCCTGACGGCTTGATCTCCACAGTGCTACGCCCCTTGTCGTCGCCGCACGTCTGCCGACGTTGATGTCAACCGCTGATGTCATGTGGAACTCCACGTAATTCCCCATCAGCAGCATCAGGTTCCCCAGCCAAACGTTCGAGCACGGCGATGGGTGTCGTCTGTGCTCCCGTCCGGATAATCCTGAGACGGCCTGCAGCAACCTCCGTATCTTGGCGCCATGACGGACGAGGCAGAGCCGGGGCTCAATGTGAACCGCTGGGGCGATACGTCGGACCCGGCCACGGAACGGCGGGGTACCCGCCAGGACGCGTGCTCGTGCTTCGACCAGTCCAGGCCGCATCCGCGAGCCCGAGTCGGACTCCACGCCGAGCGGCAGGACACCTCCGCTTCGGGCTGGCGCCACCTGCTGGAGCTGATCGACGAGGCCGCCGCCGACGGGCGCGAAGAGTTTCGCCCCCTGACCGGGCTCAGCCCGGAAGAGCGGCGGCAGATCATCACCCTGCCACCGAGCATCGCCCAGCTGACGGCGGTCAAGCACCTCGTGCTCTACGGCAGCAATCTGGTCCGGCTCCCACCCGAGATCGGGGCCATGACCAGCCTGGAGGAGTTCACCCCCTACACCTCCTACCGGCTGCACTGGTTCCCTTACGAGATCACCCGGTGCCGGAAGCTGACCCGCAGCACGGTGAGCACGCGCGCGTTGTTCGGCAACTACAAGCTGCGACCGCCGTTCCCGCGGCTACGGCCTTCCTCGGGCTCCGTTGCGGACCTCGATCCGGGAAACCTGGATCCCCGACGGTGGGGCGTCACCGTCATCCACAGCTGCAGTGTCTGCGACCGCCCGATCGAACAGCGCGGACTCCATCAGGTGTGGATCTCACTGCGCGTGGCCACTGACGTACTGCCCCTGCTGGTCAACGCTTGCTCGGCGACGTGTGTTGCCGCGCTGCCTGGCGGTGCTCGCGACTACATCCCCACACCCCACAAAGGCGGCCGAGTCGACCAGCCGGCGTCCGACTGGGACTGATCAGCCGAACCTCGCCTCACCCCCCGGTCGGTCGAGAAACGACCACGATGGTGTGACGACGGGTCGAACGTCTGGGCGGGGAAGCTGACGCTCGCGATGGGGAAATACGTGACCGTCGACATGTCAATGCCGCTGAGCCAACGGCAGCGACCAGGATCGTCTTTCTCTGCTGTTCCGCTGCGGGCACGTGCCCTGCCCGGGTTTGATGAGCCCATGGCCGAACAATCGATCGCGCTGATCGCCGCAGGCAGCGCTCTTGCCGGAGTCATACTGACCGGATCGTTCACCCTGCTGAAGGGCCGACAGGACCGTCTGGACAGACAGGCGGACCGTGACGAGCAGCGACGCATTTTGCACCGCGAGGCTCGGAGGGGCGTCTACGCTTCATTCCTAACTGCCTTTTACGAAGTGCAACGCAGGATGAATGAAGTGAGCGGTTCCAGGCAGGGCAGCGTTGATAGCCCGGTGGCACCAGAACTACCAGCCGCCGAAGTGGCAATCGTCTCCCTCGGCGAGGCTAGTTCAGCCGTTGCGCTGGAGGGGCCAATCGAGGTGACGACAGAGGCACAGCGGCTAGTTCGCGCTTGCTTTGATCTACTTAGCACATATGCCGACCTCTCCGCCCAGCATGCAGGTGAAGAGGTGGGGGCCCCACTGATTCTCTGCCCCTCGCCGCAGCGGGACGCCAAAATCGAGGAAGTCAAGCAAGCTCGCCTGGCCTTCATCGAAAAGGCGAGAACGGTGCTTGGCGGTAACGCGCCAGGGTTGCACTAACTGATCGTTCCAGATCGCGAGCGAAACGGTCAGTCGTCGTCGAGTCGCCGAAGTATCTGCGTGAGGTCACCGGAGTCGAGCAGGTCAGTATGCAGCCGGGCCAGGTTGCCGATGCCGGGGCCACGAACTATCAGCAGGTTAGAACACCCGAGTTGGCAGCCGCCCAACTCCTCACCTGTCCGGGATCACTTTCCAACCATGGCCTCGCACGTCCCACCTACACCCCTGCACGCGTTTCCTCACCTCGTGTCCACAAGGTAGGGACGATGGCGAGGCTGGTCGGAGCTGGACTGGATACATGTATCCACGTGCTATATCGGTTGGTTCGCTGGCTACTCACCGGAACTAGCTGCGGCAGGCACTCCAACGCCGGTAGCGTTGGCTGCGCGATGTGCTGATCTAGCGGAATTGGAGGATGCCCGATGCCCTATTCCTCATTTCTGGCCGGCTTTGAGGGAATGTGGAGGCGGCCCCTATCGGATTACGAGAAGGGGGTGAAGGAGTATCTTGTCACGCTGGATACCAACGTATTGCTCAATCTCTACAGATTCACACCCCAAGCCCGAAATGAGCTTCTGTCGGTCTTGAGGACTTTGCAGGACCGCCTATGGGTGTCACACCAGGTGACGAAAGAGTACTACTCCCGGAGGATGACCGCCGTAAGTGAGCACATCAACCTCTACACATCTGTCCCAAAGGCGCTTACTGATTCGAAAAATAAGGCAGTCCAAGAGCTGAACACATTTGCCAAGAGGCGCTCAATGCCGCCCGAAGACCGAGCCAAACTAGTAAACCCACTGAGCAGGGCATTCGAGGCGGTGATTGCAGAAATCAAGGGCCATGGACAGGATTTCGATCTCAGTTTGGCTAGGGTTGCAACAGATGATCCCATCCTCGAGGCGCTAGCGGAAATCTTGGATAAAAAGACAGGCACCGAATTCGAAGAGCAAGAAGTGGAAGGCCTCTTGGAGGAGTACGCCCGCAGAGTCGACAAAGAGATTCCACCAGGCTACAAGGATGCAAACAAGGCGGAGAACTCTCATGGCGACTTTTTCCTTTGGGAGCAGGTTCTTCGGGAGGCTGAAGGCCGGAAGAGGCCGGTTCTCCTTGTAACGAACGACGCTAAAGAGGATTGGGTGCAGATTGAGGCAGGTATCACGATTGGCCCAAGGCCGGAATTGATGAAAGAATTTAGGGATCGCTGCGGCTTGGATTTCCTTCTTGCCGATTTGGGGACGTTTCTGAAAGTAGCAAAATCGGAACTCGGCGCTTCTGTCAGTGCATCGACAGTTGCCCAGGCAGAGAATATCGAACAGGCGGCTCCTGGAAACACGCAGGAGCGAATCATGATTCACAGCAACGATTACGACAAACTCGTGAACGATGTGAGCCGTTCAAGAACACAATTCACTCGTCTTCTTTCCGATCCTCAGGCAAGTTCCTCCGTAGTGGCCACAGCCGAGTCCGCCAGGGATCGATTGGATGATGTCCTGGCAGAGGTGGATTATCCCGCCTCTCGCACTCCAGACGCTCGATTCGTCTACATTGATCCTACCGTCTGGGATAAGTTGCAACGCGTGCACAGGATGACACGAAGTGGTCGCGCAATGAAGTTGCAGAGAAGAAGCTCTGACGACGGGCTAATTCGGCAGTCTAAAAATCTACAAGAGCGACTCCGTGGAATGCATTGGGAACGCGAACGCGCGATGGATGCATTGCAGGAAGTGGAAGAGATGATTTCCCTTGAAAGGGGTGGAGATGACAGGGCGAACCTAGAGCGACTGATGGAAACTCATGAAGCCTTGTCCGAAAAGATTAGAGGATTGCAAAGGCTTGAGCAGGAACTGTCGGAGAGACTGGACCACGTGGAGCTTGAATTGCGATCACCGAGAAGCTAGGTGAGGCGAGTTGGGCCCCCGCTAAGTTTTGCGTGTCCCGGGTGATGGCAGACGGAAGCGAGTCTCCTGCCTCAGCCACCCGGGGCCAGCACCCGCGTATGGAGCCCTCGCCATCCCGGGGCCTGAGTGCCCACAGAGGCGATTCCTGACCCAAATATGCGCGCCCATCTAGACCGCAACGTCGTTCTCCACCGATCCCAAGCTGTCGGGTGCGCGGGCGAGTGTATCGGCGAAGGTCTGCTTGGCGGTGCCGCTTATAGGCATACGTAGGTCACGGTCGCCTCGTCGTGGAGCTTGCTGCGCGGCCATCAACGGGACTCGGGGTCGTGGAGGTACCGACGAACGGATGAGCAGGCTGGAGCCGGCGGCCGACCGGCGAAAGCGGCGGCCGCCCCCTCCAGCCTGGACGCCGGCGGCACCGGCTGGCAGCTTGGGTTGATCGGTGGCGAACCCCTAAACGGGCTGGGCGGCAGCAGGGCTTGGATCAGCGAAGTGGTGGCCATCCACGCCGGGCAGACAGCCGTTCCACCCGTTCGGAGAGAGTTTCAGGAACGTCCACTCCCATCTGCCGAGCTGCCTCGATGCTGTGCCTGATATGCCCGAGGAAGTTGTCCAACCCTTCGTCACTACGGGCGGCATAGCCAGCCAGCTCTTGTCGCTTTCGGGCCGTCCGGTCGTCATCCGAGTTCATCACGACATGGAGCGTAGGCGGCTCACCAGTCGAACAGGATGGGCTCGGAAGGCCGCCGTACCCTCAAAAGCGTGGAGCCGTTGTGCCCCCATGCGTGCCCGCTCAACTTGGGGCCAGGAGACGCGGGGCGTTCACAGTGGCTGGGCATGCCGACGGCCCCGACCGAGATGGCTGGTCGGGGCCGCTCGCCTGCGACCGGTGTGCGATCTGACCTAGGTGATATCCCTGCCACGACGATGGTCTTCCAGGCTGGCCTTGGCGCCCAACGACGGCACTCTGACCTGCCTATCCGTCAGAGTCATCCTGGAAGTTGGGTTTCCAGCCCAGATGGCCCACAGGGCCCCCGAACGGAGCTGCCAAAAGCTACCCGGCCTCGGGCCGTTATGCCATCAGAGCCGCGCTGAGGGGACTCTGCCGACTGCAAGCAGGTGGGAGCTGGCTGCCAAAAGCTCTGGATAAGGCTCGGCCAGCCGTGCGGCTGCCAACACCGACTGAAAGAGGTCTTCGGAGGGATCCTGGCCCGACTGCTGCTCCACGGCCTTTAGCGCGGACCACGCAGGCCCTTCCACGCCGATCACGGTGACGTCCTCCAACCCAGCGTCGCCAAGCTCCCCGGCCAGTTCCTCTGCCCTGTGGAAGTACGCGAGGGTGAACCCCCGCTTACCGTCGTGAACGGCTGTCTGGAGGATGGACGAGACGGAGGCGTGCAGCCGCTCCCTGTGCAGATGGGCGTACGTGACGTGCTCGAACAGGGAGGAGTAGCGATTGATACCTGCCGCCGCGACCAGACCGCCGGGCTTCGCCACCCGCACCGCCTCCATGAGCGCTGCCCGCCTGTCTGCGGGGTTGGGCAGGTGGTAGAGGGGCCCGAGGAGCTGTACCGCGTCGTACGAGTCGGCCGGCGCGGCGAGGTCGCGCGCGTCCCCGACAGTGGCCGAGCAAATTTTCGCGGCCTGCTCAACGTGGCGGTGAACCGGGTCGACCAGATCGACGTCGTATCCGTCCTCGACCAGCCACTCAGCGTGTACGCCAGCACCGCCCCCAACGTCGAGGACTCGTGCGGGCGCTTCCGGCAGGTACCTACGAAGGATCTCCCTGGTGCGGAGCAGTTCGAGACGCCCGTCTGCCGACGTTCGCAGGCGCGCGCCCTCATCAACGGTGCGCTCGTAGAAAGTCCGGACCTCTGGTGCAAGCTCGTACGTTGCCATGCCCGCAGTATGCTGTACCGGTGGACCAGTCCACCATGGACGTGAGGGGAATCATGGCTCTACTCAAGTACGAGGAGATCGCCGAGTCTCTGCGGACGAGAATCGCCGCCGGGGAATTTCCCGCCGGGGCGGCAATCCCGTCTGGCCGGGACTTGGCCGAGCAGTGGTCGGTCTCTCGCGCCACGGCGATCAAGGCTGTCGATGTCCTGCGCGGAGACGGCATCGTTGAAGCACGGCAGGGAACAGGGTTCATCGTGGTGGAAACACCGGTGGGTCGCCCGGCCGGCTCCCGGCGTGCCGGGACAGCCCGCGTGTCGGGGGGGATGCCCTTCCAGCGGATCGGCAACCCCGAGTGGACCACCCCGCCAGTTCACATCGCTGGGGCTCTCGGGATGGAAGCGGGCGAGCAGGCCCTCCTCCGAGTGCGCCTCATGCACCTCCCGGACGGGACGCCGCACAGCTACGTCACAGCTTGGTTCCCTCCGTCGGTCGCCAGGAACGCTCCGCGACTCGCTCAGCTGGCACCCATCGCCGAGGGGACGACTCGGTATGTCCGCAGGCAGACCGGCAGGTTCCCCGCCGAGGGCACCGACACAACCACCGTGCGCCTCGCATCGCCGATCGAGGCAGAACATCTGAGGCTGGACGGACCGACAGCAGTGGCCGTGGTGCTCCACGTGGCATCCGACCAGGACGGCGCCCTGGTCTGCGAGGAGGGTGTGACACCCGAGGGCATATACGAACGAGTCGACAGCTACCCGATGTAGCCACCGACCACCCATAAAAGCTGGACCGGTCCACCGGTTCAGCTTTTTTCTTGCCTAGAAACCCGCCCTGAGCAGGCGTTTCTGGTGCATCGTCAGACGCGCAACAAGACAGGGGAGTTGACTGGACCGGTCCACCGGTCCAGTCTATGGACGTGGCCGCGGCCCGCAGGAATGCGGCCCAGAAGCCGCAGTGGAGTGGCCCTTCTTTGGGCTGCCCCGACGCCCGGAGAGCTCCGTTCAGGCGGGTCAGCTCGAAGGAAGCGCCGGTCGTTTGAGAACTGAACAGCGTGATGAGAGATCAGGCCGCCTGCTTGACGAGGCGGCCGGCGCGGCCTAAGTCCGCGCGCCCAACCTTTCCGCAGCCTCCCGGTTGCGGCCGGTTGCCTCCTCCGCCCGTCTGGCTTCGGTCGTACGGGCGGGGTCGAGGGGAGCCGGGTGGTTCCAACGGCGAGAGGCCCCGGAGCGGTAACTCCGGGGCCTCGTTTCGGGCCGTTCCTCATGGAAGGGAGCACGACCCTATGAAGTCCATCGCTGCACTTCACAAGCTCGTTACCGCTACCCCGTTCGACGGTGAGCCGTCGGACGCGGAGCTGGACGCGATCGAGGCCGAGATGCCGCTGATCCTGGCGGAGGTCGAGCTGCTCGACGCACGGCTGCCGCTGCTGGACCGGCCGGCCACCGCGCTGGACACCCGGCGCATCCGCCGAGCCCGCAACCGCGTCCTGACCGTCCGCCGCGACATGACCAACCGCGCCACGGCGGCACAGTCGGGCGGTGCCGCGTGAGCACGCAGACGCTCGCCGCTTTGAACGCGCCGCTGCTGGCCTGGCGGCTGTTCAGCGTGGAGTACCCGCACCTCCCCGCGCCCTGTGTGTCGGTGTCCACGGTCTACCCGGACATGCTGACGCTGGCGTTCCACAACAACTTGCCCGGCTTCGAGGCCTGGCGTGAGGCGCTGGGGATCGACCCGGTGAACGTCACCCATCATGTTCAGGGCGACGGCCACACCCGGGTCCTGGAGGCCGAGGCCGACTACGCCGGCGCGCGGCTGAGCCTGGTCGCCTTCGCCAGGGTCCTCGCCCCCGTGGCGGGGCGTTCACGGGTGGAGGTCGGGCCGTGAACAGTGTTCAGATCCGTTCAGCGGAGCGGGCGTTGTCGGTCGGCACGTGGCTGATCGTGTCCGGTGCGATGCTCTACTCGGTCCTGACGGTGACCCCGCTCATGGCGGCGCACACGGCGGACGAGTGGGACTGGACCGCGCCGATTTTGCCGCTCGTGGTCGACGCGGCGGTCGTGATCGTCGTCCGCCTCGATTCGGTCCTGGCCCGCCTTGGCGGGCACGGCGGGCGGTGGCCGGTGGTGCTGCGGTGGATGACCGGCTGCATGACCCTCGCCCTGAACGTCGCCGACTCCGCGCTGAGGAAAGACCTGGTCGGCGTGGCCGTGCACGCCGTCGCCCCGCTCCTCCTGATCGTGACGGCGGAGACCGGCTTGGCCTACCGCAGGGCCATCACCGCCGCTGTGACGGCCCTGGAAGCGGAGCGGAAGGCCGAGCAGGCAGCCCGCGACCAAGCCGCCCGCGAGAAGCGTGAGGCGGGGGAGCGGCGGGCCCGGGAGGAGCGTGAGCACGCCGAGCGGCTGGCTCGTGAACAGCGTGAGCATGAGGCCCGGTTGGCTCGTGAACAGGCTGAGCGGGAGGAGCGGGTACGGCGTGAGGAACGCGAGCGCGCCGAGGCTGCCGAGCGTGCTCAGCAGGCTGAGCGTGAACGCCTTGAGCGCGAGCGTGAACACGACCGGCTCGCCCGTGAACGGGCTGAGCGGGAGCGTGAACAGCAGCGTCAGGCACGTGAACGTGAGGCCGCGCAGCGGGCCGAGCAGGCGCGGCGGGAGCGGGAGGAAGCCGCCGCCCGTGAACAGGCCGAGCGTCGCGAGCGGGCCGAGCGTGAACGCGCTGAACTCCTCGCGGCCGGCCCGGCGACGGAGAAGTTTCCCGAGGATCGGGCCCGCCAGGCAGTGACCGCGGCCTTCCATGCCGGGCTTCCGGTGCGGCAGGCGGCGGAGCTGTGTGGCTGGTCGGTCGGCTGGGTCTCCACCCGCTACCAGGAACTCCGCGACCTCCAGAACACCGAGCCCGCGGCTCGCGCTCTTGAAGGGGCCGCGTCGTGAGCACGATCCCCGTCTACCGGTGGCGCCTGGCCCCCGACGGGCTCGCCACGTTCCGGCAGCTTCGCGCCCGGGGCTTGCGGCCGGGCGGTCAGCCGGTCGTGGCGCAGCTCGAACGCCCTTGCCGCCGGCGGGGGCCGCTGGTCGCCTACCTCTACCGGATCGACCAGGCCAAGCCGGTCCGTCCGATGACCCCGGCGAAACGGGCCGCGCTCGCCAAGGCGAACGCGGCCCGCCGCATCTGCCCCGGGTGCGGCCGGGATGCCGGATACCGCATCCCACCCTCGCTCGGGCTGTGCGTCCCGTGCGCGGACGCACCCCACACCACCGTCTGATCGCAATCTTCGAGGAGATCCCATGTCGCACGCCGCCACGATGGACACCGTCCTGCGCCGTACTGGCGAGACCGCTCCGGTGTCGCTGGAGTCGACCAGGACGCCCGGAATCGAGCTGACTCTGCGCTGGATCGCGTCCGACCGCGAGGACGCGCAGTGGGTCGGCCAGTACGAGACCACGGACCGCACCGGCCGTCCGGTGACCGTCATCGCGCTGCACTTCGGGCCCGAGCGCTGGGCCCACGCGGACTTCCTCACCGACATTTACGTCATCCCCGGGCACAGCGTCGCCCAGCTCTAGCCGCACCTCAGAGCCCAAAGGGCCCGGCCGCTTCCTTCCACAGACCCGGCCGGGCCCTCTCGTCTCCCAAAGGGAGGTTCACAGCATGACCGATGTCAGCATCGAGCCGGTAGTAGCGCCCGAGGCCACACCCGCTCCCGAACCCGCCCAGCCCTCGCCGCCCACGCCCGAAACCGCGAGGGCGGCGGAGCTGGACCACACGCCGGGCGGATGGCCGGTCGTTCCGCTCGCCCTGACCGGGGTGAACGCGACCGCGTCCCTGCTCGGCGCCGCCGCTCTGGCCGGTGGACCGGTCGCTGCGGCCATTGCGGCGACCGGAGCCGTCGTTCTCGGCGCCACCGCCGCCCACCGCAAGAACACCAAGCCGGGCAAGTCCACCGAGAAAGCCAAGAAGGCCCGGCTGTCCGCCCGCGGTGCTGGCCGCGGTGCTGTCGGGCGGGTGCCGCAGCAGTCGAAGCGGGCTGCCGCGGGCAAAAGCGCCACCGGTACGGCAGGGGGCCGCGGCAGCAGCAAGTCCAGCCCCAAGGCGGGCCGCTCGGCCGCTCCCGGTGCCGCCACGGCGGCACGGGGCGGCCGCAGGTCGGCTGCCGTGACCGGCCCTCGCCGCGGCACCTCTCTGCGGGGCCGGGTGGGGCAGGCGCGGGCGCTGCGCGAGCAGTCCCGTACGGCCGCGCCGTCCAGGGCCGCCCGGCGGGCAGAGGCGACCGGCACCCGCCGTCAGGTGGCTGACGCCCGCCGAGCGGCCAGGGAGCAGGCCCGCACCGCGGCCGCCGCGAGCCGGGGGCGGGTCGGGCGGGCGGTCGCCCGGGGCGCGAATGCGGCTGGGAAGGCCCGCGGCGCGACCATAGGCCGTGTGCGGAAGGCCGCCGACAGCAAGGCGGCCGGTCAGGTCGCCGCGCAGCGGTCCGCTGTCCGCAAAGCCCCCGCGCGGCAGAAGGCGCGCAGGGCGCTGCGCCGGTCGGCGGCCCGGTTGCAGGGCCGCCGCCTGCTGGCCGCGCTCCTGGCCGGGGCGCTCGGGCTGGTCGGGATGCTGACCACCCCGCTCGGGCGGAAGCTCGGCTGGGCCTGGCTGCAGCAGCCCGGCCGCCGCCTCTACGCCCGCCTCATGAAGCAAGCGCGCGAAGAGCGCGCCGGACGTGACCAGGCCATCTGCGATCAGCGGGAGGCCGAGGAGGCCGCCGCCGACGCGGAAGCCACCGAGCACGACAACGAGCAGGTCGGGGACCAGGCCGAGCGTCCGGCCGGCCCCGTTGCCTCCACCAATTCGAGTGAGGGAGTCGCAGTGTCCGGGTTCAACTTCGAAGAGCAGGCCGCCGAGATGGAGTCCGC
Organism: Streptomyces sp. NPDC036822; assembly: GCF_055609145.1. Classification (NCBI taxonomy): domain Bacteria; kingdom Bacillati; phylum Actinomycetota; class Actinomycetes; order Kitasatosporales; family Streptomycetaceae; genus Streptomyces; species Streptomyces sp. NPDC036822. The sequence continues at coordinate 187,313 of NZ_JBVJPY010000002.1, forward strand.
CGCGCAGTCCTACGAGCCGGACAGCGCGATGGAGATCCTCGCCATGGTCGAGAGCCTGCCGGCCGCGCTCACGTCCGTGGCGAACGTGATGCGGATCCTGGCCGAGCGCGCCGACTCCGAGTTCCCGCTGGAGAAGGAGGTCGCCGACGGGTTCAGCGACATCTTCGGCGCCGTCATGTCCGCGGTCGCGGTCGCCGAGGACATGGGGCCGGTGTTCCGCCAGGCCCACGAGGCCGACATCGCCCGCCACGAGGACCCGCGCAACGGGCCCGAGGCCGAGAAGGGATGGAACGTCTGACCATGGCCAACAACACCGCCACCCCGACGGGGCCGGTGTGGGACTGGGCAGCCGGTCACGGACCCGTGACCGGCGCCCTGTCCGCCACCACCGGAGCCCTCGCCCTGGCCACCACCGGCGCCGCCACCGGCATGCCCGCCGGATGGGCCCTCGCCGCCGGCGCCGCCGGAGCCATCGGCCACACCATCAGCAGCCTCCGCGAACGCCTCGCCGCCCGCACCATCACGATGCGCGCCGCGTCCTGGCTCGTGGGAGCCGGATGGACCACCTGGGCGATGACGACCGGGCCCCTCTCGTGGGCCGCCCTCGGCTCCCTGGCCACCATCGGCGTCGGGATGGGGGCCGCCGCCCGCTCCACCGGACTCTACGAGGAAGCCCGCGAACTCGAAGCCCTCGACGCCGCTGAACGGCAGGTCGCCCGTGAACTCTCGGCCGAGAGGCGTGCGATCGCCGCGGAGTGGGTCGACCGCGTTCAGCGCGTCTGCAACATCACCCTCCGCGTCCTGGCCGTCGAGCAGTGGCCGACGGGGACGGGGTTCACGATCGACGCTGAACTCCCGCCCGGCGGGGTGACCTACGACCGGATCGCGAGGGAGACGGCGCGGCTGTCGGCGGATGCCCGGCTGCCGCACGGCTGCACCGCGACCGCCTCGCAGGGCATCGACCAGGGCCGGGTCCTGATCGACGTGACCACCGTCAACGTCCTGGTCAACGAGATCGTCTACCCGGACGACTACCGCCCTCTGTCCATCCTCAGCGGCCTACCGTGGGGCGTGCGCACGGACGGGCGGGAAGTCCCGGCCTATCTGCGTGAGCAGTGCGCGCTGGTGGTCGGGCCGACCGGTTCGGGCAAGACCAACTTCCTCCACACCGTCCTGGCCGGGTTCGCCCGCGCGACCGACGTCCTGACCTGGGTGATCGACCTGAATGCCGGATCGGCCGGCCTGCCCTGGATCCGCCCCGCCCTGGCCGCGGACGGCAACCCGGAGCAGGAGACCCGGCCCGGTATCGACTGGCTCGCTGCCTCCTACGAGGAAGCGATGCTGATGCTTGAGGCCGCGCTGCGGGTCGGCAACCAGCGGAAGGTGGCCTATCAGGACCTGATGGCCAGGGCGGACACCGACCTCCTGCCGGTCTCGGCGAAGATCCCGCAGATCATGCTCGTGATCGACGAGGGCGCGGAGATCCTCGCCAGCAGCGACCCGAAGATGCGCAAGCTCGCCGCGAAGATCCTCGAAGTGATCCGGATGCTGCGGGCCATGGGGGTGCGTACCGTCCTGACCGCGCTGGGGGCGACCGGGTCGGTGCTGGGGAACCTGATGATCCGCCGGGAGGCGAAAGCGCGGGTGTGCCTGACCGGCGGGGAAGTCGAGGGCATGGACCTGTCCAAGGTCTTCCCCGGCGCCCGCGGTCTCAAGGTCGACCAGGCCCCCTACAAGGGAGCCGGGTTCATGGGCACTCCCGAATCCCCGGCCGCCCTGTTCAAGTCCTGGCGGATCAAGCCCAGCCAGATCCGCGACATCGTCCACGCCACCACCACCCTCCACCCAAGGCTGGACGACGTCTCAGCCAAAGCCGCCGGGCCCGACTACGCACGCAGGTGGGACACCACCCGCACCGCGTGGATGCGCGACCACCACCCAACCACCACGATGGGCGGAGACGACGAGCAGGAGACGCCGTCCGTTGCCAAGAGTGGGGGGTTGAACCTGTCGGCGCACCGCGACCGGCAGCCGCCCACGGCTTCGTCCACGGTGGATGAGGACGCGCTCGCGCGGAAGTTCATGGCGCAGATCGACGCCGAGTTCGGCACCATCGCCGACCCCGACGACGATCCCGAGGACCAGCCGCCGGCCGGGCTGAACCTGTCCGCGCTGCGCACCGAGGACAACGCCGCCCGCCAGGCCGCGCTCGCCCTCCTCCTCGCCGCCGGCACGGAAGGCACCGGAGCCTCCGCGATCGCCCGCTCCCTCGCGGACGAGTACGGAACCACCCGGCAGACCGTCGTCGGATGGCTCAAGACCTGGACCGACGAAGGCACCGCCGTCCGCATCGGAACCGGCACCAAAGCCCGCTACGTCCACCACCGCCACGCCCCCGAAGCCTGACCCCTTGTCGCCTGTCGCACCCCACCGCCAGGAAGGCCGCTGGGTGGCTTGCTGAGGGCCCGAAACGGCTTGTGACCTGCAAGGCGACAAGCGACAAGACAAGACAAGCGACAAGCCGCACGACAAGTCAGACGACAAGCGACACGACAAGCAAGACACCGGCCGGCCCCCACGCGAGCGGGGCCGGCCGCCGTCGTTGAAAGGACCCCGTTGTGCACTCCGACACCCCGTATGAGATCACCACCCCCACCCGCTACGGCGACCCGATCACCCGCCCCGCAACCATCCGGCAGCCGGTGATCCTGCCCGCCGAGATCCCGCCCGGCGTCGACTGGGTCACCCTCCCCAGCGGCGTCCGCACCCTCGCCTACACCCATCCCACCGCACCGCCACCCCCGGCACCTCCGGCCGCTGCGGTCGGGCAGCCGATCCCCGCGTGGGCCAAGACCACTGCCCTGCTCGCCCCCACCCTCGGCGCCGGAGTGGCCGCCGCCGGAATCGGACTTTCCTACGCAGCCCCGGGACTCCTCGCCATGAGCCAAGCCCTCTGGTCCGCCGCCGCCCTCCTCGTCGCCGCCGTCATCGCCGTCCCCCTCCTCATCCGAGGAACCCTCAAGGGCGGCGGAGGCGGGGCGGCGACGCACATCACCCAGAACATCACCGCCACCGGCCTCTTCGGCCGCGCCAACGGCACCATCAACCACCACTGAGGAGAACCCCTCGTGCTCCGTCTGCGCCTCCGCCGGATCACCTGGCCCCGCCGGGCCCTGATCCTCGGCGACACGCCCCGCCCCGACTGCCGCGACTGCGGCGGAGAGGGCGGCCACAACCGGGACTACGGCGACTACGAGACCGGCGAGTACGCCGGCACCGAGTGGGAGCCCTGCCCCTGCTGGGACGAAGACCGCTACTGGACCCTCCTCCCGCTCCCGCGACTCCCGCGCCGCCGCACCACGCCCACCGACCCGTGGGGATCCGGCGGATACAGCGACGAACCCCCCTTCTAACAACGCCAAAGGCGGCCCCCACTCACGCCAATGACCGGGGCCGCCCTCGCCAACCAGCCCTGTCACAGAACTGGAGACATCCAGCATGACCCATGACCCCCGTCCCGCGCTGCTCCGCGCAGCGCTGGACGCAGCCGAACGCGGCTGGCCCGTCTTCCCCTTACGTCCTGGCGACAAGCGGCCCGCCGGTCACCCCGAAGCGAACTGCCCCGGCACCGGCCGGTGCGCGGGCGGGCACCGCAAGCCGGAGCAGCGCGCCACCACTGGCCCGGACCTGATCCGGGCCGCTTGGGCGGCACGTCGGTACAACGTCGGGATCGCGACCGGCCCGGCCGGGCTGCTCGTGGTCGACCTCGACACCGTCAAGGCGAAGGACGTGAAGGGGACGCCTGACGGCGCCACTTCCTTTAAGGCGCTCTGCGAGCGCGCCGGGCAGGCCGTCCCCACCACCTACCGGGTCCGGACCGCGAGCGGCGGGCAGCACCTGTACTTCACCGCCCCGCCCGGTATCCGCCTGGCCAACAGCGCGGGCAAGCTCGGCCGGCACATCGACACCCGCGCGTGGGGCGGATACGTCGTCGCTCCCGGCAGCACCACCCCCACCGGGTCGTACACCGTTCTGGATGACGCGCCCGTGGCCGAGCTGCCCGCATGGCTGCTGGAGGAGCTCACACGTGTGGAGGAGCCCGCACGGCCTGTACGGCTTGCTCTCCCCTCCCGGGCGAGCCGGTATGCGGATGTGGTGCTGGAGCGCGAGACCGCCGCCGTCGCCTCGGCCCTGGAGGGTGGCAGGGAGGCGGAGTTGTTCCGGGCCGCCCGCGCCGTGGGCCGGTTCGTCGCGTGGGGCGACCTCGACCGACATGTGGTTGAGGAGGCTTTTCAGGCGGCGGGGGAGGCGGCGGGTCTGCGGCCGGCCGAGTGCCGCTCGACCCTGCGCAGCGCCTTGAACTGGTCCATCCGTACAGCCCGGCCCCGGGAGACGGCATGAACCCCCGCCCCACTCCCCGCCTGAAAAGCCTCACCCAAAGCCCCTCCGGCCTCGGCGCCGCCGAACGGCTGCGGCACCTGCGGCTGGTAGGCGCCCCGAAGGGCGTCGCCGAAGGCGTCCCCTCCATCCCTATGCCGTACCCGGCCGCCGGGGCCCGGATCGTCGGCATGCTCCACATCACCGCACCCGGCCGCGGCGCCCTGCCCACCGCCACCTCACGGTGCGATTGCGGACGTGACCGCAGCGCTGTCGGCCACCGCCAGGTCCATGACCTGATCGCCGACCACACCGCCCACCGCAACCTCTGCCCGCTATTCACCACGGAGGAAGGAACTCCGCATGAGCACGCATGACCCTGAGCTGTGGGCGGGGTTCGAGGAGATGACCGCTGAGGACGTCGCCGGGCCCGTGTGGGACGAACCCGTACCCATCAACCCGCGCGGACAGCTCCCCGCCTTCCCCGTGGACGCGCTGCCCGACTGGCTCGGCGCGATGACGGCGGAGGTCGCCGAGGAGACCCAGACGCCCGTCGACCTCGCCGGATGCCTCGCGCTCGCCGTCATCGGCACCGCCGCCGGCGGACGTCTCACCGTGACCGTGCGCGGGCAGTGGAGTGAGCCGGTCAACCTCTACACCGCCGTCGCTCTCCCGCCCGGCAACCGCAAGAGCGCCGTGTTCGGACTCATGACCAAGCCTCTCCTCGCCGCCGAGCAGGCCCTCATCGAACTCACCGCCCCCCAGCGGACGGAGGCCGCCGCAGCCGCGCGCATCGCGAAGGCCGCCGCGGAGAAGGCCGAGAAGCAGGCGGCCAACGCCGAGGCCGACAAGCTGGCCGAGCTGACCGCCCAGGCCGTCTCGCTCACCCAGGCCGCCGAGCGGGCCGTCATCCCCGCCGAGCCGCAGCTCATCGCCGACGACGTCACCGCCGAAAGCCTGACCACCCTCCTCGCCCAGCAGGACGGGCGGATCTCGATTCTGTCCCCCGAGGGAGAGATCTTCGAGATCATCGCCGGACGTTACTCCGGTGCCCCGAACATGGGGATCTTCCTCAAGGGCCACGCCGGTGACATGGCCCGCGTCAACCGCCAGGCCAGGGACGCCCAGTACATCGAAAACCCGGCCATCACCATGGGCCTGGCCGTGCAGCCGGACGTGCTCGACTCCATCGGGCAGATCAAGGGCGCCGACGGACGCGGTCTGCTCGCCCGGTTCCTCTACTCCAAGCCCGCCTCTCTCGTCGGCTACCGCAACCTCACCCCGAGGCTCCTCAGCCCTGACACCGCAGCCACCTACGCCCACAAGCTCGGCCGTCTCGCCCTGACCCTCGCGGCCTGGACCGAGACCGCCGCCCTGGCCCTCACCCCCGAGGCCGACGCTGTCCTGCTGGCCTACCAGCGGGTCACTGAATCCCGTCTGCGCAAGGACGGAACCCTCGCGCCGATCGTGAACTGGGCCAGCAAACGCGACGGAGCCGTTGCCCGCATCGCCGGGCTGCTCCACCTCGCCGCCCACCCCGAGGATGCCTGGACCCGGCAGATCGCCGCCGAGACGATGGCCGCCGCCACCCGCCTCGGGGACTACTTCACCGCCCACGCCCTGGACGTCTTCGACGCCATGAAGGCCGACCCGGCCCAGGAAACCGCCCACACGGTCCTGACTCACCTGCGCGAGACCCGCACCGCCACCTTCACCAAACGCGACCTCTTCCGCGCGATGCCCCGCAGTGACTTCCCCGCCATGAGCGACCTCGACCCCGCCCTGAATCTCCTCGAAGAACACGGCTGGGTCCGCCAGCAGCCCCCGCCGCCCCGCACCACACGCGGCGGCCGGCCGCCCTCCCCCCGCTACGAGACCCACCCCCGCATCACCACCTCCGCCTGAAAGCCCACCAGATCGCTGACAGAACTGACAGAACCTCCCGACCTAGCCTCTGACCTGCGAAAACAGCCGCATCCGGAGCTCTGACAAAACCTCCGGAAACTCCGACAGAACTCAAAAAACCTCCCGCCAGACAGGGCGGGGCCGCCGTGACAGAACCCAGGTTTCCGAGGTTCTGTCAGAGTTTTCTGAGGTTTTGTCACAGTGGCCGAAGTGCTCAAATCCGCAGCTCAGAGGCCACATGGCGAGGTTCTGTCAGTTCTGTCAGCACTTTCCGGGGTTTTCGCGCCCCGGACCGAGCTGAAGGAGCCCGATGGCAACCACCAAGACCCCCCAGCCCGTCACCGACCTCCCCGCCCGGTACCTCACCCCCGAGGACATCGCCGCCCTCTTCGAGGTCCCCCTGGAAACCGTCTACCACTGGCGCAAGCAGCGCACCGGCCCGCCCGGATTCCGCGTCGGTCGGCACGTCCGCTACGACCCCGCCGCCGTCCGAGCGTGGGTCGCTCAGCAGAGCGGGTTCGACGCCATCGCCTGACTCGTCTCTCACCGGCCCCTGCCGCCCCCGTCATGGGGCGGCACGGGTCTTTCCCGTACGTCGAAAGGAATCGCAGCCACCCATGGCCGGCCACGTCCAGGACCGCTGGTACAAGACCGAGACTGACCCCGACGGCAAGGAACGCCGGGTCAAGACTGACCGCTACGGCACCGGCATGCGCTACCGCGCCCGCTACATCGGCCCCGACGGCACTGAGAAGTCAAAAAGCTTCCCCGACAAGCAGAAGCGCCTCGCCGAGAAGTGGCTCACTAACATCGAAGCGGACATGACGCGGGGGCAGTACGTCGACCCACAGGCAGCCAAGACGACGTTCCAGCAGTTCACCGAGACGTGGCTCAAGTCCCACAGCGTGGACCCGAGGACGCTCGAGTCCATGACGTCGCAGCTCAAGCTCCACGCGTTTCCGCACATCGGCTCGCGGCCCCTCGGTTCGTTCCAGCCCAGCCATATCCGGGAGTGGGTGGCAGTGCTCGAATCGACCGTGGCAGGGTCGTATGGGCGGGCCATCTACGCGAACGTCCGTGCCGCGTTCAGCGCGGCCGTGGACGACGGCCACCTGAGCCGGAACCCCTTCTCGGCGGGCTCCGTCCGGCCGCCGGCGCTCGACGCGAAGCGCGTCGTTCCCTGGACCGCTGAGAGGGTTTTCGCCGTGAGACAGGCCATGCCCGAGCGGTACCGCGCCATGGTCGACCTGGGGGCGGGGTGCGGCATGCGTCAGGGCGAGATCCTGGGCGTGCCGGTGGATGCGATCGATTTCGACGCCGAGACGCTCCATGTCGGGCAGCAGCTCAAGCTCAGCCGGAGCAAGCCGGTGTTCGCCCTCCCCAAGGGCGGGAAGGTACGTGACGTGCCGCTGCCCGGCCCCATCGCCGATGTCCTGCGGGCGCACATGAAGCAGCACTCGCCGGTGGAGATCACCCTTCCTTGGAGGACGGCCGACGGGCCGAAGGTGACCAAGCGCCTCATCTTCCTTGCTCCGGGCGGCAACCACGTCTGGCGTACCTCGCTGAACGAGGAGGCGTGGAAGCCCGCTCTCGTCGTGGCCGGCGTCATCGCCCCGCCGGAGACCAAGGAGGACCGGCACGCCGCCGCTCGCGAGCACGGGATGCACGCGCTGAGGCACTTCTACGCCTCCGCCCTCCTGGACGGAGGCGAGAACATCAAGGCCGTCAGTGAGTACCTGGGGCACAGCAACGCGGCCTTGACGCTCCGAATCTACGCTCACCTCATGCCAAGCAGTCAGGAGCGCACCCGGAGCGCCATCGCGAGCGTCTACGAAGCGGCCCGATTCAAGGCCTGACGGCCCACAGGCGGCCCACGGCCCCGCTTAGGCACTCCAGTTGAGGGAAACCTGCTGGTAGAGCCGGTGCGGGGCCGTTCGGCGTTTTCTTCGACCCGGAGAAGACCTCCGCGTACCTCGCCTCGCTCACTCAGGGCTGATCGAACCCCTCGTCCGCGCCGTCCGTGGCTCCCGCCGGGAGCTCGGGCGGCGCGAACGCGTCCAGGGCCGCCCCGCCCGGGTCGGGGCGGACCGCCCCGAGCAGCGGATTGGCGGCGATCGGGGAGACCTTGACCCGCCCGCCCGGGCGCGGGGCGTGCACGACCAGGCCGTCGCCGGCGTAGACGGCCACATGGGTGGCCTCGGGGAAGTAGACCACCAGGTCGCCGGGGCGCAGCTCGTCCAGCGGCACCTTCGGGAGGGTCCGCCACTGTTCCTGGCTGGTGCGCGGGATCTCCCGGCCGGCGCTCGCCCACGCCTGCGAGGTCAGTCCCGAGCAGTCGTACGACTCCGGACCCTCGGCGCCCCACACGTACGGCTTGCCGATCTGGCGGACGGCGTAGCGCAGGGCCTCGCCGCCCTCGCGCGACGGCGTGCGCCGGACGGCCAGCACTCCGGAGTCGACGATCTCGCGTTGGGCGCCCGCGGTCTGCGTCCGCTCCAGCTCGGTCACGCGGGCCAGCTGCGCCGGGGACAGGGAGGCGAGCAGCCGCTCGACCTCGGTGAGCCGGGCCCGGACGTCGTCGCGCTGCTTCCGCTGCCGCGAGGCGAGTGCGCGCTGCCGCTCCAGGGCCTTGCGGGACGCGGCCGCGAGCGCGTCGGCCTGCCTCGCCGCGTCTTCGAGCCGGGAGACGGTGGTGGCGCGGTCGCGGGCCGCGCGGGCCACGACGTGCTTGCGGTCGAAGGCGTGCTGCGGGTCCGGGGCGAGGAGCACCTGGAGGTAGGACGAGAGCGCCGTGGCCGCCGCCCGCCCCTGGTACTGCTCCCGGGCGAGCCGCCCGGCCGCGTCCCGTCCCCGGTCGAGGGCCTGACGGGCGGCGGCGAGCCGGTCGGTGACCTTCTTGGTGTCGGCGGCCTGGGCCTTGAGGGCTTCCTCGGTGGCGTTGTGGGTCTCGGTCGCCTGCTCGGCCTGCCGGTAGAGGGTCTGCAGCCGGGTGAGGAGGGCGGCGACGGAGTCCCCTCCGGGGGACGGGAGCGCGGCGGCGTCGTCGGTGTCGGGGGCGTTGTCGGTGTCCGGGGCGGCTTCGGGTGCGGGGCCGTCCGGTGTGCCGTCCTCGGGCGCGGGGTCCTCGGGTGTGCCGTCCGTGGGCTCGGCAGGCTCGTCGTCGGGCAGGCCCTCGGGCAGGTCGTCGGGCAGGTCTTCGGGTGGTTCCACCGGCGGGTCGGAAGGGATCACGGGTTCGTCCGCACGCGGGCCGTCGGGCGACCGAGAGGGCGGCCCCGAGGGCCGCGCCGGAAGCCGCGTCGGCGTCCCGACCGGTCCGTTCAGGGAAGGCAGGGCCCGGTCCTCCTTCAGGCCGCCGCTCTCCCGGCCGCCCATCGGGCCCGCCGGGCCGGTGGCCGCCGTCGGGGAGGCCGGCACGTCGGTCGGCGCCCCGGCGGGCGGTGCCGCCGTCAGCGCCGTCGTGGCGGCGAGCACCGCCCCCGTGCAGATCGTGCGAAGCAACCTTCCTGACACGTCATCACCTCCACGGGGATGATGACGCACAGAATCATGCGATTAACGCATTAAGGGGCGTTTCGGTGGGGAGGGCTCACTCGTTCGGCGGCGGGGACGCCGACCGGGACCACGGCCACTTCAGCTCGCGCCGCTCGCGGCCCCCGGGGGCGTACGCGTAGACCCAGCCGCGCTGGATGCCGAGCCGCTTGGTGTGCCCGGCGGGCTCGCGGCGGTACGCGTACACGGTCGGCGGGCCGCCGTCGGCGTCGGGCACCGGCACCTCGTACCACTTCGGGGGGTGTCCGGTCGGGCCGAGGAGGACGGGCAGGACCCGGCCGTCCAGGGGGCCGCCGCGAAAGGGGGTGTTCTCGCTTCTCACCCCACCAGTCTCATATGAGGTGGGCCGCCTCGCCGACCACCGGGAGGACCCGCCGGGCCAGCGTCCCCACCGGCCCGTCCGGCGTCTCCTGCGCGAGCAGCCGCTTCACCACCGCGGCCGTCTCCTCGTCCGTCGCGGTCGTCGCCGCGAGGAGCGCGACGAGATGGTCGACCAACCAGCCCCGCAGTTCGTCGGCCGGGGGCCGCTTCTCCTCGTCGAGCCAGATCAGCGAGGCCGCCTCGACGGCCGCGATCCACGTCCGGACCATCATGCGCAGCCGGTTCCCGGGCCGGTCCACGCCCAGATGGACGAGGATCTGCTCGGCGGCGGCGCGCCGCACCTCGTCGACGATCGCCGTGGTCCGCGAGGTCTCGGCGACGCTGCCGCCCCGCAGGAGGGCGCTGAATCCGGCGTCGTGCTGATCGACGAAGGCCAGGTACCGGTCGAGGACCCGGACGAGCCGCTCGGTCGGCGAGCCGACGGGCGGCTCGGTGAAGCACAGCTCCAGCTCGTCGGCCGCGGAACGCAGCGCCGCCTCGTAGAGCTGCTGCTTGCCGCCGGGGAAGTAGCGGTAGACGAGCGGCCGCGAGACACCGGCCGCCTCGGCGACGTCGTCGAGCGAGACGTCGTCCGGCGCCCGGTGCGCGAACAGCGTCAGGGCCGCGCCGAGGAGCTGGATCCTGCGCTCCTCGACGCTGAGCCGGCGGTACGCGGGCGACGCGGGCGTGCCGGGACTGGTCATGCCACGCAGCGTAACTCCGCGGGCCGACACGCAGGCGGCCGCCGCCGGCCCGACCGGCGGCGCCGGGTCCCGCCCCGGGCCACCGCGCCCGGCCCGCGGCCCGTTCACCAACCCGGCCCCCGGCCTGCGCGCCCCAGCCCGGCCCGTACACGTCCTGACGTGTCCACCGGGGCTACGCCAGCAGCCCGGACGCCTTCCACAGCCGCCGCCCCGGCCCCCGGAGCACGCCGATGTCGTCCAGGAAGTCGGTCAGCCGCCTGGCCCCCGACTGCATCACCTCGCGGCGGTGGCCGCTCGCCTTCACCTGGGCGACGGCCTCGCGGCGGTCAAGCCCGACGTTGTCGTACACCGCCGGGTTGATGAAGCAGACGGAGAAGACGCGGGCGGCCTCGCCGCAGCTGAGCCGGGTGAACTCCTGCTCCCAGCGCGGGGCGGTGACCATCTGCCGCCGCAGCTCCTCGCGGGCGTACCGCACGTGCCGTGCCTCCTCGACCACGTGGATGCGGGTCACCCCGCGCACCAGCGTCTGGACGCGCTCGTCGGGGAAGGTCAGACGCTGCATCCAGTCGAGGATCTCCTCGCCGAGGAGCGTGGCGGCGAAGGAGCCAGGGGTGGTGGAGACGGTCTTCAGGACGCGGGCCAGGTTGTGGTAGATCCGCGGCACGGGGTAGGCGGGCGCGCCACCCTTCTGGATCATCCTGGCGAACATCATCGAGTGCCGGCACTCGTCGGCTATCTCGGTGAGGGCGTAGCGCACGTGGTTGCTGGTGACCGACTTGTCGTAGATGTGCCGGACGAGCAGCTGCATCAGAATGATCTCGAACCAGATGCCGAGCGAGGCGAGCGACGCGGCCTCGTGGCGAGCGAGGTCCATCCGCTGCTCCTCGGACATCCGCTTCCACAGCGGGGTGTCGTAGAGGGACACCAGCTCGGGTGGCCAGAACCACTTGCCCTCCTCGACCGGGGCCTCCCAGTCGAGTTCGGTCTCGGGGTCGAAGGAGTGCTTGAGGGAGGACTCGAGCAGCCGCTCGGCGACCTGTTCCCGGTCGCGGAGGGGGCCCAGGGCGTCCCGGAGGAGGGTGAAGTCTTGCTCGGTCAGGGCGGTCATGGCGGTGGGGCACCTCGCTGTGCTCGCGGTCGGGTGGACGGGATCGCGGTCGGTCGGGTCAACGGGATCTCAGTCAGGTGAACGGGATCGCAGTCGGTCGGGTGAACCGGATGGCGGTCGGGCACCGGCGGTCACCCTTATGAGACTGCTCGTCAGCAAGACCGTCAATCCCCTGCGCGCCACTTGTTGACCCCGTGTCTACCAAGGTGTGAGCTTGAGGACGGCCCGCTCATCGTTCCGAGTGAAGGAGGCGTCGGTGTCGACGCACGACCTCTACACGAAGGCCCCCGGGGAGCCGATCTGGCCCGTACCGGCGGCGGGTTCGGCCCGTTTCACCTGGGAGTACGACGACGGTCGCGACCGTCTCCTGGCCCTCTACCAGAAGGGCAAGGACAAGCAGTGGGACAGCGTCAGGCGCATCGACTGGGAGCTGGAGGTCGACCCGTACGACCCCCTCGGGACGCCGGACGAGGTGATGACGCTTTACGGCACCCGCCACTGGGCGAAGATGACGCCGAAGGACAAGGGGGAGATGCGCCGGCACTACACCTCCTGGCAGTTCAGCCAGTTCCTCCACGGCGAGCAGGGCGCGATGATCTGCGCCGCCCGGATCGTCGAGTCCGTCCCCGATCTCGACGCCAAGTTCTACTCGGCGACCCAGACGATGGACGAGGCGCGGCACGCGGAGATCTACGCCCGCTTCCTCCACGAGAAGATGGGGATGCTCTACCCGATCGACGACAACCTCCGGAGCCTGCTCGGCGACACCCTGCGCGACACGCGCTGGGACATGCCGTACCTCGGGATGCAGGTCCTGATCGAGGGACTCGCGCTGGCCGCCTTCGGCATGATCCGCGACACGACGGACAAGCCGCTGCCGAAGCAGATCCTCGCGTACGTCATGCAGGACGAGGCCCGTCACGTGGCCTTCGGCCGCATGGCCCTGCGCGACTACTACCGGCAGCTCTCGGACGCGGAACGCCGCGAACGCGAGGAGTTCGTGATCGAGGGCTGCTACCTCATGCGGGACCGGCTGCGCGGGGTCGAGGTCCTGGAGAACTTCGGCATCCCGAGGAAGGAGGCCGAGGACCTCTCCGAGCGCAGCGAGTCGCTGCGCCTGTTCCGCAAGCTCCTCTTCAGCCGGATCGTGCCGTGCGTGAAGGACATCGGCCTGTGGGGCGAACGCCTCCAGAAGGCGTACGTGGACATGGGCGTCTTCGACCTCGGCGACTCGAACCTGGACCTGCTGATGACCCAGGACGAGGAGTACGCGGAGGCGTTGGACCGGGAGCGGTTCGCGGCCGAGGAGAAGGCGCGGGTGGAGGAGGTACGCGCGGCGGTGGAGGAGGGGGCGGACGAGGCGTAGGGCGGCCGCGCTCAGGGCCGCCGGTGCCGGGACCGCGGCACCCTGCCCGGCCGGGCGTTCACGGACGTGACGTAGCGTGCCCGGCATGAGCATCCCGCCGCCGTCGCAGAATCCGCAGCACCCCCACCCGTACGCCGGGCAGGTGCCGCCCCCGCAGGCGCCCCAGGGGTACCCGCAGCAGCCGGGAGCGTACGGGCCGCCGCAGGGTGGTCCGCACCACGGAGTGCCCCCGCAGTACCAGGGGCCGGCGGGGTGGGGTCAACCGCCCTTCGGCGCGCCCGGGCAGGGGCCGCGGAAGAAGCGGACCGGAATGGTCGTCGGCATCGCACTCGGGGCCGTCGTCGTGGTCGGGGGCCTTGGATTCGCCGGTACGTCCCTGTTCGGCGGCACCGGGGTCACCGGTTCGTTCCCCGAGGCGACGCACCGGCTCGTGGTCCCCAAGACCCTGCTGGACGGCGAGTACAAGCTCGTCAGCGACGCCTCCAAGACCGAGGGCAAGGAGGTCGAGGACACCTACGACCCCACCGTCAAGGACGCGAAGGCCGCCATCGCCCAGTACGGCGGCAAGGAGAACGCCGTCCTCGTCGTCTCCGGCTTCCACGGCCGCCTCAAGGACCCCGAGGGCACGCGCGCCGCCATCCTCAAGGGCGCCGTCGACAAGCAGTCCACCCTGGTCGTTCCCCCGAAGGACTTCACCCCGGCCGGCCACGACGGCCTGACCGTCACCTGCCAGGTCACCACCTCGAAGGACGCCACGGGGACCGCGACCCTTCCCATGTGCGCCTGGGGCGACGACAACACCGCCTCCTTCGTCGCCGTCGTCACCACGGAGTCGGCCGTCGCCGACCCGAATGACGTCGACCTGGCCGAGATCGCCGAGACCACGGCCGAGGTCCGCGCCGAGATGCGCAAGCCGATCGGCGGCTGACGGCTTTCCGATCCCGGCCTTCCGATCCCGGCTTTCCGCTCCTGGAAAGGGGTGAGCCCCGGCCGCCTGCCGTGAGGCAGTGACCGGGGCTCGGTGTTCAGCGGGTGGGTTCGGGATCAGCCGAGGGCCCGGACACCGCGCCAGTCGACGGCCAGGACCGTCCTGACAGGCGCGTTGGTGTTGGTGGTGGACGGGTAGTACAGCTTCATGTTGCCCGTGTCACCGAAGCGGGCCCAGATGTCGGGCACGCCGTCGTTGTTGACGTCGGGGATGCCGATCGCCGAGGTGACGTTGGCCTCGGTCCAGTTCGTGCCGAACGCGACGTCGCCGTTGGCCGAGTTCGCCGCCACCTTGATCGACTCGAGGTCGACGCTGCCGGCGACAGCGCCGGGCTTGCCGTGACGGGCGTACATGTTGCCGTTGTCGAGGTTGCGCCACAGCAGGTCGGGCGTGCTGTCCTTGTTCATGTCCGCGATGTTGACGATGTCGCGGCGGGCCCAGGCGGAGCCCTCCATCAGCGTCGCGGTCTGGAAGGTGGCGCCGGTGTAGCCGGACAGCACCCAGAACGCCGTCCCGGCCCGCACGGCCAGGTCGGGCAGCTTGTCGCCGGTGATGTCGCCGATCGCCTTGATCTGCGTCCAGGTGGACGGAGCCGGGGCGTTGGACGGCAGACGGACCTTGATCCGGTCATCGACGTTGAAGCTGCCGTAGCCGTCACCGGGGTAGAGCCAGAACTGCTTGTCCGGGGTGACCGCGAACAGGTCGGTCGAGCCGTCGCCCGGGTAGGCGTCGTTGTAGTGCGTGATCAGGGAGGCGGTGCCGGCCGTGTCGATCCAGTGGTTCGGCGGGTCGACCGCCGAGTCCTTGGTCACGTACGAGGCGGTCAGGCAGCTGTACAGCTCGCCGCCGGTGCCGGCGGCGGCCGGGTCGACGGGGGCACCGACGCAGTTGCGCAGCTTGCCGTCCGGGTGGAGCACGAGCAGGTCGGCGATGTCGTCGCCGCCCGTGTCCATCGGGCCGTCGGCCCGGTCGCGCGGCGGCAGGTAGAAGGCGTAGTCGCCGCGGATGCTCTGGTTGCCCGAGACGTCGTAGGCGTACACGTTCAGCCAGTTGGGGCCGGCGTGCCTCGGCTGGATCCCGGTCAGGGTGACCTTGCCGTTCACCGGGGCCGGCGTCTCGATGAGCGCCTCGCCCTCGAAGGCGTACTTGAACTTGGTCGCGCCGGTGGCGGTGAAGGTGAAGTCACCGGGGGTGCCGAACTTGACCTTGGCCCAGGTCGCGCCGTCGCTCGTGGCCTCGGTGAACACGGTGCTGGTGATGTCCGGCTGCGGCGGCGCGGTCGGGTCCACGGTGATGCGGCACGGCTCGGTGGTGTTCGGCGGGAAGTACGAGGACACGGCACCGACCTGGTCGATGGCGTGGACGTCCCACGAATACGTCGTGTTGGCCGTGATGTCCTTCAGCATCGGGTCCGTGGCGGAGATGATCCGGGTCGCGGTGCCGGAGGAGTTCGGGGTGATGTCGACCGGGGCCGGGACCGTCCCGCCGGTCTTCCAGAAGCGGAAGCGCAGCTTGGACAGGTTGCCGTCGTTGTCCTTGGCGTTGGCCGACAGGGTGATGTTGGTGCGGCCGATCGTGACGCCGGCGCCGGGGCCCGGGGTGCAGGCGCCACCGGGGGAGGTGGTGCCGAGGGTGGGCTCGTAGGGCGGGGTGTTGTAGTCGACCTCGAGCGTGGCGGAGGTGGCGCGGAACTTGCGCCAGGTCTGCGTGTCCGTCTCGGTCGTGGCGCGCATGCCGAAGGTGATGTTCGACCAGCCGGCCGTGGCGGCCTTCTGCGCGGCCGCCTTCACGTTGGTGTTGTCCCAGGCCTCGTACTCGTCGGGGCAGGAGGTGGACCAGCCGTGCGCGAAGGACTTCGACTGCAGGTGCGTCGACCAGGACGGCTGCGCGTTCCACGTCGTACCGGTGGAGATTCCGCCGGTCAGGTAGAACTTGAACTCGCGGTCCGTGCAGGACCAGGAGTGGTTGTTCAGGACCTTGTAGGAGGCCCGGGTGATCGTGGCGCCCTTGATCTTCGGGTCGAACTTCATCCGCCAGAACGAGCGGCCCAGGCCGCCGGTGTCGCTCTCGTAGCCCACGCGGGCATCGGAGGTGCCGGAGGAGAAGTTCGTGCCGTTCCAGAAGCTGCTGTTCGGGTACTTCCGGTACGCCGTCGTCCACGCCTCGTAGGGCGTGTTCAACGTCGGGTCGACGAAGACCGGGAACTTCACACCCGCCTTGGTGAACAGGCCCGTCGCCGCCACGTTCAGCGAGAGGCGAGCGGTGCTCGTCTTGTCGCCGTCAAGGGCGACGGGGAGCTGCGCGGACTGGGCGCCGGGCTCGATGCCGGTCAAGCCGGAGAGCTTGAGCACGTCCGCCGGCGTGCCGGTGGCGGTACGGGGCGTGGCCTGGGCGGCGGGCAGCTCGGGGTCACGGCCGCTGGAGTCCCACGCGAACGGCGTCGGGATGGAGGCGACTTCCCTGCCGGCCTTGTCCAGGACGAGGACGCGGCTCTTGGGGGCGTCGAGCTGGAAGGTGGCCGTCTCGGAGCGGAGCCCGTACGCGACGGACTTCAGCGCTTCCTGCTTGGCCGCTTCGGGGGTCTTGACGATGAGGAGCTGGGCGACACCGCCCTCCTCACGCGCGACCAGCAGCAGGTCGACGCCGGGCAGGACCTCGGAGTACAGGGCGCGCGGACCGTCGAGGACCGGCTCGGGCAGGGCGCCGGGCCAGGTGTACGCGACGGTGTGACCGGCGACGTCCATCTCCGCGAGGACGGTCTCACCGGGCTGCGGGGCGCGGGCGAACGAACGGTCCGCACGAGCGGCGTCCTTGCTGCCGCTGGAGAACCGGACCGGGACGGCGGCGTTGACGGGCACGATGCCGAGCCCGCGCGGGGCCTTGGCCGACCGGACCAGCTTGTTGTCGATGGGCGCCCACTCGCCGTCAGCGTTCTTCGCCCGCTGCGGTGAGGCATGCATCCGCGTGCGCATCTGCCCGTTCGGCAGGGCCCACGTCTGCTCAGTCGCGGTGGTCGCCGTGTCGACGAGCACCTGCTTCCGGGTCCGCTTGGCCTCGGCGACAGCGGCCGCCTCGTCACGCGGACCGGTCGAGGCCGGCTTGGCGTCCGTCGCCTTGTTCCCCTGGGCGACGGGCGGGGTCTGGGGCTGCCACCAGGGGAGCAGGGCAGCGGTGAGGGCGGCCAGGACGAGGCCGAGAGTCAGGGACAGCCGCGTGCGCGTGCGCACGAAGGGGCTGAGAAATCTGGGTGGCGGCGCGGACACGGCGGTCTACTCCCGTAAGGCCAGGTGGACATGGGCAGCACAGACAGCCCCAACGGCAGGCCGCGGGGCATAAGTGGGCACACGATCACACGTGCGACACAGGGAGTCCACAGGTGAAGGAGTTGCGAAAGCGTTATGAATGGCTTGCAACTACGCGGGTAGCCGAACGGGTTGTCCGACTTGCCCCTTAAAGCGGCTGACCCCGAGGCAAATATGACGATCTGTCGACTCTAGGAGGAAGATCGTCAGCGGTTGGGTTTGGGTGTATTTGCACCGTGGGGCATCTCACGTCGAATCCGTGGCCCCTGCATTTTTCGTGTTGAAAAATACCGCGGACATGACAGAGAGTTCGCACGCACGCGCCTGAAGCAGGCGCGTGCTTTTGGTGTTTCCGCACCTTCTCTGTTGTCTGTTTTTCCTGGGTGGGAGTCGACGCGATGCGTTCTTCAGGTCCACCGTCATGGCTGGGGCGGGGACGCCTAGCCATGACGGAGTCACAACGACAGCGCCGGCGGCTGAGCCGCACGGCGACTGTCCTCTTGTTGTCCTCGATGCTGACGGTCACCTCCCTGAGCTCCCAGGCGTTGGCGATTCCGGGCGACGGGATGAGCCGCGAGGAGCAGACCTCGCAGGTCGACCTCCCGGACATTCCCCAGAGCACGGAGCTTGACGGGGATGAGACGGCGCAGAAGGCGCTGACCACGGCGCAGGAAGTTCCGATCACGCCGTATGTGCCGAAGAACGTCACCCCCTGGGTGGCCGACCTCGGTACCGCCACGCTGACGGCGACGAGCGAGCCGGGCACCACGGTCCCGGTCTCCGCGAATCTGCCGATCGCGATTGGTGTTCCCGAGGGCGGGGACCCGGCTGCGGTAGACGGTCAGTGGAGTGTCGACCTGAAGCCGGTCGAGGCGTCGCAGGACGCCGGCGTGTCCGGCATGATCATGAAGGTCACGCCGCCGGCCGACGTCGACCCGGCCGCGCAGGTCGCGCTGAGCGTCGACACGACCGGGTTCGCCGACCTCTACGGTCCTCAGGCCGCGGAGCGTTTCGGTCTGACGCTGCTGCCGGAGTGTGTGTACTCCGACCCGAACGCGGGTGAGTGTGCCGACGACGGCACGACCACGATGGCGGGCGGCAAGGACGAGGGCGTCGGCTTCGAGCGTCTGAAGACGTCGGTGGAGCAGGTTCCTGCAAAGGATGCCCCGACGAAGTCCACCGCGGCGAAGGGCGCCAAGACCCGCACGGTGCTGACCGGCACGATTCCGGTCGCCAAGCTCCTTGACGACGAGACCGCCGGCGCTTCCAAGGCTTCGGCCCGCAAGGCTTCCTTCTCGGCGGCGGAGACGTCGACCGGCGGAGGCGCGGTCGGCATGATGGACACCGGTTCCTCGGCGAAGGGTGACTTCACGGCCTCGCCGCTGCTGTCGTCCGGCTCCTGGTCGGCCGGTTCCTCCTCCGGTGCGTTCACCTACAACTACCAGGTGCAGGTCCCGGAGACCGCCGGCGGCCTGATGCCGAAGATCGGCCTGGGCTACTCGTCCCAGTCGGTCGACGGCCGCACCTCGGCGTCGAACAACCAGGCGTCCTGGATCGGTGACGGCTGGGACTACAACCCGGGTTCCATCACCCGCACGTACGCCAACTGCCGCCAGGACTCCAAGCGGGCCGGGTCGAACAACGCCACCCACAAGACGGCGGACCAGTGCTACGGCTCGGAGAACGCCACCCTGTCGCTGGGCGGTATGACCACCGAGCTGGTGTGGGACGCGGCCAAGAACACCTGGTTCACGGCCAACGGTGACGGTTCCACGATCGAGCGGATCAAGGACACGTCCAAGGACCCGCGCACCGGCACCGGCATGATCAAGGACGCCGACGGTGAGTACTGGGTCGTCACCACGAAGGACGGTACGAAGTACCACTTCGGTCTGAACAAGCTCCCGGGCTGGTCGGACAACGGCACCGCCGCGGACGACCCGTACACGGATTCCGTGCTCGCGGTGCCGGTGTACGGCAACCACGCGGGCGAGCCGTGCTACAAGGCCGGTGACTGGAAGAACTCCTTCTGCAACCAGGCCTGGCGCTGGAACCTCGACTACGTCGAGGACATCCACGGCAACGCCATGTCGCTGTGGTGGAAGCGCGACCTGAACTACTACGCGCGGAACTTCAACTTCAAGGCCCCGGTCGAGTACCACCGCGACGGCTACCTCTCGCGTATCGACTACGGCCAGCGCAAGGAGAGCATCTTCTCCGCCCCGGCCCCGGCGCGGGTGAACTTCTCCGTCGAGGAGCGCTGCTTCACCGAGGGCACGCTGACCTGCGCCGAGGAGAACTTCACCTCGAAGGACATGGGCAAGTACCGCATCTGGTACGACACCCCGGCCGACCTTCGCTGCGCGCCGGTCACCACGACCTACAAGCAGAAGTGCTGGAACGCGGGTCCGACGTTCTGGTCCCGCAAGCGCCTGGACAAGATCACCACCTCGGCCCAGCGCCGCACCGACACCACGGCCCGCCAGGTCGTCGACGAGTACAAGCTCAACCAGAACTTCGCGGCTCTGAAGACCGGCGTCAACACGGCTCTGTGGCTGGAGTCGATCTCCCGCACCGGTTATGCCCGCAACGGCTCCACCGACGCGAGCGTCACGCTGAACTCGGTGCGTTTCGAGTCCAACGCCGAGGACATGCCCAACCGCGTCATGCGCGGAGCGAGCGATCCGCGTCCGGGCTTCTCCCGTCTGCGCATCGACCGTGTCATCAACGAGTACGGCGGCGAGACCGTCGTCACCTACAAGCCGGCCGAGGGCCAGTGCGCCACCGGCATCGGTCTGCCGATCAAGACCGACACGGCCGGCCTGAAGGCCAACAACCGCCTGTGCTACCCCACGTACTGGAACCCGGACCCCGAGGTCGAGGACATCGACTGGTTCCACAAGTACGTCGTGGACTCCATCGAAGAGCTTCCGAACGTGGCCGGCTCGTACGGCACGAAGACGTTCTACGAGTACAAGAATGCCGGCTGGAAGCTCGCCGAGGCCGAGTTCACCAAGAAGTCCACGCGCACGTACTCCCAGTTCGCGGGCTTCGAGCAGACCACGGTCCTGACCGGCCCCAAGCCGTCCGATGTGGACAGCGGTGAAGGCTCCACGGGCGAGAACACGCCGGGCGTCGACGCCCCGCGGACCAAGGCCGTGAGCCGCTTCTTCCGCGGCATGGGCGAGACCGTCCCGGTCAAGGACGTCCACGGCAACGTCATCAAGGCGTCCGACGGCTCCACCGTCTACGACCACGAGGCGTTCGCCGGCCGCATCGCCGAAGAGCTCTCCTACACCAACGCCACCGACGCGGACACCAACTGGCTGACCCGCAGCGTCACGATCCCGGAGGCGACGGAGCTGGCGAGCCGCGACCTCGGCGACGGGCTCAAGCCGCTGAAGGCGTGGCGGGTCACGGAGCCCGAGGAGATCGCGTACACCAAGTCGTCGGGCCTGAACACGGACGACCCGCGCACGCTGCGCTCGGTGAAGACGACGACGACGTACGAACCGACCTACGGGCTTCCGACGCTTGTGGAGTCACTCGGCGACACCGGCAAGAACGGTGACGAGTCCTGCACCAAGCTGGATTACCTGCACCAAACCGATGCGAACCTGATCGGCCTGTCCAAGCAGGTCATGGTCTCGCCGACGACCTGCGCGAACGCCAACTGGTCCGACCTCGGCTCGCTGACGGGGGCCAACCGTACGGCCTACGACGGCACGTCGTACGGGACCGCGCTCGGGGCCTCGACCCGCGGTCTGGCCACTCAGGCATGGACGCTCAACGGTGCCGGCAGCGGCTTCCAGAGCACGGGGACCAAGGAGTTCGACGCCGTTGGTCGGGTGGTCAAGGAGACCCCGGCGGACCAGCTGACCCAGCCGACGCCCAAGTCCTCGACGATCAAGTACGAGGCCATCGGGCCGGCCACCGGTCAGGTCTTCAAGGTCACGTCGACCAATGTGCTCGGCCACACCCAGGTCAACGAGCTGGAGCCGGGCCGCTCGGTCACCGTCAAGACGACCGACGCCAACAACCACGTCAGCGAGGCCGTGTACGACCCGCTGGGCCGGCTGGCCGAAGCGTGGGCTCCGGGCCGGACCCCCGCCGCGGGTGCGGTGCCCGACTTCCGGGCCGAGTACACCATCCCCAAGCCGGAAGTGGATCCGCAAGACGCTGAGCGCGAGATCCGCAGGCCTCCGTACGTCACCACGTACGCGCGTGGTTACGAGGACCGGATCGAGAAGTCCGTCACGCTCTACGACGGTCTGGGCCGCGAGCGGCAGTCGCAGGAGCAGGCGGAAGGCGGCGGCCGTCTGATCACCGACACTCTCTACAACGACGCCGGTGAGATCTACCAGACCAACAACGCCTACCTGAACCAGGACGACCCAAACGGCGAGCTGTTCACCCCTCTGGCGGACACCGCGGTTCCGAACATCACCCGCTACAAGTACGACGGCCTCGGCCGCGTGCTGGAGGAGATGCCGGTCCTCAAGGTCAAGCTCCCGGGCACGACCGAGGCCATCTCGCAGGAGGTCCCGGAGCGGGCCGTCCGATACGAGTACGGCGAGGACTGGTCGAAGGTCATCAACCCGCAGGGCGACTCGTCCTACCGTGTCTGGACGGACGCGACCGGCCGCACGCTGCGAACGGACACCTTCAACCCGGCGGCCCCCGGCGGGTTCACGTCGACGCGCTACGAGTACGACGCGCGCGGCCAGGTCATGAAGGCGACCGCTTCGGCGGACCCGACCCACCCGTGGTCCTGGACGTACAACCACAACGCCCAGGTGGAGACGGCGACCGACCCGGACTCGGGGACGACCCGGACCGCCTTCGACAGCTTCGGCCGGGTTGAGACGACCACCAATGCCCGTGGCATCACGATCTGGAACGGCTACGACGAGTTGTCGCGGCCGAAGGAACTCCGGGAGAACAACGCCACCGGCAAGCTGCTGGCCTCGTTCACGTACGACACGGTTGCCGGCGGCAAGGGCATGCCCGCCACCGCCACCCGCTACACCGACGGCGAGGCGTACACGCAGGCGATCAACGGCTACACCAAGGAGTACCAGCCGACCGCGACCACGCTGTCCCTGCCGCAGTCCATGGTCGACACGTGGGGTCTGAAGAAGGACTACCGGTACGACTACACCTACAACGACCGCGGCATGCTGGACGAGACCACCCTTCCCGAGGTGGGCAAGCTCGGCGCCGAGAAGCTGGTCGTCCGCTACAACAAGGACGGCAAGCCCCTCTCCATCTCCGGCAAGGACTGGTACGGCTCGGAGACGGTCTACTCTCCGTACGGCCAGGTCCTGCGCTCCACCCTCGGTGCGCAGCCGTACCGGGTCTGGACGCAGAACTCCTACGACGAGTCCAGCGGTGAGCTGGCCGAGCAGTCGGTCTACCGCGAGAAGGGCGGCCCCAGCGACACCACGGCCGACAGGAGCGTCGTCGGGGGCAACCTGGTCTCGAACCGGGCCTACGGCTACGACGCGTCCGGCAACGTCACCTCGATCCAGGAGAAGTCCACCGGGATCGCGGAGCGCCAGTGCTTCGCCTACGACCCGATCGGGCAGCTGAAGTCCGCCTGGACCTCCAAGGACCAGACGAGCTGCGTCAACCCGAGGAACGCGGACGGCTCGCTCAACAAGAACGCGGACGGCACGCTCCGGGTCGCTGCCGGTGCGGACAGCTCCGGCTACTGGCAGGAGTACGAGTACGACCTGCTCGGCGACCGCACCAAGCTGACCGAGAACGACCTCACAGGCGACACCACCAAGAACGCGGTCACCACGTACGCGTACGGCAAGAACGCCGCCAAGGACCAGCCGCACACGCTGACCAAGGTGTCGAAGAAGTACAAGACGCCGGCCGGCGCCGACGTGACCGCCGAGGTCACCCGGCTGTACGAGCTCACCGGTGAGACCAAGACGATCACCTCGGTCGAGAACGGCGACAAGCAGGACCTGACCTGGACCTATGACGGTCAGGTCGACCGGATCACCGGTGCGGGCACCGGCGGCAAGACCCCGTACGTGGGTCTCGGCCAGAAGTGCCTGGACCTGAAGTCGGGTCTGGGCGCGACCGGCCAGCCGATCCAGCTTTACGGCTGCAACGCCTCGATGGCGCAGAACCTCAAGTTCACGCCCACCCCGGGCACGGCGGCGTCGCCGCAGGCCGACCCCAACCGGGGCTCGCTCTCGGTGAACGGCTCCTGGTGCCTCCAGCCCGCCGCCAACACGGCCGGGTCGGCGGTCCAGGTCCAGGTGTGCAACGGCTCGGCCGCGCAGGAACTGAAGCGCAATACCGCCGGTCAACTGACCCATGCCGCCTCCGGTCTGTGCCTCGCGGTGCAGGGCGCGGCGAACGTGAACGCGACGCCGATCGTGCTCGCCACCTGCGACGCCGCTTCCGCGGCCCAGCAGTGGCTGCCGCAGAACGACACCCGTCACGTCTACGGCCCCGACGGTTCTCGTCTGCTCACCATCAAGGGCAAGCAGGCCACGCTCCACCTGGGCGAGGCCGAGGTGACCGTCCAGCAGGGCGGCGTCCTGGTCAACACCCAGCGCACCTACCCGGTTCCCGGCGGTGCGGTCATGCGCTACGCCTACGGCACCGGCGGGGACACCCTGGTCGCCCAGACCACGGACCACCAGGGCAGCGCGTACACGGAGGTCGCCCTCAACGGCGGTCAGTCGGTGCGCATCCGCAAGCAGGACCCCTTCGGCAACGAGCGCGGCACCACCGGTGCCAACCTCCAGAACCACAAGGGCTTCCTGGGCAAGACCCGCGACGACGCCTCCGGCTTCCAGCCGCTGGGCGCCCGTTTGTACGACCCGGTGGTCGGACGTTTCCTGTCCGTCGACCCTGCGCTCGACATCAACGACCCGCTGCAGGCCAACGGGTACGCGTACGCGCAGAACAACCCGGTCACGTACTCCGATCCCACGGGTCTGGCTATCAGCCTGACCGCCTCCGAGCGGGCCGCGGCCCTCGCGGGCGCGGGTCTGTCCGCGGCCCAGGTCGCGCAGGCGCAGGCGACTATGGGCAAGTCCCTGACCTCGGTGATCCTCTCGATCGCCTGGGAGACGCTGAAGGACTTCATCGGCATCAACGACGCCATGGCCTGCTTCGGCGGTGACATGTGGTCGTGTGGCAGCATCATCCTGGACGCCATTCCATGGACGAAGCTCGGTAAGATCCCGTCGGTTCTGAAGGCGATCAACCGCACTATCGACGCCATCCAGGCGTTCAAGGCGGCCAAGCGCGCCGCGGAGGCGGTGCTCAAGGCGGCCAAGGCAGCTGAAGCGGCAGCTTTGCAGGCCAAGAAGGCAGCCATCGAGAAGGCCAAGAAGGAGGCTGCGCAAAGAGCCAAGAAGAAGGCAGCCGAAGAGGCCAAGAGAAAGGCCGACGCGGCGGCTGCCGCAAAACGGAAGACGGGTAATCCCACCCAGAAGCAGGCCCAGGCCAAGTCCGCGCCCAAGTCGTCCTCCCACTCCGGGTCTGGCGGCAAGAGCTCCGGAGGCGGCAAGAGCTCGGCAGGTGGTGGCAAGTCCGGTGGTGCCGGTGGCAGCTCCGGCGGATCGTCCCGGTCCAATGGTGGATCCAGCGGTGGTGGCGGTTCCGGCAAGGTGCCCAGCACGCGTGGTGATTCCAATGGCAGGGCGCCGAACGTCGACATCGACCGCGCGCCGGCGAACTGGGACCTGGACCAACGCCTCGCGGAAGTCGCAGAGCGCGTCCCGACCTACGCGGCGCTTGCCTCCAGCGCGGCGACGCGGACCCGCACGTTCGTCGGTGCCATCAACACTCGTACCGGCGATACCGTGCTCGCTTCCTCCGGCGGCGGATACTGCGCCGAAGGCAATGCGTTGATTGCCTTGGGAGGAAACATCGACGAGGTCATCTTCACCAATGCGTATCAGATGGCGCGGGACAGCGACCGCAAATGGACGGCCATGCTGAAGAAGGTGTGCGTAAGATGTCAGGCGGACTATCCCAGCCGCGACAATTTCGTACCCGGGATTCAGGGTGAACCCGGCGGCCCGTGGGGAGACTAGAGGCAGTGGCGATGAATCTCTTCGAGATCGAAATCCAGAAGCTCGATTGGGAGCAGATGGACTGTGGTTGCGGTGAGAGGGCTGCGCACCTCCCGGGCATGATCAGGGATCTGGTCGGCCTCGGCGAGGAACATGACAATGGCGAGGCGTTCCTTCCCGCGGTGCAGGACCATGTGATGACACCGGGCGAGAGCCTCGTGTCGGCGTCGTCCGCCTTCGTCTCGGTGGCATTCGCCGCCCTGCTCGGTCCGCTGTCCGAACCCGCGAGGCGTGAGACGCTCGGGTCGTTGCTGCGTATCCTCGGCCCGGCCGTGGATTCCGGGGCCCCGGAGGCGGCTGATTGCGTCGCCGCAGCACGCGAGGGCCTATGGGTCCTCTACGCGGAGGTGATGCAGGGCGAGTCGCTCGCCGGTGCCGCCTACGCGTTCGAGTCGCTCATGCTGATCGAGGAGGACCTGGAGAGGCTCCGCGCAGTGCAGGCCGCTGCCGGCGACCGCCTGCCCTGGGACCTGCAACAGGAAGAGATCTGACGCCTGGCGTTTCCGCCACGCATCGAAGGGGTGAAGCCCCGGCCGTGACGGCCGGGGCTTCACCCCTTCTCGTGGTCCGAGGCGGTGAAGCCCTTTCGCGCCTCACCGCCCCCGCCCCTCCCTCTCCAGCCGCAGCCCCTCCTCCATCACCGCCCGTGCGATCGGCGCCGCGCTCCCGCCCCCGCTGATCTCCGTCCTTCGCGCCTCCGCGTCCTCGATCACCACCGCGACCGCGACCGCCGGCTGGGCCGAGTCCGGGGCCTGGGCCCAGGCGATGAACCAGGCGTAGGGGGTGCCGATGTTGCCCAGGCCGTGTTGGGCCGTGCCCGTCTTGCCGCCGACCGTGGCGCCCGGGATCGCGGCGGGGGTGCCCGTGCCCTCCGTGACCGCCTTGACCATCAGGCGCTGGAGCTGGGTCGCCGTCGAGGGGCGCATCGCCTGGCGGTAGGTGCGGCGGCCCGTCGTGGCGACCGTCCGACCGCCCGAGGTCGTCGTGCGTTCCACCAGGTGGGGGTGGGCGATCTCGCCGTTGTTGGCGACCGCCGCCGCGACCATCGCCATCTGCAGCGGCGTCGCCGTCGTGTTGAACTGCCCGATCGAGGACAGCGCCAGCTGGTCGTCGCTCATCGACGTGTCGAAGTTCGACTTCGCCACCCAGGTGGGGATCGTCAGCCTCGTGTCGTCGAAGCCGAAGTCCCGGGCCGCGGCGGCCATCCCCTCCAGGCCCACCTTCACGCCCAGGCCGGCCATCACCGTGTTGCACGACCACTGGATCGCGTACGCCAGCGAGGCGTTCGCGCACCCCTTCGCCTCGTTCGGCAGCACGTGCCGCGTGCCCGGCAGGACGAACGGGTCCGGGGTGTCCGTCGGCGCGTCCACGTCCGTCACCGCGCCCGTGTCCAGGGCCGCCGCCGCCGTCACGATCTTGAAGGTGGAGCCGGGCGGGTAGGTCTGCCGGATCGCCCGGTTCAGCATCGGCTGGTTCGGCGAGGTGGTCAGCCGCGCCCACGCCTCCTTCACCGCCGGCCCCGTCCCCGACAGCTCTCCCGGGTCGTACGAGGGCGAGCTGACCAGCGCCAGGATCCGGCCGCTCGACGGCTCGATCGCCGCGACCGCCCCCCGCTTGCCCGCGAGCCCCCGGTACGCCGCCTCCTGCATCGACGCACGGATCGTCGTCACCGTGGTCCCGCCGGGCTGCCGCCTCCCACTGAGGTCGTTCCAGAACGGCAGCGGCGCCAGCGCCGGGTCCGCGCCCGACAGGACGGAGTCCTCGGCGCGCTCCAGCAGGGTGGAGCCGTACGTCTGCGAGGCGTGGCCGGTCACCGGCGCGTACAGCGGGCCCTGGGTGTAGGTGCGCTCGTAGCGCAGTTGCTCGCCGCTGTCCCGCGAGCCGGTCACCGGGCGCCCCTCGACCGTGATCGCACCGCGCGGCTGGCCCCAGTGGGCGATCGCCGGGCGGCGGTTGGCGGGGTTCCCGTCCAGCGACTCGGCCTGGAAGACCATCACCCGGGCCGCGTTGACGAGCAGCGCCACCAGGAGGACGAGACAGAGCGCGGCCGCGCGCCGGATGTACGGGATCACCGGGCCTCCTCCACCACCGGCGCGACGATCCCGGCCTCCGGCACTTCGGGCCGCGGGGCGCGCGCCGAGTCGCTGACGCGGATCAGCAGGGCCACGATGACCCAGTTGGTGACCACGGACGAGCCGCCCTGCGCGAGGAAGGGCATCGCCATGCCCGTCAGCGGGATCAGGCCCATCACCCCGCCGGCGATCACGAAGACCTGGAGCGCCAGGATCGAGGCGAGGCCCGTGGCGAGCAGCCGTCCGAAGGGGTCGCGCAGGGCGAGCCCGGCGCGGTAGCCGCGCGCGACGAGCAGGGCGTACAGCAGGAAGAGCGCGGTCAGGCCGACGAGGCCGAGCTCCTCGCCCGCCGTCGCCAGGATGAAGTCGGACTTGGCGGCGAAACCGATCAGCACGGAGTGGCCGCTTCCGAGGCCCGTCCCGAGCATGCCCCCGGCCGCGAACGCGAAGAGGGACTGGGCGAGCTGGCTCGGCCCGTCACCCGCCTCGATGGAGGCGAAGGGGTTCAGCCAGTCCTCGACCCGGCTGTGCACATGCGGTTCCAGCGAGCCGACGGCGAACGCGCCGACCGCCGCGAGCAACAGCCCCACCGCGATCCAGCCGGTCCGGCCGGTCGCCACGTACAGCGTGATCACGAACAGTCCGAAGAAGAGCAGCGAGGTGCCCAGGTCCCGCTCCAGGATCAGCACGCCCACGCTCAGCACCCAGATCGCGACGATCGGACCGAGCACCCGGCCGGTGGGCAGCTGGAGCCTCCAGATCCTGCGCCCGGTGTACGCCAGCGCGTTGCGGTTGGCGGCGAGGTACGCGGCGAAGAAGACGGCCAGCAGGATCTTGGCGAACTCGGCGGGCTGGAAGGAGAGTCCGCCGATCCTGATCCAGATCCTGGCGCCGTTCACCGCCGGGAAGAAGATCGGCAGGACCATCAGGGCGAGCGCGGTGGCCATGGACACGTACGCGTACCGCTGCAGCACCCGGTGGTCGCGCAGCAGGACGACGACGGCGATGAACAGCGCCACGCCGAGCGTCGACCAGATGAGCTGGGTCGGCGCGGCCCGGTCGTACGGCGTCTCCAGGTCGAGCCGGTAGATCAGCACCAGGCCCAGGCCGTTGAGGAGGACCGCGATGGGCAGGAACAGCGGGTCTGCGTAGGGCGCGCGGAAACGGACGGCGAGGTGGGCGACGAGCGCGAGCAGGCCGAGGCCGGCGCCGTAGCGGGCCGCGTCCGGCGGTACGGCGCCGCTTCCCGCGAGGCCGACCCCGGCGTAGCCGCAGACGGAGATCAGGACGGCGCAGACGAGGAGGGAGAGCTCCACGCCGCGGCGCTTCGGGACGCGCAGCCCGGGCGGGGGAGCGTCCGCCGTCGTAGCGGTCATGGTCGGCAACGTAGCAAGCTGTATGCCTTATATCCCTTATGTGTGACGGTGTGCCGCCATCGCTCCGGTGGCGCCGCCGCCCCGCCCGGGCCGCGCGCCCCTCGGTCCCACCCTCGTCCTCGCCCGGGGCCTACTCGGGCGGCGTCAGCCGGGCGGCGGCGTACGGTGCCTCCCCGCCGGGCCGCCTTCCGCGCCCGTCTCGTCCGCCCCGCCGCCGCTCGGGTCATACTCCGGCAGCGTCAGCCGGGCGAGCGCCCCGCCGTCCGGCGCGGCCGCGAACTCCAGGCGCGCCCCGATCACCTCGGCCTGCCCCGCCGCGATCGTCAGGCCCAGGCCGTGCCCCTTGCCCCGTCCCTCGGTGCGGAAGCGTTGCGGTCCGAGGTCGAGGAGGTACGGCGGAAAGCCGCCGCCGTGGTCCCGGACCGTGACGACCGGGCCGTCCACGGCCAGGACGACGGGCGGGGCTCCGTGCTTGTGGGCGTTGGCGACGAGGTTTCCGAGCACGCGCTCCAGGCGCCGCCGGTCGGTCTCGACCGGTGTGTCGCGGACGATCCGCACCTCGGTGTCCGTCCCCGAGGCGCGCACCACCCGCTGGGCGAGCGGGCCGAGTTCGTGCACCGCCAGGTCCACGGTCTCGTTGCGGGCGTCGAGCCGGGAGATCTCCAGCAGGTCCTCGGTCAGCCCGCGCATCGCCTTCACCCGGTCCCGCACGAGCTCCGAGGGGCGGCCCTCCGGCAGCAGTTCGGCCGCGGCGGACAGCCCGGTCAGCGGGGTGCGCAACTCGTGCGCGACGTCGGCGGTGAAGCGCTGCTCGCTCTGCAGTTTGCGCTGGAGGGAGGAGGCCATGGTGTCCAGCGCCCCGGAGACCGTGGCGACCTCGTCCTGGGGGCGGGAAGGGTCGTGCGTACGGGGGTCGTCGACGCGCGCGTCGAGGTCGCCCGCGCTGATCCGCCGGGCCACCTGGGCGGTCAGGTGCAGCCGCCGGGTGATCCGGGTGACCGCGAAGGCGCCCACGAGCAGGGTCGCCCCGATGGCCAGGACCGAGGACCCGACGATCGACCGGTCGAGCCCGCTGATCGTCTCCGCGCTCGTCGCGTAGTCCGTGCGTACGGCGAGGGCGCGGCCGTCGGCCGGGCCGGCCGCCCACATCGTCGGGCGGCCCTGGTACGAGTCGACCATGGTGCCGCTCTCCCCTTTCAGGGCGAGCGTGCGCAGCGGGGCGGGCAGGCCCTCGGGGTCGATCCCGGCGAACCGGGGGAGCGGCTCGCCGGCCTCGTAGGCGCGGGCGGCCGTGGTGAGCCGGGCCAGCGCCCGGTCGCGGGAGTCGTCCACGGTCCGCCCGGCCACCGAGACGTGGACGAGGATGCCGAGCAGCGCGGCGAGCGCGCAGCACATGACCGCGATGAAGACGGCGGCCTTCCAGGTGAGGGTGGCGGTCCAGGCGGGGAGGCGGGGGCGGGGGCTCATGGGCGGCCCGCCTCGGGGGCGGTGGTGGGCGGCCGGGCGGGAGCGGGGGGCGGGACGGGAGAGGGGGTGGTGCCGTCGGTGGACGAGGCACCGGGTGTGGGGTCGACGAGGCGGGGCTCGGGGGTGGCCGCGGGGGACGGGGTGTGCGGCTTGACCCGGATGATCTCGTCGCGCGTGGCCAGCATCGCGTGCTGCTGCTCGTCCCACGTCCACGCGGTGCGGTACTCGTACCCCGGGATGCCGGCCGAACTGACCCGCATGATCAGGTCCCGGCCCGCCAGGTCCACGCTGATCACCTGGTCGACGGTGGACATGATCCGGGTGAGGCCGCCGTTCTCGGCGAGGTAGACGCGCACGCCGACCTGCTGGTCGGGCATGCGGATGCCGACGATCAACTCGTCCCGGCCGTTGCCGGTCAGGTCGTGGTAGTACGGCTTCATGACCGGGCAGGCCGCGGGCTCGGTCAGGCACCGGCCGATCCGCCGGGCCGTTTCCTCGTAGAGGCCGTCCGGCCCGCTGTACGTGTCGGGGTGCGCCTTCACCTCGGCCTGGACGACGGCCACGGGGGCGACGCGGTGGATGTCGTCGTCGGGGACCGCGACCCCGGGGACGCGTTCGGTGTCCGTCTCGCCGTAGTCGAGGGGCGGCGCGGTCGCGGGCGGCAGGTCGGGCCACAGACGGACCGGGCCGACGGCGGTGGGCGTGGGGCCCGCGCTCTCGAGGCCGCCCTCGTCGCCGCAGCCGGAGAGCCCGAACAGCGCCGCCACGGCGGCCAGGGCCACGGCGGCGGCGAGCGGCACTCCGCGCGGTCTCACGCTTCTCCTCGGGACGGTCGGTCTTCCCCTAGACCTTATTCGTAGGGAAGTCCTTTTTGTCCACCGGTTGCCTCGCGGTCCGCCGGCCCTTCCGTTGCCCGACCGTGTACCCGCGTACCCCTTGGCCGTGCACCCCGGCCCTGCACCCCTGGCCTTCCGGCCGCCGCCGGTCAGCCGAGCCGGCCCCATTCCATGCGGTCGAGGGCCGCGCGGCAGAGGGTCACCAGCTTCTCGTCCTGGTGGATGTCATGGCTGCCCGAGCCGTGTTCGCGCACGTTGTGGCGGCGGCGTCTGGCCAGTTCGTCCCGGATCACCGGCTCCGCCTCCCGCGCCGCCGGCCCCATCTCCGCGAGGCACTCGGCGATGTCCACGCGTGCGTGCGGGTTCTCGTCCCAGGCTCTGAGCAGCACCGGAAGCGTCGCATCCACGTCCCCGGTCACCCGCCACAGGGCCGCCGCGCCGGCCACCCGCACCCACAGGTCCCGGGCCCGCAGGCCGTGGCGCAAGGCGGGCGCGCCGTCCGCCGCCGCCGGGCCGATCGAGCCGAGGGCGCGGGCGGCCGCGCACCACTCCGGGTCGGGGGTGCCCGGCCGCAGCCACGCCTCCAGGGCGGGCACGACGGCGGCGGCGTCGCCCTCCACCGACCACAGGGCGAGCGCCGCGCTCGCGGCGACCGAGGCCGAGTCGCCGGCCAGCAGTTCCCGTACGTCCGGGAGGGCCTCCTTCGCCGCCGGGCCGAAGGCCGCCAAGGCTCGCAGCGCCGCCTCGCGGACCCAGTCCCTCCGGTTGGGCGGCGCCCCGCGCAGCACCCGCAGTACCTCGGGCAGGGCCTGCGCGCCCCGGATCGCGGTCAGGGCGAAGAGCAGCGGCGCGGCATGGTCGTACAGCCGGTCGTCCAGCTCGACCCGCGCGAGTCTTCGGCGCAGGGCGGGCGCGAGCGGTACGGCGGCGGGCCCGAGGGCGTCGACCGCGTAGAGGAGTTCGCGGCGCACCTCCGGCTCCGCGAGCGCCTTGGCGAGGAGCGGGACCGCCCGGGCGTCGCCGGAGCGGGCCAGCGCCAGCAGCGCCCCGCAGCCACCGGCGCGCACGAAGGCGCTCGCCCCGGCCCGGGCGCCGGGGCGCGCACCGGTCGGCGCATCCGACCCGTCCTGGCCGCGCAGCGCGGGCGGAACCGAGGAGACCCGCGTGGCGAGCGCGGCGAGCGCGTCCGTCGCGGGACCGGTCAGCTCGAAGAGCCGCTCCATGAAGGAGGTGGCGGCCTCGCGCAGCCTCGGGTCGGGGTCGGCCAGCTGGACCCCGACGAGCCGCACCACCTCGTCGTACCGCCCGCGCCACATCCGTATCAGCCCCCCGCACAGCCAGATGGCGTCGGAGCGCTGGGACCGGTCCGGGCTGCGGAGCTGGGCGAGGATCAGGGCGATCCGGTCGTCGACACGGTCGTCGAGAGCGGTGTGCAGGGTGCGCAGGAGTTCGTCGGTCCACGGCGTCGGGGCGGGGGAGCCGGCGATGCCGGCGCCGGCCTCCGCGACATGGCCGGAGGCGGGACCCGGGGTGTGGTCGGACAAGTGGTCGGCGGCCGGATCCGCGGCACGGTACGGCGCCGGGTCGGCGGCGCTGTCGGGCGGCAGCGCTCCGAGCAGGTCGTGGACCCGGCCCATGAGGGCGGGCGGGTCCTCAAGGCCGCCCTGGGCGAAGGGATCCGAGGGGCCCGAGGGCTCCGGCGGGGTGGCCCGTACCTCGTCGAGCAGGGCCGTGACCTGTTCCGCGACGTCGTCCGGGACCTCGGCGGGCGCGCAGCGGGCCAGCTGCGCGAGGGCCGCGAGCCGGAGCCCGGGCGCCTGGGCCGCGCGGGTGAGCCAGCCGAGCCAGTCGACGGTCTCCGCCCGCAGCGACTCGTGCCGGCGCGCGATCCGCCCGACCGCCTCCACCAGCGCGAGCCGCACCTCCGTGTCGCACTCGACCGTCAGCCGCTCCCGCAGCAGGGTCAGGACACGGCCGGGATCCGGGTGCATCGAGGCGAGCGCGCACGGGGCGGCGAGCCGCACCTCCGGGTCCGGGTCGCCGGAGAGCGCGAGGAACACGTCGGCCCCCGCGGCGACGGCGGCCGCGGCCATGGCGTAGTTGGCCGCCGGGATGAACTCGCCGTCGCCCGGATCGTGTTCGTCCAGCTCGTCGAGATCGTCGTCCGTGCCGAGGTCGATCCCGCCGATGCTGGTGAGCAGCTCCACGATGCCGCCGCGGTCCTGGACGGCCGGGTCGGCGACCAGTTCGAGCAGGAAGGGGATGCAGGCGAGCGTCGAGTCGTACACGTCACCCTGGTGGTGCACCGTGCCGTACATGCCGTCGAGGGCGACCTCGCGCTCCGTGGAATCGTCCGAGGCGAGCCCGCGCAGCAACTCCGGAACGTCGTCCGCGGGGCCGTACGCATGCCCCAGTGAGGCCCAGTCGACCTCCTCGATCCCCGTCAGCATGCCGGCCGCCGCCTTCCCCGTGAGCGCTGTACCAGGCAGCAAGTGTGCACCACGTCACGGTCGACGAGGACCCGCTGACCGGACGCGTCCGGCGAACGCCGCGCCGGGCGTTCGCTTTGCGCCATCCGGCGGATCGGGTACAGGAGTTGACGCCCGACGGCTTCGCCGCGCCTCCCGGCCGCCAGGGTCGATCGACCGTTTCAGGCCGGGGCGCGCGCCGGCGCGGCCGTGCGGAGCGGGAGAGCGCGCGGAACTCGATCTCCTGTCGCGCCCCGGCGTGTCGACCCGCGCCGCGCCACGCCGCCGTACCCCAGGGCACGTCGTCGCAGGTGGTCGCGGGTCGGCGCGCGTGGCGGCCGGCGTATGACAGGCGGTCATGCCCCGCCGTACGCCGTGGCCCGTCGGCGGTCCCTCGGCGGGCGGACGCCGGGGCGGCGCTCGTCGTCGGGCCGCGCGAACCGCCCGCCGCGTGTGGCTCATGGCTGAATCGGCCGGGATCCGGGAGTAGCGGCACGCGTCACCGGTGACCACTGATCCGTGGATCTTCCCCGGATCGCCCCCATGCTCGCCACGGCCGGCGCGCTGCCGCCCGCCCGGCAGGACGCCGAATGGGCCTTCGAGACGAAACAGGATGGCCAAAGAGCGATCTTCTACGTCGCCGGGGACGGCACGCTGCTGGTGCGCTCGCGCTCCGGCGAGGACGTCTCCGCCGCCTACCCGGAGCTCGCCCCGCTGGGCAGGGCGCTGCCCGCGGGCCGCACGGCGGTCCTCGACGGGGAGATCGTCATGCTCGACGAGAACGGGCACAGCGACTTCGCCCGGCTCCAGCCGCGGTTCGGACTGGCCGGCTCGCCCGCCCGGGCGAGGCAGCTTGCCGCGCGGGACCCGGTGCACGCCGTCCTGTTCGACGTGGTGTTCCTGGACGGCCGGCTCCTGACCGGCCGGCCCTGGGCCGAGCGGCGGCGCGAACTCGAAGGGCTGGCCCTGCACGGCCCGACCTGGTCCACCCCGGGCGCCCTGGTGGGCCACGGCGAGACCGCGCTCCGGGCCACCCGCGAACACGGCCTGGAGGGCCTGGTCTGCAAGCGGATCACCTCCCGGTACGAGCCGGGCGAGCGGTCCCGCCACTGGATCAAGATCCGCAACATGCGCACCGCCGACATCGTCGTCGGAGGCTGGATGCCCGGCGGTGGCCGGCTGTCGGGCCTGCCCGGCTCGGTCCTCATGGGGCAGCGCCACGCGGGCGGGCTGCGTTACGTCGGCAGCGTGGGCACCGGCTGGAGCGAAGCGGAACGCGCCGACCTGGCCCGGCTGCTGTACGCCGCCGAGATCGACGACTGCCCCTTCTCCGAGGTGCCCCCGGTGACCGGGGCCAGGGCCGCCCACTGGGTGCTCCCACGGCTGGTGGGCGAGGTCCGCTACGCCGTCCGCACCCGGGCAGGGATGCTGCGCCAGCCGTCGTGGCTGCGGCTGCGCCCCGACCTGACGCCGGAGGACTCGGCGGCGGACTTCGAGGGAGGCGCGACGGGTCCGTGAGGCGGCGGCCCCGGCCCCCCGGCCCCACGGCCGCCCCGGCCCACGGCGGGCGCGGCCCCACGGCGGGCGCGGGCCGGTGGGAATGCGACTCCGGCCCCACGGCAGGCGCGGGCCGGCGGGAGTAACACCCCCCGGCTCCCCGGCCAATGCGAGTAACACCCCCGGCCCCCGGCCGGAGTGGCGCCGGCACCGTCAGGGCAGTGCCCCGGCCCGGTCCGGTTCGAAGAGCGGCCCGAGGAGATCGCCGTACCGCTGGAGACGTGGCGCGATGTCGTCCATGGCGAGGTCGAGCCGCGCCGGGTCGTCGCACGCCTCGACCTCCTCCCAGGTCACCGGCGCGGAGACGGTCGGCCGTGACCGGGCCCGCAGGGTGTAGGGCGTGGCGGTGGTCTTGGCGGCGGCGTTCTGGCTGTGGTCGACGAAGACCTTCCCGGGCCGCAGGGCGCGGTTCATCCGGTGCACGACCAGCTCGGGGTGGTCCGCCTCGGCCTGGACGGCGAGCCGTCTCGCGTACGCCGACACCTCCTCGGACGGGGTCGGCTCCAGCGGGACGAGCAGGTGCAGGCCCTTGGACCCGGAGGTCTTGGCGTAGGCCGAAAGACCGTCGGCGGCGAGCCGCTCGCGCAGCCACAGCGCGACCCGGCAGCACTCCACGACGGTCGCGGGCGGCCCGGGGTCGAGATCGAGGACGATCCGGTCGGCGACCGCCGGCGAGTCGTTCCGCCACTGGGGGGTGTGGAACTCCACGACGAGGTTCGCCGCCCACATCAGCGAGGGCAGGTCCTGGACGACGACCTGCCGGGCGCCGGGGTCGTCGGAGCGGGGCACGGGGGCGGTGGTCACCCAGGTGGGCGTGCCGGGCGGTGGGTTCTTGGTGAAGAAGAGCTGTCCGTCCG
Organism: Streptomyces sp. NPDC036822; assembly: GCF_055609145.1. NCBI lineage: Bacteria > Bacillati > Actinomycetota > Actinomycetes > Kitasatosporales > Streptomycetaceae > Streptomyces > Streptomyces sp. NPDC036822. The sequence goes on from NZ_JBVJPY010000002.1 coordinate 223,719, forward strand.
GACCGTCGGGATAGCGCAGGAAGGACACCGGCCGGTCGCGCAGGTGGGGGAGGAGCGCGTCCGCGACCGTGGCGTAGTAGTGCAGCAGCTCGCCCTTGGTGGTGCCCGTGGCCGGGTGGAGGACCTTGTCCAGATTGCTGAGGGCCAGGCGCCGCCCCTCCACCTCCGTGATCGGCGTCATAGGATGAGACTCCCACGAATCCGGCATTTCAGTACAAGATCACACGAAAGGGATGAATCGTGCGATCCATTTGGAACGGCGCCATCTCCTTTGGCCTGGTCAGCATCCCGATCAAGCTGGTGAACGCCACCGAGAGCCGGTCCGTGTCCTTCCGCCAGATCCACACCGAGGACGGCGGCCGCATCCGCTACCGCAAGGTGTGCGAGCTGGACGGCGAGGAGGTCTCCCAGGCGGAGATCGGCAAGGCGTACGAGGACGCGGACGGGACCATGATCCCGATCACCGACGAGGACCTGGCGGCGCTCCCGCTGCCGACGGCGAAGACGATCGAGATCGTGTCGTTCGTGCCGGCGGGCGAGATCGACCCCCTCCAGATGGACGCGGCGTACTACCTCTCGGCGAACGGCGTACCGGCCGCCAAGCCCTACACCCTGCTGCGCGAGGCGCTCAAGCGCAGCGACAGGGTGGCGGTGGTGAAGTACGCCCTGCGGGGGCGGGAGCGGCTCGGGATGCTCCGGGTGGTGGAGGACGTGATCGCCATGCACGGCCTGCTGTGGCCGGACGAGATCCGGGCCCCGGAGGGTGTGGCGCCGGAGACGCCCGTGTCGGTGCGGGAGGCCGAGCTCGACTTGGCGGACGCCCTGATGGCCACGCTCGGGGAGGTCGACATCACCACCCTGCACGACGACTACCGGGAGGCGGTCGAGGAGATGATCGCCGCGAAGGCGGAGGGCGGTGAGGCTCTGGCGCCCGCGGAGCCGGCGGAGGGCGGGGGCAGGGTCATCGACCTGATGGCGGCGCTGGAGAGCAGCGTCCGCGCGGCCAAGGAGGCCCGTGGGGAGGCGGCGTCCGCTCCCGCGGCGGAGCAGCCGGCCTCCGTGACGCGGCTCAAGCCGCGCAAGAAGGCGGCGGCGCGGGCGACACCGAAGGAGACGGAGGCGAAGAAGTCCACGTCGAAGACGGCGGCGAGGAAGACGGCCGAACCGGCCCGGAAGTCGACCGCCAAGAAGTCGGCGTCGAAGTCGGCGTCGAAGACGGCGGCGACCAAGAGCACGGCGACGGCGAAGAAGACGCAGCCGAAGAAGACCCAGGCGAAGAAGGCGACCCCGCGCAAGCGCTCGGCGTAAGGCACCTGCTGGTGCGACCTTCCCGGGGCCCACGGGCGGACGTCCGGGTCCCCGCTAGGATCCCTGGCCTCGGCCGCCCGGTGCGCCCCTCGGCCCGGGGGCCGGCGCCCCTCAGCCCCCCGCGGTCTCCGTCAGCAGCTCGCGCAGCGAGCTCTTCATCGCCGCGACGAACCGCTCGCGCTCGGGCTCCCCGACCAGGTCCAGCGAGAGGTACGGGTTGAGGTCCTCCAGCTCGACGAGCAGAAGCTCCCCGCCCGGTGCCCGGCAGGCGTCGACGCGCTGGATCCCGTACGGGAGGTCGTTCCAGTCCACGAACCGCTGGGCGAACTCCAGGTCCTCCGCGGTCGGCTCGTACGGCCGGAGCACCCAGCGCGCCTCCGGGTCGGGGGCGTAGAGCGCGTACTGGAAGCTCCGCCCGACGAAGTAGAACGACACCTCGTACGTGAACGGGATGCGCGGCTGGACGAGCATGCCGGCCGGGTCGACGTCCCCGAGCCCCGCCGCGTCCACGAAACGCAGGCCGACCGAGTCCGCGCCGAGCAGCGGCTTCACGACGTACTCGTCGGCCTTCGGCAGCCCCGCGAACTCCTCGCGCCGCCCGGCCGTGGGAATGACCGGAAATCCCTCCCTGGACAGGTGGAGCAGGTAGCCCTTTCCCGCCATGTCCCCTTGACCGGAGAGGGAGTTGAAGACCCGCACCCCCTTGTCGCGGGCGGCGGAACGGAACGCGTCGTACGCCTCCTGGTAGTGCAGGACGGGCCCGCTGTTGCGCACCACGACGGCGTCGAAGCGCTCCATCAGCGCGGCGGCGTCCAGCGGGTGGCAAAGCGCGAGGTCGAACTCCTCGCGCAGCCGTCCGCTCAGCCAGATGTCCTCGTCGCAGTAGCGGCGTCCCCGCGCCTGGTAGCCGAGGTCGGTGACGTAGAGAAGGGTGCCCATGCCGGTATCCAACCAGGCGTCGCCGGGGACCGGGCCGGCCGCCCGCCCGTTCACCCGCGCCCCGCCCTGTCCGTCCCGGTCGCCACGGCCGTGGCCCCGCCGGCTGCCTTTCCGCGTCGTGTCAGACCGTGGAGCGGGAGACCAGCGAGTCCCACATCGCCATCGCGTAGTCCACCGTCGAGGACAGCCGCTCGGGGGACACCCCGTCCCGCGACTCGATCGACATGCCGTGCAGGATCGTCGCGTAGAAGCCGGCGACGCTCCGGATGTCCGTGCCCTGCGGCAACTCGCCCTCGTCCACAGCCTGTTCGAGCCGCTCCTCCAGCTCCGCCACCGTGGACCTGCGCCACCAGGCCAGATGGTCGGCGACCGGACGGTTCTGCGTCCCGCAGTTCGTCGCCGCCAGCACGATCATGCAGCCGCTCGGCGTCCCGGGGTCGGCGAACGTGTCGATGTTGCCGCGCAGCATCGCCTCGACGGCCGCCCGCGCCGTCGGCGCCTCCCGCAGCGCCCGGCTCGTCGCCGAACCGGTCGTGTCGTTGTAGAGCGCCACCGCCTCCCTGAACAACTGCTCCTTGGAGCCGAAGGTGTTGTAGAGGCTGGCGGAGTTGATGCCCATCGCCCCGGTCAGATCGGTCAGGCGTGTGCCTTCGTATCCCAGCTCCCAGAACGCCTCCATCGCGCGCCGCAACGCCGCCGTGCGATCGAACGCGCGCGGTCTCCCCCGGTCGGACATGACATCTCCTCAGACTTTCCTTGACCATGAGCACGAAGGGCTGTTAAGTACTTCTGGATCGTCCAGCCCAAAAATACTTTAACGCGCATCGCGAATGGAGCGACATGCCTCAGCTTGATGGCAAGGTGGCACTGGTGACAGGGGGAAGCCGCGGGATCGGAGCCGCGATCGCCCTGCGGCTGGCCCAGGAGGGAGCGGACGTCGCGCTGACCTACGTCAGTGCCGCCGACAAGGCGCAGGAAGTCGTCAAGTCCATCGAGGCCTTGGGCCGCAAGGGGCTGGCCCTCCAGGCCGACAGCGCCGACCCGGCGGCGGTCGTGGAATCGGTCGAGCGTGCGGCGGGCGAGTTCGGCCGGATCGACATCCTGGTCAACAACGCCGGCATCTTCCCCTACGGCCCCATAGGGGAGGTCACGCTGGAGGAGATCGACCGGACGCTCGCGATCCACGTGCGCGCCGTCTTCCTCTCCACGCAGGCCGCCCTGCGGCACATGGGAGAGGGCGGCCGGATCATCAGCATCGGCAGCTGCTGGGCCAACCGCGTCCCGGTGCCCGACGTGACGCTGTACGCCATGAGCAAGTCGGCGCTCATCGGCTTCACCAAGGGCCTCGCCCACGACGTGGCGCCGCAGGGCATCACCGCCAACATCGTCGACCCCGGTCCGACGGTCACCGACATGAACCCCGACGGCACGGACGAGGCCGAGGAGGAGCGTCAGCGGACCGCCGCCAAGAGGCTCGGCGCGGGCGCGGACACCGCCGGCGCCGTGGCCTTCCTCGCGGGCCCGGACGCCCAGTGGATCACCGGGACGTCACTGGCGGTCGACGGTGGCTACGCCGCCTGACGGCGGTGCGGCGAGCGACACGAGAGCGAGGGCGGGCGCGATGGCATGGGCGATCCTGACGCTGGCCGGTCTCCTGGAGATCGTATGGGCCTTGGCGCTCAAGGAGTCGAACGGCTTCACCCGGCTGTGGCCGAGCGTCATCGGCATCTTCTTCTCCGCCCTCAGCTTCGTGCTGCTCACCTTCGCGCTGCGCGACGTGCCGGTGGGCACGGGCTACGCCGTCTGGGTCGGCATCGGGGCCGCGGGCGTGGTCGTCGCGGGCCTCGTCACCGGCGAGACCGCGTCGGCCGCCCGGATCGCCTGCATCCTGGCGATCATCGGCGGGGTCGTCGGCCTGCGGCTGCTGGAGGCATGACGGCAGCCGTGACGGAAAAGGCGCGACAGGAGCCGTGACGGCGGCCGTGACACGAGCTGTGATGGCCGCCGCGACAGGACCTGTGCCGGCAGCAGCCGGGACAGGAGCCGCGACAGGACCTGTGCCGGCAGCCGGGACAGGAGCCGCGACGGGGCACTGAGTCCGGCGTACGCGATCAGCGCACCGCATCCAGGTCCTCCTCCTGCGATGGAGGGCCTGGATGCGCACGCATGCCGTAAGGAACGGAAAGCGCCGCCTCGTACGGGGAATTCACCCGGCATCGGAATCCCGCCAGCCGACGGGCTCCCCCGCCGTTCCACGCTTGCATCCGCTTTACTTCATGTTGACTCGACCTCTTGGGGCTCTACTGTTACGGGGGGATGAAATGCGCTCCGCCACGCCCGTTTTACTGAGTAGGGAGACCACGCTCTACGAGATACGCCGAGCCGTCGAACTCGTGTCGTCCGGCAAGGGGCACTGCCTCGTTCTCGAGGGTTCCGCGGGCATGGGAAAGAGCGAATCCTTACGGGCGGCGGAGGAAAGCGCCAAGGACGCCGGTTTCTTCGTGACCGTCGGCAGAGCGGCGGAGCTGGACCGGCGGGTGCCGTTCGGCACGCTGCGGCGGCTTCTGCGCGACACCGTCCCGGCCCGGTACCTCACGCCGCTCACGGCCCGTCAGGACTACGATCCCCTCGCGCCCGTCGACGCCATCGCCGACTATCTCCGGCGCGCCACCCGCTCCCAGCCCCTGCTCGTGGCCCTCGACGACGCCCACCTCGTCGACGACCTCACCGCGGCGGCGCTGCGCGGGCTGATCGGCGCCTCGCGGTCCGTACCCGTCCTGTGGCTGCTGACCCGCGTGCCGGCGCGCGTGCGGGACAACGCACAGGAGACCATCGACTCGCTCGTTTGGGAAGGGGCCGTACGCCACGAACTGGGAGCCCTGTCGCGGGAAGCCGTCGCCCGGCTCGCCGCTCACGTCCTCGGCGCCCGGCCCGACGGCGAGGTGCTGGCCCTCGCCGCACGCAGCGGAGGCAACCCCTACCTCCTCAAGGAATTCCTGGCCACCTCCCTGAGCGACGGCCGCATCCGCGTCGAGGGACGCGAGCCGGTCGCCGTCCTCGTCGACGACGAGCCGGCCCCCTGCTTCCTGCGGGCCGTCGACCACCATCTGCGCGACCTCTCCTGCGAGAGCCGCCGGATGCTGGACGCCGTGGCCGTCCTCGGGCCGAGCTTCTCCGTCCACGAGGCGGCCGGACTGCTCGGCCGCAGCCCCGTGGAACTGCTGCCCGTCATCGGCGAGCTGATCGCCGCATCCGTGCTGGTGGGGGAGGGGCCGACGATCACCTTCCGGCACCCGCTGGTCCGCGAGGCGCTCTACGTCCGCCTCGCCGAACCCGTACGCACGGCACTGCACCGGGAGGCGGCCGCCGCCGTCTGGCGGGAGGGGCGATCGGCGTCCGAGTTCGTCGACCACCTGATCCGCAGCCAGAAGCAGCCGGCGCCCGGAGCCGCCGAACCGGCGGCGTCGCGACAGGCCGCGGGCATCGGACCGTCCGGGCACGGCGTGGCCGGCCTCACGGGCGGGGCAGGCGCGACCGGTCCCGCCGGCCAGGCCGATCCGGATCGGCGGGCCGAGTGGTTCCCCCTCGCCGCGGCCGCCGCCACCCCGGAAGCGGACCGGGACGCGTGGGCGGACCGGGCGGAGCCGGCCGAGCCTGCCGGGCGGCCGGACCTCGACGCATGGGCCACCTGGTCCGCGTGGACGCAGGAGCGGGCCGAGCCCATCCACCCCGAACTCATGGCCGACGCCGTCCACCTGATGGGCACCACCGGCCTCCGCGACCCGGACGGCCGGCACACGCACACCGGACGGCCCGCCCCCACCGGCGGGGCGCCCCGCGCAGGCGCCCGGCCCATCGGCGCCACGGAGGCCCCGCACACGAGCCGGTACGCCGACCTCATCTACCGCACGACGGTGCGCTACTCCGCCGACCGGGCGCAGGGCCGCCACGGACAGGTCGTCGCGGACGCCCGCGAGGCCCTGCGCGTCGCCTACGACCACGGGCACATCGCCGACACCGGCCACCACAGGCTCTGGCTGGCCGTCGCGCTCACCGCCTCCGACCAGTTCGACCAGGCGGAGGCGATCCTGGCGGAGGAGTGCGCCCCCTCCGACCACGCGGCCCTGCGCTGGGTCCTGCCGATGTGGCACTACCACCGGGCCGAGCTCAAACTCGCCGCGGGCAAGCTCGACGAGGCCGACGCCGAGGCCGCCACGGCCGTACGCATCGCCGAACGGCTCGCCGTGCCCTCGCTCGGCGTCGGGCCGCTCGCCCTGCGCACCCGGGTGGCGATCCACCGCAACGAACTCTCCCTGGCCCGGCGCCACGTGGGCATCGCCCACCCGCTCGCGGCGAGCGCCACGGGAGCCGCCCTCGAGGACCTGGCGTGGGTCACTGCCCTGCTGCACACCGCCACCGAGGAGCAGGACACCGCGATCGACACGCTCTCCCACGTGTACTCGGGACTTCCCCGACGGCCCCTGCTGCTGACCAAGGAACCGCACGCCGGCGCCTGCCTGGTCCGTACCGCCCTGCGCATCGGGGACTCGGACCGGGCCGTCGCCGTGGCCGAGGCCGCCCGCCTCGTCGCGACCCGCAACCCCACGGTGACCTCCGCCGTCGCCGCCGCGGCCCACGCCGAGGGCGTGCTCCGGGGCGACGTCGGCCGGCTGCGCACCGCCGTGCGGCACTACCGGTCCGGGCCCCGGCCGCTCGCGCTCGCCGCCGCGACCGAGGACCTCGCCCTGGCGGAGGAGCACCACGGCGGACGGAGCGCCGCGGTGACGCTCCTGAACGAGGCCCTGGGGCAGTACACGACCCACGGTGCCCGCGGCGACGCTCTGCGCGTGAGCAAGACGCTGCGCTCGCTCGGCCCGCGGCCCACGCCACGGGTGCGGGACCGCGGGGCCGGGAGGGACCGGACGGCGGACCGGACCAGGGTCCGGGACCGCGCTCCCGGCCCGGCCGGCGGGCAGCGGGCGCGGTGGGACCAGCTGACGCCGTCCGAGCTGCGCGTCGTACGGCTCGTGGCCGAGGGACTGACCAACCGGGAGGTCGCGGAGAGGCTGTTCCTGTCCCGGCACACGGTGGACAGCCATCTGCGGCACAGCTTCACCAAGCTGGGCGTGACCAGCCGCGTCGAACTGACCCGCCAGGTCCTGACCCACGAGGCGCTGCCCCTCGACGAGACGGTCTGAGGCCCATCGGGCGGCCCGGTCGCGGCTCCTCCGCACGCCCGCACGCCCGCACGTCCGCACGTCCGCTCCGGCCGGTCCCGTCAGTGCGCTCCCACGGCGCTCCGGCCGGTCCGGTCACCGCGCCCGCACGCCTGCCCGTCCGTACGTCCGCTCCTCCGTGGGTCCGCTCGTCCCGTACGGCCGCTCGTCCCGTACGGCCGTTCCTCCCGTACTGCCGCTCGTCCCGCACGTCCGCTCCTCCCGTACGGCGGAATGTCATCCCGCACACCCGGGACCTTTCCGCCGTACGGGAGTTCACGAGAACACGTGATGTCCGGGCCCGTCGCCCGCCAACAGACTGGGGCCCGTCGAAAGCCCGTTGGCCCACAGATCCGTGGAGAGGCATTCCATGACGAACGCGATCGGCCCCAACTTCCTCACGCTCCAGGTGCGTGACGTCGAGCGGTCCCGCCGCTTCTACACCGAGGTCGTCGGCTTCAAGGAGACCGACTCCAAGGTCCCCACCGCCGCCGTCCTCGAGACCGCGCCCATCAAGCTGGCGCTGCGCCAGGCCACCATCGACCTCGACGCCGTGCCCGAGCTCGGCTGGGGCGTCGTGGTGTGGATCAAGGCGGAGGACCCCGACGGTCTCGCCAAGATCGTGGCCGAGCACGGCGTCACCATCACCAAGCCGCCGTGCGACGGCTTCTGCGGCCGTGAGTTCCAGTTCAAGGACCCCGACGGGTACGAGCTGACCGTCTACGAGGGCTGATCCGATCCGACCGGTCCCCGAAGCGGAAAGGAACGCATGCGCGACAACACGGGTGTCATCAGCATGGGGCTCGCGCCGGCCGCACGGATGCCACTGCGCGCGAGGCTCCGGCTCCTGGCCGACCCCGCCCTCGGGGTGGGGAGCTTCCTCGACCACGCCCGCGCCGTCAGCCCCGCCCCTTCGGCACCGTTCCTGCTCGCGCAGCGCGCGGGCGGTGCCGGGGGCGGCGCGGCGGGCGACCCGGGTCACCCGGGCGTCCGGGGCGAGGAGGACGACGAGGAGGTCGAGCGGCTCAGCCTCGACCGGCTCACCGAGATACGCGACGCCTACGCCTCCTGGTACCACAAGGCGGGCGTCAGGAAGGGCGACCCCGTCGGCGTCTACGCCGGCGAGGGCGTCGACGCCTTCCTGCACTTCCTGGCGCTCAGCTCCCTGGGCGCCATCGCCGCGCTGGTCAACGGCCGGATGAGGCCCGAGGTCGCGGCCGACTACCTGGGCCGCGTCGGCGCGGTCGGGGTGGTGGCCACGGCCGACGGGCTCGACCGGCTGCGGGCCTCCGGCGCCCTGCCGAAGAACCTGGCGTTCGAGAAGGAGCTGGGCGCGTTCCCGCGCCGGCGGCCCGCCCGGCCCTCGCTGCCGGGAGTCTTCCCGTACCGGCACGGCGACGACGACCTGGTCATGCTCTGCCACACCTCCGGCACGACCGGACCGCCGAAGGCCGTCACCTTCGGGCACCGGCAGTTCTTCCTCGGCAAGCGCCACCGGCTGCTCAGCTTCCCCGACGCGGCGAGCAACCGGCTGCTCACCGCGCTCCCGCAGACGCACTCCGCGGGCATCAGCTATCTGATGACCGCGACCCTGCTCGGCCTGCCCACCCTGGTCATGGCCGACAGCTCGGGGGAGGCCGTGCACGAGGCGGCCCGCTGGTTCCGGCCCACGATGGTGGTGGCGTTCCCCCAGACCTGGGCCGAGCTGGCCACGCTCGACCTGTCGCCCTCGGCCCTCGGCGACGTCCACACCTGGATCAACACCGGTGACTCCGCCCACGAGGCGCACATCAAGGAGCTGATCCGGCACGGCCGGCGACCGGGCCGGCCTGCCGCCGTCCTCCGGCCCGGCACGCTCGGCTCCCGACTCCGGACCGGGCTCGCCTCCCGGCTCGGCTCCGGCCTCGGCGCCCGGCTCGGCGCTCGGACCGGCGACCGCCCCGGCTCGCGGTTCGTCGACGGCCTCGGCTCCTCCGAGATGGGGATGGCGCTGTTCCGCAAGGTCAGCGAGCCGGAGAAGCAGGACTACGACCGCTGCGTCGGCACACCCGTCCGCGTCGTCCGGCGGGCGGTCGTCCTCGACGACGACGGCCGGATCCTCGGCCCCGGCCGGCCCGGCCGGCTGGGCGTGAAGACCCCCACGAGGACCGCCGGGTACTGGGGCGACACCGCCCTCACCCAGAAGTCCTCCGTCTCCGGCTACTGGCTCACCGGCGACATCGTCTACCAGGACCACGACGGACGGTTCTTCCACGTGGACCGGGTGCCCGACGTCATCCACACCGTCCGGGGACCGGTCTACAGCCTCCCGATGGAGGAGGCCGTCATGATCGGCTGCCCCGAGGTGGCCGACTGCGCCGTCGTTGCCGTCAACGCCCCCGAGCCGGGCGGCGGACAGGTCCCGTTCGCCACCGTCCGGCTCCGGCCGGGCGCGAGCGCCCCCGGCGACCTGCTCGAACGGCTCAACACGGCGCTGAGCGCGAAAGGGCTGACCGCCCTCAGCGGCGCCGTACTCGCCACCGAACCGGAGCACTTCCCCACCGGAGCCACGGGCAAGGTGCTCAAGCGCAGCCTGCGCGAGCACTTCGCCGACGTCCTGATCCGACCCGGACGGGTCGCGGAGGAGAACAGGCCATGACAGCCCCCCGACAGCCCGGTGGCGACGAACCACCGGCCACGCACGCCCCCGGCGCGCACCTCCCCGGCACGCGGCCGCCGGGCTCCGAACCGACCGGCGACGTGCCGGCGCCGGTCCGGATGTACGAGATGCTCTACGGCTCCCTCGTCAGCCAGCTCCTCGTCGCCGTCGCCGAACTGGGCATCGCCGACGCCATCGGCGACGAGGTCCGGCACGTCGACGAGATCGCCGAGCTGACCGAGACCGACCCCGGGGCGCTCTACCGGGGCCTGCGGGCGCTCGCGAGCGTCGGCGTCTTCACCGAGGTCGAGCCGAGGACCTTCGGCCTGACCCCGTTGGCGGCGACGCTCCGCAGCGACGTACCCGGCTCGATGCGCGACCTGGCGCGGTACGTCGGACTGCCCGAGCGGCAGCGGGCGTTCGGGTCGCTGGCACACAGCCTGCGGACGGGCAAGCCGTCCTTCGACGAGGTGCACGGCACCGACTGGTGGACCTTCTTCGCCGCCCGTCCCGAGCTCGCGGCCGTCTTCAACAGCGCCATGAGCAGCATGTCGGTGATGGTGAACTCCGGGGTCCTGGACGTCTACGACCTCTCCGACGTCCGCCGCCTCGTGGACGTCGGAGCGGGCCGGGGCCGGCTCGTGGGCGCCCTGCTGCAGCGCTACCCGCGGATGACCGCGGTCGCCTACGACCTGCCCCGGGTGGTCCCCGAGGCCGAGGCCGTCCTGGCCGAGCTGGGCGTCTCGGACCGCGCCGAGTGCGTCGGCGGCGACTTCCTGACCTCGGTGCCGGAGGGCGGGGACACGTACGTCGTGTCCTGGACCATCCACGACTGGGACGACGAGGACGCCGTCGCCATGCTGCGCAACATCCGTCGCGCGCTGGGCGACTCGGGGCAGCTGATCGTCATCGACGAGGTCATCCCGGAGGGCGACACCCCGCACTTCGGCAAGTTCGAGGACATCGTGATGCTGTCGCTGCTCACCGGGCACCTGCGGACCGAGTCGGAGTTCGTGGACCTCTTCGAGCGGGCCGGCTTCCGGCTCAAGGAGATCCGTCCCACCCGGTCCTCCACGAGCGTCATCGTGGCGGTCCCCGCCTAGGCGAGGACGGCAGAACCCGAGCACGTCCACGGAACGGAACGAACGACGGTGGCCCGCCGCGGAATTCCCGCGGCGGGCCACCGTCGTTCGTTCCGGAGCGAGCGCGGCTCCGGGCCGTCCGGCCTACTTCTCCAGGCAGAACTCCTCGATCGGGTAGCCCACGTGCCGGTCGGCGGTCGGAAGGTAGCCGAGGACGACGTCCCCGGGCTTCAGCTCGGTGCTGTTGTGCACCACTCCGCCGGGACCGAGGACCCGGACGTGCCAGTCGTCCTGCAGGATCAGGTTGACCGTGGTCCCGTCGGGGGCGACCGCGTCCACCGACAGCAACGGCCGGCTCTCGATCTTCACCCTGCCCACCGCCACCAGCCGGGTCTGGCCCTTGACGTCCACCGCCAGCACCTTGCTGCCGGCCTTCAGCTCGCTCAGGTAGTGCGTCCGGGAGTTCTGGGACAGCGTGTACGAGTGGATGGCGCCGGCGTTCACCCGGAACGGCCGCGTCGGCATGTACGGCAGCGGATGGGTCTCGCTGACGCACAGGATCATGCCCTTGGAGTGCGAGCCCACCAGGATGCCCTCGTCCTGACGGAAGTGCGTGACGGTGTCGACGCACGCCCGCTCACCCATGCCGATGTGGGTGCTGCCGGTGACGGTCAGCTCCACCATCTCCAGGTCGGGCGTCCGGGAGACGGCCGCCGCCTTGAGGCCGGTCGCGTCGCCCACCCGCGCCGGGGCCAGCATCACGCCGTCCGAACCGAGCTCCAGGACACCGAAGATGATCTCGGCCTCCTCGACGTCCTGCGCGATCGTGATGAGGCTGCCGGTGCCCTTCGCCGCCTTGCCGGCCGCGATGACGATCTCCAGCGGGATCTTCGTCGGGTCGCGGAACCAGAGCACGCTCCACTTCTCGGTGGCCGCCGAACGGCAGGCCACCTCCAGCGTCTCGGCGTCCACGATCTCCACGTACCGGCCGAACTCGACCTCGGGGTGGCGGGCGGCCAGCACCGCCGGGTCACCGTGCTCGGCCGGGTTCACGACGACCACGTCGGCATCACCGAAGTCCTCGGGAAGCGCCGCGCCGCGCGGGAAGAGCACCTTCTTCACCGTGGGCGGCAGATCGGCCAGGTCCTCGACGGAGGACGCGACCACTCCGTCGATCCGCTGGTGCACCGCCTCTTCCAGGATCGCCGGGGTCAGTTCGTTCTTCGTGCGCAGATCGAGCCAGCAGAGCTTCATGTTCCTCTTCCTCAGGATTCTGGAGCGTTCCTCGGGTCTCGCTGTTCTCAGGCGGGACGGGCGGTGAGCAGTGCGGAACCGGCGGCCACGCCCCGAGGGGCGTGCACCAGGTCCGCGACCCGGCCGGCGCGCTTGCCCGGCTCGGAGGACTGGAAGATGTTGCGCCCCATGGCGAGGCCAGTGGCCCCGGCGTCGAGGACGGCGGCCACATGGTCGAGGAGCTCGTCCGTGGAGGCCGCGGGCGGCCCGCCGGCGACCAGGACCGGCACGGGGCAGGCCCGTACCACCTCGGCGAGGCCGGACATCGTGCGCGGGCAGGGCACCTTGACCAGGTCCGCCCCCAGATCGGCGGCGAGCGTGGCCACGTGCTTGACCAGGGCGGTGTCCCGGGGATCGGCGATCTCGGGACCGCGCGGGTACATCATCGCGAGCAGCGGTACGTTCCACCGGTCGCAGGTGTCGGCGACGGCGGCCATGTCGGCGATCTGCCGGGCCTCCCCGGCCGAGCCCACGTTGACGTGGACGCTGACCGCGTCCGCGCCGAGCCGCAGCGCGCTCTCCACGTCGCTGACGAGGTACTTGGCGTCCGGATCCGGGGCGTGCACGGTGCTCACGCTCAGGTGCACGATCAGCGAGGTTCTGGTGAACGGCTCGGGATCCAGTTGGCGCAGCGTCCCCTTGTGCAGCACCACCCCGTCCACGCCGTTGCCCGCCAACTGCGCGACCAGCCGGTTCAGTTCGTCGGCCGGTGCGATGGGGCCGTCGGTGACGGAGTGGTCGAGGGGGACGACCAGCAGACGATCCGGCGCGTGCCGGAAGAGCTTCTTGGTACGTAATCGGGCTCCGAACGATCGATTCTGCGTCATGCGGCTTCTCCTTCTGTCACACCGCGGCCATGGAGGGGGTGTCGAGGTCGTCGCGGCCGAGGCCGAATTCCTGGTGGAGCGCCGTGACCGCCTCCAGGACGCGGTCCAGCGGGACGATCACGGAGACCCGCAGCTGGGTGGAGGACACCCAGCTCGGCGTCACCCCCATCCGGGAGAGCAGCGCCAGCATCCGGGCCGTGTAGTCCGGCCGGTTGAGGAGGCCCACGCCGACCAGCGACACCTTGCCGACCTTCTCGTCCACCTCCGTGTCACAGCCGAGACCGGCCGCGATCCGGCCCAGCGCCTCGCGGGCCGGAGCCAGTCGGCTGCCGTGCAGCGCGAAGCCCATCCGGAAGCCGTGGCCGTCCGGCGCCCCCCAGGACAGGAGGTCGACCGGGACCGAGTCCCGCGCCAGTTCGGTCAGGATGTCGGCGGCCAGGCCGTCCCGGGGCCGGCGCGAGCGGGTGAGGGCCATCACGATGTCGGTGTCATGGGTGACGGCGGTGATCGATCCCTGTGATTCGAGCACGTCGATGCTCCGTCCGAGGATGGTGGTTCCGGGTTCCGTCGTGAACGTCCCGCGGACCACGACGTCGATCGCGTGCGAGGCGGCCAGTTCCACCGCGCGCGAGTGCATCACCTGGGCGCCGGCGAAGGCCATCTCCGCCATCACCCCGGCGTCGATCGTGGACAGCACCCGCGCTTCGGGCACCACCCGGGGATCGGCGGTGTAGATCCCCTTGACGTCGGTGTAGATCTCGCAGCTCGCCGCCGAGAGCGCGGTCGCGAGGGCCACCGCCGTCGTGTCCGAACCGCCCCGGCCGAGGGTGATCACGTCTCCCTCGGCGTCCTCGCCCTGGAAGCCCGAGACCACGACGACCTGGCCGCGGCGCAGATGGGCGAGGATGCGGGCCGGGTCGATCTCGGCGATCATCCCGGCGCCGTGGTTGCCCGAGACCCGGATTCCGGCCTGGGGGCCGGTCAGGGACACCGCCGGCGCCCCCTGGTCGTGCAGGGCCATGGCCAGCAGCGCGGCGGACGCGTTCTCACCGGTCGCCAGGAGCTGGTCCGTCTCCCGCGCCGCCGGGGCCGCGTGCAGCTCCAGCGCCGCGGCGAGCAGCTCGTCCGTGCTGTCCCCGCGGGCGGAGACCACCACCACCGTCGGGCGGCCCGTGTCGCGGAAGCGGGCGACCATCTCCGCGACCTGACGAATTCTTCCGGGAGTCGACAGCGAACTCCCGCCGAACTTCTTCACCGCTACTGACATGCGTCGTCCTCGCACCGGCTGATCGGGGCAGATGGCGTTGCGCGATCTCCTTTCTACACAGCGCCCGCCGATTCCGGATCCCGGATCCACGTGATGTGGGAGCGGCTCTTTCCGGAATCCCGCATCGGCGTGATGCGGGAATGCGGGCCGGTAATTCCGGTGCCGCGTACGGCACATGACCGTCGCGAAGCGGCGTACCGCATTCCGCCGGAATGACGGAACGAGGGCCGGGCCCCGGGAGGGAGGGGGCCCGGCCCTCGTCGCGGGCGGCGTCAGACCGTGTGGGGCAGCCGGATCGACTGCGCGTGACGGAAGACGTCGCGCCGGTCCCAGCGCGACTTCGCGCGCTGGAGCGTGGGGTAGTTCTGCTTCCAGTAGAGGTCGTGCCAGGCCACCCCGGAACGGTTCCACGCCGGGTCCGTGAGGTCCCCGTCGGCGTAGTTGATGTAGCAGCCGTCGGTCACGGCGTTCGGCACCGGGACACCGCCCGTCGAGGCGTACACCGTCGAGAACGCGCGCCGGATGTAGGCGAAGTGCTTCGCGTCGTCACTGGGGTTGCCCCAGGCCGTGCCCCAGAGCAGCTTCAGGACGCTGTCGCGGTGCACCTGCGCGGTGGCGGTCGGCGCCACGGCGTTGACCTGCCCGCCGTGCGCGGCGATCGACACCACGAAGGCCGGATGGTCGTAGTCCGAGTCGGTGAGCACCCGGTGGAGGCCGCCGATCTGGTCGTCCGTCAGCCCCTGGCGGTGGTAGCTCGACTTGTACTTGTAGCGGTCGGTCGGGTTGCTCATCCAGAAGCCGGGCCACCCCGTGGCCTGGAACCAGGGCAGCTGGTGCAGCTCCTGGTACTCCACCGGCGTGATCCCCACCCCGTCGTTGACGGCCGCGACGAAGTCGAGCAGGAGCTGCCGGGCGTTCGGCACGGCGGTGTCCATCTGTATGGAGAGCAGCACGCTGCCGCCGGCCTTCGGCCCCGGCTCCAGTCGGGCCGTGAGCCCCTTGTACGGCGAGGTCGGCGAGCTGTTCTGCTCGTTCCAGACGCCGTAGTTCCGTACGAGACGGGCGAAACGCGCCTCCGTCAGCTGCGCCCACGGCCACTGGAGCCAGGTCACCAGGACGTCGGTCGGGGGCGCGGGCAGCAGAGCCGAGGGGTCCGTGCCGGTCGCGGTGGGGGAGCGGAACCAGTAGCGCGTCACGACGCCGAAGCTGCCGCCGCCCCCACCGGTGTGCGCCCACCACAGGTCGCGGTTCGGGTCGCCCGCCTCGCGGGTGGCGACGACGGCGCGGGCCCGGCCGTCGGGGTCCACGACGACGACCTCGACGGCGTAGAGGTAGTCGACGACCAGACCGTGCAGCCGGCTCAGGTTGCCGTACCCGCCGCCCTGGACGTGTCCGCCGACGCCCACCGAGTAGCAGGCGCCACCGGGCAGGGTCACGCCCCACTGCCGGAACAGCGCGTAGTACGTCTCCCCGAGCGTGGCCCCTCCCTCGACGACGAAGGCCCGGTGGGCGGGGTCGTAGTCGATCTTCCGCATCCCGGACATGTCGATGATCACCTTGACGTCCGGGTGGTCGACGAAGTCCTCGTAGCAATGACCGCCGCCGCGCACGCTCAGCCGCTTGCCCGCGCTCACCGCCTCCTGCACGGCCGCGACCACCTGGGCGGTGGAGCGGGGCAGGCGGACGCTGTCCGGACGGCTGTGGAACAGCTGGTTCTGCCCGCTGGTCAGCCCGGAGTAGCGGACGTCCTGCGGGCCCACGGTCAGGGCGCGCGCGACGGCGCCGGTCTCCGTGGTCCCGGCCGTCCCCGCGGCGGCGGGCGCGGCGGCCTGGGCGGCGGTCACGCCGGCCGGTGAGGTCAGTGCCGTGGCGCCCACGACGGCCGCGGTACCGGTGAGGAGCCTCCGGCGCGATACCGAGGTCATGGTTCCCCCTAAAGATCGTCAAAGCGTCGAGCATCGTCTTGGTGGTTGCTCGGGGAAGATGTCATCGCGGGGAGCGCCGACACATCACGTGATCACGTGATGCCCGGCGTACGGGGCGCCCGGTTCACTGGATTCCGGCAGAGACGGATCGCGGCATGGACGCGACGAGCGTGAGGACGCCGATGAGCATCCCGTGGGGCCCGCAGGGCGCCGGAACCGGTTCGGAACAGATCACGTACGTAGCCCCGGGCGAAGGCCCGAGTGTCTGGGCGCTGCAGGGCGACAAGTACACGATGAAGGCCGGCAAGAGCACCACCGGCCCCGGGTTCACCATGCTGGAAGGCGAGATCGCCCCGGACAACGGTCCGCCGATGCACATCCACAACGACGCGGACGAGATCTTCTACCTGCTCGACGGCGAACTCACCGTGGCGTCCGGGGACGAGGTCATCAAGGCCGAGAGCGGGGCGTTCATCTTCATTCCGCGGGGTGCCAAGCACAAGTTCCGGAACGACTCCAGCAAGATCACCAAGCTGTTGTTCGTCCTGGCCCCCGCCGGTTTCGAGAACTTCTTCTTCGAGATCGGCCAGCCGGTGGTACCCGGCCTGGAACGCCCGGCGGAGCCGGTGGGGTACGAGCAGCTGGTGATGCAACGGGCCGAGGAGTTCGGCATGTTCATCGTCGACGAGTAGGGGCTCCGGAGGGCTTCGGTCCACGGAGACGGGACGAGACGAGACCGCCCGCCGGGGGTTCCCGGCGGGCGGTCTCGGTGTCGGTAGGGGGCGGAGGGAGGCCGGCAGCGGGGCCGTCTCGGGGCCGGAGGTGGTGGCGACGTCGCACGAGGCGGTACGGATCCTGGGCCGGTCGCGGGCAGGGCCGTGTCCGGGGGCCGTGTACGTGCGCCGTGCTCGGGGTCCTGCGCTGGGCCGTGCCCTGTGGGCGAGGTCGTGCCCGGGGGCGGTGGGCGAGGTCGTGCGCGGGTCCCGCACCGGGCCCCACCCGGGTCAGTCGCCGTCACCGCCCTCCGCGGCGCGCCGCAGCAGGCTCTCGTACACCACCCCCGGCTCGTCCTTCGTGACGACGGGGAAGCCGGCCCCCTCGCGCCCGAGCCAGTGCCGCTCCACGCCCGGGTTGTGGGCGCCGAGCCCGCCGGGGGCGAAGACGTGCGGGCTGCCCCGGACCTCCCCGCCGAGCGAGACCTCCAGATGCTCCTCGATCGCGGCGCGCGCCCGCCCCCGGACCAGCGCGCCCTTCAACGCGTCGGCGTCCACGCCGCTCTCGGCCGCGACGGCCAGGATCTCGTGCCGCATCGTGATGTTCCGGCTCTGCCCGAACAGCGCGACGCGCAGCGCCCGGTCGAGCCGTTCGCTCGCCCGCAGGCCCTGCTCCTTCGCGGCCTCCACGGCCTCCATGGCGAGCAGGGTGCTGACGGGGTACTCGTACGACGGCCGCTGCCACATCTGCCAGCCGGCGCCGGGCTCCAGCGCGCCGACCACCGGCGTCTCGGCGTCCAGGATCAGCTTCGGCGTCGACATCTCGTTGACGAGTTCCAGTGGGAAGGCGCGGACGTCGAAGCGGACGTGTGCGTCGAGGCCGAGCGCGGCCCGTGTGGTGTGCAGGCGGTGGACCGCGAGGTGGGCCCAGGGGCAGCCGAGGTCGGCGAAGACGACCAGGGTGCCGGGAGCGACGTCCACGCTCGTCACGCCTCCCCCCAGATGCCGGTGACGGGCCTCCAGCCGAGGACCTGATGGGCGGCGGCGCTGCTCACCCGCTGCGAGGGCAGCTCGGGGGCGAGGTCGCGGGCACGGGCCGGCGGCGGCGCGCCCACCGCGCGCGCGAGCCGCTCCACGTACTCCCGCTCCCGGAGCGGCTCGTCGGCGATGTTGAACACCATGCCGGGCGGCCGGACCTCCACGGTGGCCGCGACGGCGGCGGCGAAGTCGCGGACGTGCACCATCGAGAGCCACGAGGAGCCGTCACCCGCGATCGGCAGGGTCCCGCCGAGCAGGCGCCGGCGCTGGACGTCCTGGACCGTGCCTGGCCCCGCGAAGCGCGCGCCGCGCAGAACGGTCCAGTCCGGGCCGTCCCCGGCTTCCCGCCGCACGGCTCGTTCCATGACGCGGACGGGCTCGACGAGCGCGCCCCGCGCCGGATCGGCGTCGAACGGCGTGGACTCGTCGAGGAGCCGGTCGCCGCCGTCCGGGTAGACCATGGTGATGCTCATCTGCACGAGATGCCGGACGCCGGCGGCGCGCGCGGCCTCGACCAGCCTGCGCGTCCCCTCCTCCCGCAGCCGGGTGTTGACCTCCCAGGCTCCGGGAGCGGCGGGATCGGCCGGTACCGCCGTGGCGGCGTTCACCAGGACCTCGGCGCCGGCCAGCACGCCCGCCAGGTCTTCGCCCGGGATGTCGAGGAGGCTCGCGACGACCCGCTCGGCACCGGCCGGCGCGGGACGGGAGCCGGGAGAGAGCACGGTGACCGCGTGTCCGCGGTCCAGCAGACGGGGCACCAGGGCGTGTCCGAGCACCCCTGTCCCACCGATGACCACGACCCTTGTCACGGACCCTCCCCCTTCAGCCGGGGAGCCAGTTCGGCGGCGAAGGCGGCGAACGACCGCGCCTCCCGCCCGGTCAGCTCCTTCACCGCGCCGGTGACCGTCTCCGCCTCGCCCGCCACGTAGGTGGCGTAGAGCTGGAGCCGCGCCTCGACCGCCCAGGCGGGGACGCCACTCGCGCGCATCGCCTCCGCGGCCCGTGACGGCGGGACGTCGAGGTAGCGGATCTCCCGCCCTGCGGCGGCCGACAGGGCGGCCGCCACCTCGGCGTACCCGATCGCCTCGGGCCCCGTCAGCTCGTACACCACGCCCCCCTCGCCGGGCGGCGGCCCGGTGAGCAGCACGGCGGCGGCCGCGGCGATGTCCCGCACGTCGACCATGCTCACGCGCGCCCGCCCGGCGGGCAGGATCACGGCTCCCCGGGAGGCGATGGTGGGCAGCCACTGGGCGGCGTTCTGCATGAAGGCGTTGGGACGCAGGGAGGTGTACGGAAGTCCCAGCCTGGCCAGGGCCTGTTCGGCGAGCCCGTGCTGACGGTGGACGAGCACCGGTGAGGCGGGATCGGCGCCGAGGGCGGAGACCTTGACGACATGGCCGACGCCGGCGTCCGCCGCGGCGCGGGCGACCCTCCGCTGGAGGAGGTCCTGGCGGGGATGGAACGGGGTGAGCAGGAACAGCGCCGCGCACCCCTTGAGGGCCCGGACGAACCCGTCCGCTCCCTCCGTCTCCACCTCGACGGGGTCGGCGTACTCCGCCACCGCCGGACCCCGCCCGGGCCGGACCAGCGCGACGGCCCGGTGCCCGAGGCCGTCGAGCTCACGCAGCAGCGCACGGCCGATGTTGCCCGTACCGCCCAGGACGGCGATCCCTCGGCTCACAGCGGGTCCAGGGCGCCGGCGCCGGCGTCGACGAGCCGCTCGGGCAGTGCGTTGTCCTGCGCCGCGTCGGCGAGCAGCTCCCCGAGGACGGGGGCCATCTTGAAGAGGTTGTGCCCGGCGACGGCGGTGACCCCGTCGGTGTGCCAGGCGCGCAGCGCGTCGCTCCCGGCGGGCAGCTTGGTCATGACGCACACCCGTACGCCGACCGGTTCGGGGTCGAGCCCGGGCAGGGCCCGCTCGACGTAGTCCACGATCCGCTGGGCCTCGACGAGGGTGCTGCTTCCCTCGGGCAGGACTCCGTCCGGCCCGAAGGGGATGTCGACGTCGACGCCGATGCGCCCGATGACGTACTTCCCGGTGTCGCCGATGGGGGAGCCGTAGACGGTCTCGCCCCAGATGCCGGCCCGGTCGACCCAGCAGGGCAGCGGCCGCGTCCGCCCCGGCTCGTACCCGCGGATCCGGAAGTGCGGCCGTACGTGCAGCCGGGACTGGAGCGGAATGTTGATGCCCACCCCCCGGGCGAGCCTGGGCACGGCGGTTCCGGCGGCGATCACGACATGGCGGGCGCGGTAGATGGCCTCGGTGGTCTGGATCTCCACCCCGTCGCCGTCCCGGGGCACGGTCACGCTGTGGATGTCGGCCTGCACGATCCGGTCGCCGACCCACTCCACGAGCGCGTCGATGGTGTTCCGGGCCCGTATCGCCCCGGCCTTCTCATCGATGAGCAACGGCCCGTCCACAGGCGAGAGTCCGGGGAACACCTCGTCCTGCCGGGAAGCCTCCACGAACCGGTGCTCCACGCCGTGCAGCGCGAGCCCCTTCACATCGGCGGGCCCCATCCCGCTGTAGACGGCGGTCTCCGACCCGACGAGCACCCGCCCACTGCGCCGCTCCCACTCCCGGAACCCGGCGAGCCCGTCGACGGCCATGGACACATGCCGCTCGTCGTCGTGACGATGCCGAAACGTCCGCGTGAGCCCCCCGGACAACCCGCTGCCGGGCGGCCGCCCGTCGAAGCAGGTGACGTCGACCCCACGCCGCACCAAACTGTCCACGACGGCAAGCCCGAGCACCCCCGCCCCGATGACGGCCACCCCGATCTCCCGCCGATGCCCACCACTGACCGCACTCGTGGAACGGCTCATGCCATGCCTCCTGTCCGCAGGACCCGGTCACTCTCCTCCCCGAGCATTCCTGCCGCCCCGCGGCCTGCCATCACGCATTCGCGTGATCGTCGGGGGCGGGGGCCGGGGTGGGCCGGCGCCTTCGCTCCTCGTCCTGGCCCGGCCACGAGCGCCGGCGGCGCTGTCCGCAGACACGTTCTGCGAGGCGCCGTGTTGCCGGACCGAGCGGTACCGGACGCGGGGCCGTTCCTGCCGGAAGGCCGGAAGGCCGGGAAGGCGGGAAGCCGGAAAGCACGGCAGGCCGCAGTGCGTGGCGGGGTTCAGAAGGCAGAGTGACCGTGCAGCTCGACCTTGGCCGCACGGACGAAGCGTGCCTCCGCCTCGCCGAATCGGCAGACGGCGTCGAGGTAGGTCCTGCTGGAGGTCGGGGGACGAGACGACCATCCTTCCAGCAGCGCACCGAACTCCTCCTCGTCCAGGGCTCCTGACGGCAGTGCGTGGTACGCCTCACGGCAGCCTCGCGTCGCCTGCCCGTCCGGCTCCTCCCGGTCCGCGGGGCCAGGGGACCTGAGGCCGGCCAGCGCTTCCGTGAGCCGTACGGCGTCAGCGCTCACGACCGGCTCCGCGCCGTCCGTCAGCCGACTGAGCTTGCCCCGCGCCCTTTCGTAGGCCACCTGCTTGCCGAGGTGGTAGGCCATCATCTGAGCGGCGTCGGCCATCCCGGCGGCGGGGGCGGCGACCTCGTCGGGGCCTTCCAGCTCGATGATCGTCTGGGCCCCCTTGAGGGTCGCGAGCGCATCCTCCATGGCGGCCCTTCCGGCCCGCACGTTCTCCGCCGCAAGGTCATGCTCGCTGTCCGCGGCACAGCGCTCGCCCAACTCCTGCACGCGATGGGCGGCAAGGAGGAAGGAGGCGTACGCCTCGCGCTGGATACCGCGCCGCCACTGGAGGTGCGTGGCGTCCGCCTGGGCGCGGACCGCGTCGAGCGCCGCCTGGTAAGCGGACCTGGCTTGAGCCAGCCCCGCTTCACTGGTGGCTTCCGCCGCCCGCAGGGCCGCCTTCGTCTGCCACCGGCCGATCAGCACGCTCGCGGGAACCGCGATCCCCGCGACGACGGCTGCGGCCATCGCGGCTATCCCTTCAAGATCCATGCCGCTCATGGTGGCGCACCCGAAGGGCCAGGTCACGCGATCCCCGCCCCACCCTCGGCCTTAAGCCGCCCGTGCGCCCACCGCGGCAGGCGGGAGCCACGGGCGGTGCCGGACAACGCAGCTCACCGGGTGCGCTCCGACAGGTGCGGCCCCGCGTCCGGAACGCGTCGCCGGCCGTATGCGAGGAGCCTGCGCGCCCGTCGTCGGTCTCGCCGGATCGCCCCGCGCGACGATGGCTACGCCGTGGTGAGGGCGTCGGCGATGGTCTGCATGCCCTCGACGACAGCGTCGGCCTGGGCGTCGGTGAAGAGGTCGGCCTTGTGTGGTTCGTCGGCGTACCCGATGACCGTCGTCCCTGCCGCGTGCGCGGCCTGGATGTCCGTGAGCGAGTCGCCGATCAGGACGCAGTTCGTGACGTCCATGTGCACCTGCTCCGCCGCCGTGATGAGCGGGAACGGGTTGGGCTTCATGAGATGGGGCTGTCCTGCCGGGCGCCCGACGATCCTCACGACGTACTGCTCCAGCCCGTGCAGTTCCAGGAAGCGCTGGACGCACTCGGCGGAGTTGTTGCTCACCACCACGACGGCCCGCCCCGCGACGCGTGCGGCCTCGAGCGCTGCGACCGAACCGGGAGTCGGCGGCCCTGCGACCGCGACAGCCTCCACCTCCGCGGCCGTGAGCGCCGCCTCCACTCTCCGTCCGAGATCGGCGTCGATCGCGTGAGCGATGCGGAGGACCTCGAGCGGATCGTCCGTCCGCTCCGCTGTGGAGCCTGCCGCATGATCCTGGGCCGCGACGAGCGCGGTGAGCCGCCTCGCGATGTGGGGCGCGGGTAGTCCGGCGAACACGTCGCAGAGGGGGCCGTCGAAGTCGAACAAAATCACTCGCGCGCTCGCCAGCAGGCCCGGCAGCTCGTCGTCGTGCGTCAAGATCGCAATCCCTTTCCGATGGTCACCCGAACGCTGTCGTACCGCTTGCGGGCCCACCTGCCGGGCTCCACCGGACGATCCGCCCGCCTCCCATCCCATCGAGACCGGCGACGGCCTGCGGTTCACCCCCCGGAACGGGCTTCCTCTCGACGTACCCCCAGTCCACGCCGGGAACCCCGAGCCCTGGCGCTTCCGACATCCGACATCCGACACCTGCCCGCACGACGAGGCCCCACCCGGGCACGGACGACGAGGCCGCACATCGAGCATGTCGTGGGGGAGGACATACTCAGGGCGTGGACACATCCGGCGGGCGCCCAAAACTCGAACGGCAATGGGCGGAGACGGACAACAACGTGTACGGCGTGCTCCACGGCGGGACGCATCCGCTGTAGCCGCGCGCTTCGTCGGTGCCGGCTGGAGATCCCGTTCCTCGTCGTGGCACGCCTACGAGCTGGAGACCAGCTGGTGCCGGCTGGAGATCGACCCGGTCGACGGCCCGGACGTCCTGCTCAACGGCGTGGTCGACCCCCTCCGCCTTGACGGCCTGGGGCGACTCCTGGGCTCCCTGGGGTTCCCTTACGAGCTTGAACTGAGCGACGAGAACAACACCCTGGTACGAGAGATCAGAGGTTGATAGGTATCCGCCGGAGCCAGACACCTACGCGACGCGAGACACCCCGTGCTCTGCGTCAACGCTGGTGACACCCCCCGTTTCACGTCCCCTGCCCCTCCGGGAGCAGTAGGCGTTCGAAGGAACCAGAACGGAGGAGTCCACCCCGGCGGCCGGTTCATCGCGTGTCCGGCGGGGGCCGGACATCCGAGCCGTTCCACACGCACCACTGACGACCTAGCCACTCGCACTCCGGTACGGAACCTCCCGTCATCGGTACAACGATCGGCTCGCTCGCGCCCCACCAGCACCGGCCGGGTCAGCACCCTGCTTGCGGTGTCCTGCATATGAAGGACCATGCCGACGTCGTCGATCCCCGGGTTGCCCCGCGGCCTGTAAGACGCCCGCGAACAGAGGTTCAGGATCACGTTCTTGCAGGGTCGGCACACGGCCCGTCAGCTCCAGTCCGTTCAGGCGCACGCGCGGGTCATGAGCGGCATCAGCCGCTACGCAGACGAGCCGGCCGGTGCCGTCGAAAGTATGCGTAGACAGGGGGCACCGCTGGATGAGAGTCGTATGCCGTAGATGTCAGGGGAGAAGGGTTCGGCCGAGAAGCGGCTCAACTCAAGGACTCCTGGGAGCACGGCCCTGACTTCGTCGGCGGGCATGCCGAAGTGCAGTGGTCCGACGCTCTGCAGCGGCCTCGCAGCACTTACACCGACCGAGCCGGCTCCTCGGCGGTCTCTCGAGCGCCCCAAGCCATACCCCGTTCCCCCACCCCGCTGCCGCGGCACGGTCTTGACCGGTGTCGATGCAACCCGACCCAGCCGCGAAGGCCACAGAACCTGTCGTACGGCGGCTCAGGGCGGCATACGGCTGCGCAACGCAAAAGACCCCGTCCTCAGCATTTGCGCTGGTGGCGGGGTCTTCAGGCACTTCCTGCGAAGTGCCCCCGGCAGGATTCGAACCTGCGCACACGGCTCCGGAGGCCCTGTGCGTCCCGCCCATTACCGCTGGTCAGAGGCGTGTGAGTGCATCGGCATGCCTCCGCCGTCCACGAATAGGCCACGTGCCGCACAGGCGGCTACTCCAGCAAGATCTCTTCGGGGCGCCGCGGTCTCCCGCACGGTCAGTATGTGCTTGATGCAGGCTTCGAGGTCTCCTCCGTGGTCCTCCCGGGCCATGCTTCTGAGCTCCCGAGCCAGGTCCATCCCGTTGATGAGGACGATTGGGCATTGGTTTTCCACCATCTCGGTCTGTGCGGGCACGGAATAGGCGCCGGTCGTGACGTACACGCCGACCCAGCCGCGCCGAAGCCTGGCGACGACGCGAGCGATCTGCTCGGCGGTCACGAGGGTGTCGACACTGACGCATTTCTCGTGTCCGAGGACGACGAAACTGGTGCCGGCCAATCCGCTGCCGATGTCGAGTCGCCCGACGAAGTCTGCGCCTCCGTCGCCGGATCGTCGTGTGAGCCACCCCTCGACGTAGCTGTTGCCGGCTTCGCGCAGAACACGCGATGCGACTGCAGAGGCGACAGCCTCGAAATCGTGCGTGCGTCCGTCGAAGTACTTGTAGATCAGACAGATCCTTGGCCTCGGGGGTGCCCGGAGCCGGCCGCTGCTCGGGCACTTTGGTCACCTCGGCGCGAGCAACGCGTCGCCGGAGCCTAGGCAGTGCCGAGTTGCCGTGCTTGACCCACTCGCGCCAAGCCCGCGGTGCGAGCACGTAGTTCGTGAACGTCGTGTACTCGCTGCCACCCCACTGCACCAGCCGCTCTGCCCGCTCCCGCTGCCTTGCCTCGGGTGCTGGCGCCTGTCGTTCAGGACCTCGGGGATTTCTTGCCCGCTTGCTTGGCCAGGGTAAACCTGAACTCACTCGAAGATGATCTCAGCATCATCATTTATGGATCTGTCTGAAATTCCATGCTTTGCAAGCATCTCGCGCCATTCTTCCTCTGGCCCCATCATGGAGTAATTGGCGCCAACGATGCTCCATCCAAGGCGCTTCGGCGCTTCGATTCGGCGCTCCTCCCATAGATGGGCAACGTAGTCCGCGGCCTCGGTGGTGAGGATTTCGAGGCCTGTCATAATCATCGAGTAGAGGTCAAGATCAAGGAATCGCTCAAAATTCTCCCTGGGTGAATAATGGACTGGACAAAAATACCCTCCCCCGCACTGGTATTCTCCGTTATGGCGTTCGCGGTCCTGTGTGCACCGCTCGTGCTCGTCCCCAATAACCGCCAAGTCGAAAACGTTCTCGAATGCCGCAAGCTTTCGAAAGTCGGGCTGAATCACCCACTTGATTAGGCAGAGGTCAGAATACTGAACGAATCTGACTCCCACGAGATCATGCCGTAGCCACCGCCGCATGCGGTCTTCGAGCCCTGGTAGAGCATCTATTTCGACCGCCTCGCGCGCTTCATTTACTGGGTAGCGGGCGCAGGTTTCTTGCACGTGGCGAATGGCTTCACGGATTGAAATCCTAAAGAACTCCCTCTGCGGATTTACGCGATTAGCCCTGAGTAGGGAGTGGAGCTCCTTCTCTGCGGCCCCCGCGTCGCTGACCACTTGGTCGTAAATTACCTCGTATTCTGCTGGCACTCCCGTTCCGCGCGAGATTTCCCTGGCACGCTCATTCGACTCCCTCGCGGTTCGGCCGATCTTTAGCAATCCGGGGATGTGGGGATTGGCGAGGATGTAGATTAAGCCACGACTGCTCTCGCTCAAGATGTCTCCTGATGGCGGCGTACGCTTTTGTGTCACCGCTTGGGTGAATCGACTCCAACAGTAGAGCGGGATCAGTCCTGCAAAATTTCCACGAGCATACGAATTCCACCGAAAAGCTCATCGTAGGTCATAATCTTGAGGTCTCTGAACGAGGAGCGGTAAAGCTCAAACGACCTACGGCCTCCCTCATTCAAGTCCTCCACTTCCAGGTCCCCAATGATCACTACTCCCATTGGCTGAGTGGCTCTGAGGCCTGGCGTTTCGAAAGAAAGGGCAGGGAGATTTGAAACTAGACTGTGCCGGTATTCGAGCACTTGAACCGTCGACCCCGCCAATTCGCGCGACGGGGCGTATACATTTCCCCTGTATTTCTGAGGGGCGAGCAATTTCGTTGCAGGCGTCTTTATCTCTACAAGGGCCGCGTTTCCGCCGTGCTGGGCCAGAAAATCGAGTACGTTACCACCCGTATTGGCGACAGATTTTCCCCCTACGTAACACTTGCTGCTCAGCGTGTACGCTCGCCCCTCAAGCGCAAGAGAGAATGCCTCCGGATGACCCGAAAAGAGTCGTTGCCAGTATTCCTCATCGTCCTTTCCTCGATTCTGACCCCAGACGTCCAGCAGGTCAGTAAGTCGATTTGACGTGTTGCGCCTCATTGCGGTGGACAGTCCGCGCCGAACTCTCTCGAAGTGCGCGTCACGCATCTTCAAAAGCTCTTCGGAGGAAAAAATTTCGGGGTTTTTGTCGACAAGCGCGTGGTGTGTGGGGCACAAAATTATGACGTTATCGACGGAGTCCCCTCCACTCGCCGCTAGGGAGGGGGAATACCGCGGTCCGCCAGGCGAGAGGGAAGAAATACGAGCAACCTCAAGCAGGGGGACGCCGTTGTCCAGTGTCACGGGTGGGCACTCAGGGAAGGCGCATCTGTTCGCGGACCGCCCGAATGCGATCTTGATGACGGAAGCGGGGACGGGGCCACGGCGGCTGGGACTATCCATGCCTCGATCTTGCCGCAACCGACCTGCGGTCGTGGGAACTTTCCCAGGTTGCGACGTCGACCCACTGCGAGAGTACAGCGGTCGCCGATAGGCTGGATGACGGTCTCCTCAACGCTGTGGGCACTGGGTCGCTAGCTATGGCCCCACGATTCCTCCGACTCGGCAAGCTGCATTCACGAGCTGGTCGACTTTGAGCATCTCGGCCGGCCGTCGCCTCTTGGTGCCCCATAACGTGGTCCCCTCTCAGCCGACACGCTCATGTGCCACGACGAGACTGGCACCGACGCGGAGCGACCACACCGGCGGCCACCACTTCGCGGCAGCAGCTGCTCCCCGCCCGCCCATTCCCGGTGGTGCGGTCGCCTCACGCTCCCGTCATCCGTGACGGCGGGGGTACGGCGCTCGGCCCTCCTCAGGCCCGGCAGTCAGCCGACGCTGCGCAAGGGGCCGCCGCTCCCCTCGCTGCTAGCCGTCTTTGGGACTCCCGTCTTGGCCGCAGTCGGCGGCGCTCGTGGCTACGCATGCCATGTGACGGTTGCCGTGCTTGAAGTCCTGCTTCGGCTGCCCATCAACCCGCGCCGTCAGGCGTGCGGACGGCGGTCGGGCTGGAGCGGGGCGTAGACAGGAGCGCAGGCCCGGGCGACGGGCCGCGCGCGCCGCGCCGTGCGCGGCGGGTGCCTTGATGAGGTAGAGAAACCTGTAACAGCTCACCACGACCTCGCGCTCTTGTCGGCGTAGCCGGTAGGTGCTGGCATGTATGCGGGGACGCAACGCATGGGGGGCGACACATGAGTGGTCTCACGGTGAATCCGTGGAAGCGGCATGGCAGGGATCGGCTCTACGTGAACCTTCCGGACGGTACCGCCGTCGCGTGGGCAGATCGAGCGTCCAAAACCGTGACCATCAAGGTCCAGGAACATAAGAAGGAAGCGCTGGCCCTGCTCCGCAAGCACCTCGGCAACGACCTTTCCGTGGGGCCCGCTCCTGCTACTGCTTTGGCACCACCCTCTGCGTCTCGCGCTCCACAGTCCATGACCCCAGGGGGGAGGCAGCCCGCAGAGCGGCCGGCGGTTCTCCCGCCCCTCTCTGCCAGTGAGGACTTGGCAAGGAACCGCCCTGGCGCCAAGCTCCTCGGACTCATCGCCGAGAGGGGACCATCAACCGCTCAACGGCTGCGAGCGAAGCTGCTGCGGCAGTCTTCGGAATGGGACAGCTGGTACACCGGCCTTGGCGGCGAGCAGAGAGTCGGGCGAGAGCTGGAACGCCTGTCCTCGCTGGGCTGGCGGACGTTGCACGGCATCGAGAAGAGCAACGGTGGAGACATCGATCATTTACTGATCGGTCCCGGTGGGGTATTCAACATCAACACCAAGACCCACAAGGGCGCCACGGTTTGGGTCGGTGACGCCATGACCAAAGTCAACGGTGGCCAGCCACATCCCTACGGTGCCGCGAGCAAGGCCGAGTCCAACTACGTACGGCGGGTGCTCTGGCGGTACTGCGACTTCGACGTGCCGGTCGCCCCGGTCCTAGTGTTCGTAGGCGTCGCGTCCCTACATCGCGCAGCCACGCAGAACAGCATCCGGGTGTACCAAGAGCGAGAGGTCTCGTCCCTCGGCCCTCTCACAGGCAAGCTCACCTCTGAGCAAGTGGAAGCCGTGTACGCAGTCGCCCGTCACCGACGAGCCTGGCTGAGGACGTGACCTTCCGCGTCCCGGAGAAGGCGGCTGGTGAAGCCCCCTTGGCAGAGGCGCTCATACGCATCGACCACGTCGTCAGGTACCTGCTGACTGATCATGAAGCCTTGGTCCGGATAGATCAGCAGTCGTTGGAGAGCGCCTACAAGCATGTCGATGACCATGGGGGCGTCGCCGATCGAGTCGACGTAGTCCTGGAGCGTCATAGGGCTCGAAGCGCTGACGATCTCGACTTCGGGCCACAGCTTCTGCGCCGTGGCGTAGGCCCGCCGCTCCTCGTAGGGCTTGCTGATCAGCAGCACTGAGGACACCTCGATGCCGGCGCCGGTGAGGAGATCCCGTGAGAAGCGGATGTTCTCGCCGGTGTTGCGGGCCCGGGGCTCCACCATCACCGCCGAGTCAGGGACGCCAAGTTCGATCGCCCGCTCGCGGTAGTGCACGGCTTCACCCCGGGGCATGCGTTCGCGTGTCGTCGGGCTGGTCGCCCCGGCAAACACGAGGAGTGGGGCCATGTTGCGCTTGTACAGGTCGGCTGCGGCGTCGGCCACCCCCAGGTCGTGACTGCCGAGCCCGATCGCCACTGAACAGGGCCGGGGTGTGTGACCCATCTGCTGGTAGTCCCACAGGCGCTGCGTGTCGGCCCAGTCCTGGGTGGAAATCACTGCTGCCGTTCCATTCCTTCGCCGAGTCCGGGACCTTGAAGTCGTACTCCCAGGCGAAGCGGGAAGCGGCATGCACCCCAATGGCGAACTCGACCACGGTGCCGTCAGCCGTGTACGTCGTCCGGTGCAGCTCGACCACGGGTTCGCCTGGCGGGAGCTGGAGGAGCTTCGCCTCGTCTGCTGTCGGTGTGCGGGCGAAGAGCAACTCCTTCATGTGGTCGATCTCGTAACCCGCGTCGTACAGGACCCTATAACCGCCGCCTCTGCCGGCCGGGCCGGGGGTGGGATCGACGATCCGGGTGCCCTCGACATGCTCGGGGCGGTAGTAGCTGGTCAGCGTGTGCGTCGGCTGGTCGCCTTCCTTCACCAGCCGCGCGCGGGCATAGACCGGAGCTCCGGTTTCGAGGCCGTGGGCAGTTGCTACCGCCGGTGGGGCGTCAACGAGGCTGACTGTCTGCGTCTGTTCGTTGCGGCGGTACGTCCGTCCTGCGGTTTCGCACGGACGACGTCTAAAACGGGGGAGTCCACCCCGGCGGCCAGTTCGTCGTGTATCCGGGCGGGGGGTACACGTCCGAGCCGTTGTACACGCACCACTGACGGCCCAGCCACTCACACTCGGGAATGGATCCTTCCCAGTCGTCGGTGCAGCGGTCCGCCCACTCGCGGCCCACGAGAACGGGCCGGGTCCGCACTCCGTCCTCGGTGTCCTGGACGCGCAGGACCATGCCGACGTCGTTGATGCCCGGGTTGCCTCGTGGCCCGTACGACACTCTGTGGACACCTGAGGAATGAAGGTCCAGGACCGCCTCCTGGAGCTCGTTCGGGACGCAGCCGGTCAGCTCCAGCCCGTCCAGCGTCACGCGCGGACCGTGAGCGGCGTCAGCAGCCACGCAGAAGAGCCGGCCAGTGCCGTCGAAGTACGTGTGGACAGCGGGCACCGCTGGGTGGAAGCCGAGTTGGAGGCCGCAGACGTCAGGGAAGAAGGGTTCAGCAGAGAAACGCTTCAACTCAAAGGCTTCCGGGAGCGCAGCCCTGACCTCGTCGGCGGACATACCGAAGTGCAGCGGGCCAGCACTCTCCAGCGGCGTCAGCACCCACACCGGTCGAACTGGTTCCGCCGTAGTCTCCCCGGCTGCCGAAACCATCCGCTGTTCCCCCTCGTTCGTCGGCCCGATCCTCGGACTTGACCTGCGCCGATGCCTCACGGCCCAGGCCGCGAATAGGCCGCGACCCCTGTCATACGGCCGCTCACCCCGGCACATGCCTGCGCAACGCGAAAGACCCCGTCCTCAGCGTCAACGCTGGTGGCGGGGTCTTCAGGCACTTCCTGCGAAGTGCCCCCGGCAGGATTCGAACCTGCGCACACGGCTCCGGAGGCCGTTGCTCTATCCCCTGAGCTACGGGGGCGTCCGCCGCGTTCGGCGGCGACGGGTAGAACCCTACCAGCATCCGGGACGTGCCTGTGAACAGGTATTTCCGTCGCGTCACCGGCCCCTCGTTCCCCCGCACGGGTCGGAAGTGGGCAAAACCCGGACGCGGCCTCGGCCCGCGACCTACTCTCGTCGTGTGTCAGGCGTGTCCGGCCGGGTGCTTGTTGTCGATGACAACCGCGTGATCCGGCAGTTGATCAGGGTCAACCTCGAGCTTGAGGGCTTCGAGGTCGTGACCGCGGCCGATGGTGCCGAGTGTCTGGATGTCGTGCATCAGGTTTGTCCTGATGTCGTCACCCTCGACGTCGTCATGCCCAGACTGGACGGGCTGCGGACCGCCGAGCGGCTGCGGTCCGATCCGCGCACCAGTCACCTGCCCGTCGCGATCGTGAGTGCCTGTACCGAGTACGAGACGGACGGCGGCGCCGCCGTCGGCGTCGACGCGTTTCTCGCCAAGCCCTTCGAGCCCACCGAGCTCGTTCGGGTCGTGCGGCAGCTCATGCGGCGGGAAGGACACGAGCGCGGCGGTCGGCGCGGGGAGCGCCGTCATGGCGGACAGGAGGGGTCGCCGTCCGTCGACGGCAGCAGACAAGGGGTCGGACAGGCGGGGAGGACGAGCGGTTCGCACTGAGTGAACGGCTCGAACCCAGTGCGGCCGGTCGTCGCACAACCCCTCTGCCCGACTCCTCGACCGGTCCCCGGTCAGCCGTCTCGCCAGCACCCGCCACCGCCCCCCGGTGCCCGCATGGCGAAACCGGTTCGCTTTCCGACCCCCCTCCTCCCATACGCTGGTCCCGTGACCCCCGCGGACCTCTCCCTCACCGTGCTGCACGCCGTGCGCAGCGCGGTCGACGACGGTGCGCTGCGGGTCGACGTGCCCGAGGGGATCAAGGTCGAGCGGCCGCGGCCGGGAGGGCACGGGGACTGGGTCAGCGGGGTCGCGCTCCAGCTGGCGCGAGGCGCCGGGCGGGCGCCCCGGGAGGTCGCCGAGATCCTGCGGGGGCGGCTGCACCCGAGTCCCCGCTTCGCCGCCGTCGACGTCACCGGTCCCGGGTTCCTCAACTTCACCCTGCGCGACGACGCCCAGCAGAGCCTCGTCCGCGAGATCCTGCGCCGAGGGCGCAAGTACGGGTGGCAGGCACCCACCGGCGACACCGCCCGGATCGGCTACCGCGCCGACGTGCGCGCCGCCGTCACCGCCGACGCGCTCCAGCGGATCCTCGCCTCTCAGGGCGTGCGGGTCCGTGCCGTCTGCGAGGGCGCGGCCGACCCCGCGTGGGCCGAGCTCGGGGTACGGGTGGAGGACGAGGGCGCCCCCGAGTACCTTGCCGGCGACCCCGGCGACCCCGGCGACCCCGGCGCCCCCGACAGCCTGCCCGCCACCCCCGTCGCCCCCGCCACCCCCATCGCCCCCCTCCCCACCCCCCTCCCCGCCCCCCGGCTCCTGCGGCGCCTCGGCAGCGACGCCGCCCGTTGGGGGCTCCTCTCCGTCGCCGCCCATGACGCGCCCCGGCTCGGCGACGAGCTCCTGCGGCAGAACGAGGGCAACCCCCTCTTCCGCGTCCGGTACGCCCACTCCCGTACCCGCGCCCTCGTCCGTAACGCCGAGCAGCTCGGGTTCCGGAGCGCGGTCGAGGAGCACGTCGAGGGCGGGCGGGCGCTCGCCACCGTTCTCGGTGACCATCCCCTCGTCCTGGCCTCCGCCGCCCGCCTGCGCGCCCCCGACCGGGTCGCCCGGCACCTCGAGGCCACCGCCGACGCGCTGCTCGACTTCCAGCACACCGTGCTGCCGCTCGGCGACGAGAAACCCTCGGCCGCCCACCGCTCCCGGCTCGCGCTCGCCGAAGCCGCCGGGGCGGTGCTCGCCGGTGGCCTCTCCCTGCTCGGCATCAGCGCCCCCGACCAGATGTGAAAGATGCAGACATGAGCCGTTCCGCCCACCCCGCCGGGCCCCGTCACGCCGACGTCCTCCCCGAGGGCCACTACTCCGCCCCGCCCACCGACCTCAACCACCTCGACCCGAAGGTGTGGGCCAGGACCGTCGGCCGGGGCGACGACGGCGTCGTCACCGTCGGCGGGCTGCCGGTGACGCGGCTCGCCGAGGAGTTCGGTACGCCCGCGTACTTCCTGGACGAGTCGGACTTCCGCGCCCGCTGCCGCGCCTGGGCCGAGGCCTTCGGCCACGACGCGGACGTGTTCTACGCCGGCAAGGCCTTCCTCTCCCGGGCCGTCGTCCGCTGGCTCACGGAGGAGGGGCTGAACCTGGACGTGTGCTCCGGGGGCGAGCTCACCACCGCCCTCGACGCCGGCATGCCCGCCGAGCGCATCGCCTTCCACGGGAACAACAAGTCCCCGGAGGAGATCCGCCGCGCCGTCGAGGCCGGGGTCGGGCGCATCGTCCTCGACTCCTTCCAGGAGATCGTCCGTGTCGCCCACATCGCCCAGTCCCTCGGCAGGCGGCAGCGGGTCCAGATCCGCGTGACCGTCGGAGTCGAGGCCCACACGCACGAGTTCATCGCCACCGCCCACGAGGACCAGAAGTTCGGCATCGCCCTCGCCGGCGGCCAGGCCGCCGAGGCCGTGCGCCGCGCCCTCAGGCTGGACGGGCTCGAACTCATCGGGATCCACTCGCACATCGGTTCCCAGATCTTCGACATGGCCGGGTTCGAGGTGTCCGCCCGCCGCGTCGTCCAGTTGCTCGCCGAGGTGCGCGACGAGCACGGCGTCGAGCTGCCCGAGATCGACCTCGGCGGCGGCCTCGGCATCGCCTACACCTCCGACGACGACCCGCGCGAGCCCCACCACATCGCCAAGGCGCTCCACGAGATCGTCACCCGCGAGTGCGAGGCCGCGGGGCTGCGGACGCCCCGCATCTCCGTCGAGCCGGGGCGCGCCATCGTCGGACCCACCGCCTTCACGCTGTACGAGGTCGGGACCGTCAAGCCCCTCGAAGGGCTGCGGACGTACGTCAGCGTCGACGGCGGCATGTCCGACAACATCCGCACGGCGCTGTACGACGCCGAGTACAGCGTCGCCCTCGTGTCGCGGACGAGTGACGCCGAGCCCATGCTCTCCCGCGTCGTCGGCAAGCACTGCGAGAGCGGTGACATCGTGGTCAAGGACGCCTTCCTGCCCGCCGACCTGGCGCCGGGCGACCTGATCGCCGTACCCGCCACCGGCGCGTACTGCCGATCGATGGCCAGCAACTACAACCACGCGCTGCGCCCGCCCGTCGTCGCCGTCCGCGACGGCGAGGCCAGGGTGATCGTCCGGCGCGAGACGGAGGAAGATCTCCTGCGTCTCGATGTCGGCTGATGAAATAGATGTCTCAGGATCCGGACGGAGGGCAGAAACCTCCGTCCGGTGAGTGAGACTGGTCCCACCGTAGAGATACGAAGAAGTACGAGAAACGAGGTCGGATGATGCGTACGCGTCCGCTGAAGGTGGCGCTGCTGGGCTGTGGTGTGGTCGGCTCAGAGGTGGCGCGCATCATGACGACGCACGCCGACGACCTCGCCGCGCGCATCGGCGCCCCGGTCGAGCTCGCCGGCGTGGCGGTCCGCCGCCCCGACAAGGTCCGCGAGGGCATCGCCCCGGAACTGGTCACCACCGACGCCACCGCCCTGGTCAAACGGGGTGACATCGACGTCGTCGTCGAGGTCATCGGCGGGGTCGAGCCGGCCCGCACCCTCATCACCACCGCCTTCGCGCACGGCGCCTCGGTCGTCTCGGCCAACAAGGCGCTCCTCGCCCAGGACGGCGCGAACCTCTACGCCTCCGCCGACCAGCACGGGCAGGACCTCTACTACGAGGCCGCGGTGGCGGGCGCCATCCCCCTGATCCGGCCGCTGCGCGAGTCCCTCGCCGGCGACAAGATCAACCGGGTCATGGGCATCGTCAACGGCACCACCAACTTCATCCTCGACCGGATGGACACCAACGGCGCCGGGTACTCCGAGGCGCTCGACGAGGCCACCGCGCTCGGCTACGCCGAAGCGGACCCGACCGCCGACGTCGAGGGCTTCGACGCCGCCGCCAAGGCCGCGATCCTCGCCGGCATCGCCTTCCACACGCGCGTGCGTCTCGACGACGTCTACCGCGAGGGCATGACCGAGGTCACCGCCGCCGACTTCGCCTCGGCCAAGCGGATGGGCTGCACCATCAAACTGCTCGCCATCTGCGAGCGCTCCGCCGACGGCGAGTCCGTCACCGCGCGCGTGCACCCCGCGATGATCCCGCTCAGCCACCCGCTCGCCTCCGTCCGCGAGGCCTACAACGCGGTCTTCGTCGAGGCGGAGGCCGCCGGGCGGCTCATGTTCTACGGCCCCGGCGCCGGCGGCTCTCCGACCGCCTCCGCCGTGCTCGGCGACCTCGTCGCCGTCTGCCGCAACAAGCTCAACGAGGCCACCGGCCCCGGCGAGTCCGCGTACACCCAGCTGCCCGTGAGCCCCATGGGCGACGTGGTGACGCGGTACCACATCAGCCTCGACGTGGCCGACAAGCCGGGCGTACTCGCCCAGGTCGCGACGGTCTTCGCCGAGCACGGCGTATCCATCGATACGGTGCGCCAGCAGGGCAAGGACGGCGAGGCGTCCCTCGTCGTCGTCACCCACCGCGCGCCCGACGCCGCCCTCTCCGGGACCGTCGAGGCGCTGCGCAAGCTCGACACCGTGCGCGGTGTCGCCAGCATCATGCGTGTTGAAGGGGAGTAAGGACCCATGACCAGCAAGGGCACCCACCAGTGGCGCGGCATCATCGAGGAGTACCGGGACCGCCTTCCGGTCACGGACACGACGCCGGTCGTCACGCTCCGTGAGGGCGGCACGCCGCTCGTCCCCGCTCAGGTCCTCTCCGAGCGCACGGGCTGCGAGGTGCACCTCAAGGTCGAGGGCGCCAACCCCACCGGCTCCTTCAAGGACCGCGGCATGACCATGGCCATCACCCGGGCCAAGGAGGAGGGCGCGCAGGCCGTCATCTGCGCCTCCACCGGCAACACGTCCGCCTCGGCGGCGGCTTACGCCGTGCGCGCCGGCATGGTGTGCGCGGTCCTGGTGCCGCAGGGCAAGATCGCGCTCGGCAAGATGGGCCAGGCCCTCGTGCACGGCGCGAAGATCCTCCAGGTCGACGGCAACTTCGACGACTGCCTGACCCTGGCCCGCGGCCTCTCCGAGAACTACCCGGTGGCGCTGGTCAATTCGGTCAACCCGGTCCGTATCGAGGGCCAGAAGACCGCGGCCTTCGAGATCGTCGACATGCTCGGCGACGCCCCCGACATCCACGTCCTGCCCGTCGGCAACGCCGGCAACATCACGGCGTACTGGAAGGGGTACACCGAGTACGCCACGGACGGGCTGTCCACGCACCGCCCGCGCATGTGGGGCTTCCAGGCCTCCGGCTCGGCGCCGCTGGTGCGCGGCGAGGTCGTGAAGGACCCGTCGACGATCGCCACCGCGATCCGCATCGGCAACCCGGCCTCCTGGGACTACGCGATCGCCGCCCGCGACGAGTCGGGCGGCTTCATCGACGAGGTGACGGACCGTGAGATCCTGCGCGCGTACCGCCTGTTGGCCGCGCAGGAGGGCGTCTTCGTCGAGCCCGCCTCCGCCGCCTCCGTCGCCGGTCTGCTGAAGGCCGCCGAGCAGGGCAAGGTCGACCCCGGCCAGCGGATCGTCTGCACCGTCACCGGCAACGGCCTCAAGGACCCCGACTGGGCGGTGGCCGGAGCGCCGCAGCCCGTCACGGTCCCGGTCGACGCGGCGGCCGCCGCCGAGCGCCTCGGCCTGGCGTAACTCCCCTGGTGGTGCGGCCCTCCGTGGGTACCCGAAGGGCCGCACCCGCTCAGGAACGTACATAGGCGCACAGGAAGGCTCGCGACACGCATCGTGCGCCTCCTGTGCGCCCTATGTCGCCACAGAACCTTCCTTCGATAGGCTGTACCGAACCCGCCCCGTTGCATATGCGCGGTGTCGTTGCCGTTGTCGCCCCCGAGGCAGAGACGGCCCCCGGGTCCTTGCGTACTTCTCTCGAACACCCCGCCACGATCCCCGCAGTAAGACCCCCGCAGTCGCAAGTCAAGGAGAGTCATCGAGCGATGGCCGGTCCCGCGTTCCGCGCCGCCGCCGTACGGGTGCGCGTTCCCGCCACCAGCGCCAACCTCGGCCCGGGCTTCGACGCCTTCGGGCTGTCGCTGGGCCTGTACGACGACGTCGTCGTCCGAGTCGCCGACTCCGGGCTGCACATCGACATCGCCGGCGAGGGTGCCGACACGCTCCCGCGCGATGAGAGCCACCTGCTCGTACGCTCCCTGCGCACCGCGTTCGACCTGCTCGGCGGCCAGCCGCGCGGTCTCGAGGTCGTCTGCGCCAACCGCATCCCGCACGGCCGCGGCCTCGGCTCCTCCTCCGCCGCCATCTGCGCCGGCATCGTCGCCGCCCGCGCCGTGACCATAGGCGGGGACGCCCGTCTCGACGAGGCCGCCCTGCTCGAACTGGCCACCGAGATCGAGGGCCACCCCGACAACGTCGCCGCCTGCCTCCTCGGCGGCTTCACGCTCGCCTGGACCGAGTCCGGCGCCGCGCGGGCGATCCGGATGGATCCCGCCGATTCCATCGTTCCGGTGGTTTTCGTCCCCGGTAAGCCCGTGCTGACCGAGACCGCCCGAGGTCTGCTGCCGCGCACCGTCCCGCACGTCGACGCCGCGGCCAACGCCGGGCGCGCCGCGCTCCTCGTGGAGGCGCTGACCCGCCGCCCCGAGCTGCTGCTCGCGGCCACCGAGGACCGGCTGCACCAGGAGTACCGGGCTCCCGCGATGCCGGAGAGCCTCGCACTCGTGAACCGGCTGCGGGCGGACGGCGTCCCCGCGGTCATCTCCGGCGCGGGCCCCACGGTCCTCGCGCTGGCCGAACACGGGACGGCCGACAAGGTCGCCCGACTGGCGGGCGAGGGATGGGCCGCGAACCGGCTCGACCTCGATGTGTCCGGGGCGAGCGTGCTGCCGCTCGCGCCCTGAGGACCCGAGGGTCCGAGGGCCCGAGCGCGGGGAACGCGCCCGGACACGGGATTGCCGGTGAGGGAGAGGGGGAATGTTTGTTGGAGCCGGTAGTGTTAACCTCAAGTCTGCACCCGACGTCTTTGTGGCGCGGTGCTGAGTGTCCCCATCAGGGACCACCCATTCTTCCGGGAGCCTCCCCAACTGCCTGAGCAGCCTGCCTGAGCAGTTTCGAGCACGCTCCGGAACCGGCACGACACCCCTCGCTCTTCCTCGGTGAGGGCCGAGCAGGGGGCCTCGGGCCGGACCCACAGCACGTTTCTCTCTCCGCCGTACCCGGCGGGACCACCGCCCCGACCCGGTCCACAAGCAGACCGTCGTCGGACAGCACAACCGGTCGCCGAGCCAGATGGCCGACGTCCGCTCCAGGGAAGGACCCTTCGTGAGCGACACCACCGATCTGATGGGCGTGACTGCCGACAACAGTGTCGACAACGCCGCGCCCGCCGCAGGTGCTGCCACTGGCACCACCGCACGGCGCCGCCGCTCCGGCACCGGCCTCGAGGGCATGGTCCTGGCCGAGCTGCAGCAGGTCGCGTCCGGCCTCGGCATCAGGGGCACCGCGCGGATGCGCAAGAGCCAGCTGATCGAGGTCATCAAGGAGGCGCAGGCCGGGGGCTCCGGCGGAGCCGGATCCTCCGCTCCCGCCAAGGCCGCCGAGACGGCCGAGGCCAAGCCCAAGCGCCGCGCCACCTCCAAGGCCCGTACCGGCGACACCGCCGCCGAGGCCGCGCCGAAGGCCGACAAGGCCGAGAAGGCCGTCGCCCAGCAGCAGATCGACATCCCCGGACAGCCGGCCAGCGACGACCAGCCGGTCGGCGAGCGCCGCCGCCGCCGCGCCACCGCCCCGGCCGGCAGCCCGGAGGGCGAGGCCAAGGGCGAGACCGCCCAGGCCGTGAAGACCGAGGCCAAGGTCGAGACGCGTACGGACACCCGTACGGAGCCCCGCCCCGACACCTCCTCCGAGGGCAAGGCCGAGGGCGCCGCCGACACCGCCGAGGGCCGTGGCCGCCGTGACCGCGGCGAGCGCGGTGACCGTGGCGACCGCCGTGACCGCGGCGACCGTCAGCGCGACCGCCGTGACCGCGGCAAGGGCGATGACCAGCAGGGCGGCGGCCAGGGCGGCCAGCGCCAGCAGCGTCAGAGCGGCCCGCCGCAGAACACCGGCCCGCAGGACGACTTCGACGACGAGGGCGGCCGTCGTGGCCGTCGCGGCCGCTACCGCGACCGTCGTGGCCGTCGCGGCCGTGACGAGTTCGCCGCCGGCGAGCCGCAGGTCTCCGACGACGACGTCCTGATCCCCGTCGCGGGCATCCTCGACATCCTCGACAACTACGCGTTCATCCGGACCTCGGGCTACCTCCCCGGTCCCAACGACGTGTACGTCTCCCTCGCCCAGGTCCGCAAGAACGGCCTGCGCAAGGGTGACCACGTCACCGGCGCCGTGCGTCAGCCGAAGGAGGGCGAGCGCCGCGAGAAGTTCAACGCGCTGGTCCGCCTCGACTCCTCGAACGGCATGGCCGCCGACTCCGGCCGTGGCCGCCCGGAGTTCAACAAGCTGACCCCGCTGTACCCGCAGGACCGCCTCCGTCTGGAGACCGACCCGGGTGTGCTGACCACGCGGATCATCGACCTCGTGTCGCCGATCGGCAAGGGTCAGCGAGGCCTGATCGTGGCCCCGCCGAAGACCGGCAAGACCATGATCATGCAGGCGATCGCCAACGCGATCACCACCAACAACCCCGAGTGCCACCTGATGGTCGTCCTGGTCGACGAGCGTCCGGAAGAGGTCACCGACATGCAGCGGTCGGTGAAGGGCGAGGTCATCTCCTCGACCTTCGACCGCCCCGCCGAGGACCACACCACGGTCGCCGAGCTGGCCATCGAGCGCGCCAAGCGCCTGGTGGAGCTGGGTCACGACGTGGTCGTCCTGCTCGACTCGATCACCCGTCTGGGCCGCGCGTACAACCTCGCCGCCCCGGCCTCCGGCCGCATCCTGTCCGGTGGTGTCGACTCGACCGCGCTCTACCCGCCGAAGCGCTTCTTCGGTGCCGCGCGCAACATCGAGGACGGCGGCTCGCTGACCATCCTGGCCACTGCGCTGGTCGACACCGGCTCGCGCATGGACGAGGTGATCTTCGAGGAGTTCAAGGGCACCGGCAACATGGAGCTCAAGCTCGACCGGAAGCTCGCCGACAAGCGCATCTTCCCGGCGGTGGACGTCGACGCGTCCGGCACCCGCAAGGAGGAGATCCTGCTCGGCGCCGACGAGCTGGCGGTCACCTGGAAGCTGCGTCGCGTGCTGCACGCGCTCGACCAGCAGCAGGCGATCGAGCTGCTGCTCGACAAGATGAAGCAGACCAAGTCGAACGGCGAGTTCCTGCTCCAGATCCAGAAGACGACCCCGGGCGCCGGCAACGGCAACGACTAGTCGCTTCCGAGGTCCTCGTACCGAGGTCCTCGACCCGGGGTCCCGCGCGCCGAGCCGAGCCGAACCTGGCTCGGCCGCGAGACCTCGGTCACACGGCGGTGTCGCTGCCTTCGGGCGGGCGATGCCGCCGTGACCTGCGTAAAGACCACTGT
This sequence comes from Streptomyces sp. NPDC036822, assembly GCF_055609145.1. Classification (NCBI taxonomy): domain Bacteria; kingdom Bacillati; phylum Actinomycetota; class Actinomycetes; order Kitasatosporales; family Streptomycetaceae; genus Streptomyces; species Streptomyces sp. NPDC036822. Next base: position 264,610 of record NZ_JBVJPY010000002.1, read on the forward strand.
GCCCACCGTGCCTCGTACGGTGGGCACAGTGCGTCGCGGGGCCTCGCCCGGCTCGACCTCACAGCGAGCCGTGCAACCCTTTCGGGTGTTTCGCCGTCACACAAGGTGAACCGAGGACCTGAGGTAAGCAGATGACCGAGCAGAACAAGGGCGGCGGCCGAATACGCCCTCTACGCCCAGGGGGCGTGGTGGGACCCCCAAGCGGCCGCCGCCGCAAGCAGCCTCCGCAGGGGCGCCGCGCGGTGACCGTCGCCGCCTGGAGCGCGGCCGCGCTCATCGTCGTCGGGGGTTCCGGGCTCGGCTACGTCTACGTCAAGCTCAACGGCAACCTCGAGGGCGTCGACATCAACGCCCAGCTGGGCGCCGACCGCCCGAAGAACCTCGACAACGGCTCGATGGACATCCTCGTCCTCGGCTCGGACTCGCGCTCCGGCGACAACGGCGCCTACGGCAAGGACGAGGGCGGCGCCCGCTCCGACACCGCGATGGTCGTCCACGTCTACGAAGGCCACAAGAAGGCCAGCGTGGTCTCCATACCGCGCGACACCCTCGTCGACCGCCCGGACTGCACCGACGCCGACGGCGCCGCCGTCTCCGGAGCGACCCGGGCGATGTTCAACACCGCGTACGAGGTCGGCGGCCCCGCCTGCGCCGTGAAGACGGTCGAGTCGATGTCCGGCATCCGCATGGACCACTACGTCGAGGTCGACTTCACCGGCTTCAAGAAGCTCATCGACAAGCTCGGCGGCGTGGAGATCACCACGTCCCGGCCCATCGAGGACACCAAGAGCCACCTCGACCTCGCACCGGGCACCCACACCCTCGACGGCGAGCAGTCCCTCGGCCTGGTCCGCACCCGCAAGAGCGTCGGCGACGGCAGCGACCTCGGCCGCATCCAGCTCCAGCAGGCGTTCATGAAGGCCTTCATCGACCAGGTGAAGGACGTCGGCGTCTTCAGCGACCCGAAGAAGCTCCTGGGCATCGCCGACACCGCCACCAAGGCGATCACCCCGGACTCCGAGCTCGACTCCGTCAACGAGCTGATGGGATTCGCCAAGGGGCTCTCCGGGCTCGGCGCCGAGGACGTCCACATGATCACGATGCCGGTCGAGTACGACCCCGCCGACCCGAACCGCGTCATCCCGCTGGACGCCCAGGGCCGACAGGTCTGGAAGGCCCTGAAGGCGGACCTGCCGATCCCCGCCTCGGCGACCAAGGACGCGGCCACGGGCAAGGCCGACGGCCTCGTGCGCTAGACACACCCCGGACACACCCCGGCTCGCAGGGCCCGCCCACGGTCCCGCGCGCGGGCCGGAATAGTTTCACCACGGACCCGGTTTTGGGAGATACGGCCGGTCCTGGCAGACTGGTACGTCGGCCCCGGTTCACGCATGTGCATCCCGCACGAGCGACCCGGTGCCCTCCCGAAACTAGGAGACACCTTGAAGCGCGAGATCCACCCCGAGTACGTCGAGACCCAGGTCAGCTGCACCTGCGGCGCGTCGTTCACCACCCGTAGCACCCTCAACGAAGGCACCATCCGTGCCGAGGTCTGCTCCGAGTGCCACCCGTTCTACACGGGCAAGCAGAAGATCCTCGACACCGGCGGCCGCGTGGCCCGCTTCGAGGCCCGCTTCGGCAAGGCTGCGGCCAAGAAGTAGCACGTCACTGCGCCGGTCCTTGGTCGCTCCCGCAGGGGGGACCGGACCGGCGCTTTGCCGTCCCCGCAGTCCTTCACGCCTTCACGATTGAACCCAGGAGCACCCGATGTTCGAAGCGGTCGAGGAACTGGTCGGCGAACACGCCGATCTCGAGAAGCGGCTCGCCGACCCTTCGGTCCACTCCGACCAGGCGAACGCGCGCAAGCTCAACAAGCGTTACGCGGAGCTGACCCCGATCATCGGCACGTACAAGGCGTGGAAGAGCACGGCGGACGACATCGAGACGGCGAAGGAATTCGCCGCCGACGACCCCGACTTCGCGGCCGAGGTCAAGGAGCTGGAGAAGCGGCGCGAGGAGCTGACCGACAAGCTGCGGCTGCTGCTCGTCCCGCGCGACCCCAGCGACGACAAGGACGTCATCCTCGAGATCAAGGCCGGCGCGGGCGGCGACGAGTCCGCCCTGTTCGCCGGCGACCTCCTGCGGATGTACCTGCGCTACGCCGAGCGGGTCGGCTGGAAGACCGAGATCATCGACTCCACCGAGTCCGAGCTGGGCGGCTACAAGGACGTCCAGGTCGCCGTGAAGACCAAGGGCGGCAACGGCGCCACCGAGCCCGGCCAGGGCGTCTGGGCGCGGCTGAAGTACGAGGGCGGGGTGCACCGCGTCCAGCGCGTGCCCGCCACCGAGTCCCAGGGCCGTATCCACACCTCCGCCGCCGGCGTCCTCGTGACCCCCGAGGCCGAGGAGATCGACGTCGAGATCCACGCCAACGACCTGCGCATCGACGTCTACCGCTCGTCGGGCCCCGGCGGCCAGTCCGTCAACACCACCGACTCCGCCGTGCGCATCACGCACCTGCCGACCGGCATCGTCGCCTCCTGCCAGAACGAGAAGAGCCAGCTCCAGAACAAGGAGCAGGCCATGCGCATCCTCCGGTCCCGGCTGCTCGCCGCCGCCCAGGAGAAGGCCGAGGCGGAGGCCGCGGACGCCCGCCGCAGCCAGGTGCGTACCGTCGACAGGTCCGAGAAGATCCGGACGTACAACTACCCGGAAAACCGGATCTCGGACCACCGCGTCGGGTTCAAGGCGTACAACTTGGACCAGGTGCTCGACGGTGACCTGGACGCGATGATTCAGGCCTGTGTCGACGCCGACTCCGCCGCGAAGCTCGCAGCGGCGTAGGACGTGTCAGCCCCACCCCCCGCACCACGGAGGACCAGCGTGAACCTGCTGCTTGCCGAGGTGGCCCAGGCCACCCAGCGGCTGGCCGACGCCGGCGTTCCCTCACCGCGTTTCGACGCGGAGGAGCTCGCCGCGTTCGTGCACGGCGTCAAGCGGGGGGAGCTGCACAACGTCAAGGACACCGACTTCGACGCCCGCTACTGGGAGACGATCGCCCGCCGCGAGGCGCGTGAGCCGCTCCAGCACATCACCGGGCGCGCGTTCTTCCGCTATCTGGAGCTCCAGGTGGGGCCCGGGGTCTTCGTGCCCCGCCCGGAGACCGAGTCGGTGGTGGGCTGGGCCATAGACGCCGTACGCGCGATGGACGTGGTCGAGCCGCTGATCGTGGACCTGTGCACGGGCTCGGGCGCCATCGCGCTCGCCATGGCGCAGGAGGTGCCGCGCTCGCGCGTGCACGCCGTCGAGCTCTCCGACGACGCGCTGGTGTGGACCCGCAAGAACGCCGAGGGCTCACGGGTCACCGTCCACCAGGGCGACGCGCTCAGCGCGCTCCCGGAGCTCGACGGCCAGGTCGACCTGGTCATCTCCAACCCGCCGTACATCCCGCTGACCGAGTGGGAGTACGTGGCGCCGGAGGCGCGCGACCACGACCCCGAGATGGCGCTCTTCTCCGGCGAGGACGGCCTCGACACCATCCGGGGGATCGAGCGCACCGCGCACCGGTTGCTGCGGCCCGGCGGCCTCGTGGTGATCGAGCACGCGGACACCCAGGGCGGCCAGGTCCCGTGGATCTTCAACGAGGAGGCCGGCTGGGCGGACGCCGCCGACCACCCCGACCTGAACAACCGGCCGCGCTTCGCGACCGCCCGCAAGGCGATGCCATGACGCCCTCGTACGGGACGAGGACGTCCGCCGCTCCCGGGCGCAGCGGCGCCCCGGCGGCGAACCGAGTGACCACGAAAGAGGAGGCAGGCGAGTAATGGCTCGGCGATACGACTGCAACGAGGCGACCGACCGAGTCACCGGGCTGCGCGAGGCCGCGTCCGCCGTCCGCCGCGGCGAGCTGGTCGTGCTGCCCACCGACACCGTCTACGGCATCGGTGCGGACGCCTTCAGCTCGGAGGCCGTCGCGGACCTGCTCGCGGCCAAGGGGCGCGGCCGGAACATGCCCACGCCTGTGCTCATCGGCTCCCCGAACACCCTGCACGGCCTCGTCACGGACTTCTCCGAGCAGGCGTGGGAGCTCGTCGACGCGTTCTGGCCGGGCGCGCTGACGCTGGTCGCCCGGCACCAGCCGTCGCTCCAGTGGGACCTGGGGGACACCCGTGGCACCGTCGCGATCCGCATGCCGCTGCACCCCGTCGCGATCGAGCTGCTGACCGAGGTCGGCCCGATGGCCGTGTCGTCGGCGAACCTGACGGGACACCCCTCTCCGGAGGACTGTGACGCGGCGCAGGAGATGCTGGGCGACTCGGTGTCGGTCTACCTCGACGGCGGGCCCACGCCCGGCATCGTGCCGTCGTCGATCGTCGACGTGACGGGCAAGGTTCCGGTGCTGCTGCGCGAGGGCGCACTGTCGCCGGAGGAGCTCCGCAAGGTCGTACCCGACCTCGAGGTGGCCAATTGACCGCCCCTGAGGGGCGTGGCATAGCGGGGCACGAGAGCACTTCCTTCCGCATTCTCCACGTCAGCACCGGCAACGTCTGCCGCTCGCCGATCACCGAGCGGCTGACTCGCCATGCCCTGTGCGACCGCCTGGGCGACCCCCGGGGCGGTGGCCTGATCGTGGAGAGCGCGGGCACCTGGGGCCATGAGGGGGCCCCGATGGAGGCCAACGCGGAGCTGGTCCTCGCCGACTTCGGCGCGGACGCCACCGGCTTCGTGGGCCGCGAGCTCCTCGACGAGCACGTGATCCGCGCGGACCTGGTCCTGACGGCGACCCGGGACCACCGGGCGCAGGTCATCTCGATGGGCCACTCGGCGGGGCTGCGCACGTTCACGCTGAAGGAGTTCACCCGTCTGGTGCGGGCGATAGATCCGGCCACGCTGCCGGACCCGCTCAGCGAGGGCATGGTCGAGCGCGCGCGTGCGCTGGTGCGCGCGGCGGCGGCTCTACGCGGGTGGCTGCTGGCGCCGAACGTGGAGGCGGACGAGGTCAACGACCCGTACGGCGCCCCGATCACGTTCTTCCGCTCGATCGGCGACGAGATCAACACGGCGCTGGATCCCGTGGTGACGGCACTGACGGGCGTACCGGCACGACGCTGACCGGCGGGCCCCGGACCGGGCCGGCAGGCGTGCGGGGGCGACGCGGGGACCGCTCGCGGCGCCCGTGGGGCGACCGGGTGCGACGGGCCTTGGGCCGGACGGCCCAGGCCGGGGTGAACACCGGGCGAACACGGCCCGACGCGCCTACATTGGAGCTGAAGCCCAGCCCCCGCGCCTGGAGCCACAGATGCCGGTCACCGCTCCCCCCGAAGAGGATCTCGACGTCCTGCGCCGGCAGGACCCGGAGATCGCCGACGTGCTGCTCGGGGAGGTGCGCCGGCAGGCCGACGGGCTGCAGCTCATCGCCGCCGAGAACTTCACCTCGCCCGCCGTCCTCGCCGCGCTCGGCTCCCCGCTCGCCAACAAGTACGCCGAGGGCTACCCCGGCGCCCGCCACCACGGCGGCTGCGAGTTCGCCGACGCCGCCGAGCGGATCGCCGTCGAGCGGGCCAAGTCCCTCTTCGGCGCCGAACACGCCAACGTCCAGGCGCACTCCGGTTCCTCGGCCGTGCTGGCCGCCTACGCCGCCCTGCTGCGCCCCGGCGACACCGTCCTCGCCATGGGCCTGGCCCACGGCGGGCACCTCACCCACGGCTCGCCCGCCAACTTCTCCGGCCGCTGGTTCGAGTTCGTGCCCTACGGCGTCGACGCCGAGACCGGACTCGTCGACTACGAACAGGTCGCCGCCCTCGCCCGCCACCACCGCCCCAAGGCGATCGTCTGCGGCTCGATCTCGTACCCCCGCCACCTCGACTACGCCGTCTTCCGGGCCATCGCCGACGAGGTCGGCGCCTATCTCATCGCCGACGCCGCCCACCCCATGGGCCTGATCGCCGGGGGAGCGGCCCCCAACCCGGTGCCGTACGCCGACATCGTCTGCGCCACCACCCACAAGGTGCTGCGGGGCCCGCGCGGCGGGATGATCCTCTGCGGCGAGGAGCTGGCCGGCCGCGTCGACCGGGCCGTGTTCCCGTTCACGCAGGGCGGCGCGCAGATGCACACCATCGCCGCGAAGGCCGTCGCCTTCGGCGAGGCGGCCGCGCCTCCCTTCGCCGCGTACGCCCACCGGGTGGTCGCGCACGCCCGCGTCCTCGCCGACGCACTCGCCTCCGAGGGCTTCGCCGTCACCACCGGGGGCACCGACACCCACCTGATCACCGCCGACCCGGCACCCCTCGGCGTCGACGGTCCCACCGCCCGGACGCGGCTCGCCGCCGCCGGTGTGGTCCTCGACACCTGCGCCCTGCCGTACGGGGAGGGCCGCGGCATCCGCCTCGGCACCGCCGCCGTGACCACGCAGGGGATGGGCGGCGCGGAGATGACCCGGATCGCCGGGTTGTTCACCGCCGCGCTGCGCGACGACCCCGGGGAAACGGCCCGGGTACGCGCGGAGGTCCGTGACCTTGCCGGGCGATTTCCCCCGTATGGACGGTGAAGGAGAGCGGACCGCAACCATCCCGCGGCCCCCGATGTCTCAAGCACAGGGACAGCCCGGCTAGGGTGTGGGGCTGAGATGGCCAGCGATTCCTGTGGGGCAGCCCGTGCGTGATTACCTGCTGACGCTCTGTGTCACGGCCGCGGTGACCTATCTGCTCACCGGTCCGGTGCGGAAGTTCGCCATCGCGACCGGGGCGATGCCGGAGATCCGTGCCCGCGACGTACACCGAGAACCGACTCCGCGGCTCGGTGGCATCGCCATGTTCTTCGGGCTGTGCGCGGGGCTGCTCGTCGCGGACCACCTGCAGAACCTGAACAGCGTCTTCGAGCTCTCCAACGAGCCGCGCGCGCTGCTCTCGGGCGCCGCCCTGATCTGGCTGATCGGTGTCCTCGACGACAAGTTCGAGCTGGACGCGCTGATCAAGCTGGGCGCGCAGATGATCTCGGCGGGCGTGATGGTGATCCAGGGTCTGACGATCCTGTGGCTGCCCATCCCCGGTGTCGGGACCGTGGCCCTCACCCGGGGGCAGGGCACGCTCCTGACGGTCGCCCTGGTGGTCCTGACCATCAACGCCGTGAACTTCGTGGACGGCCTGGACGGGCTCGCCGCCGGCATGGTCTGCATCGCCGCCGCGGCCTTCTTCCTGTACGCGTACCGGCTCTGGTACGGCTACACGATCGAGGCGGCCGCCCCCGCGACGCTGTTCGCCGCCATCCTCATGGGCATGTGCCTGGGCTTCCTGCCGCACAACATGCATCCGGCGCGGATCTTCATGGGCGATTCCGGCTCGATGCTGATCGGCCTGATCCTGGCGGCCTCGGCGATCTCGATCACGGGTCAGGTGGACCCGGACGCGCTGAAGATCTTCGAGGGCTCCACCCGGCAGGCCACCCACGCCGCCCTGCCGGTCTTCATCCCGCTCGTCCTGCCGCTGACGATCATCGCGATCCCGATGGCCGACCTGGTCCTGGCCATCGTGCGCCGCACCTGGAACGGGCAGTCGCCGTTCGCGGCCGACCGCGGGCACCTGCACCACCGGCTGCTGGAGATCGGGCACTCGCACAGCCGGGCCGTCCTGATCATGTACTTCTGGTCGGCGCTGATCGCCTTCGGGACGCTGGCGTACTCGGTGCACTCGACGTCGATGTGGATCGTCCTGACCGTCGTGCTGCTGAGCGCGATCGGTCTGGTCCTGCTGCTGCTCCCGCGCTTCACCCCGCGCGCCCCGCGCTGGGCGGAGTCGTTCGTCCCGCCGCGCTACCGGCGCCGTCCGGTGCCCCGCATGGAAGCCGTCCCGCCGGTCTCCGCCCACGCGGCCGGCGAGACGGCCCCGTCGTCGCCGGAGCCTCCGTCCGAACGCGTGCCGGTCCCGGCGGGCGTCAACGGGGCCACCGCCATCGGCCACCGTTCGCGCTTCACCGACCGGCGTAAGGCCGGAACGCCGAGTTGACGAACGTCGCATCTGCGGTCAATACCAGACAAGTATCCTTCGCGCGCTGCACACACGCGCGCGTTAACTCTCATGTGTGACAGTCCGCACACCTCATGAGTAAAGACCTATTCAAATAGTTTGTGATACGGTTCACGAGACCCGGCGACAGTGCCGAAAGACCGTAGTGCGACGGTCTCTTGGCCCCGAGACACACCTCGGACCGGGCATACGCTCGTCCCTGACGACACCATCGCCCCCACCAGCAACGCGGAGACACCGCCATGCCGTCCAACGACGCACGCATCCTTCTGTCAGCTGCCATCCCCGCTGCTGCCACCGGCGCCATCGCCGCGGTCATCAGTGGTGTGGTCGCCGGCGGCGAGGGAGCGCTCGGCGCCGTCCTCGGCTGCGCGGTCGTCATCGCCTTCATGGGGATCGGTCTCGTGGTGCTCCAACGGACCGCCAAGTCACTGCCGCACCTTTTCCAGGCCATGGGGCTGATGCTCTACACGGCCCAGTTGCTGCTTCTCTTCATCTTGATGGCCCTGCTGAAGAACACCACGTGGTTCAACTTCAAGGCCTTCGCCTTCACGCTGCTCGCGGCGACCATCGTGTGGATCGCCGCACAGGCCCGCGCCTACATGAAGGCCAAGATCATGTACGTCGAGCCCGAGTCCTCGAAGGGTGACAAGCCCGGGAGCACGGGGTCGTCGACGTGAGGGGTAGGGCCGGGATAAAGGCGCGTTCGGCTTCCTGCTATCGTCCGGTGCCAACTGCGGCACTGCGGGCGCGGGCATCCGAGCTGACGCCTGTCCCAGCGCGAGGCACGATGCCGAACCGCCGCCCCCTTATCCGTAAGACCACCAGTCCAGTGCCGACCCGCGGCTGCGTGCCGCGCCGACACAACGAGGTTGCCGTACCTATGCGCCACGCTGAAGGAGCCCGCGGTGAGTGCTGACCAGACGCTTGCCTTCGACCCGGATTGCCACATCTTCAGTGGATGCGGCTTCCCGGCGCCGGGCCTGCACACGTTCATGTACGAGCCCATCGCGACGGTGGGGGGCATCGACATCACCAAGCCGATGCTGCTCGCCCTCCTCGGCTCCATCGTGGTCGTCGGGTTCTTCTGGGCCGCCTTCAACAAGCCCAAGCTGATCCCCGGCAAGATGCAGATGGTCGGCGAGGCCGGTTACGACTTCGTCCGCCGCGGCATCGTCTACGAGATCATCGGCAAGAAGGACGGCGAGAAGTACGTCCCCTTCATGGTGTCGTTGTTCTTCTTCGTCTGGATCATGAACCTCTGGTCGATCATTCCGCTCGCCCAGTTCCCGGTCACCTCGCTGATCGCCTTCCCGGCCGGTCTCGCGCTGATCGTGTACGTCATGTGGATCTCGCTGACCTTCAAGAAGCACGGCTTCGTCGGCGGGTGGAAGAACATCGTCGGTTACGACAAGTCGCTCGGCGCGATCCTTCCCATGGTCGTCGTCCTCGAGTTCTTCTCGAACCTGATCATCCGGCCCTTCACGCACGCGGTCCGACTGTTCGCGAACATGTTCGCCGGTCACCTGCTGATCGTGATGTTCTCGCTGGCCACCTGGTACCTCATGAACGGCCTCGGCTTCGTCTACGCTGGCGCCTCGTTCGTGATGGTCCTCGTGATGACGGCCTTCGAGCTCTTCATCCAGGCCGTCCAGGCGTACGTCTTCGTCCTCCTGGCCTGCAGCTACGTCCAGGGCGCGCTCGCCGAGCACCACTGAGCCACTCCCGCCCGGGATACAGCTACACCCCCAATCCAACAGTCGTCCGGTGGCCAACCCCCACCGGGTCATTGAAAGAGAAGGAAGTAACGGCATGTCCGCTGCTCTCGACATGGTCAACCTCGCGGCCTCCGCCAAGGAGAACGTCGTCGGCAACGTCGCCTCGATCGGCTACGGCCTCGCCGCGATCGGCCCCGGCGTCGGCGTCGGCATCATCTTCGGTAACGGCACGCAGGCCCTCGCCCGCCAGCCCGAGGCCGCCGGTCTGATCCGCACCAACCAGATCATGGGCTTCGCCTTCTGTGAGGCGCTCGCCCTCATCGGCATCGTCATGGGCTTCGTCTACCAGTAAGCCGGACCGACAGCCCAGATCTTTTTACGGAAGGCACTGATGTGAACGCTCTGCTTCTTGCGCAGGCGGAGGAGCCCCAGCCTCCTCTGATCCCGCATCTCGACGAGCTCGTCATCGGCCTGATCGCCTTCGTCATCGTCTTCGGCTTCCTCGCCAAGAAGCTCCTCCCGAACATCAACAAGGTTCTGGAGCAGCGCCGCGAGGCCATCGAGGGTGGCATCGAGAAGGCCGAGTCGGCCCAGATCGAGGCCCAGAGCGTGCTGGAGCAGTACAAGGCTCAGCTCGCCGAGGCCCGCCATGAGGCCGCGCGTCTTCGCCAGGAGGCGACGGAGCAGGGCACCGCGATCATCCAGGAGATGAAGGCGGAAGGCCAGCGCCAGCGCGAGGAGATCATCGCGGCCGGTCACACGCAGATCGAGGCCGACCGCAAGGCCGCGGCGACCTCGCTGCGTCAGGACGTGGGCAAGCTCGCCACCGACCTGGCCGGCAAGCTGGTCGGCGAGTCCCTCGAGGACCACGCCCGCCAGAGCCGCACGATCGACCGCTTCCTCGACGAGCTCGAGGAGAAGGCCGAGGCCGTCCGATGAACGGAGCGAGCCGCGAGGCACTGGCCGCCGCACGCGAGTCCCTCGACGCGCTGACCGACAACACGTCGGTCGACGCGGCGAAGCTCTCGGGTGAGCTGGCCGCCGTCACCACGCTGCTGGACCGCGAGGTGTCGCTGCGTCGGGTCCTGACCGACCCGGCGCAGGCGGGCGAGGCCAAGGCCGAGCTCGCCCGGCGACTGCTCGGCGGTCAGGTGGGCGGCGAGACCGTCGACCTGGTGTCCGGCATGGTGCGTTCCCGCTGGTCGCGGTCGCGTGACCTGGTCGACTCGGTCGAGGAGCTGGCGAACATCGCCGACCTCACCGCGGCGCAGCAGGCCGGTGCGCTGGACGACGTGGAGGACGAGCTGTTCCGGTTCGGCCGGATCGTCACCTCCAGCACCGAGCTGCGCTCGGCGCTGACCGACAAGGCCGCCTCGGCGACCGCCAAGAGCGAGCTGCTGCGCAGCCTGCTCGGCGGCAAGGCCAACCCGGTCACCGAGCGCCTGGTCGTCCGTCTCGTGACCCAGCCCCGGGGACGTAGCCTGGAAGCGGGACTCGAGTCCCTCTCCAAGCTCGCCGCGGCGCGCCGGAACCGGATGGTCGCCGTCGTCACCTCGGCGGTGCCGATGACCGACCAGCAGAAGCAGCGCCTCGGTGCCGTACTGGCGAAGCTGTACGGCCGCCAGATGCACCTGAACCTCGACGTGGACCCCTCGGTCCTCGGCGGGATCACGGTGCAGGTGGGTGACGAGGTCATCAACGGGACCATCGCGGAGCGCCTCGACGAGGCGACCCGACGACTGGCCGGCTGACTCAGCCACCAACACGACAAGCATGACCAGCGGCCCGGTTGGGCCGTGCAGAGATTGCAGAAGATTCCTGGGGGTCGGCCCCCAGACCCCCAAAGAAACTTCGGGCCCAACAAGGAGAGCAGGGAACCCAGATGGCGGAGCTCACGATCCGGCCGGAGGAGATCCGGGACGCGCTGGAGAACTTTGTCCAGTCGTACCAGCCGGACGCGGCCTCGCGCGAGGAGGTCGGAACGGTCAGCCTGGCCGGCGACGGCATTGCCAAGATCGAGGGTCTGCCCTCGGCCATGGCGAACGAGCTGCTGAAGTTCGAGGACGGCACCCTCGGTCTCGCCCTCAACCTCGAGGAGCGCGAGATCGGTGCGATCGTCCTCGGCGAGTTCAGCGGTATCGAGGAGGGACAGCCGGTGCAGCGCACCGGTGAGGTCCTCTCCGTCGGTGTCGGCGAGGGCTACCTCGGCCGCGTTGTCGACCCGCTCGGCAACCCGATCGACGGCCTCGGCGAGATCGCGACCGAGGGCCGCCGCGCCCTCGAGCTGCAGGCCCCGGGCGTTATGGCCCGTAAGTCGGTGCACGAGCCGATGGAGACCGGCTACAAGGCCGTCGACGCCATGACGCCGGTCGGCCGTGGTCAGCGTCAGCTGATCATCGGCGACCGCCAGACCGGCAAGACCGCGCTGTGCGTCGACACGATCATCAACCAGCGTGACAACTGGCGCTCGGGCGACGTGAACAAGCAGGTCCGCTGCATCTACGTCGCCGTCGGCCAGAAGGGCTCGACCATCGCGTCCGTTCGCGGCGCCCTGGAAGAGGCCGGTGCGCTCGAGTACACGACGATCGTCGCCGCCCCGGCGTCCGACCCGGCCGGCTTCAAGTACCTGGCGCCGTACACCGGCTCCGCCATCGGCCAGCACTGGATGTACCAGGGCAAGCACGTCCTGATCGTCTTCGACGACCTGTCGAAGCAGGCCGACGCCTACCGCGCCGTGTCGCTGCTGCTGCGCCGCCCGCCGGGCCGTGAGGCCTACCCGGGTGACGTCTTCTACCTGCACTCGCGTCTCCTCGAGCGCTGCGCGAAGCTCTCGGACGAGCTCGGTGCCGGTTCGATGACCGGTCTTCCGATCGTCGAGACCAAGGCGAACGACGTGTCGGCGTTCATCCCGACCAACGTCATCTCCATCACCGACGGCCAGTGCTTCCTGGAGTCCGACCTGTTCAACGCCGGCCAGCGTCCGGCTCTGAACGTCGGTATCTCGGTCTCGCGTGTCGGTGGCTCCGCCCAGCACAAGGCGATGAAGCAGATCTCCGGTCGCCTCCGTGTGGACCTGGCCCAGTTCCGTGAGCTGGAGGCGTTCGCCGCCTTCGGCTCGGACCTGGACGCCGCGTCGAAGGCGCAGCTGGAGCGTGGTCAGCGCATGGTCGAGCTGCTCAAGCAGGCTCAGTACCAGCCGATGCCCACCGAGAACCAGGTCGTCTCCGTCTGGGCCGGCACCACCGGCAAGATGGACGACGTCCCGGTCAACGACATCCGCCGCTTCGAGGCCGAGCTCCTGGCGTACCTCCGCCAGAACCACTCGGGTCTCATGACCTCCATCCGAGAGGGCGGCAAGATGTCGGACGACACCCTGCAGTCCGTCGGTGACGCCATCGCGGAGTTCAAGAAGCAGTTCGAGACCTCTGACGGCAAGCTGCTGGGCGACGACGCTTCCGCTGCCGTCAACGTCTCGAAGTGACGACGGAAGGGACCTGACTCATGGGAGCGCAGCTCCGGGTCTACAAGCGTCGCATCAAATCCGTCACCGCGACGAAGAAGATCACCAAGGCGATGGAGATGATCGCCGCCTCGCGTGTCGTCAAGGCGCAGCGCAAGGTGCAGGCCTCGACTCCGTACGCGACCGAGCTGACGCGCGCGGTCACGGCGGTGGCCACGGGTGCGAACGACAAGCACTCGCTGACCACCGAGGTGGAGAACCCGACCCGCGCCGCGGTCCTGCTCCTCTCGAGCGACCGCGGTCTGGCCGGTGCCTTCAACTCCAACGCCATCAAGGCGGCGGAGCAGCTCACGAGGAAGCTGGAGAGCGAGGGACGCGAGGTCGACATCTACGTCGTCGGCCGCCGTGGCATCGCGCACTACAACTTCCGTGAGCGCAAGCTGGCCGACTCGTGGACCGGTTTCACGGACCAGCCCGAGTACGCGGACGCCAAGAAGATCGCGGCGCCGCTGATCGAGGCGATCGAGAAGGACACCGCCGAGGGCGGCGTGGACGAGCTCCACATCGTCTACACCGAGTTCGTCTCGATGATGACGCAGACGGCGGTCGAGGCCCGGCTGCTGCCCCTCAGCCTCGACGAGGTGGCGAAGGAGGCGGGCGAGTCGGACACGCTCCGTCCCCTGTACGACTTCGAGCCGTCGGCGGAGGACGTCCTCGACGCCCTCCTGCCGCGCTACGTCGAGAGCCGGATCTACAACGCACTGCTCCAGTCGGCTGCCTCCAAGCACGCCGCCACGCGCCGTGCAATGAAGTCGGCGACCGACAACGCGGGAGACTTGATCAACAACCTCTCCCGACTTGCCAACGCGGCCCGACAGGCCGAAATCACCCAGGAAATCAGCGAGATCGTCGGTGGCTCCGCAGCCCTGGCCGACGCGACCGCGGGGAGTGACAAGTAATGACGACCACTGTTGAGACGGCCGCCGCCACGGGCCGCGTCGCCCGGGTCATCGGCCCGGTCGTCGACGTGGAGTTCCCCGTCGACGCGATGCCGGAGATCTACAACGCGCTGCACGTCGAGGTTCCGGACCCGGCCGTGGAGGGCGCGACCAAGACGCTGACCCTCGAGGTCGCCCAGCACCTCGGTGACGGCGTCGTCCGCACCATCTCCATGCAGCCCACCGACGGTCTGGTCCGCCAGGCCCCCGTGGTGGACACCGGCAACGGCATCACGGTGCCGGTCGGTGACGTCACCAAGGGCCGCGTGTTCAACACGCTCGGTCAGGTGCTGAACGACGATGCCTCCACGGTGGCCGACGCCCCCCGCTGGACGATCCACCGCAAGGCCCCGGCGTTCGACCAGCTCGAGTCGAAGACCGAGATGTTCGAGACCGGCCTGAAGGTCGTCGACCTTCTCACCCCGTACGTCAAGGGTGGAAAGATCGGTCTGTTCGGTGGCGCCGGTGTCGGCAAGACCGTTCTGATCCAGGAAATGATCGTCCGTGTGGCCAAGCTGCACGACGGTGTCTCCGTCTTCGCCGGCGTCGGCGAGCGCACCCGTGAGGGCAACGACCTCATGGTCGAGATGGAGGAGGCCGGCGTTCTCGACAAGACCGCGCTGGTCTTCGGCCAGATGGACGAGCCCCCGGGCACCCGTCTGCGCGTCGCCCTGGCCGGTCTGACCATGGCGGAGTACTTCCGCGATGTGCAGAAGCAGGACGTGCTGTTCTTCATCGACAACATCTTCCGCTTCACGCAGGCGGGCTCCGAGGTGTCGACCCTGCTCGGCCGTATGCCCTCCGCGGTGGGTTACCAGCCGAACCTGGCCGACGAGATGGGTCTCCTCCAGGAGCGCATCACCTCGACCCGTGGTCACTCGATCACCTCGATGCAGGCGATCTACGTCCCCGCGGACGACCTGACCGACCCGGCCCCGGCCACCACCTTCGCCCACCTCGACGCGACGACGGTTCTCTCCCGTCCGATCTCCGAGAAGGGCATCTACCCGGCCGTGGACCCGCTGGACTCCACGTCCCGGATCCTGGACCCGCGCTACATCACGCAGGAGCACTACGACGCCGCCACGCGCGTCAAGGGGATCCTGCAGAAGTACAAGGACCTCCAGGACATCATCGCGATCCTCGGTATCGACGAGCTGAGCGAGGAGGACAAGCTCGTTGTCCACCGCGCCCGGCGTGTCGAGCGCTTCCTGTCCCAGAACACCCACGCGGCGAAGCAGTTCACCGGCGTGGACGGTTCGGACGTTCCGCTCGACGAGTCGATCGCCGCGTTCAACGCGATCTGCGACGGTGAGTACGACCACTTCCCCGAGCAGGCGTTCTTCATGTGCGGTGGCCTCGAGGACCTCAAGGCCAACGCCAAGGAGCTCGGCGTCTCCTGAGCCCCGTGCTCTGTGAGGGGGGCGGGTGTGCCCGCCCCCCTCGTCACGCCCCCTAGAATTGACCCCAACACCCGGCACGACCGCCGGGTGGTGACCCGAGGAGCCACCCTTGGCTGCTGAGCTGCACGTCGAGCTGGTCGCCGCGGACCGGAGTGTCTGGTCCGGCGAGGCCACCTTGGTCATCGCGCGTACCACCTCCGGCGACATCGGCGTCATGCCCGGCCACCAGCCGCTGCTCGGTGTGCTGGAGTCGGGCCCGGTGACCATCCGTACGAGCGAGGGCAGCACTGTCGTCGCCGCCGTGCACGGTGGATTCATCTCGTTCGCCGACGACAAGCTGTCTCTGCTCGCGGAGATCGCCGAGCTGGCGGACGAGATCGACGCCCAGCGCGCCGAGCGCGCGCTGGAGCGCGCCAAGTCGGATTCGGACGCCGCCGCCGAGCGTCGTGCCGATGTCCGGCTGCGCGCGGTAGCGGTCCACTGACGGACCGCCGCCGAGAGTTGTGCCCTCAGCCGCGGCACGGCTGGAATCTTCCAGACCGTGTCGCGGCTGAGGCGATGCAGATACTGGTTGTATTCGGTTACGGGACGCAGCGAGGAGGTCGGTGAAGATGTTCCTCGCTCTGCTCCTGGGCGGCCTGGTCGTCGCACTGGTGGTGATCGGGCTCTTCGTCTTCGGTCTGCGGCGCAGGCTGATCCAGAAGGCCGGCGGCACCTTCGACTGTTCGCTGCGCTGGAACGTCCCCGAGGAACCCGATCCCTCCGGCAAGGGCTGGGTGTACGGCGTCGCCCGCTACAGCGGCGACCAGGTCGCCTGGTTCCGTGTCTTCTCGTACGCCCCCCGCCCGCGCAGGGTCCTGGAGCGCTCGGCCATCGAGGTCCTGGAGCGCCGGATGCCCGAGGGCGAGGAGGAGCTGGCGCTGCTCTCCGACGCGGTGATCCAGGGCTGTATGCACCGGGGGACCCGTCTGGAGCTGGCGATGAGCGAGGACGCGCTGACCGGCTTCCTCGCCTGGCTGGAGGCGGCGCCGCCCGGCCAGCGGGTGAACGTGGCCTGATCGGCCTCCCGCTGGTTGGGGGTCCCCCCGGACGAAGTCTGGGGGAGGGTGAACGTGGCCTGATCGGCCTCCCGCTGGTTGGGGGTCCCCCCGGACGAAGTCTGGGGGAGGGTGAACGTGGCCTGATCGGCCTTGCACGTACGACGACGGCGGGGACGGTGTGCTGCACCGTCCCCGCCGCGTTGTGGTGGGCCGTCCGGTGGATCCGGGCCGGGGCCCCGATCCACCGGACGTCCGCTAGTTCAGTCCGCTGTTGATGGCGCCGACGAGTTCGCCGTTGCCGGTGTCACCGCTGAACTCCCAGAAGAACGCGCCACCCAGACCCTGGTTCTTGGCCCAGGACATCTTGGACGTGACCGTGGCCGGGGTGTCGTAGCTCCACCAGTTGGTGCCGCAGTGCGCGTACGCCGTTCCGGCGACCGTGCCGGTGGCCGGGCAGGAGCTCTTGAGGACCTTGTAGTCCTCGATGCCCTGCTCGTACGTTCCGGCCGCCGGGCCCGTGGCCGTGCCGCCCGGGGCGGACTGGGTGACGCCGGTCCAGCCGCGGCCGTAGAAGCCGATGCCGAGGAGCAGCTTGTTCGCCGGGACGCCCTTCGCCTTGAACTTGGCGATCGCCTCGGCGGAGTTGAAGCCCGCCTGGGGGATGCCGGCGTAGGAGGTGAGCGGGGAGTGCGGGGCCGTCGGGCCCTTCGCCGCCCAGGCGCCGAAGAAGTCGTACGTCATCACGTTGAACCAGTTCATGTACGGCGCGGCGCCGCCGTAGTCGGCGGCGTCGATCTTGCCGCCGGAGGAGGCGTCGGCCGTGACGGCCGCCGTGACCAGGTAGTTCGCGCCGAACTTGGCGCGCATGGCCTGCATCATGTTCTTGAAGGCCGCCGGTCCGCTGGTGTCGCAGGACAGACCGCAGGCGTTCGGGTACTCCCAGTCCAGGTCGATGCCGTCGAAGACGTCGGCCCAGCGCGGGTCCTCGATCAGGTCGTAGCAGGACTGCGCGAAGGCGGTCGGGTTCTGCACGGCCTGGCCGAAGCCGCCGGACCAGGTCCAGCCGCCGAAGGACCACAGCACCTTGATGTTCGGGTACGCCTTCTTCAGCTTGCGCAGCTGGTTGAAGTTGCCGCGCAGGGGCTGGTCCCAGGTGTCGGCGACACCGTCGACGGACTGGTCGGCCGTGTAGGCCTTGTCGTAGTCGGCGTAGGCGTCGCCGATCGTGCACTTTCCGCCGGTGACGTTCCCGAAGGCGTAGTTGATGTGCGTGATCTTGGACGCGGAGCCGGACGTCACGATGTTCTTGACGTGGTAGTTACGGCCGTAGACGCCCCAGTTGGTGAAGTAACCCATCTTGACCGTGGAGCCGGGGTTGCCGCCGTCGCCGCCGCCCGTGGTGCGGACGCTCGCCGGGCCGCTGGCCGGGCCGGTCTGGTCGATGGTGTCGCGGGCGACGACCGTGTAGCTGTAGTCGGTGCCGGCGGTCAGACCGGTGTTGGTGTAGGTGAGTCCGGTGACCGTGGCGACCTTCGTTCCGTCGCGCAGGACGTCGTAGTTCTTGACGCCCTTGTCGTCGGTGGCGGCGCCCCAGGTCAGCTTCACCGAGGTGTTGGTGACGTCGGAGGCGACCGGGGTGCCGGGGGCCGAGGGCGCGTTGTCGCCGGGCTGGGTCGACCCGTCGCAGGAGGCGCCGTTGATCTTGCAGCCGCTGGGGGAGCCGGTGCCGGTGCCGTTGAAGCCGAAGGAGACGGAGGCGCCGGGGGCGAGGGTTCCGTTCCAGCCGACGTTCTTGGCGGTCCAGTGGGTGCCGGAACCGGTGACGGTGGCGTCCCAGGCGGAGGTGACCGAGGTGCCGGCGGGGAAGTCCCACTCGACGGCCCAGGAGGAGAGGGTGGTGGTGCCGGTGTTCTTCACCGTCCACCTGCCCTCGAAGCCGGAGCCCCAGTCGGAGGCCTTGGTGTACGTGGCGGTGGCCGCTGCGGCTGCCTCGGCGGGTGTGGCGAGGCCGACCATCGCGGCCAGGGGCAGGATCAGGGCGGTCAGACCGGCGGCTGCCCGGTGTCTGAGCCCTGTTCTGCGCGTCGGTGCTTGAGTGCTCAACGGTGCTCCTCAAGTTGCGGACGGACAATTTGGGGGTGGTCCGTGAAAGGTGCGCGCGCCCCGCGAGCGTAGAAAGGTCTGGACCAACCGTCAAGAGGTCCAGACCAAAGTCGAGGTGGGGGAGCCGGCTCCGTCCCGGTGGCGGGCCGGCTCCGCGTCAGACGCCCAACTCCTGCGCCAGGACGGCGGCTTGGACCCGGCTGCGCAGACCGAGTTTGTTCAGCACCTTGCTGACGTGCGTCTTCACGGTCGCCTCCGCCATGTCGAGACGTACGGCGATCTCCGCGTTCGACAGACCGTCGCCGAGCGTCGACAGCACCTCCCGCTCCCGGGGGGTGAGCACATCGAGGACGGCGGGATCGGCCCCGCCCGGCGTACGGACCGGGCGGCTCGGCGCCGCGAACTCGGCGATCAGCCGGCGGGTGACCGCGGGCGCGATCGTCCCCTCGCCCCGGGCCACCGTCCGGACCGCCTCGATCAGGTCCTTCGCGTCGGTGTTCTTCAGGAGGAAGCCCGCCGCCCCGGCCCGCAGTGCCCCGAAGACGTACGCGTCCAGATCGAAGGTGGTCAGGACCAGCACGTCGGCGAGTCCCTCGGAGACCACGAGACCCGTCGCCGTCACGCCGTCCATCCGCGGCATCTGCACATCCATCAGGACGACGTCGGGGCGGAGCTCTCGGGCCAGCTCCACCGCGCGCTCACCGTCCGCCGCCTCGCCGACGACCTCGATGTCCGGCGCGCTGCCCAGGATCAGGACCAGTCCCGCCCGGACAGCGCTCTGATCCTCGGCCACGATCACCCGTACCATGCCGACGGCTCCCTGTCGCTCGTACCGACGGGCAGGACCGCCCGCACCAGCCATTCTTTCCGTCCGTCGGCCGACGTCACCGGACCGGCCTCGAATGCCCCGCCCAGCAGCGTCACCCGTTCCCGCATCCCCACCAGACCCGCCCCGGAGCCGGGGGCGCGGGGACCGGGCTGCCCGCCGAGCGCGCTGGCCACGGCCACCGTGAGGGCGCCGTCGGGGCGGCGGCCGACCTCCACCCGCACCTCGCCGGGGGCCGCGTGCTTGAGGGCATTGGTCAGCGACTCCTGCACGATCCGGTACGCGGCGAGCTCGACCGGCGCCGGCAGCGCCGGCTCATCCCGCGGCCGGGTGTCGTCGAGCGCGAACGTCAGCCCGCTCGTCTCCCCGTTGGCCGCCGCCTGCGCCGTCAGCGCGTCCAGGCCGTCCAGGGTGGGCGCGGCCGCCGGCTCCGCGTCGCCGCTGCTGTCCCGCAGCAGCCCGATCAGCCGTCGCATCTCCGCGAGGCCCTCCACGCTGTTCTCCCGGATCACGGTCAGGGCCTGCCGGGTGGTGCCCGGGTCGTCCAGCGACAGCGCGGCCGTGGAGTGGATCGCGATGGCGGACAGGTGGTTGGCGACCATGTCGTGCAGCTCCCGGGCCATCCGGGCGCGCTCGGCCACGACGGCCTGGCTGCGGTCCATCTCGGCGAGCAGCGCCGTCTGCTCCGCCCGGAGGCGGGCGGCGTCGGCGGCCTGCCGGTGGTTGCGGACGACCGCTCCCGTGACGGCGGGCAGGAAGGAGACCATGCCGGTGATCAGGCCGACCAGCAGGGCGATCGCGTTCTGCCACCAGACGAGGAAGCCGATCGTCACGCCGACCGTGATCAGGCCCGTCGTGTACGGGATGCGCCGGGCGGAGCGGGGCGTGCCGTAGACCACGGCCGCGTAGACGAGGTCCGTGAACATCAGCGCGGTGACGAGGCTGCCGTAGGTGAACTGGTCCGCCACGAGGGCGATCGTGCCGACGGTCAGGGCGGTCTGCGGGCAGGAGCGGCGGACGGTCGCCATCGCGGCCATGACGACGAGCGGGATCAGGGTCGCCCACCGGGCGGTGATCAGCCGGTCGGTCTGGGTGTGCAGCCCGAAGGACCACATCAGCAGGCCGACGGCGAGGCCGCCGGCCGCGATGAGAACGTCGTCGCGGTGTGGTCGGGGGAGTGTCACGTCCCCATCCAACACGGCGTGCGGAGCGCGGGCCTCGCCGTGCGGGCCGATCCGCGCCTCCGTCGAACGATGTAGCCGGACGTCGTCATCGGCGACGACGATCCGGACGGATTGCCACGGGACGCTGGAGGAGTCCCGACGCGAAAGGGTGAGAACCGTGATCGTCACGCTGATCGTGATCTGCGAGGTCGGCTTCTGGGTGCTGCTGGCCGCCGGCCTGGCCGCCCGCTATCTGCTGAAGATGCCGCGCACGGGTCTCGCCCTGCTGCTGTGCGAGCCGCTCCTGGAGGTCCTGCTCCTCGTCGTCACCGCCGTCGACCTGAAGAACGGCGCGGATCCGAGCTGGAAGCACGGCCTCGCCGCGCTCTACATCGGCTACACCGTCGGCCACGGCCACCGCACCGTGAAGTGGCTCGACGGCCATGCCGCCCACCGCTTCGGGGGCGCCCCGCCGCCGGTGGGACCGCCGCGCCACGGCATGGCGCGCGCCCGCCACGAGGGCAGGGTCTGGATGGGCTCGGTCGTGGGCGCGGCCGTGGCGTCGGTACTGCTGCTGATCGCCGCCTGGTACGTCGGGGAGGCCGGCGACACGGAGTCGCTGCGGGGCTGGATCCTCGTCGCCTGGCGGGCGGTCGGGATCCACGGTCTGATCGCGCTCAGCTACGCGATCTGGCCGAAGAAGGCACCGGAGTCCGAGGCGGCCACCGGGGCCCCCGTGCGGAGCCCCGGGTCAGCGCAGAGCACCGGATCCGCGCAGAGCACCGGGCCGGCGAAGAGCACCGGGCCGGCGAAGAGCGCCGGGTCGGCGAAGAGCGCCGGGTCGGTGAGGAACACCGGGTCCGTGACGAGCCCCTCGCTCGCGAAGGGCCCCGGGGCGGGGCCGGGGAAGAGCTCAGCGCTCCCCGCCCGGGACCCAGAGCACGTCCCCGACCTCCTTGTTCGCGACGCGCGCGAGGATGAAGAGCAGGTCTGACAGCCGGTTGAGGTAGGTCGCGGTGAGGGCGTTCATCGACTCGCCGTGCACCTCGATCGCGGCCCAGGTGGAGCGCTCCGCCCGCCGGACCACCGTGCACGCCTGGTGCAGCAGGGCCGCACCGGGCGTGCCGCCCGGAAGGATGAAGGAGCGCAGCTTCTCCAGCTGCTCCAGGAACCGGTCGCAGTCCGCCTCCAGCTTGTCGACGTAATTCTGCTCGACCCGCAGCGGCGGGTACGCCGGGTCCTCGACCACCGGGGTGGACAGGTCGGCGCCCACGTCGAACAGGTCGTTCTGGACGCGGACGAGGACCTTCACGACCTCCTCGTCGAGCCGCCCGAGCGCGATGGCCGTGCCGATGACGGCGTTGGCCTCGTTGGCGTCGGCGTAGGCCGAGATCCGCAGATCGGTCTTGGCGGTCCTGCTCATGTCGCCGAGGGCGGTGGTGCCCTGGTCGCCGGTACGGGTGTAGATGCGCGTCAGATTGACCATGGGCCCAGCCTAGTTACGCTCCGGCCCCGCGGAACGTCCGTGTGCCGACCGTCACGGCGACCACCGCCAGTCCGACGGCGACCAGCGCCCCGTACAGCATGGTCGTCGTGGCGTAGTGACCGATGTACCCGTCCCGCATGGCGTCCACCAGATAGCGGAACGGCATGAGACGGGACAGGACGTCGAGCCAGCCGGGGGCCAGGGTCATCGGCAGCATCAGCCCGGACAGCAGCATGGAGGGCATCGCCAGGGCGTTGATCGCCGGGCCGAACTCCTGCGGGGTGCGGACCTTCAGCGCGAGCGCGTACGAGAGCGAGGCCAGCGCGAAGGTGAGCAGCGCCACGAAGACGAAACCGAGGAGGACGCCGGCGAGCGGGGCCCGCAGCCCCATCGCCAGGGCGGCCAGGACGAGCAGGACCGCCTGGAAGACGAAGAGCGAGGCGTCGCGCAGGACGCGGCCCAGGAGCAGGGCGAGGCGGCTGACCGGAGTCACCCGCATCCGCTCCACCACTCCCAAATTCTTCTCGATGATGATCGAGAACCCGGCGAAGGAGGCTCCGAACAGACCGAGTTGGAGCAGCAGTCCGGGGACGAGGATCTGCCAGGAGTCGCCCTCGCGGCCGAGGGGCACGTCGGTGAGCAGCGGTCCGAAGAAGAGCAGGTAGAGCAGGGGCATCAGGGCGCCGAAGAAGATCTGGAACTTCGAGCGCAGGGTCTGGCGGGCGTATCGCCCGAAGACGATCGCGGTGTCGTGCAGCAGCATGGCGGGGTTTCCCGGGGTGGGTGGGGATCCGTCTCCGGACGGCGACGGGTCCCTGGACGGCGACGGGTCTCTAGACGGCGACGGGGGCGGTGTCGGCAGGGGCCGGGCCGCGGCCGGTGAGGGCGAGGAAGGCGTCCTGGAGCGTGGCGGCGGCGCCGTGTTCCGCCTTGAGTGCGGCCGGGGAGCCCTCGGCGATGACGACGCCGTCGTCCACGATCACCAGCCGGTCGGCGAGCGCGTCGGCCTCGTCGAGGTAGTGCGTGGTGAGGACGACGGTGGTGCCGAAGTCGTCGCGCAGCCGCCGCACCAGCGCCCACAGGTCCGCCCTGCTGCCCGGGTCGAGCCCGGTCGTCGGCTCGTCGAGGAAGAGCACGTCGGGCCGGTGGGTGAGCCCCAGGGCGATGTCGAGCCTGCGCCGCTGACCGCCGGAGAGCGCGGCCGTCTTGCGGTCGAGCAGCTCGGTCAGTCCGAGGTCGTGCGCCAGCTCCTCGGCGCGGGCGTGCGCTTCGGTCCTGGTCAGGCGGTAGAGCCGCCCCTGGAACACCAGCTCCGCGCGCACCGTCTCGTTCGGGTCGACCCCACCCGACTGGGCGACGTAGCCGATCCGGCGGCGTACGGCCGCGGGGTCGGCGGCCAGGTCGTGGCCCGCGACGGTGGCGGCGCCGCCCGTCGGCGGGAGCAGCGTGGTGAGCATGCGCAGGGTCGTGGTCTTGCCGGCTCCGTTGGGGCCGAGGAGGCCGACGATCTCGCCGGGGCGGACGGTCAGGTCGATCCCGCGGACCGCCTCCACGGGGCCGAGCCTGCTCGGGAAGGTCCGGGCGAGCCCGGCCGTACTGATGATGGGCATGACCCCAGAAAAACAGAGTCACCACAATTTTGCAATGACTCCAAATTTTCAGGGCTTCTAGGATGAGGGCATGGCTGAGGGGCTCAGGGAGCGCAAGAAGCGCCAGACGAAGCAGCGGATCTCCGACATCGCGACCGGGCTCTTCCTGGAACACGGCTTCGTCACGGTCACGGTGGCGGAGATCGCGGAGGCGGCGGACGTCTCCGTCAACACCGTCTACAACTACTTCCCGGTCAAGGAGGACCTCTTCCTCGACCGGATGGAAGGCGTCACGCTGCGCCTCGCCCGCATGATCAGGGGCCGCGACGCCGGGGAGTCCGCGGCCCACGCGGTGCTGCGGGGGCTGCGCGAGGCCGTCGGCGCCGTCTCGCCCGCGTACGGCCTGATGGACGGGTTCGACGCCTTCATGAACGTCATCGAGCACGCCCCCACGCTCAAGGCCCGGCTCTTCCACCTCCAGGAGCAGGTCCTCGACGCGGTGGTCACCACCCTGCGGGAGGAGACCGGCGCGGCCGAGGGCGATCCGCTGCCCCTGCTCGTCGGCGGGCAGCTCGCCTGGATCGAGAACACCGTCGTCGGCTACATCACCCGGCAGATGACCGCGGGCCGCAAGGCCACCACCGTGTCCCGCGAGGCGCTCGACCTCCTCGACGAGATCGAGGAGCTGCTGAGCGACCGGGTCCTGGGCTACGCCGTACGGACGTAACGCTTCCGCCCGGTGGCCTGTCGTGAGTGTGACGTCCGTCAAACGAGGCGTGACGCGCGTTACTTACCGGTCACACAGCGCCTCACGCCCGCTAATCTCCGCCGGAGAGCCAGAAGTGAACAGGCGTTAAGGGGTGGAACATCGTGGCCAGGAAGCTCGCCGTCATCGGGGCCGGACTCATGGGGTCCGGAATCGCGCAGGTCTCGGCCCAGGCGGGCTGGGACGTCGTCCTGCGTGACGTCACCGACGCCGCCCTGACCCGTGGCACCGACGGCATCAAGGCGTCGTACGACCGCTTCGTCGCCAAGGGCAGGATGGACGCCGCCGACGCCGAGGCCGCCCTCGGCCGGATCACCGCCACCACCGAACTCGACGCGGTCGCCGACGCGGACATCGTCGTCGAGGCCGTCTTCGAGAAGCTGGAGGTGAAGCACGAGATCTTCCGCTCGCTCGACCGGATCGCCAA
This sequence comes from Streptomyces sp. NPDC036822, assembly GCF_055609145.1. NCBI lineage: Bacteria > Bacillati > Actinomycetota > Actinomycetes > Kitasatosporales > Streptomycetaceae > Streptomyces > Streptomyces sp. NPDC036822. The sequence goes on from NZ_JBVJPY010000002.1 coordinate 289,610, forward strand.
GGACGGCGCCGTCCTCGCCTCCAACACCTCCGCCATCCCGATCACCAAGATCGCCGCGGTGACGGAGCGCCCGGAGGCCGTCGTCGGCACCCACTTCTTCTCGCCGGTGCCGATGATGCAGCTCTGCGAGCTGGTCCGCGGCTACAAGACGAGCGACGCCACGCTCGCCACGGCACGGGAGTTCGCCGAGTCCGTCGGCAAGACCTGCATCGTGGTCAACCGCGACGTCGCCGGCTTCGTCACCACCCGGCTCATCTCGGCGCTGGTCGTCGAGGCCGCCAAGCTCCACGAGTCGGGCGTCGCCACCGCCGAGGACATCGACATCGCCTGCAAGCTGGGCTTCGGCCACGCCATGGGCCCGCTCGCCACCGCCGACCTCACGGGCATCGACATCCTCGTGAACGCCACCGGCAACATCTACACCGAGACGCAGGACGAGAAGTTCGCACCGCCGGAGCTGATGCGCCGGATGGTGGACGCCGGTGACATCGGCCGCAAGAGCGGGCAGGGCTTCTACAAGCACTGACGCCCGGCGGTCGTCCGGCGATCACTCCATGGGGTGAATTCGGTATCAGTTCGCTTACAAGGCGCAACGCTTCTGCGCCGACGACAGTCAGTTGTTGCAAAGACGGAGCACTCCCGGGGAGCGCATATGCACATCAGGGGCGACCATGTCGAGCTGGTCGTCGGGGGCCGCCTCGACGTCCGTAGCGCGGCGGACGCCCGTACGGTCCTGCACTCGGCCGTCGACGACGGCGTCGGCGACCTCGTGCTCGACCTGACCGGTCTCGACTCCTGGGACGCCACCGGTCTCGGGGTCATCATGGGCGCACACCGCCGCGCCGGCCGCTGCGGCCGGCGGCTCGTGCTGCGCGGGGTGCCGCCCCAGATGCAGCGCCTGCTGGTGGCCACCCGACTGCACCGCATCCTCGCCATCGAGGGCGGCCTCGCCGCGGAGTCCCTGCCCCGCGTGTGAGCGCGGCGCCGGGCCTTCGAGGGGCGTCTCGTCGGCGTGCCGCCTGTGAAGCCGCTGTGTGAACCAGGCGTCACGCCCCAATCCTCACGAGACCGTGACGTCTTGGGCGGGCCGGCACCCCGGATGTTCCGGGATCCGTGCGAAAGGTCTAGGGTTCGGTCGCCCGCCCTTTGACGGAACCCACCCGGCGGGCACCGGACCAGAAGCGTCAGCGAGCGTGCAGATCGGCCGGGAGGGGCTTCGGCGCGCACCGCTTTTGGGGGCTTTGATCATGGACCCGATGAACCGGGGGCCGGAAGAATACGGCCACGACCGCGAAGGCGACGACGCCCCGGGCTCCCGAGGCGGCGCCCCCGAGCGCGGCCCCGTCGCGACGCCCACGCCCGCACGCGTCCGCACCGTCCGGCTGGTCGCCGGCGACCTCCTCCTCACCGTCAACCCCGTCGACGGCAGCGAGATCGAGACCTGCCCGCCCGGAGAACGGCCCGCGGCACCGCGCCGTCGCACCCTCGAGGAGCGCGCCGACGCCGCCCGCGCCGCCGCCCCGCCCGTGCCGGCGGGCCCCGCCGCCCCGCCTCTGCCGCTGATCGAGCGGCAGGAGGAGCGCGAACGGCTCGTCCAGCTCCTCGGCCGGGGCCGCTCCGTCCGGCTCTCCGGACCCGCGGGCTCCGGCCGCACCGCGCTCCTCGACGCCGTCGCCACCGACTGCGCCGGCCTCGCCCCCGACGGAGTGGTGCGTCTCTCCGGGTACCACCGCACACCCACCGAGCTGCTGTACGAACTCCTCGCCGTCGTCCGCCACGCGCCGGACCACCGGCCCGACCGGACCGCACTGCTCGCGCTCGTCCACGAGATCGGCGCCATCGTCGTCGTCGACGACCTGGAGTTCGGCGGCGCCACCCTCGACGAGCTGCTGACCGCCGCCCCCGAGTGCGCCTTCCTCCTCGCCGCCACCCCCGACGTGCCGGCCGCCTCCGCCGACGCCCACCTCGAAGAGGTCTTCCTCGCCGGACTCGGCCGCGCCTCCGCCCTGGAGCTTCTGGAGAACGCCGTCGGCCGGAGCCTCACCGAGGACGAGGCCAACTGGGCCGGCGACCTCTGGTTCGAGTCCGAGGGCCTGCCCCTGCGCTTCGTCCAGGCCGCCGCCCTGCTCCGCCAGCGCGACCGGCTGCGGATCACCCCGGCCGAGTTCGACGCCTTCGGCACCCAGGAGGAGCCCTCCTCGGAGTTCGACGCCTTCGGCGCCCTCGCCGACGCCTTCGGACCCTCCGGCACCCCCGGCACGGCCGAACCCGCGGCGGACGAGCCCGCCGAGGACGCCGACTTCGAGCTGCGCGACATACCGCTGCCCAGCCTCGGCGAGGGCGCCGCCCCCGCCGCCCTGCTCGCCTCCAGGCTCAGCCACTCCGCCCAGGAGGCCCTGCGGTTCGCCGCCGCCCTCGGCGGCGAGGTGCCGCACCAGGCCCATCTCCCCGCCCTCGTCGGCGACACCCACGCGGACGCCGCCCTCGGCGAACTCCTGGACTGCGGACTGCTCTCCCCGGTCGGCACCCGCTACCGCCTCGCCGCCGGCGTCCTCACCCAGCTCCTCGCCCACGGCTACGCCGCGGACGCGGCCGACCGCGCCCACACCGTCGCCCAGCACTACGCCTGGTGGGCCGGGCACCCCTCCGTCACACCCGCCCGGGCGGCCGCCGAATCCGACGCGCTGCTCGCCGCCCTGTCCGTGCTCGTCCCCGGAACGGACACCGAGCACCCCGCCGCGGCCGTCCTCCTCGCCCGCAGCGCCGCGCCCGCCTTCGCGGCGGGGCTGCACTGGGGCGCCTGGGAGCGGGCCCTGCGCAGCGGCCAGGAAGCCGCCCGCCTCGCCGGAGAGGTGGCCGAAGAGGCCTACTTCCACCACGAGCTGGGCATCCTGGCGCTCTGCTCCGGAAACCTGGAGCGGGCCCGCGCCGAACTGGAGGCCTCCATCGGCCTGCGCGGCGCGCTCGCCGACAAGCGCGGGACCGTCGCCGGACGCCGAGCCCTCGCCCTGGTCGCCGACCGCGCCGAGGGACCGCCGTCCGCGGACCGCGTACCGGGCGAGGAGCCCGCCTCGCCGCCCCGCGGCATCCCGGCCGTCCTCGCCAAACCCGCCGCGTCAGCACCCGCCAGGCCCGCCCTCCCCAAGGCCACGCCCACGCCCCCACCGGCCGCCGCCTTCCCGGACTTCGTGGAGGAGGGCCCGACGCTCATCTCCCGCCCCGACACCCTCCAGGGCGGCGACCAGCGACGCTCCGGCGCCGGGTGGCGCGTCCTGGCCGGAGCCCGCCGGAACCTCGTCGCGGTCGGCACCGGAGCGCTCCTCGCCGCCGTGCTCGGCACGGTGGTGACCATCGGGGCCACCTCGGGCAACGGCGACGAGCCCGGCACCGACCGGGTCACCTCCGACCGCACCACGAGCGACGGGGGCGTCGGCGACGACGGCATGGACACGGAGGAGCCGACCGAGGAGTCGACGACCCGCCCCTCCGACTCGGCCTCGCCCGGCCCGACGGACTCACCCACACCGGGCGCGCCCGGCACGACGGACACCCCGTCCTCCCCGGCCGGATCGACCGCGACCAGCCCCACCCCGGACGCGCCCACCACGTCGACGTCCGGGCGCCCGGTCCCGACGCTGAGCCCGACGACGAAGCCGACACCGACGAGGCCGACGCCGACGACGACCGAGCCGACGTCGGATCCGACGGCGACGGAGACGACGCCGCCGGCCACGACGACCCCGCCGGTCGAGGGCGAGAACCCCAGCAACTCCGCCTCCGCCACGGGCGACGGCGCCCCCTCCACCGGCGCCCCCGCCTGACCGGACCCCACGGCACGACGGAAGGCCCCGGGCGCGTCCACCGCACCCGGGGCCTTCCGCCGTACCCGTACCGCCGAAGCGGCCCGGCCCGAACGTTCTAGAAGAGCCGCAGCTTGTCGTCCTCGATGCCCCGCATGGCGTCGTAGTCGAGCACCACGCACTCGATGCCGCGGTCCGTCGCCAGCACCCGCGCCTGCGGCTTGATCTCCTGCGCCGCGAAGACGCCCTTCACCGGAGCCAGGTGCGGGTCGCGGTTCAACAGCTCCAGATAGCGGGTCAGCTGCTCCACGCCGTCGATCTCGCCGCGCCGCTTGATCTCCACCGCGACCGTCCCGCCGTCGGCGTCCCGGCACAGGATGTCCACCGGGCCGATCGCCGTCGGGTACTCGCGCCGGATCAGCGTGTGGCCGTCGCCGAGGGTCTCGATGCGGTCCGCGAGGAGCTCCTGGAGATGCGCTTCCACGCCGTCCTTGATGAGGCCCGGGTCGACACCCAGTTCGTGCGAGGAGTCGTGGAGGATCTCCTCCATCGTGATGATCAGTTTCTCGCCCGCTTTGTTCACCACGGTCCACACGCCGGCCTCGCCGTCGGCACCCTCCTTCAGGGTGCACGGAGGGGACATCCAGTTGAGCGGTTTGTACGCCCGGTCGTCCGCGTGGATGGAGACACTGCCGTCTGCCTTGACCAGGATCAGACGGGGCGCGGAGGGCAGGTGGGCGGTGAGCCGGCCCGCGTAGTCCACGGAACAACGGGCGATGACGAGACGCATGGTCGGCAACGCTACAAGAGAGACGCTCTTCCGCGCGATTCGGCTCTTAACGCCCGCCCAACACCCGTCGGTTATTGGCCGGTTGTGCTCCCAATCTCCTGGTGCGCTCCGCACCGCGCGCTTACCGTGGAAGCAGGAGGTCGCCGTCCGTGCACGCTGCGTGTCGCACGGGGGTCCTTCGCCCCTGCCCGTAAGACCCCGCACAACGGGGTCGCGAGAGGAGAACCCATGTCGCTCGACGTCTCACCGGCGCTGTTGGAACAGGCCGAGCGAGGCGAGGTCGACGAAGCCGACTTCGTCGACTGCGTCCGGACCTCCCTGCCCTTCGCATGGGAGATGATCAGTTCTCTGGTGGCCCAGCTGAAGGTCGACGGCGGCGAGTTCGCCGACAACCAGACGCCGCCGCCGAACGAGCAGGCACGTGGCCAGCTGTTGCGTGCACTCGCCAGTGACGCGATCCGTGGTGCGCTGCAGCGGCACTTCGGTGTGCGTCTGGCCTTCCAGAACTGCCACCGCGTCGCGGTGTTCCCGCTGGACCCCGCGGTGGACGAGCGGCTCGCCCGCTTCACCTCCGTACGAGGCCAGCTGCTCAACCAGTCGCCGGAGCTGCGCGACTGCTGAAGCATGGTGCTGCCGCTCCGCATCGGGGGACACCCGAACGATGCGCGAGATGCCGGAGCGGCGGCATCCGGCCCCTCGACATCCGTCGACGACCGAACATGAGCGATCGAGCATGACCCGCCACCCCCCACACGCCTCACCCCAGGCGCGGCAGCACCTCGGTGCCCAGCCGTCGTACGTTCTCCTCGGTGGCCGCGAGATCGCCGGAGCCCTCGGCGAGCAGCGCGAAGCGCGTGATGCCCGTACGCTCCGAGGTCGCCGCGAGCCGGTCCGCCGCCAGGCGCGGGGTGCCCACCGGGTGCAGCCCGCACAGCAGCTCCGTGTACGCGACGGGATCCCGCATCGAGCGGTGCCGCCCGTCCACGGTGACGTGGGCGTCCAGGCCCTGCTTCAGCCAGCCCGGCATGGCCTTCACCAGCGCCTCGGCCGCGTCCGCCCGCGAGTCCGCGATCTGGACCACGCCCGCCGAGACATGGCCGGCGCCGATCCGGGCGGTCTCGTCCGGGGTGCGGCCGGCCTCGCGGGCGAAGCGCCGCCAGGCGGCCACCATCTCGACCTTCTCCTCGTCGCCGCAGTGCATCCCGAGCAGCATCGGAAGCCCGCGCTCGGCCGCCAGCCGGACGCTCTTCGGGGAGGTGCAGGCGACCACCACCTCGGGCGAGGCCTCCCCGCCGATCAGCTCGCCGGCGCGGGGGACGACGGCCACCTCGCGGAAGGCGAATCGTTCTCCCGCGGCCCCGACCCGCGGCTCGGACAGCCACCGCAGCAGCAGGTCGAGCGATTCGGGGAAGCCCTGCTCGTACGCCTCCAGGCCGGCGCCGAACACCTCCAGATCGACCCACGGCCCGCCCCGGCCCACCCCGAGGGTGAACCGGCCGCCGGAGGTGAGGTGCAGCAGCGCCGCCTGCTCGCCCAGGGCGACGGGGTGGACGGTCGGCAGCACGCTGACCGCCGTGCCGACCCGGATGCGGCGCGTGCGGCCGAGCAGCAGCGCGGCCAGGGTCACGGCCGACGGACAGACGCCGTACGGAACGAAATGGTGCTCGGCGAGCCAGACGGAGTCGAGCCCCGACTCCTCGGCCACCTCGGCGGTCCGCACCGCTCGGTGCAGCGCCTCTCCTTGGCCCTGGCCCGGGAACTGGGCGGCCAGAACAAACGTACCCACGCGCATCGCCTTCTGCCTCCTTGCGGCCGACGCGGTTCTCCCCCCTCGTACCGGCAACAACGTCTGACACGTGCCAAAGGCAACGGCCCCTCATGAAGTTCTTGCGATTTTCCGCTAACTCCGCCTGGAGGGTGGGCGGAGCCACCTCGTCGCGGCCCGTAGGCTTGAAGGAACCGTCCGTGTACCCGGCCCCCGTGAGGTGATTCGTGTCCCCGCGTCGCAACCGCCCCCATGGCGGCGAGAAGCCCGATCCCCTGGGCGCGGGAGCCGACCGGTACGGGGGCTCGCAGCGCACCGAGTCCTGGCAGGGCGAGGAGTGGTGCGTGCGGCACGTGGCCGGGGCGAGCGCGCCCGGCAAGCGCTACCGCTGCCCCGGCTGCGACCAGGAGATCCCCGGCGGCGCACCCCACGTCGTCGCCTGGCCCGAGTACGGCGGGGTGGAGGACCGGCGCCACTGGCACAAGGCGTGCTGGAACGCGAAGGACCGCCGCACCTCGCGGGTGCAGCGGTCCCGAAACGCGCCGAAGTACTAGGTCGTGTCCGGCGGGCGCCGCCGGTCAGACGTCCCGGCTGTTCAGCAGGGCGTAGGCGCCGCCCATCGCCAGGGCCGTGATGCCCAGCAGGATCCACACCGGCTCCCAGCCCGACGGGCCGGATTCGGCGACCGCCGACCGGCCCGCGTACAGCGCGATCAGCTGGCTCGGGATCGCGTACGCCAGCAGCCACTCCTGCAGCTTCGCCAGCGACTCCGAGAACATGAACATCGCCGCGACCAGCGGCAGCAGCAGCACACCGATCATGACCGTGATCGCACCCGCCGAGTGGCGGACCATCGTGCCGACGGCGAGCGCCAGCAGCCCCACCAGGGCGATGAACAGCCCGGCGCCGACCGTGGCCCGCAGCCACTCCGAGCCGCTGGGCTCGACGGCGTCGATCATCGCCACCTGCGCCATCGCGACGACGGTCGCGGTCACCGTCGTGACGGTGAAGACGAGCAGGAAGAAGACGATCGCCTTCGCCGTGAGGATCCGGGCCCGGCTCGGGCACGCGGTCATCGTGGTGCGGATCATGCCGGTGCCGTACTCGGAGGCGATCGTCAGCACACCGAGCGTGATCACGCAGATCGAGCCGAGGAGCACACCGAAGAAGCCGAAGCCGAGCGCCGACTCGTTCTGCGGGGAGACGCTCGACGCCGACACGACCGCGGCCACGCCCAGACCGATGCCGAGCATCAGCAGCACCATGACCCCGAGCGTCCACATCGTGGAGCGCACCGAGCGGATCTTGGTCCACTCCGAGGCGAGCGCGTCACCGAGGTGCGCCCTGCGGACCGGAATGGGGGAGACGTACGAGTAGGGGGTGGTCATCGGGCGTCCTCGGCGTTCGGGTCGGGCTCGCTCTGCGTCGCGTACGGGTTCTGGCCGGGCGGCGGCGGGGCGTACCAGCCCTGCTGCGGCACCTCCGGCGCCACGTACGGGGCGGGCTGCTGCTGGAGATGGGCCGGCTGCGGCTGCTGGAGGTGGGCCAGCTGGTCCTCGGTGGAGCGGTAGTCCACCGCGCTCTGCGTCATCCGCATGTACGCCTCCTCCAGCGACGCCTGGTGCGGCGACAGCTCCCAGAGCCGTACGTCCGCCTCGTGCGCCAGGTCGCTGATGCGCGACAGGGGAAGGCCGGTCACCCGCAGCGCCCCGTCCGGCTCGGACATCACCCGGCCGCCGGCCTCGATCAGCGCGGCGGTCAGCTTCTCCCGGGGCTCCGGCTCGCCCTGCGGGGTCCGCACGCGGGCGAAGTCCGCGGAGTTCGCCGAGATGAAGTCCTTCACGCTCATGTCCGCGAGCAGCTGGCCCCGGCCGATCACGATCAGGTGGTCGGCGGTCAGCGCCATCTCGCTCATGAGGTGGCTGGAGACGAAGACCGTGCGGCCCTCGGCGGCCAGCTTCTTCATCAGGTTGCGGACCCAGAGGATGCCCTCCGGGTCGAGGCCGTTGACCGGCTCGTCGAAGAGGAGCACCTGCGGGTCGCCGAGGAGCGCCGCCGCGATGCCGAGCCGCTGCCCCATGCCCAGCGAGAAGCCGCTGGAGCGGCGCTTGGCGACGTCCTGGAGGCCGACGACCCCCAGCACCTCGTCCACCCGCTGCGCCGGGATCCCGGCGAGCTGGGCGAGCGACAGCAGATGGCTGCGGGCGCTGCGGCCGCCGTGCACGGCCTTGGCGTCGAGCAGCGCGCCGACCTGCCGGGGCGCGTTGGGGAGCTGCCGGAAGGGGTGCCCGCCGATCGTGACGTGCCCGGACGTCGGCCGGTCCAGGCCGAGGATCATCCGCATGGTGGTCGACTTGCCGGAGCCGTTGGGCCCCAGGAAGCCCGTCACTGTCCCGGGTCGCACCTGGAAGGAAAGGTTGTACACGGCCGTCTTGGCGCCGTAGCGCTTCGTCAGGCCGACTGCCTCGATCATTCTCCAGCCCCATCGACAGGTCAGGTCGTCGTCGGGGCCGTGGCCGTCGGCCTGAGCCCCCCGTATGAGCTAGGAGCTTATCGAGCCCTTGACGGTTCCGGCGAAGCATGAAACATCAACTACGCGTCCCGCCGCTTCAGGACCAGATAGCCGCCGATCAGCGAGGCCGCCACCCAGAGCAGCATGATGCCGAGCCCGCCCCAGGGGCCGTACGGGGCCTTCTCCGTGTTCATCGCGTCCGGCAGGACCTGCATGATCTTGGAGCCGGCCTGGTCGGGGAAGTACAGGGCGACCTCCTTCGCCTTGGGGACCGCCGACAGGATCTGCGAGATCAGGAAGAAGAACGGCACCAGGATGCCGAGCGAGAGCATCGACGAACGCAGCATCGTCGCCACGCCCATCGAGAAGATCGCGATCAGACCCATGTAGAGCCCGCCGCCGATCACCGCTCGCAGGACGTTGTCCGCGCCCAGCGAGGTGCGGTGCTCGCCGAGGAGCGCCTGCCCCAGGAAGAACGACAGGAAGCTGGTCGCCAGACCGACGACGAGGGCGAGCGCCCCGGCCACCGCGATCTTGGAGAAGAGGAACGAGGCACGTTGCGGGACGGCCGCCAGCGAGGTGCGGATCATCCCGGAGCTGTACTCGGTGCCCACCACCAGGACGCCGAAGACCACCATCGCCAGCTGGCCGAGCACCATCCCCGAGAAGCTGATGAACGTCGGGTCGAAGGTCGCCTGCTCGGCGGCGGACAGGTCGTCGAACGTCGACTTGAGCAGGGCGCACAGCGCCGCGCCCATCGCCACCGTCACCAGGAGCGCGCTCGCCAGCGTCCAGACGGTCGAGGAGACCGTCCGGATCTTCGTCCACTCGGACTGCAGGACCGCGGATACGGCTGCCATCGTTCAGGCTCCCTTGGTGGTGTCGCCCCAGCGGGGGCCGGTGGTCGTCTCGCCCCAGCGGGGACCGGCCGCGCCGGACGCGTCCACGCCCCGCACGTCCGTGCCGTGCGCGTGGTACTCCACCGCGCCGGCCGTCATCTGCATGAACGCCTCCTCCAGGGAGGCCCGCTGCGCGCTCAGTTCGTGCAGCACCAGCCCGCTCCCGGCGGCCAGTTCACCCAGCTTCTCGGTGGTGGCGCCGTCCACCTCCAGCGCGCCGTCCTCCGCCTCGACGGCGGTGAAGCCGTTGGCGTGCAGCACGTCCCGCAGCCCCTCGCGCTGCGGCGAGCGGAGCCGTACGTAACTCCGGGAATTCTGCTGGATGAAATCCGCCATCGACGTGTCCGCCAGCAACTTCCCCTGCCCGATCACGATCAGGTGATCGGCCGTCAGGGCCATTTCGCTCATCAGATGGCTGGAAACGAAGATCGTCCGGCCTTCGGCGGCGAGCGCCTTCATGAGATTGCGGATCCAGTGAATTCCCTCGGGGTCCAGACCATTGACGGGTTCGTCGAACATCAGGATCTCGGGGTTGCCGAGAAGCGCCGACGCGATTCCGAGCCGCTGCCCCATGCCGAGGGAGAAGCCCTTCGACTTCTTCTTCGCGACCTGCGTCAGACCGACCAGGTCGAGGACCTCGCCCACCCGGTTCTCCGGAATGCGGTTCGCCTGCGCGAGGCAGAGGAGGTTGTTGTACGCGGACCGGCCGCCGTGCATCGCCTTGGCGTCGAGGAGCGCCCCGATGTACTTCAGCGGCTCCTGGAGTTCGCGGTAGTGCCTGCCGTCGATCCGGACCGTCCCGCTGGTCGGGTTGTCCAGGTCGAGCATCATGCGCATCGTCGTCGACTTGCCGGCGCCGTTGGGTCCGAGGAAGCCGGTCACCATGCCCGGCCGGACCTGGAAGGAGAGGTGGTCGACCGCCGTCTTCGCGCCGTATCGCTTCGTGAGGCCCTCGAGCTCGATCATGCGTACCAACCTAAGGGCGCGAAAAACCCCCCGCCACTGGAATGGCGGAGGGTTTTCCCCTCTGTTCACGGGCTCGGCTCGCCTCCGGGGCGCTTGGGGCGGCCGTCGACGGTCGACGTGCTCGGCCCCTCGTTCCGCGGGACCTGTGCGCGTTCTCCCTCTCGACGGCCGCGCGCCCCTTCGGCTCGCTCGCCGGGGGCCCGGGGGCTCAGCGCGACTGCTGGGCCGGGACGCCGCGGGGGGCCGGCTCGTCGTCGATCGGGGAGCCCGCCGCCGCCACGGCGGCACCGGTCAGCGTGGCCAGCATCTCGCGGACGTTGGTCAGCTGGGCGTTGATGGAGTCGCGGCGGTTCGTCAGAGCGGCGAGCTCGCGCTCCGATTCCGAGCGGATCCGGTCGGCCTTGGCGTTCGCGTCGGCCACGATGTCCTCGGCCTGGCGCTGCGCGGTCTCCACCGTCTGGCGGGCACGGCGCTCCGCGTCCGTCCGCAGCTTCTCGGCCTCCAGGCGCAGCTGCTCGGCGCGGTGCTCGATCTCGGCGAGGCGCTTCTCGGCCTTGGCCTGACGCGAGGCCAGGTCACGCTCCGACTGCTCCCGGCGCTTGGCCAGGTTCGTCTCGAAGTCAGCGGCGGCCTGGGCGGCCTTGGCGCGGGTCTCCTCGAAGAGGGCGTCCGCCTCCTCGCGCTTGGACTGCGCGTCCTTCTGCGCCTCGCCACGCAGCGAGTTGGCCTCGCCCTGCGCCTTCTCGACGATCCGAACGCCCTCGTCCTCGGCCTTCGCCTTGCGCTCCGCCGCGAACGACTCGGCGTCGTTGCGCACCTGCTGGGCGGCCGACTCGGCCAGCTCGCGGTGCTGCTCGGCGGCGCGACGGGCCTCCTCGCGCAGGTCCTTGGCCTCCTCCTCGGCGAGGCGGAGGATCTTCTCGACGCGGGCGCCCAGACCGGCGTACGACGGCTCGGCGTCGGTGACCTGGGCCTGGGCGTTCTGCGTCTCGAGGTGGAGTTCCTCGATGCGCTTTTCCAGAGAGGTGATTCGGGCCAGAGCACTGTCACGGTCGGCGACGAGCTTGGTAATGCGGTCGTCCACCTGACCGCGGTCGTAACCACGCCGCACGAGCTCGAAGCCGAAGGGGGAGGAAGTGTCGCTCATGGGGTTCCTGTCGAATGAGACCGGTGAGGTGTTAGGGGGAATCCTAGGGGCCGAAGCGGCGTGTCATCGAGCGGATGCCCGTTTGATCTGGAGAATGTCCAGCCTTTTGAGTGGCTACCCCTCGGAAGACTTGCCACTCGAACGTGTAACCCCCGCCGACGCACCCGCCTTGGCGGCCATCCCCCCGGCGGATTTGGCCCCGGCGGACGGTGTCTCGAAAGACTCCAACGCTTCGAGGACGTCCTGGACACGGGAGATCTCGGCATTGATGTCCTCGCGACGGCGCACCAGCACGTCCAGCTCGCGCTTGCCCTCGGAGATCATCTTCTCGGCCTCGCTCTCGGCCTCCGCCTTGATCCTCTCCGCCTCGCCGACGAGCGACGACTTCTTCTGCTCCGCTTCCTTCAGGAGCGCCTCGGCCTTCTTCACGGCGGCGATCCGGACCTTGCTCGCCTCGGAACTCGCCTCCGCGATCAGCTCCTTCGCCTTCGCCTCGGCCTCGGCCTGCTGCTCGGTCGCCGCCTTCACCAGCTTGTCCACGCGCTCGCCGGCCGTCTTCATCTGCTCGGCCGTCTCGCGCCGCGCCCGCTCGTGCAGGTCCTCGATCTCGCCCTCGATCCGGGTCCGGAGCTCCTCGGCCCGCTCCCTTATGGCCGTCGCGTCGCTGCGCGCGCCCACCAGGAGCTCGTCCGCGTCGGTGCGCGCCTTCTCCACCAGCGAGTTGCCCTCGACGGTCGCCTCGGCGACGATCCGCTCGGCCTCCTTGCGGGCCGCGCCGACCATCGTGTCCGCCTGCGACTCCGCCTCGGTGGTGGCGCGCAGCGCCTCCTCCTGGGCCTTCGCCATGAGCTGGTCCGCCTGCTCGGCCGCGTCCGAACGCCGCTTGGCACCGGCCTCGCGCGCCTCGTCGAGCGTACGGTCCGCCTCCGAGCGCGCCTCGGAGCGCATCTGCTCCGCCGCCGACTCCGCGTCCTCGCGGACCCTTTCGGCCTCCGCCCGGATCCGCTCGGCGGCCTGCTGGGCCGCCCCCACCGCCTCGGCGGCCTCGGCCCGCAGCCGCTCCGCCTCGTCGGACGCCCGGGCCACCGTCACCTCGGCCTGCTGTGACGCGTCGGCCGCCAACGACTCCGCGAGCTCCACGGCCTCGGCCGTGATCCGCTCGGCCTCCCGGCTCGCCTCGCCGATGAGCTGGTCGGCCTGCTCGGCGGCGTCCGAACGCCGCTTGTCGGCGGCCTTGCGGGCCTCGTCGAGCACCTGGTCGCTGTCGGCCAGCGCGGCAGCCCGCAGCGCCTCCGCGTGCGCCTCGCCGTCCTTCTTGACCTGCTCCGCCTCGCTCCGCAGCCGCAGCGCGTCCCGCTCGGTCGTGTCCCACAGCTCCGCCGCCTCGGCGGTGATCCGCTCGGCCTCCGCCGTGGCCTCGCCCACGAGCTGGTCGGCCTGCTCGGCGGCGTCGGCGCGGCGCTTGTCCGCCGCCTTGCGCGCCTCGTCCAGCACCCGCTCGCCGTCCGCTCGGGCGGCCGCCCGCAGCGCCTCGGCCTCCGCCTCGCCGTCCGCCCTGACCTGCTCGGCCTCGGTGCGCAGCCGCTCCGCCTCGGCGGTGAGCCGCTCGGCCTCGGCCGACGCCTCGCCGACCAGCGTGTCCGCCTGGGCAGCGGCCTCGGAGCGGATGCGGTTGGCGTCCTCGCGGGCGTCCGCACGGGTACGGGCCGCGTCCTGCTCGGCCGAGGCCAGCGAGTCCGTCGCCTCGGTGCGGACCCGCTGGGCGTACTCCGCGGTGTCCGTGCGGAGCTTGTCCGCCTCGGCGATCGCGTCCGTGACCGTCCGCTCGGCCAGCGCCTTGGCGGCCTCGGAATCCTCCTGGGCACGCGTCCGGATGCGGTTCGCGTCCTCGGTGGCCCGCTCCCGCTCCTCGTACGCGTCGGCGCGGACCCGGTCCGCCTCCTCCTGCGCCTCGGACCTGGTGCGCTCCGCCGCGTGCTCGGCGGCGCTGCGCAGACCGGCGATCTCCTCCTCGGCCTGCTCCTGCAGACCGGCGACGGAGTCCCGCACCTCCTTGGCCGTCTGCTCGGCGGCGGACACCATCTCGGTGGCCCGCCGGTCCGCCTCCTCGACCAGACGCTGGGCCTCGGCCTGCGCCTCCTCCACCCGCTTGCGGGCGGAGGCGAGCAGCTCCTCGGACTGCTCGCGGGCGTGCTCGCGCTCCCGGCCGGCCTCGGAACGGGCCGACTCCAGCGTCTCCTCGGCCTCCCTGCGGCGCCGGTTGGCCTCCTCCTGCGCGGCGGCCAGCGCCTCGGCCGCCTCGGTGGCGACCCGCTCGGCCGCGGCGGCGGCCTCGGACCGGACCCGGTCGGCGGTCTCCTGGGCCTCGGACTTCAGCCGCTCGGCCTCCGCCGACGCCTCCGTCCGCAGCCGGACGGCGACGCTCTCGCCCTCGGCGCGCGCGGTGGACGCGTCCGCCGCGGCCTCCGTGCGCAGTCGCTCCGCCTCCTGCTCGGCCTGAGCCTGGAGCGTACGGATCCGCTCGGCGGCCTCGGTGCGCAGCCGCTCGGTCTCCTCGGCGGCCTCGCGGCGGATCCGCTCGCTCTCGGCGCGGGCATCGGACAGCTCACGGCCGGCGTTCTCGACCCGCGACTCCGCCTCGGTGTGCAGCCGGGTCAGCTCCTCGGCCGCCTCGGCGTGCCGGGCCGCGGCGGCCCGTTCGGCCTCCTCGCGCAGCTCGGTCGCGTTCCTCTCGGCCGCCTCCTTGACGGACTCCGCCTGCTCCTCGGCCTCGGACCGCATCCGCTCGGCCTCGGCGCGGGTGCGCTCCAGCGTCTCCTCGGCCTGCGTCCGCAGCGTCTGCGCGCGCTCCATCGCCTCGGAGCGGACCCGCTCGCTCTCCGCGCCCGCGCTCGCGCGCAGCTCGTCGGCGTCGGCACGCGCCTTGGTCAGCAGCTCCTCGGCGGTCCTGGCCGCCTCCTCGATCTGCTGGACGGCCTCGCGCCGCGCCTCGCCGCGGATCCTCTCGCCCTCGGCGATCGCCTCGGCGCGCAGCTGCTCGGCCTCGCCGCGCAGCCGGCGCGCCTCCTCCTGCAGCTCGACCGTCTTGGCGCGGTACTCCTTGGTGTCGTCCTTCGCCGAGCCGAGGAGTTCCCCGGCCTGTTCCTCGGCCTGGTTGCGCAGCCGGTCGGCCTCCGCCTCGGCCTCGCGGCGGATCCGCTCGGCCTCCTCCGAGGCCTTGCGGGTGGTCGCCTGGGCGTCCTCGGACGCCTTGGTGAGGACCTCCTCCGCGGTCCTCGCGGCCTTGGCGAGGGCGGCGGCGGAGTCCTCGGCGGCGACCGTACGCGCCTTCTCGGACGCCTCCGAGACCAGCTTCTCGGCCTCGGCGCTCGCCTCGCGGAGCTTCTCCTCGGCCTCCGCCTTGAGGGTCTCGGCCTCCTTGGTGGCCTCGCCGACGAGCCGGGCGATCTCCGCCTTGGCCGTACGCGTGCGCTGTTCGTTGACCGACTCGGCGGACGACAGCTGCTTGGCGGCCGCCTCCTTGGCCTCGGTAAGCGCCTTCTCGGCCTCGGCTCGGGCCTCACGGAGCCGGTCCTCGGCCTCCTGGAGGCGCTGCTCGGCGGCGCGGGACAGCTCGGTGGCCTGCCGGCGGGCCTGGTCGGTCTCGGTGCTGGCGCTCGAGCGGAGCCGCTCGGCGTGGCTGGTGGCCTCCTGGGCCTGGGTGGACGCGGCGTTGAGGAGCCGCTCGGCGTCCTTGCGGGCGCGCAGCAGAATCGCTTCGGCCTCGGCACGGGCGGCCTCCGCCTCCGCACCGACGCGCTGGCGGGTGTCCTCGGCGAGGCGGGTGGCCTCGGCGCGCGCGGCGGCGAGCGCCTGCTCGGCCTCGGCGCGGGACTCCTCCATCAGGCGGCGTGCCTGGGACTCCGTACGGGCGCGCAGCTGCTCGGCCCAGGCGACGTTCTCGTTGACGTGCGCCTCGACGGTCTGGCGGCGCTCGGCCAGCTCCTGGTCCAGGCGCTGGCGGCGCTGGACGGCCTCCGTGTGCAGCTCGGCCTGGAGCCGTGCCTGGTGCTCGGCGTGCTCCTGGAGGATGCGCTGGGTCTGGGCGCGGGCCTCTCGCAGCTCGCGCTCGGCGTCCTGGCGCAGCTGGTCGGCCTGGATCTGCGCGTTGCGCAGCAGCTGCTCGGCCTGGTAGCCGATGTCCGCGCTGTCGTAGGCCGGGCGGGATGCGATGGTGCGGCGCGCCTCGTGGAGCTTGGCGCGCAAGACCTCGACCTGGTAACCGAGGTCCTCGGCGTGCTGGACGGCCTTCTCCCGCTCGGTCTTCAGCCGGTCCATCTCGGCTTCGAACCGCGAAAGATGGTCGTCTTCAGCTCGGTGGCTCTCCTGGCGTTCGTAGCCCCGCACTGCGCGGTCCCATCCGTCCCCTGGTCGCAAACACTCCAATGAGATCCGTTCCCCGGCGAACGGGCCCCCCGGGGAATGGTGACAGATCGGATACTCCGACTACGACGCCGCATGGCATGCGGCACCGACCGGCCCCGGCCCGGAGCCGCCCACTCTACCGGGCCAGGAATCCGGAGGTCAGTGCTCCGCCGAGGAGTGGTCACCCGACGGCTCGGCGGACGTGACCAGTTCGGTCAGTACGCCGTGGCAGTCCTTGGGGTGCAGGAAGGTGATCCGGGAGCCCATGGAGCCGATCCGGGGCTCGTCGTAGAGGACCCGCACACCCTTGCCCCGGATGTCGGCGGCGTCGCCGTCGACGTCCGCGGTGCCGAAGGCGATGTGGTGGACGCCCTCGCCGTTCTTCGCCAGCCACTTGCCCACCGCGGAGTCCTCGCGGGTGGGCTCCAGGAGCTGGAGGTAGGAGGCTCCGCCGTCGGAGGTGTCGTTGATCTTGAGCATGGCCTCGCGGACGCCCTGCTCCTCGTTCACCTCGGAGTGGAACACCTCGAAACCGTAGGTCGCACGGTAGAACTCGACGGTCTTGTCGAGGTCGAAACAGGCGATCCCGATGTGGTCGATTCGCGTCAGCATGGTCCCAGTGCATCCCCCGCCGGGTGGTTACGCAACGTGCGCGCCGTCACACCGGCTGGCCGGTGACCCCACGTGGCACCGCTCAGTACATTGGCGGTAAACCCTCGTTCACTCCTCATCTCAAGGGGCTGTGCCTCATGTCTGGAACGACCGGTACCACCTCAGTGATCGTCGCGGGTGCCCGCACGCCCATGGGACGGCTGCTCGGCTCCCTCAAGTCCTTCTCGGGCGCTGACCTCGGCGGCTTCGCCATCAAGGCCGCGCTCGACCGCGCCGGCATCGGCGGCGACCAGGTGCAGTACGTGATCATGGGGCAGGTGCTCCAGGCGGGCGCCGGCCAGATCCCCGCGCGCCAGGCCGCCGTCAAGGCCGGCATCCCGATGAACGTCCCGGCCCTCACCATCAACAAGGTGTGTCTCTCCGGGCTCGACGCCATCGCGCTCGCCGACCAGCTGATCCGCGCGGGCGAGTTCGACGTCGTCGTCGCCGGCGGTCAGGAGTCGATGACCAACGCCCCGCACCTGCTGCCGAAGTCCCGTGAGGGCTACAAGTACGGCGCGATCGAGATGCTCGACGCGATGGCGTACGACGGCCTCACCGACGCCTTCGAGAACATCGCCATGGGCGAGTCCACCGAGAAGCACAACACGCGCCTCGGCATCGCCCGCCCCGAGCAGGACGAGATCGCCGCGCTCTCGCACCAGCGGGCCGCCGCCGCGCAGAAGAACGGCATCTTCGAGGCCGAGATCACCCCGGTCGAGATCCCGCAGCGCAAGGGCGAGCCGGTCGTCTTCTCCCAGGACGAGGGCATCCGCGGCGAGACGACCGCCGAGTCCCTCGGCAAGCTGCGTCCGGCCTTCGCCAAGGACGGCACCATCACCGCCGGCACCTCCTCGCAGATCTCGGACGGCGCCGCCGCCGTGGTCGTGATGAGCAAGGCCAAGGCGGAGGAGCTGGGCCTGGAGTGGATCGCCGAGATCGGCGCCCACGGCAACGTCGCCGGCCCGGACAACTCGCTCCAGTCGCAGCCGTCCAACGCCATCGCCCACGCCTTGAAGAAGGAGGGCCTGGGCGTCGAGGACCTCGACCTCATCGAGATCAACGAGGCCTTCGCGGCGGTCGCCGTCCAGTCAATGAAGGACCTGGGCGTTACCCCGGAAAAGGTGAACGTCAACGGCGGCGCGATCGCGCTGGGCCACCCCATCGGCATGTCCGGCGCCCGTGTGGTGCTGCACCTGGCGCTGGAACTCAAGCGGCGCGGCGGCGGCGTCGGCGCGGCGGCGCTGTGCGGCGGCGGCGGTCAGGGTGACGCTCTGATCGTTCGCGTACCCGGCAAGTAGCACCGGAACCAAGGAGCGGTTGAACATGGTGGACGTCCCCGAACTGGTGGCCCAGGCACGGGAGGGCCGGCCGCGTGCCGTGGCCCGGCTGATCTCGCTGGTGGAGGGGGCGTCCCCGCAACTGCGCGAGGTGATGGCGGCGCTCGCGCCGCTGACCGGCGGTGCGTACGTCGTGGGCCTGACCGGCTCGCCCGGCGTGGGCAAGTCGACGTCGACGTCCGCCCTGGTCGCCGCCTACCGGCGGGCCGGGAAGCGGGTCGGCGTCCTGGCGGTCGACCCGTCCTCCCCGTTCAGCGGGGGAGCGCTGCTCGGCGACCGGGTCCGGATGTCCGAGCACGCCTCCGACCCGGGCGTGTACATCCGCTCCATGGCGACGCGGGGCCACCTGGGCGGTCTTGCGTGGGCGGCCCCGCAGGCCATCCGCGTCCTGGACGCGGCGGGCTGCGACGTCGTCCTCGTCGAGACGGTCGGGGTCGGTCAGTCGGAGGTGGAGATCGCCTCCCAGGCCGACACCTCGGTCGTGCTGCTCGCGCCCGGCATGGGCGACGGGATCCAGGCCGCGAAGGCGGGCATCCTGGAGATCGGCGACGTGTACGTGGTCAACAAGGCGGACCGGGACGGCGCCGACGCCACGGCGCGCGAGCTGAACCACATGCTCGGTCTCGGCGAGGCGCGGGGCCCGGGTGACTGGCGGCCGCCGATCGTCAAGACGGTCGCGGCGCGGGGCGAGGGCATCGACGAGGTCGTGGAGGCCCTGGAGAAGCACCGCGCCTGGATGGAGGAGCACGGGGTCCTGGCGGAACGGCGCCGCTCGCGCTCGGCGCGGGAGGTCGAGACGATCGCGGTCACGGCCCTGCGCGAGCGCATCGGCGACCTGCACGGCGACCGCCGTCTGGACGCGCTGGCGGACCGCATCGTCGCCGGGGAGCTGGACCCGTACGCCGCGTCGGACGAACTGATCGCGAGCCTGACGGGCAACTGACGAACAACCGACGGGCGGTCGGCCGGCGAGTCCGCCGACCGGTCCGGAGGGCGAGGAAGGGCCCGGTACGCGTGCGCGTACCGGGCCCTTTCCGTGCCGGTGATCAGGCGTCGTCCTGGGTGACGTGGGAGTCGTCCTGGGTGTCCTGGCCGTCGTCCTGGCTGTCCTGCGTGCCGTCCTGGGCGTCCTGCCGGGTCTCGGCGGCGTCGTCCTGGGTCCCGGCGCTGTCCTCCCGCGCGTCGGCGGCGTCGTCCTTCGTGTCCGCCTCGTCGCCGCGGTCCGCCGTGAGCTTCCCCGTCGTGGGGTCGACCCGCCAGTCGCCGGAGGCCGTCTCCACGTCCCAGCCCGGCGAGCGGCCGTCGTCGTCCAGGTCGACCGAGGTGACGAAGCCCTTCGCGGTGGCGGCCTCCGCGGCCTGCCGCGCGTCGACGAAGGCGCCCCGCAGAGCCCGCCGGGAGTCCCCGTCGTCGCCGTCGTCGTCCTTCTCCGTCTCCTTGCCGAGGACCTTGCCCGTCGTGGCGTCCACATGGACCGTGTACGAGGTCGTGCCCTGGCCGAGGATGTCGACCTCCCAGCCGCGGTCGTCCGATCCCCCGCCCTCGCCCTCGTCGTCCAGGTCGAGGTCGGCAGAGACGGTCGTGCCGGGCTGCGCCGTGAGGGCCGCGTCGATCGCCTGGACGGCGGTCACCTTCGCGGGCGGGGCCTCCGCCGTGCCGCTCCGGCCGCTCGCACTGCCGCCGGCGCCCACGTCGTCCGCGAACGCGACCGCGGTCCCGCCGCAGACGACGGCTGCCGCCGCGACGGTGGCGATGACGATGTTCCGCTTCATGAGGTCCTCCGACCGGTTCGTTCGTTCGTTCCGACACGGACCACTGTGCGGAACCCGACCTGAAGCCACGCTGAAGACCTGAAGGCGTCTTCAGGTGCGGTGCGGGAACCTGGTCCCCATGCGCCCTTCCGACCACCTCGACCGAGACGCCCCGCGTCGCCCCTCCCGGCTGCTGATCGTGGAGGACGAGCAGCGCCTCGCCCTCTCCCTGGCCAAGGGCCTGACGGCGGAGGGCTACGTCGTCGACGTCGTCCACGACGGCCTGGAGGGACTGCACCGGGCGAGCGGAACGGCGTACGACCTGATCGTGCTCGACATCATGCTGCCCGGCATGAACGGCTACCGGGTCTGCGCCGCCCTGCGCGCCGCGGGCGACGACGTGCCGATCCTGATGCTGACCGCCAAGGACGGCGAGTACGACGAGGCGGAGGGCCTCGACACGGGGGCGGACGACTACCTCACCAAGCCGTTCTCGTACGTCGTCCTGGTGGCCCGGGTCAGGGCGCTGCTCCGGCGCCGGCACTCCGGCGGCGGCGCGTCGCCCGTGCTGGAGGTCGGCGCGCTGCGGGTGGACACCGCGGCCCGCCGGGTGCACCGCGGCGAGGAGGAGGTCCCGCTCACCGGCAAGGAGTTCGCCGTCCTCGAACAGCTCGCCGTGCGCCCAGGCGCGGTCGTGTCCAAGGCGGAGATCCTTGAGCACGTCTGGGACTTCGCCTACGACGGCGACCCGAACATCGTGGAGGTGTACATCAGCACGCTGCGCCGCAAGCTGGGCGCCGGGCTGATCGGGACGGTGCGCGGCGCCGGATACCGGCTGGAGGCCCCGTGAGCCGTCGGCCGTTCGCCTCGGTGCGGGCGAGGACCACGCTCGGCGCCACCCTGGTGGTGGCGCTGGCCCTGGTCGCCGCGGGGATCGCCGTGCTGTTGTCGCTGCGCGGCAACCTCACCGGCCGGGCGGACGCGGAGGCCGACGCCGTCGGCCGTGAGATCGCCGCCCGGATCGCCGCGGGCACGCCCTACCCCGCCCTCGACCTCCCGGACGGGGACGACCACCCCGTCCAGGTCGTCGACGCGCGGGGCCGGGCGCTCGCGGTGAGCGAGGGACTGACGGCGATCAGCGGTACCGGCGCCTCCGACGTCCTTCCGGAGACGGGCGCCGGAGCCGCGCGGAACGACGAGGAGGACGACGATCCCGACGCCGGCGGTGCGGGCGTCGTCACGGGGCACGGCCAGGGGCGGGCGACGGTGGACGGCGAGAGCGCGGAGTACCGGTTCGCCGAGGTGGAGGTGACGGACCCCGAGGGCAGGACGGTCCTCGTCCACGCCGGCGCGCCGCTGGCGGCCCAGCGGGACGCGGTGCGCACCGCGTCCGTCGTCATGCTGGCCGGACTGCCCGTGCTGCTCGCCGTGGTCGGCGCGGTGACCTGGCTGGTGACGCGGCGGGCGCTGCGCCCGGTGGAGTCCATCCGTCGTGAGATGGCCGAGATCACCGCGTCGCAGGACCTCTCCCGGCGGGTGCCGGAGCCGGGCACGCACGACGAGGTCGCCCGGCTCGCCCGGACCACGAACGAGACGCTGGCCGCGCTGGAGACCTCGGTGGAGAGACAGCGGCGCTTCGTCGCGGACGCCTCGCACGAGCTGCGCAGCCCCATCGCCAGCCTGCGGACGCAGTTGGAGGTGGGCGTCGCGCATCCTGCGCTGCTCGACGTCCCCGGCGCCGTCGAGGACACCGTACGGCTCCAGCGGCTCGCCGCCGACCTGCTGCTGCTCGCACGGCTGGACGCGGGGGAGCGGCCGGGCCGGACGCGGGTGGACCTGGCGGAGCTGGTGCGCGCGGAGGTCGCGGGCCGTGCGGGAGAAGGCACCGACGTCCGCGTGGAGGCCGAGGGAGGCGTCGGGGCGGCGGGCTCCCGGGCCCAGCTGTCCCGGGTCGTGGCCAACCTCCTGGACAACGCCCGGCGTCACGCGCGGGAGCGCGTCACGGCCACCGTGCGGGCGGAGGGCCCGTGGGTCTTCCTGGAGGTCGCTGACGACGGCACGGGCGTGCCCGAGGCCGAGCGCGAGCGGGTCTTCGAGCGGTTCGTCCGGCTGGACGACGCCCGCACCCGCGACGAGGGCGGTGCGGGGCTGGGTCTCGCCATCGCCCGTGACGTGGCCCGCCGCCACGGCGGTGACCTCACCGTGACGGCGGCCGCGTCCGGGGGCGCGTGCTTCGTCCTCCGGCTCCCCCGGGCCGGGAGCCCGGAGCAGCCGGAGGCCTGGGGAGCGTCCGCCCCGAAGAGCGTCGAGGGCCCGGGCAAGCCTTAGGGCTTGCCCCGGCGGCCCCTGAGCTGGTCGGCGACCGGCTTCAGGGATTCGTGCAGGTCGGCGAGGGCCTCGGGGCTCAGCTGGTCGATGAAGTGCTTGCGCACCGAATCGACGTGGTGCGGCGCCACCTTGCTCATGGTGTCCATGCCGTGGTCCGTCAGGACCGCGTACAGACCGCGCCGGTCCGACTCGCAGTTCTCGCGTCGCACGAGCCCGGCGGTCTCCATCCGGGTGATCTGGTGGGAGAGCCGGCTCTTCGACTGCAGGGTCGCCGCCGCGAGGTCGCTCATCCGCAGGCGCCGGTCGGCCGACTCCGACAGGTTCACCAGGATCTCGTAGTCGTTCATGGTCAGGCCGAAGGGCTGGAGGTCCTTCTCCAGCTGGTACGTCAGCATTCTGTTGACGTCCAGGTAGGTGCGCCAGGCGCACTGCTCGGCGTCGGTGAGCCAATGGGTGGCCGTCTCGGTCTCCATATAAGGATTCTACCTAAGAAGTTGAATACTGGACGAAGTCGCGGAATGTGACGCCGGGCACCCGGGCCTCGGCATACGGGCGCAGACGTTCGAGGACGTCACACTCCGCAGACTACCGCTCACAGCCCGAAGCGACGCTGGAGGTCCCCCAGCTGTCCGGGAAGGCGCGGTGCCGACCCCGGCGAACCATGGCCGGAACCATGCGCCCCGGGGACGCCCGGCTGGTGGGGCGTCTCGCCCGCCGCGCGCTCCGGCATGAGCAGCTCCGTCGACTGGAGCAGGACCGTGCCCGCCCCCACGAACTCGAACTGGTGCTCCTCGCCCGACGTGCCGCCGAGCCCCGTCAGCGCCCGCACCCCGCCCATGACGCCCGTCATGTACCCGTGATCGTAGTGGTGGCACGGCGACGGGCAGTCCGCCCAGCCCACCAGGGCCTGCGGGTCCACCCGCAGCGGGGGCTCCATGAAGACCACCGGGCCGTTCGAGGCGGCCACGAACTTGCCCGTGCCGATCAGCGTCACGAAGCCCGGCACGATCGACTGCTTCAGGGCCAGCGTCGGCTGGTAGGCGAGGAGGTTGCCCGAACGGATCGTCAGGTTGCCCTCGTCCAGGTCGTACGAGTTGACGTCGAAGGCGCGGTCGGCGAGCAGCATCTTGCCGCTGCCCTCCGCCACCACCCAGTCGCTCGCGTGCAGCGGCGAGTGGAAGGACGACCGCACCAGGCGGTCGAGCCGGCCGTGGCCGATGCCGTTGAAGTCGATCCGCCCGTAGTAGGCGATCATCTTGCCCTTCTGCAGGAACCACTGGGAGCCCTTGAGCTCCACACAGAAGGTGTAGGCGTTGACGTTGTCGTCCGACGGCAGCGTCATCGGGTCATGGATCACGGGGGCGCTCACAGCTTCTCCTCCGACGCCTGGACGTACACCGCACCACTGCCGCTCAGCTCCAGCTGGAACGCCTCGCCCGAGCCGCGCCCCACCATGTCGCGCCAGCCCAGCGCCGTGGACAGCTTGTTCCGTACGTCGCCGTGGTGGGCGACGTACGCCTGCGGGTCCACGTGGACCGCGCGCCCGGGGCTGATCGGCAGCTGGATCACCCCGCCGTGCGCCATGACCGCGACGGCGCCGTGGCCCTTGAGGGTCGTCGTGAAGAGCCCCTGGCCGGTGACCTGGCCGCGGACCATGCCCATGACGCCGCCCTGGGAGCCCATGAACATCGTGCCCTGCTCCAGGGTGCCGTCGAAGGCGAGCAGCCGGTCGGCCTCGACGAACAGGGTGTCGCCGGTCAGCTGGATCACCTGGATGTGGTGACCGCCGTGCCCGAACATCACCGTGCCGTTGCCCTCGACCGTCATCAGGGGCGTCGCCTCGCCGGCCACCCGGCGGCCGATCATCGACATCACGCCGCCCTGGCCCCCGACCGTGTTCGGCGTGAAAGTGACGTCGCCGCGGTAGGCGAGCATCGCGCCGCGCTGGCTGAACATGCGCTGCCCCGGCACGACCGTGGCCTCGACCATCTTCGAGTTGATCTCACGGAACGGCATCAGACGTCACCCCCGACGGTGTTCCGCTCGCTGGGCTGGACGTAGACGAGACCGTCGCCCTCGAAGCGGATCTGGAACGCCTCACCGCCGCCTTCACCCAGGAACGTGCGGAAGGTCACACCGGACTGGAAGCTCTGCTGCAGGTTTCCCTGATGGGCGATGTACGCCCCGGGGTCGACGGAGAGCGGGTACTGCGGGGACACCCGCAGCACCACGGCCGGCCCGTCGGACATGATGGCGGCCTGGCCGCTGCCCTCGACGGTCGTCGTGAAGAGCCCGTTGCCGGTCGCGCCGCCGCGCAGCCCGGTGAAGGTGGTGCCGGTGCGCAGGCCCGTGTCCGTGCACAGCAGATTGCTGGCCTCGACCCAGAGCTTGTCGCCGTGCAGGGAGACGAGGTTGATCTCGGAAGCGCGGTCCGCGAACCAGCAGGTCCCCTGGCCCTTCACCTCCATCATCTCCATCTGTTCGCCGGTGAGGCGGCGGGTGACCATGCCCCGCAGGCCCTCGCCGCCGCCGGACATCTTCTTGAACGCCATCTGGCCGTCGTAGGCGACCATCGAGCCGTTCTTGGCCTTGACGGAGTCGCCGGTCATGTCGACGGCGAGCACTTTGCTGCCTTGGAGTCGGAACGTTGCCACGCAGTGACGGTACTGGGCCCCCGGATAAAGAGACAGCAAAGTCGGCGTGCACAATGGACGGGCCCTTGTGCATCCGTTCACAAGATCGAACGAAGGTGACCCCACCCGTGGACATCAAGACCGCCTCCTCCCTCCACCGGCTCCGGCTCGTCTCCGCGCCGGAGGCCGTGTCCTTCCTCCTGCTGCTGGTCTGCTCGGTGCTGAAGCGCACCACGGACTTCAACGCGGTGCCGGTGATGGGCGCGATCCACGGCATCCTCTTCGTCCTCTACGTCCTCTTCTGGCTGGACGCCTGGAACCGCACCCGGTGGAACATCAAGACGGCGGCGCTCTACTTCGTCCTCTCCGTGCTCCCCTTCGGCGGCTTCTTCGCCGAGCGCAAGCTCAAGCGCGAGGCCCAGGACGCGGTCATCGCCTCCCGCGCCCGCCGCGAGGGCGCGGTGAACGCGTGATCGTCGCCTTCTCCGTCACCCCGCTGGGCGTCGGCGACGAGGTCGGCGCGTACGTCGCCGACGCCGTCCGAATCGTCCGCGAGTCCGGCCTGCCGAACCGCACCGATGCCATGTTCACGTCCGTGGAGGGGGAGTGGGACGAGGTGATGGACGTCGTCAAGCGCGCCGTCGCCGCGGTGGAGGCGCGGGCGCCCCGGGTCTCGGTGGTCCTGAAGGCCGACATCCGCCCCGGTGTCACCGACGGTCTGACCTCCAAGATCGACACCGTGGAACGCCACCTGGCGGGCTGATCCGGCGCGCAAGAACGAGCCCCCGAACCTTTTCGGTCCGGGGGCTCACCCGTACGCCGCCGAGAACAACCCGCCCGGGCTATTCCGGTCGACATGGGGATGGTTGTCGCCTTTTGTGAGGGTATCGACTCGTTCGACGACAGCTGGAGGCACCGTGCGGCCGCAAGGCTACGACTACGACACCTACAGCCGACTCGCCGGTCCGCTCACGGAGCCGGATACGCCCGCCTACGCGGTGCAGTACCGGAGCCTGCTCGCGAAGGAACCGCACCGAATACGCGCCGTTCTCATGATGGGCCTCGCGCCCCTGCTCTCCGCGCTGCTGCTCGTCTACCTCGTCTGGCCCAGCCACTGGACCGTCCGTGAGGGCGCCGCCCGATGGCTCGTCACCTTCGACACCGTCATGCTCGTGTCGATCGGGCTGATCTGCTTCTTCATGCTGGTGAACGTCGCCTCCATCGCCCACGCCACGATGGTCGCGCGCGACCCCGTCCCTGTGTACCCCGAGAAGAGCACCCGGGTCGCCTTCCTCACCACGTACGTCCCGGGCAAGGAGCCCCTCCCCATGGTCCGCGCCACCCTGGAGGGGGCGGTGCGGCTGCGTCACTGCGGCCCGCTGGACGTCTGGCTCCTCGACGAGGGCGACGACGAACAGGCGAAGGTCCTCTGCCGGGAGCTGGGCGTCCGGCATTTCACCCGGTCCGGCGTCCCCGAGTGGAACAGCGGCGTCGGCCCGCACAAGGCCCGCACCAAGCACGGCAACTACAACTCCTGGCTCGCGATGCACGGCGACGCCTACGACTTCTTCGCCTCCGTCGACACCGACCACGTCCCCCTGCCGAACTTCCTGGAGCGGATGCTCGGCTACTTCCGCGACCCCGACGTCGCCTTCGTCGTCGGCCCCCAGGTCTACGGCAACTACACCTCCGCCGTCACCAAGGCCGCCGAGTCCCAGCAGTTCCTCTTCCACGCCCTGATCCAGCGGGCCGGAAACCGCTACCGCGCCCCCATGTTCGTCGGCACCAACAACGTCGTCCGGATCTCCGCCGTCAAGCAGGTCGGCGGCCTCTACGACTCGATCACCGAGGACATGGCCACCGGCTTCGAGCTCCACCGCACCAGGAACCCGCGCACCGGCCGCTACTGGTGCTCCGTCTACACCCCCGACGTCCTCGCCGTCGGCGAGGGGCCGGCCTCCTGGACCGACTTCTTCAGCCAGCAGCTGCGCTGGTCCCGGGGGACGTACGAGACGCTGATCAAGCAGTACTGGCGGGCGCCCTTCCGCACCCCGCCGGGCCGCTTCCTCAACTACACGCTGATGCTCTTCTACTACCCGATGACGGCCGTCAACTGGTTCCTCGGCATCCTCAGCTGCGTCCTGTTCCTCTGGCTCGGCGCGTCCGGCACCGAGGTCTCCTCGTCCGTCTGGCTGATGATCTACAGCGACGCCGTGGCCCTCCAGATCGGCCTCTACCTCTGGAACCGGCGGCACAACGTCTCGCCGCACGAGCCCGAGGGCTCCGGCGGCCTCGCCGGGATGGCGATGTCCGCGCTCTCCGCCCCGATCTACCTCATGTCGCTCTGCTCGGCGATCCTGCGCACCCAGGGCCGCTTCGTCGTCACGCCCAAGGGCGGCGAGGCCAGCCCCGACCGGGTCCTCACCTTCCGGATCCATCTCTACTGGGCCGCGGTCCTGGTCGCCTCGCTCGCGGCGTCGGTCCACCTCGGCCACACCCACGCGGCCATGCGCACCTGGGCCGTCCTCGCCCTGGCCGTCTCCCTCGCCCCCGTCGCCATCTGGAGCTGGACGACCCTGCGGGACCGGCGCGCCCGAGCCGAGGCCAGGAGGACCATGGCCGTCCACCCGGCCGCCGAACCCGAGCAGGTCGCCCTGGTGGCGAAGGTGTCCGCGCCGGCCACCACCGCCACCGGAACCGCCACGCCCGCCGCCGCCCCCGCCCCCACGAGCACCGGAGGGAGCTGAGTCATGGCCCACCGGCCGTCGAGGAACCTGAAGAAGACCCTTCTCGGCAGTGGCGCCGTCGTGGTCCTCGCGGCGCTCAACGCCCCGGCCGCCGTCTCCTTCGTCGAGGAGAAGTACCACGCCTACAAGATCGCCCAGCCCGAGTACCGGCGGAAGTACGGCTCCTGGGCGAGGGTCGACGTCCCCGACGCGTACCGCATCAACGCCATCCACGCCGCACTGCTGCACACCGGCAAGGTGCTGCTGATCGCCGGCTCGGGCAACGACCAGGAGAAGTTCGACTCCGGCACCTTCGAGACCATCCTCTGGGACCCGGTGCGGAACACCTTCAAGAAGATCCCGACCCCCGAGGACTTCTTCTGCGCTGGCCACACCCAGCTCCCCGACGGCCGCCTCCTCGTCGCCGGGGGCACCGCCCGCTACGAGATCCTCGACGGCGAGGTCAAGAAGGCCGGCGGCGGGATGCGGGTCAAGAACGAGAGCCCCGACAGGGCGGTCACCCTCAAGAAGGGCACCGTGTTCCGCTCGCCCTCGGGCGTCGAGTACGTCTCCACGACCGACGTGACGATCCCCAAGGCCAAGCGCGAGCAACAGATCTCGTACTTCGAGAGCGGCCAGATGAAGCCCTGGAAGACGAAGGTCACCGCCGCGGAGGTGCGGGTCTTCGTCGAGGCGAAGGAGGAGGGCGCGCAGGCGCTCACCACCGAGGCCGCGCAGTACGAGATCGTCGGCCTCAAGGGCGCCGACGCGGGGAACGTCTACGGCCTCGCCCAGCGTCTCACCACCGAGAAGCAGGACTTCCAGGGCATCAAGGCGGCGTACGAGTTCGACCCGAAGGCCGAGAAGTACATCCCGGTCGCCCCGATGAAGGACGCCCGCTGGTACCCCACGCTCGTCACCCTGGAGGACGGCAAGGTGCTCGCCGTCTCGGGCCTCAACGACGTGGGCGACGTCGTCCCCGGCGACAACGAGATCTACGACCCGAAGACGAAGAAGTGGTCCCAGGGGCCCTTCCGCTACTTCCCGACCTACCCGTCCCTCTTCCTCACCCAGGGCGGCAAGCTCCTCTACACCGGGTCCAACGCCGGCTACGGCCCCGCGGAGAAGGGCCGCGCCCCGGGGCTGTGGGACCTGGACAGCAACTCCTTCACCACGATCGGCGGGCTGACCGACCCCGACCAGCTGGAGACCTCCGCCTCCCTGATCCTGCCGCCCGTCCAGGACCAGAAGATCATGGTCCTCGGCGGCGGCGGGGTCGGCGAGTCGCCGAAGTCCACCGCCCGTACCTCGATCATCGACCTCTCGCGGAAGAGCCCGGTCTTCCGGGACGGGCCCGCGCTGCCGCAGGGCACCCGCTATCTCAGCAGCGTGCTCCTGCCCGACGACACCGTCTTCACCACCGGCGGCTCGAAGGAGTACCGCGGCCGCAGCGGCAGCGACATCCTCCGGGCCCAGTTCTACGACCCGACGGCCAACGCCTTCAGCGCCGCCGCCGATCCCACGGTCGGCCGCAACTACCACTCCGAGGCGCTGCTGCTGCCCGACGGACGGGTCGTCACCTTCGGCTCCGACCCCCTCTTCGACGACAAGGACAACACCAAGCTCGGCACGTTCGAGCAGGAGATCGAGGTCTTCACCCCGCCCTACCTGCACAAGGGGGGCGCCGACCGTCCCGTCCTGGGCGCCGGACCCCGGGAGATCGACCGCGGCGGGCGCGCCACCTTCCGTACCGAGGACGCGGCCCGCATCACCCGGGCGCGGCTGATGCGGCCCAGCGCCGTCACCCACACCACGGACGTCGAACAGCGCTCGGTGGCGCTCGGCCTGACGAAGACGAAGGACGCGGTGACGGTGGAGGTGCCGCGGGACAGCACGCTGGTGCCGCCCGGCTGGTACATGCTCTTCGTGACGGACGGAGACGGGACGCCGTCGGAGGCGACCTGGGTCCACATCGGCGGCGAGGACGCGCCCGCCGGGGAACGCGGCGGCGATGCCGACGACGGGGCCGGCGCGCGGGAGTGAGCGCGGGGGCCGATCCGCGGAAGTGAGCCCGGGGACGCCGGGGCCGACGTCCGCCCGCGCCCTCGGGCCGACGACCGCCCTCCGCCTCGGCCCCGCGCGCGCCGGCCCTACGCCTTGGCCCGGCGCGCCAGGCCGAGCGCGTAGTCGGGCCACCAGACCCCGGCGGCCGGGCCGCCCCGGCAGGTGCCGTCCGACTCACCGGGGCGCTTGATCCACAGATAGGCGTCGACCAGGTCGTCACCCGTCCTGTCGGTCGGCGGCAGCCCGAGCGCCCGGCCCGGCGGGTTGCACCAGGCCTCCTCCCCGTCACCCGGGAGGGGCCCGTCGCCGTTGCGGCTGGTGTCCACGGTGAAGTGGGCGCCGCCCAGCATTCCGGACAGCCGGGCGCCGAAGCCCCTCACGGTCTCGTTGGTCTGGAAGTTGGCGACGTTGAGCGAGAAGCCGTCGGCCTTGGCGAGGCCGGCCCGGCGCAGGGGCTCGACCAGCTTGCCCGGGTCGTGGATCCAGGCCGGGTTGCCCGCGTCCAGGTACACCCGGGTGTTCGGCTGCCGCTTGAGCCGGTCGACCGCCTCCGACAGCAGCCGGTAGCGCTCGCCGTGGTACTGCGCCGGCGTGCACCCGTCCACGATGTGCGGCACCGCGTCCGGCTCCAGGACGACGACGGCGGACGCGTCACCGAGGGCGGAGGCGAAGGAGTCGACCCAGGCGCGGTAGGCGTTCCCGTCGTGCGCCCCGCCCGCCGAGTACATCCCGCAGTCCCGATGCGGGATGTTGTACGCCACGAAGACCGCCGTCCGCCGGTCGGCGACGGCGCCCCGCACCGCCTTGGTGACGTCCGGCACCGGATCGTCGCCGGCCGGCCACTCCGCGACCGGGCGCTCCGCGATCCGCTTGAGCAGCGCGGCGTCCTCCGCCCGCCCCTGTGCCTCGTACTGCCGGACCTGATGGGCCGCGTCGCTGTCGGGATCGACCCAGAACGGCGAGCCGGCGGTCGGGGCGGCGGACTCCCCGCGAGCCGAGGGCGGACCGGCCGGCGTCCCGGGCGGCTCCTGGCCGGCGCATCCGGCGAGGAGCGCGCCGCAGGCGAGGGCGAGCGCGGCGGAGAGGGTGCGGCGGGACATCCAGCCCCCAGGGTCGGGTCGGGACAGATCGGGTCATCGTGACATACCGGCCAGTCCGGCCCGGGCTGCGACACCGTACCGGCATCCGAAGCGCGCGGACCGAAGTGCGAGACGGGGCTGACCAGCATGTGACCAGTGGGTAAGGTCGACGCGTGCCGAAGCCGCTCAGTCTCCCGTTCGACCCCATCGCCCGCGCCGACGAACTCTGGCAGCACCGCTGGGGGCCGGTCCCCTCGATGGCCGCGATCACCTCGATCATGCGGGCCCACCAGATCCTCCTCGCCGAGGTCGACGCCGTGGTCAAGCCGTACGGACTGACCTTCGCGCGGTACGAGGCGCTGGTGCTGCTCACCTTCTCCAAGGCCGGCGAGCTGCCGATGTCCAAGATCGGCGAGCGGCTGATGGTGCACCCCACCTCCGTGACGAACACGGTCGACCGGCTGGTGCTGTCCGGTCTCGTGGCGAAGCGGCCCAACCCCAACGACGGCCGTGGCACCCTCGCCTCCATCACCGAGAAGGGGCGCGAAGTGGTCGAGTCGGCCACCAAGGACCTGATGGAGATGGACTTCGGGCTCGGGGTGTACGACGCCGAGGAGTGCGGCGAGATCTTCGCGATGCTGCGGCCCCTGCGGGTCGCGGCGCACGACTTCGACGAGGCGTAGCGGGGGAGGCGCCGGGGCGGGGGCCCGGGCGAAGATCGCCCGGAACGTGCCGTTACGCTCGACGGCATGAAATCCAGCGTGCTGACCCGTTACCGCGTGATGGCGTACATCACCGCCGTCATGCTGCTCGTGCTGTGCACCTGCATGGTCTTCAAGTACGGGTTCGACATGGGCGAGGACGTGACCTTCGCGGTCTCCCAGACCCACGGTGTCCTCTACATCATCTACCTGATCTTCGCCTTCGACCTGGGCTCCAAGGCGAAGTGGCCGTTCGGCAAGCTGCTGTGGGTGCTGCTGTCCGGGACGATCCCCTTCGCCGCGTTCTTCGTCGAGCGCAAGGTCGTCCGCGAGACGCTTCCGCTGGTCAGCGGCGCGCAGCCGGCCCCGGCCAAGGTCTGACACGGACCCCCGCACGGATGTGCGGGGGTTTCCCATCGACATTTACTAGGACGTCCTAGTAAATTCGAAGCATGGACGCTGACGCGATCGAGGAAGGCCGCCGCCGCTGGCAGGCCCGCTACGACAAGGCCCGCAAGCGCGACGCCGACTTCACCACGCTCTCCGGGGACCCGGTCGAGCCCGTCTACGGGCCCCGGCCCGGCGACGCCTACGAGGGGTTCGAGCGGATCGGCTGGCCCGGTGAGTACCCCTTCACCCGCGGCCTGCACCCCACCGGGTACCGCGGCCGCACCTGGACCATCCGCCAGTTCGCCGGCTTCGGCAACGCCGAGCAGACCAACGAGCGCTACAAGATGATCCTGGCCGCCGGCGGCGGCGGGCTCTCGGTCGCCTTCGACATGCCGACGCTCATGGGCCGCGACTCCGACGACCCGCGCTCGCTCGGCGAGGTCGGCCACTGCGGCGTCGCCATCGACTCCGCCGCCGACATGGAGGTCCTCTTCAAGGACATCCCGCTCGGCGACGTCACCACCTCCATGACCATCTCCGGGCCCGCCGTGCCCGTCTTCTGCATGTACCTGGTCGCCGCCGAGCGCCAGGGCGTCGACCCGGGCGTGCTCAACGGCACGCTCCAGACCGACATCTTCAAGGAGTACATCGCCCAGAAGGAGTGGCTCTTCCAGCCCGAGCCGCACCTGCGCCTGATCGGCGACCTGATGGAGCACTGCGCGCAGGGCATCCCCGCGTACAAGCCGCTCTCCGTCTCCGGCTACCACATCCGCGAGGCCGGGGCGACGGCCGCGCAGGAGCTCGCGTACACCCTCGCCGACGGCTTCGGCTACGTCGAGCTGGGACTGAGCCGCGGCCTCGACGTCGACGTCTTCGCCCCCGGCCTCTCCTTCTTCTTCGACGCGCACCTCGACTTCTTCGAGGAGATCGCCAAGTTCCGCGCCGCCCGCCGGATCTGGGCGCGCTGGATGAAGGAGGTCTACGGCGCGAAGACCGACAAGGCGCAGTGGCTCCGCTTCCACACCCAGACCGCCGGCGTCTCCCTCACCGCCCAGCAGCCGTACAACAACGTCGTACGGACCGCCGTGGAGGCCCTGTCCGCGGTCCTCGGCGGCACCAACTCGCTGCACACCAACGCCCTCGACGAGACCCTCGCGCTCCCCAGCGAGCAGGCCGCCGAGATCGCGCTGCGCACCCAGCAGGTCCTCATGGAGGAGACCGGCGTCGCCAACGTCGCCGACCCCCTGGGCGGCTCCTGGTACGTCGAGCAGCTCACCGACCGGATCGAGGCCGACGCCGAGAAGATCTTCGACCAGATCAGGGAGCGCGGCCGGCGGGCCCACCCGGACGGGCAGCACCCGATCGGGCCGATGACCTCCGGCATCCTGCGCGGCATCGAGGACGGCTGGTTCACCGGCGAGATCGCCGAGTCCGCCTTCCAGTACCAGCAGTCCCTGGAGAAGGGCGACAAGAGGGTCGTCGGCGTCAACGTCCACCACGGCTCGGTCACCGGCGACCTGGAGATCCTGCGGGTCAGCCACGAGGTCGAGTGGGAGCAGGTCCGGGTCCTCGGCGAGCGCAAGGGCCGCCGTGACGACGCCCGCGTCCGCGCCTCGCTGGACGCGATGCTGGCGGCGGCCCGGGACGGCTCGAACATGATCGGTCCGATGCTCGACGCGGTACGGGCCGAGGCCACGCTCGGCGAGATCTGCGACGTGCTCCGCGAGGAGTGGGGCGTCTACACCGAGCCGCCCGGCTTCTAGGGCGAAACGTCCAGGACGAAGGGGGGCACCGGCCGGCCGGTGCCCCCCTTCGCCGTACCCGGGGGCTTCGGCCGGGGCCGCCCGGTCAGCCCGTGGTCGCCGCCGCGCCGAGGCCGCCGATCAGGAGGGCGGACAGGCGCCGCACCCACTCCGCGTCCACCGGTTCCGCGCTCACCAGGGACCGGTGCACCACCGCCCCGGCGATCACGTCGAAGATCAGGTCGTCGGTGGCGTCCATCGCCTCGGGGTCCCGGTCGGCGGGGAGCTCGCCCCGGTCCTGGGCGCGCTGGCGGCCCTCCAGGACCAGACGCTTCTGCCGGTCCACGATCGAGGCGCGGATGCGCGCGCGCAGCGGCTCGTCGCGGGTGGACTCGGCGACCACCGCCATCAGGGCCGTCTTCGTCTCCGGCCGCTCCAGGAGCGCCGCGAACTGGAGCACCACGTTCTCGATGTCGGCCTGCAGGCTGCCGAGGTCGGGGAGTTCGAGTTCGTCGAAGAGGACGGCGACGGCGTCGACGACGAGTTCGTTCTTGTTGGCCCAGCGGCGGTAGAGCGTGGTCTTGGCGACCCCCGCCCGCGTCGCGACGTCCCCCATCGTGAGCTTGGACCAGCCCAGCTCCACCAGGGCGGCGCGCGTCGCCTCGAGGATCGCCGTGTCGGCCTCGGGGGAGCGGGGGCGACCGGGACGTCCCGCGACGCGGGGTCGGGAGCTGGTGCGGCTACACATGGGGACCGACCATACCCGCCGGTAGGTCTTGCGCCAGAGGGTGGCGATGTGAGCGAGTTCACCGAGGCCGTCTTCCCCCGGCCGCCGTCGGACAGTTACGCTACGACCTGTAGCGAAAGGCTCTGAGCGGCCCCAGCGACAACCACTGCACCGGGTGGGGACCCGGTGCGATCCACACGAGGGACCGTGTCGTCCACACGTCTCGCACACCGGCGGGAGGCCTGCGGACGGCACGGTTCAGCCATGGCTTACCGGTTACGTGCGCGGAAGGGGGAGGATGTACCCATGCAGCCCCGAAACATGTCCATGAGCGGCGTCGTCGACCTCGCCGCGGTGAAGGCGGCCGGAGAGGCCAAGGCCAAGGCGGAGCAGGCGCGCGCCGAGGCCGCCCGGCAGGGTGGCCCGTCGGCCGTCGCCCCCTCCGCCCTGGTGATCGATGTCGACGAGGCAGGCTTCGAACGCGATGTCCTGCAGCGCTCCGCCGAGGTTCCGGTCGTCATCGACTTCTGGGCCGAGTGGTGCGAGCCGTGCAAGCAGCTCGGCCCCCTCCTCGAGCGGCTGGCCGTCGAGTACAACGGCCGCTTCCTCCTCGCGAAGGTGGACGTCGACGCCAACCAGATGCTGATGCAGCAGTTCGGCATCCAGGGAATTCCGGCCGTTTTCGCGGTGGTCGCCGGGCAGGCGCTGCCGCTCTTCCAGGGTGCGGCCCCCGAGGCCCAGATCCGCCAGACCCTCGACCAGCTGATCCAGGTCGGTGAGGAGCGTTTCGGTCTCACCGGCATCGCCGTGGACCCGGAGGCCGGCGAGGCCCCCGTGGCCCCGGTCCCGGCCGGTCCGTACGACGCCCTCCTCGAAGCGGCGATGTCCGCGCTGGACGCGGGCGACCTGGGCGGCGCGGTCCAGGCGTACAAGAACGTGCTGAGTGACGATCCGGCCAACCCGGAGGCCAAGCTGGGTCTCGCCCAGGCGGAGCTGCTGGCCCGGGTGCAGGACATGGACCCGCAGCAGGTGCGGAAGAACGCGGCCGACAACCCGGCCGACGTGCCCGCGCAGATCGCCGCCGCCGACCTGGATCTGGTCGGCGGTCACGTCGAGGACGCCTTCAGCCGGCTGGTGGACGCCGTGCGGCGTACGGCCGGCGAGGAGCGGGACGCGGCGCGGCTGCGGCTGCTGGAACTGTTCGAGGTGATCGGCCCGGACGACCCGCGGGTGACCGCCGGCCGGCAGTCCCTCGCACGCGTGCTGTTCTGACCGTTTTCGCACCCGAGGACACCGCCGATTCGGCGACACAGTGACATAACGCGGCCGCGCTTTACCAAAACTTGGTAAACGCGGCCGCTGTTACTTGCAGTAAATCGAACCCGTGGATCTGTCCGGGTTTCAACCTCATCCTCCCGATGTACGGAGCACGTCAACCGCACCCAGCGTGCCCGGTCGACATCGCCCTGTCGTGGCCCGGTTATCAGGCCGTTACTAGTGAGTAACGAGCCCCCTTGTGCCCCGGCCCGTAATGGACCACGATCGGCGACGCTCGGTCCGATACCGCACCAGCCCGGCAACCACCCGGGTCCGCGGTGAGGGTCCCCACCGGGCGGGCCGGCGGCAGTGGCGCCGGTCCTGGACAGGGGGGTTCCTGCCCTCACCGGCAGGGCCTGTCCAGTGCGGTTGCGCGCAAGGCGTGGCCAGTGGTTGTCGCTCGGGGGTGATCGCCGGTGATTCGGACGCGCATCGTGCCCGACGCCCGGCGCCTGCCTTCCCGAGGACGTAGCACTTCTCCCATCCCAGGACGGGCCCCGGCCCCTCCGGAGATGTACGTCCGAGAAGGAGGAATTCTCATGAAGTCCCAGGTTCGTGGCGGGACCAGATGGAAGCGGTTCGCCGTCGTCATGGTGCCGAGTGTGGCCGCGACGGCCGCCATCGGTGTCGGCCTGGCCCAGGGCGCGCTGGCCGCGTCCTTCAGCATCTCCGGCCAGGAGTTCAAGGTTAAGGCCGACAGTCTTGTCGGTAAGGACTTCGTCCAGTACGGCAGCGTGGCGTCCGGCAAGGACCTGCACGGCAAGCCGTTCGCGGCCCCGGTCGCCGTCTCGGGCTTCTCCGAGGCCTGGATCACCAACATGTGCCAGTCCGTCGTGACTCCGGACGTGCCGTTCATCGGCAACGTCTCCCTGGAGCTGCGCGCCGGCACGGAGGCCCAGAAGCCGGTCTACGCGAAGGGCATCTACCTCGATGTCTCCTCGCTGAAGGCCGACGCCGAGTTCGGCAACATCGACATCGGCGTCGCGGCGGGCCAGCTCCCGAAGCAGAAGGGCAAGCCGGGTATCCAGCCGGACACCCAGGCGAACCCGTACGGCTTCTCGCAGCGCGCCGAGGACGCGACGCTGACGGGCGTGGAGCAGACGGCGTGGGCCACCACCGCCGCCACCTTCAAGCTTCCCGACCTGAAGCTGAAGCTGCACAAGGGCACCAAGGAGTGCTTCTAGGAGTAGCCCTCCTCGACGGACGGGGCCGTTCCGTGCGGCCCCGTCCGTTCCGGGGGACTCGCTCTCCCTTTCACCACTCTTCTCAGCAACACCGCTTCCAGGGAGCTGTTTTCCATGAGCGCCGAGTCCACTGGTTCCCGCGGATTCCACTACTGGCGGCTGCGTTTCCGCGCCTGGCGGGGCAACCGCCCGTTCTGGGGCGGCCTGTTCACCATGATCGGCGGTGTTCCGATCGCGTATCTGCCCTACGGCGACATGCGGCTCGGCAACATGACGCTGGCCATGGCGACCACGGCCGGCGCCGGAGCACTGATCATCGGCGTTCTGCTCATCACGCTCGGCCTGACGATGTGGTTCCAGCCCGTCGTCCGGGTGTTCGCGGGCGTCGCGGCGATCGTCCTGGGGCTCGTCTCCATCCCGGTCTCGAACTTCGGCGGCCTCGTCGTCGGGTTCATGTGCTCGCTCATCGGCGGCGGACTCTCCGTCTCCTGGGCGCCGGGCGTACCGGTGGAGCAGTCCACCGGGCAGACCGACGGCGTAGCCGTCCCGCACGAGCACGAGTACGACGGTCCGCCGCTGGGCCCCGAGGGGTACGAGGGCCACCACGCCCTCGGAGCCGTCACGGTCCCGGAGCAGCGCGCCGGTCAGGAGCCGGACCCGCTGCCGGGCCCCGGTGCGCAGGCGACCGAATCGACGATCGACGTCAACGGCGGGAGGAACAGTGCGGGGTGACGAAACACAGTCGGCGCAGTCGGCGACGGCTGCGGGCGACGCCACTCTGGCAAGAAAGGGTCCGCGGCACGCGGCCCCGCGCAAGTCGCTGCTGAACAAGATCCAGGGGCCCGCGGGCAAGGCGATGGCCCTGGCGGCCATGCCGACGGCGGTCCTCATGGGCATGGGCATGGCTCCCAAGCTGGCCCTCGCCGACGAGCAGGACATCCCCTTCGCCCCCGGTCCGTGCGTGACCCGCTCGGACGAGCCGGTGGACGAGGAGTCGACGAAGCCGACCGAGAAGCCCACGCCCAGCGCGAGCGCCGACCGGACGCCGGAACCCGAGCCGGAGCCCACCCAGGAGCAGGAGACGCCCGCGCCGGACGTCACGCCCTCGGCGGACGAGACGGCGAAGGCGGGAGCCGCGCAGACCACCGCCCCCCAGCAGTCGGCGACCCCGGCGCCCACGCCCACCCCGACGAAGAGCGTCAACCCGCTCGACCCGCTGGGCGTCGGCGAAAAGATCAAGGACTTCTTCGACGGGCCCGACGCCACGCCGTCCGTCACCCCGTCGCCGACGGCCACCACCCCGGCCGAGAAGCCGACGACCGCTCCGACCACGGCTCCCACGACCGCTCCGACGGCGGGCACGTCCTCCGGGCCCGAGGCTCCGGTCGACAGGACCAAGGACGCGATCAAGGAGGCCGCCGACAAGGCGGGCGCCGAGGTCAAGGAGCTGCCCGAGGACGCCAAGGGCCTCGACGCCAAGAAGGACGAGGACATACCCGACGGCGCCAAGCCGCGCTTCCCGTGCCCGGAGCCCGACCCCGAGGCGCTGGCGGCGGCGGAGCTGGAGCCCGGCATCCCGCTGCTGCCGGACGAGCCCTGGAAGCTGAACAGCACCATGCTCACGCTCAAGGGCCTCAAGTACCACGGCATCGTCGAGGTGAAGACCGGCAGCGGCAAGATCAAGAAGGTGCTGAAGTTCACCGCGAGCGACGGTGTCGACATCAAGGACCTGCACCAGCGCACGGTGCACTCCGAGGGTCACACCGGCCATGTCCGCTCGGACAAGGGCTCGACGTCGACCATCCGCAACGGCACGGTGACCATGTACACGGAGCAGCTGAAGGGCAACCTCTTCGGCCTGATCCCGATCACCTTCAACCCGCAGAGCCCGCCGCCCCTCGACGTGCCCTTCGCGTTCTTCACCGGCGTGGAGGTCATCCAGGCCGGCCAGTTCGGCGGCACCCTCAAGGTGCCCGGCCTGCGCAACACGATCGAGCCGAGCTGACCGCACGGGCGACCCTTCCGGGATTCCGCGCACACGACGAGGGCCCCCGTCCGAACCGGACGGGGGCCCTCGTCGTGTGCGCGGGGCGGGGCGCCGCGCGTCAGTCGCGCTGCTGGCCGCCCAGGTGGTGCACCCGGACCATGTTCGTGGTGCCGGGGACGCCGGGGGGCGAGCCGGCGGTGATGACCATGGTGTCGCCGTCGTTGTAGCGCTGGAGCTTCAGCAGCTCCGCGTCGACGAGGTCGACCATCGCGTCCGTGTTGTCCACGTGCGGGACGACGAAGGACTCGACACCCCAGCTCAGGGTGAGCTGGTTGCGGGTGCTCTCGTCCGTGGTGAAGGCCAGGATCGGCTGGGCCACGCGGTAGCGGCACAGCCGGCGGGCGGTGTCGCCGGACTGGGTGAAGGCGATGAGCGCCTTGCCGCCCAGGAAGTCCGCGATCTCGCAGGCCGCGCGGGCCACCGAGCCGCCCTGGGTGCGGGGCTTCTTGCCCGGCACGAGGGGCTGGAGGCCCTTGGAGAGCAGCTCCTCCTCGGCCGCGACGACGATCTTCGACATCGTCTTCACGGTCTCGATCGGGTAGGCGCCCACGGAGGACTCCGCCGACAGCATGACCGCGTCCGCGCCGTCCAGGATCGCGTTGGCCACGTCGGAGGCCTCCGCGCGGGTGGGACGCGAGTTGGTGATCATCGACTCCATCATCTGGGTGGCGACGATGACCGGCTTGGCGTTGCGGCGACACAGCTCCACGAGGCGCTTCTGCACCATCGGGACCTTCTCCAGCGGGTACTCCACGGCGAGGTCGCCACGGGCCACCATGACCGCGTCGAAGGCGGCGACGACGCCCTCCATGTTGTCGACGGCCTGCGGCTTCTCGACCTTGGCGATGACGGGGACCCGGCGGCCCTCCTCGTCCATCACCTTGTGGACGTCCTTGACGTCGTCGGCGTTGCGGACGAAGGACAGGGCGACCATGTCGCAGCCCATGCGGAGCGCGAAGCGGAGGTCCTCGACGTCCTTCTCGGACAGGGCCGGGACGTTGACCGCCGCACCGGGCAGGTTGATGCCCTTGTGGTCGGAGATGACACCGCCCTCGACGACGATCGTCTTGACCCGCGGCCCCTCGACCTCGACGACCCGCAGTTCGACGTTGCCGTCGTTGATCAGGATCTGGTCGCCCTTGGACACGTCGCCCGGCAGACCCTTGTACGTGGTGCCGCAGATGGACTTGTCACCCGGGACGTCCTCGGTGGTGATGGTGAACTCGTCACCGCGCACCAGCTCGACGGGACCCTCCGCGAAGGTCTCCAACCGGATCTTGGGGCCCTGGAGGTCGGCGAGCACACCCACGGCGCGGCCGGTGTCCGCCACCGCCCTGCGGAGGCGGTCGTACCGCTCCTGGTGCTCGGCCTGGGTTCCGTGGCTCATGTTGAATCGGGCCACGTTCATGCCGGCCTCGATGAGAGCCTTCAGCTGCTCATACGAGTCGACGGCGGGGCCCAGCGTGCAGACGATTTTGGAACGGCGCATGAGGCGGATCCTATCGGTTTGTTTCACTGCGGAATATTCCGGCTGGCGGAAAGTACAAATGGGCGGGGCCCCGCTCAGGCGTTCACTTCTCCGTGCACCAGTGCGTAGCTCTGCCGGGCGATCTCCAGCTCCTCGTCGGTCGGCACCACGGCGACCGCGACCCGCGCGTACTCCGGCGAGATCAGCCGCGCCTCGTCGGAGCGGACGGCGTTCAGGCCGGCGTCCACCGCCAGGCCCAGCTCCTCCAGGCCGGCGATGGCAGCTTCCCGCACGGGAGCCGCGTTCTCGCCGACACCCGCCGTGAACGCCACCGCGTCCACCCGCCCGAGTACCGCGTAATACGCCCCGATGTACTTCTTCAGCCGGTGGATGTAGATGTCGAAGGCCAGCTTCGCCCGCTCGTCGCCCTCGTCCACCCGGCGGCGGATCTCCCGCATGTCGTTGTCGCCGCACAGGCCGACGAGGCCGCTCCGCTTGTTGAGCAGCGTGTCCACGTCGTCGTCGGACATGCCCGCCACCCGCTTGAGATGGAAGGTGACCGCCGGGTCGACGTCGCCCGAGCGGGTGCCCATGACCAGGCCCTCCAGCGGGGTGAGGCCCATCGAGGTGTCCACGCACCGGCCGCCCCGGACGGCGGAGGCCGAGGCTCCGTTGCCCAGGTGGAGCACGATCACGTTCACCTCCTCCGGCGCTCTGCCGAGCAGCCGGGCCGTCTCGCGGGACACGTAGGCGTGCGAGGTGCCGTGGAAGCCGTAGCGGCGGATGCGGTGCGCGTCGGCGGTCTCCACGTCGATCGCGTACCGGGCCGCGTACTCCGGCATCGTCGTGTGGAAGGCGGTGTCGAAGACGGCCACCTGCGGCAGGTCGGGCCGCAGCCCCATGGCCGTGCGGATGCCCGTGAGGTTGGCGGGATTGTGCAGCGGTGCCACGGGGACCAGCCGCTCGATCTCCGCGAGCACCTCGTCGGTGATCACGGTCGGCGCGCTGAACCGCAGTCCGCCGTGCACCACGCGGTGGCCGATCGCGGCGAGCTCCGGGGAGTCCAGGCCCAGACCGTCCGCCGTCAGCTCCTCGGCCACCGCCTTCAGCGCGGCCCCGTGGTCGGCGATCGGGCCGCTCCTCTCGCGCCGCACGCCCCCACCGCCCTGGAGTGGGGTGTGGACCAGCCGCGAGGTCTCCTCCCCGATCCGCTCCACCAGGCCGACCGCGAGCCGGCTGCCGTCCCGCATCTCCAGGAGCTGGTACTTCACCGACGAGGAGCCGGAGTTGAGGACGAGGACGCGCGTGGCGTGAGGGGCCGAGCCGGGCTCGTCGGGCAGGGCGGAGGCGGCGGCCGGGGCCGGGCGGGCGGTCATGCGGGGAGCTCCTGAACCTGGGACTGGATCGCCGTGATGGCGACCGTGTTGACGATGTCGCTGACGAGCGCGCCGCGCGAGAGGTCGTTCACGGGCTTGCGCAGACCCTGGAGGACCGGTCCGACGGCCACCGCGCCGGCCGAGCGCTGCACGGCCTTGTAGGTGTTGTTGCCGGTGTTGAGGTCCGGGAAGATCAGCACGGTCGCCTGCCCCGCCACCTCCGACTCCGGCAGCTTGGTCGCGGCGACCGACGGCTCGACCGCGGCGTCGTACTGGATCGGGCCCTCGATGCGCAGCCCCGGATGGGTCTGGCGCACCAGCTTCGTCGCCTCGCGCACCTTGTCCACGTCGGCGCCGGAGCCCGAGGTGCCGGTGGAGTACGAGAGCATCGCGATCCGCGGGTCGACGCCGAAGCGGGCCGCGGTCGCCGCCGACTGCACGGCGATGTCGGCGAGCTGCTCGGCGTCGGGGTCGGGGTTGACCGCGCAGTCGCCGTACACCAGCACCTTGTCGGCCAGGCACATGAAGAAGACGGAGGAGACGATCGAGGCGTCCGGCTTGGTCTTGATGATCTCGAAGGCCGGGCGGATGGTCGCCGCCGTGGAGTGGACCGAGCCGGAGACCATGCCGTCGGCCAGGCCCTCCTGGACCATGAGCGTGCCGAAGTAGTTCACGTCCGCCACCACGTCGTACGCGAGTTCCACCGTCACGCCCTTGTGGGCGCGCAGCTCGGCGTACTTCGCGGCGAAGGAGTCCCGCAGCTCGGAGGTGTGCGGGTCGATCAGCTGCGTGGACGGCGAGGAGAGGTCGATGCCGAGGTCAGCGGCCTTCTTGCGGATCACTTCGACGTCGCCGAGCAGCGTCAGGTCGCAGACGTCCCGGCGCAGGAGTACGTCGGCGGCGCGCAGCACCCGCTCCTCGGTGCCCTCGGGCAGCACCACCCGGCGGCGGTCGGCGCGGGCCTGTTCGAGCAGGTCGTGCTCGAACATCATCGGGGTGACCCGGCCGCTGCGGGCCACCGAGATCCGCTTCAGCAGATCGGCCGTGTCCACGTGCCGCTCGAAGAGCCCGAGCGCGGTCTCCGCCTTGCGCGGGGTCGCCGCGTTCAACTTCCCTTCCAGGCCGAAGAGTTCGGCGGCGGTGGGAAAGCTGGTGCCGGGCACCGAGATGACCGGGGTGCCGGGCGCGAGCCGGGCGGCCAGGGTCAGGATCGCCTCGCTGGGCCGCTCGTCGAGGGTGAGCAGCACCCCGGCGATGGGCGGCGTGCCCGCCGAGTGGGCGGCGAGCGCGCCCAC
Source organism: Streptomyces sp. NPDC036822 (assembly GCF_055609145.1). Classification (NCBI taxonomy): domain Bacteria; kingdom Bacillati; phylum Actinomycetota; class Actinomycetes; order Kitasatosporales; family Streptomycetaceae; genus Streptomyces; species Streptomyces sp. NPDC036822. Next base: position 332,712 of record NZ_JBVJPY010000002.1, read on the forward strand.
GACGAGATCGGCGCGGTCCCCGGGCGTCACCACCAGGCACCCCGGCGTCAGCGCGTCGAGGAAGTTCGGCAGCATCGCGCCGCCGAAGACGAAGTCGAGGGCGTCCCGGGCCAGGCCCGCGTCGTCGCCGAGCACCACCGAGGCGCCGAGCGCGTGGGTGATCTGGGAGACGGTCGGCGCGGCGAGGGCCGGCTCGTCGGGCAGGACGTAGCAGGGCACGGGCAGCCGGGCCGACAGCCGCTCGGCGATGGCGGCCCGGTCGTCCGCGGTCACCCGGTTGACGATCATCGCGAGGACGTCGCAGCCCAGCACGTCGTAGGCCCGGAAGGCGTTGCGCGCCTCGGCCCGCACGGACTCGGAGGTCTGCCCCTTGCCGCCCACCACCGGTATCACCGAGGCGCCGAACTCGTTGGCCAGGCGCGCGTTGAGCGCCAGCTCGTCGGGGAGCTGCGTGCCGGCGTAGTCGGTGCCGAGGACGAGCACGACCTCGTACTCCCGCGCGACCCGGTGGAAGCGGTCGACGAGGAGGGAGACCAGCTCGTCCGTGCCCCGCTCCGCCTGGAGCGCGGCCGCCTCGTGGTAGTCCATGCCGTAGACCGTCGCCGCGTCCTGGGAGAGCCGGTAGCGCACCCGCAGGAGGTCGAACAGACGGTCGGGCCCGTCGTGTACCAGGGGCCGGAACACCCCCACCCGGTCCACCTGGCGGGTCAGGAGCTCCATGACTCCCAGCTCGACGACCTGCCGGCCGTCCCCGCGGTCGATCCCGGTCACGTACACGCTCCGCGTCACGCCGTGGTCTCCTGTCCAGTCCGTCAACCGAGTGCGTCGCACACGCCCGATAGGGCGGCAATGCCCTCTTGACAATACCTCCGCGGGTGGGTAGGACGCCCGCCGGACGAAAGGCCCGTAAGAGGGGACGAAGGGCCCCCCGACCGTCTGCCCCAAGGACGCGCGGAGCAGTCGCGAACGTCGCCGCCGGGCCCGGCGTGGGAGAATCGAGAGGGCTCACACGTACCGCTACCCGAGCAGGAGACACAGCACGATGCGCATCGGAGTTCTCACCGCAGGCGGCGACTGCCCTGGCCTGAACGCAGTGATCCGGTCGGTCGTGCACCGCGCGCTCACCGGTCATCACGACGAAGTGATCGGCTTCGAGGACGGGTTCAAGGGGCTCCTCGACGGGCACTACCGCCCCCTCGACCTCAACGCCGTCAGCGGCATCCTCGCCCGGGGCGGCACGATCCTCGGCTCCGCCCGCCTCGAGCGCGCCCGGCTGGCGGAAGCCGCCGCCTCCGCCCCCGAGTTGGCCCGGAAGTACGGCATCGACGTCCTCATCCCGATCGGCGGCGAGGGCACCCTGACCGCCGCCCGGCTGCTCTCCGAGGCCGGCATGCCGGTCGTCGGCGTCCCCAAGACGATCGACAACGACATCTCCTCCACCGACCGCACCTTCGGCTTCGACACCGCCGTGGGCGTCGCGACGGAGGCCATAGACCGTCTGAAGACCACCGCCGAGTCGCACCAGCGGGTGATGGTGGTGGAGGTGATGGGCCGTCACGCGGGGTGGATCGCCCTGGAGTCCGGCATGGCCGGCGGCGCCCACGGCATCTGTCTGCCCGAGCGCCCCTTCCAGGTGGACGACCTGGTCAAGATGGTCGAGGAGCGCTTCGCGCGCGGCAAGAAGTTCGCCGTCGTCTGCGTCGCCGAGGGCGCCCACCCGGCCGAGGGCTCCATGGAGTACCAGAAGGGCGAGATCGACCAGTACGGCCACGAGCGCTTCCAGGGCATCGGCAACCGTCTCGCCGTCGAGCTGGAGCGGCGCCTCGGCAAGGAGGCGCGGCCCGTCATTCTCGGACACGTCCAGCGCGGCGGCACGCCGACGGCGTACGACCGGGTGCTCGCCACCCGCTTCGGCTGGCACGCGGTGGAGGCGGCGCACCGCGGCGAGTTCGGTCGGATGACGGCGCTGCGGGGCACGGACGTCCACATGGTGCCGCTGGCCGAGGCCGTGACGCGGCTGAAGACGGTGCCGGAGAGCCGGATGTCGGAGGCGGAGTCGGTCTTCTGACCGGTCGGCCCGTGCCGGGCGCCGGTTCCCGTCGAGTGCCGGTTCCCGCCGGGCGCCGGTCCGAGTGGGGCGGTGTGCGGCCCGGGAGCGCCCGTCGAGAGAACGGCCCCGATCGCCACCCCCGTGAGCGATCGGGGCCGTTCGGTCTTGATCGGGACGTTTCGTCCGCGACCGGAATTGCTGGTTTCCACTCTTGAGTTGAACACCATCATCAACAAGGCTTACGCCTGTCCCGGACATGTCCCAACTCTGTGCGGGCACGTCCGATGGCCGGTTCCGGGGGAGGGGCGGGGTACGTCGCATGACCGAGGGCGAGACCGGCGGGCGCGGAGCGCCCGACCCGAGGGAGGCAGGCGACCCCGCCGCCTTCATCGCCGCGCTCCAGGCCCTCAAGGACTGGTCCGGACTCACCTACCGCGAGCTCTCGGCCCGGGCGGAGGCACACGGCGACGTCCTGCCCCGCTCGACGGTGGCGAACATGCTGGCCCGCACGACGGTCCCCCGTGAGGAGCTGCTCGCCTCCTTCGTCCGCGCCTGCGGGGTCGGCCCCGGGGAGCTGGAGAGCTGGCAGGCGGTCCGCAAGGAACTCGCCGTCCGGGGACGGTACGCCCCGGGCCCGGCGGCCCGGCCGGCCCAGGACACGGCCGGCCCGGCCGCCGGGGTGCCAGCCGCGGCCGTCGGCGTCGAAGCCGGTCCGGGTACCGGGACGGAAGCCTCTCCGGACCCAGGGACGGACATCGGGACCGACGCCGAGGCGGAGGGCTCCGGCGCGGAGGCGAGCGCCGTATGGCCCGCGGCTCCCGGGCCCGACCCCGTGCCCGAGCCGGCCGCCCCCGCGCCCCGGTGGCGGATAGGGCGGACGCTCGTCACCCTCGTGGCCGTCGCCGGCCTGGTCCTCGCCGCCCTCAGCCTGGTCCTCGCCGTCGTCAGCGACGACGACGGGACGGGCCCCCCGCGGCTGACGGCACCGGCGGCCGGGGAGGTGCGGATACGTGTGATCGGCTCGGACCTGTGCCTGAACGAGCGCCGGGGCAGCAGGAACGGCCAAGTCCACCAGGTGGCGTGCGAGGGGGCGGTCGTCCCCCTCTACTCCCTCGAGAAGCGGGGCGCTTCCTGGCGCGTCCTTTCGGACCACCCCGACTACGGCCCCGGCTGTGCGGGCATCCCCTCCGCCGGCCGCATCCCGGACGCCCCGCTGGAGGACTCGGAGTGCGGGGACCCGACCCGCGTGGAGTCCTTCGCCCTGGAGCCCTTCGGCACCCCCGTCAGGGGCTACCGCATCCGCCCCGAGGGCTCGCGGACCCCGGGCGTCTGCGTCACCGTCGTCGGTGACCGCACCGCCGCGTGGGCCCGCCTGAGCCAGGCGCCCTGCCGCGCGGACGCCGCCGGCCAGCTCTTCAGCTTCGACCGCCGGTAGCCATAGGACGGCTCCTCACGCGGCGCGTCTCCCACCAGGCGGGCCCGCAGCGCGCCGACCACGGACGGGTCCAGGCCGACGTGGCCGGCGGCGTACCCGTACACCGAGCCGGGACGCGCTCTTCGTGGCGGTCCCCGAGGACGTCCCCGGGCGCGGTCTACGCGCCGGTCGCCGCCCAGAAGTGCTCCACGATCCCGTCCAGGAACTCCCGGCCGGAGTCGCCGCTGTCGCCCGAGGCGCCCCAGCTGCTCGTCGCCGCCATCCTGGCGTGGTAGTCGGTGTGCAGCCGCTGGAGGGCGGACTCCAGCACCCGCTTGGGCAGCGGCAGCATCTTCACCGCCGGCCGGACGTATGCCTGCCAGCGGGTCGTCGCCGCGTCCCGCAGCAGCGCCGCGAGGTCGTCGTCCCGGCCGGTGGCGGTCAGCAGGGCGCGCGGCCCCATGCCGAGGGCCTCGGCGAGGGCCGCGGTCTGCCGTTCGTTGCCGCGCCAGCGGCCGGACTCCTCCATGCGGAGATACGCCTGGGCGTCGAGCCCGATCCGCCGGGACAGCTCGTCGGCCGCGAGGCCGCGGGCCATCCGGTGCTCGCGGAGGGTGGTGGCGGCGGCCAGGAGTTCGGCGGGCGCGCACCACAGGACCCCGGCCAGCGCGGTCAGCTCGTGCGAGGTCGGAGCGAGGCGGCCGCGTTCCCACGCGACGACGGTGTCGGGCGAGACGGCGAGGCCGTACTGGGCGCGCAGGCCGTAGGCGACGTGGCCGGGAGCCATGCCGAGGCCTTCGCGAAGCCGGCGGGCGGCGGGAGCGTTGAACGGAGGGGGAGGAGGGGAGGGCTGCACGCCGTCACGGTAGGTGCGGAACGTGACCATTGGCTACGGTGCGTTCACCCAAGGCCAGAAGTCGTAGAAACGTGGGAACCGGTGGGTAACCGCCCGGAGGGGTCGGAAGCCCTCCTGCCGCGGACGCCGGAGGGATCCGCTCACCGCGCGTAGAGAGGCGCGCTCCAGGACCGTAGATCACCAAGCCCCCGCCCCGCAAGGGCGCCGGGCCCGCCCCGGCGCGCGTCAGTGCCCCGGCCGGGTCGTCGTGATCCACCGGTACTGCAGCTCCGGCCTGCCGACCTGCCCGTACTGCGGGGCCCGCGCGGCCCGCCCCTCGGTGACCAGGTGCTCCAGATAGCGGCGCGCGGTGATCCGGGAGATCCCCACCGCCGCCCCGGCCTCCGCCGCGGTCAGCCCGGTGGGGGCGTCCCGCAGGGTGCGGGTGACCGCCTCCAGGGTGGGGGCGCTCAGCCCCTTGGGGAGCGCGGCCGGCCGCGGGGTGCGGAGGGTGGCGAGGGCGCGGTCCACCTCGTCCTGCCCGGCGGCCTCCCCGGCCGCGGCGCGGAACTCGGCGTACCGGGTCAGCCGGTCGCGGAGGGTCGCGAAGGTGAACGGTTTCAGCACGTACTGGACGACGCCGAGCGACACCCCTTCGCGGACGATCGCGAGATCGCGCGCCGAGGTGACGGCGATGACGTCGGCGGAGTGCCCCGCCGCGCGCAGCGCGCGCAGGAGCTGGAGGCCGTGGCCGTCCGGGAGGTAGAGGTCGAGCAGGAGCAGATCGACGGGCGTCCGGTCCAGGACCCGCACGGCGGCGGCCCGGGAGTGCGCGACCCCGGTGACGACGAAGCCCGGGACCCGCCCGGCGTAGAGGGCGTGCGCGTCCGCGGCGACGGGGTCGTCCTCCACGACCAGCACCCGAATCGGCGGGTCCGGCCGGTTCACGCCGTCACCTCCACGGCGGCGTGCACCGCACGCCGCTCCAGCGGCAGCCGTACGGAGAACTCCGCGCCGCCGTCGGAGGAGCGGTCGAGGGCCACCGTCCCGGACGCCCGGGCCGCGGCCTGGCGGACCAGGGCGAGGCCGAGGCCCCGTCCCGGACCCTGGGTGGACCAGCCGCGCTCGAAGACCGCGTCCCGGTCCTCCTCGGAGATCCCCGCCCCGCTGTCACCGACCCGGATCAGCAGCTCCCCGCCGCGCACCAGCGCGGTGACCGTGACGCGCGGGCGCGCCCTGCCGGGACCGCCCGGTACCGCGCCCGCCGCCTCGACCGCGTTGTCGATCAGGTTGCCGAGGATCGTCACCAGGTCCCGGGACGGTATCTCCGGGGGCAGCAGGCCGTCGTCGATGCGGCTGTCCTCGGTCAGCACCAGCTCCACGCCCCGCTCGTTGGCCTGCGCCGCCTTGCCGAGCAGCAGGGCCGCCAGAACCGGTTCGCCGACCGCGTCGACCACCCGGTCGGTGAGCGCCTGCGCCAGCTCCAGCTCGGCCGTCGCGAAACCGACCGCCTCGTCGACCCGGCCGAGTTCGATCAGCGAGACGACCGTGTGCAGCCGGTTCGCCGCCTCGTGGGCCTGTGCGCGCAGCGCCTGCGTGAACCCCCGCTCCGAGGACAACTCGCCCGACAGGGCCTGCAGTTCGGTGCGGTCCCGCAGGGTGACGACCGTGCCGCGCCGCTGCCCGCCCACCACCGGCCGGGTGTTGACCACGAGGACCCGCTCCGCCGTGAGGTGCAGCTCGTCCACCCGGGGCTCAGAGGCGAGCAACGCACTGGTGAGCGGGAGCGGCAGCCCCAGCTCCGTCACCGAGGTGCCCACCACGTCCGCGCCGAGGCCGAGGAGCTCCCGTGCGCCGTCGTTGATCAGCGCGATCCTGCGCCGGCCGTCCAGCATCACCAGGCCCTCGCTCACCGCGTGCAGCGCGGCCTCGTGGTAGTCGTGCATCCGGCTCAGCTCGGTCGCGTTCATGCCGTGCGTGTGCCGCCGCAGCCGGGCGTTGATGACGTACGTGCCGACGCCGCCCAGGGCCAGCGCCGCGCCCGCCATGCCCAGCAGCGCCGTGACCTGCTCCCGTACCTGCTCGCTGATCTTCTCGATCGTGATGCCCGCGCTGACCAGCGCCACGACCCGGCCGTGGTCGCGCACCGGCGTGATCGTACGGACGGAGGGGCCGAGCACCCCCGGATGCGTCTCGGAGAGGGTCCCGCCCCGGGCGGCCTCCTCGATGTGGCCGAGGTAGGCGTGTCCGATCTGCCCCGGCTCCGGGTGGGTCCAGCGCGTCCCGTCCGGGGCCATGATCACCACGAAGGCGACCCCGGTGCGGTGCCGTACCGACTCCGCGTACGGCTGGAGCAGCGCCGTCGGGTCCGCCGACCCGGCCGCCGCGACGACCGTGGGGGACTCGGCGACGGTGGTCGCGGTCGCCGCGGACTGCCGGCGTGCGGTCTCCTCGGCCTGCGCGCGGTCGGTGACGTACGCGAAGACGGCGCACCCGGCCACGATCGCCGCCACCAGCACGACCTGCATCGCGAAGAGCTGGCCGGCGAGGCTGCGGGGCCGGGGGAGACAGAGGCGCATGCGGGTAAGTGTGCCTGGCTCGATTTGCGAGGCGGAATCCCGTTCCCGAATCGTTCTGTGACGCACGCGCGCGTGAACGAAAGGAACGCAAGGGTGACCCCGGTCACAGGCTGATGGATAGTCGCGGGGATCCACCGGGACATGGACACCCCATCAGCACGAGGAGGACCCCGTGGCCGCACGACGGGACCGTACCCATTACCTGTATCTCGCAGTCATCGCCGCCGTGGTGCTCGGCATCGCGGTCGGCTTCCTGGCCCCGGGCGTCGCCGTCGAGCTGAAGCCGCTGGGCACCGGCTTCGTGAACCTGATCAAGATGATGATCTCGCCGATCATCTTCTGCACGATCGTCCTCGGCGTCGGCTCGGTCAGGAAGGCGGCGAAGGTCGGTGCCGTCGGCGGCCTCGCGCTCGGGTACTTCGTCGTGATGTCGACCGTCGCCCTCGCCATCGGCCTGGTCGTCGGCAACCTCCTGGAGCCCGGCTCCGGCCTGCACCTCACCAAGGAGGTCGCCGAGGCCGGTGCCAAGCAGGCGGACGGGGCGCACGAGTCCACGGTGGACTTCGTCCTCGGCATCATCCCCACGACGCTGGTCTCCGCCTTCACCCAGGGCGAGGTCCTGCAGACCCTGCTCGTCGCCCTCCTCGCCGGCTTCGCGCTGCAGGCGATGGGCAAGGCCGGCGAGCCGGTCCTGCGCGGGATCGGCCACATCCAGCGGCTGGTCTTCCGCATCCTCGCCATGATCATGTGGGTCGCGCCGATCGGCGCGTTCGGCGCCATCGCGGCCGTCGTCGGCGCGACCGGTGTCGACGCCCTGAAGTCGCTCGCCGTCATCATGATCGGCTTCTACGTGACCTGCGCCCTCTTCGTCTTCGTGGTGCTCGGCGCGATCCTGCGGCTGGTCGCCGGGGTCAACATCCTGGCGCTCCTGAAGTACCTGGGCCGCGAGTTCCTGCTCATCCTCTCCACCTCGTCGTCCGAGTCGGCGCTGCCGCGCCTGATCGCGAAGATGGAGCACCTCGGCGTGAGCAAGCCGGTGGTCGGCATCACCGTCCCCACCGGCTACTCCTTCAACCTGGACGGCACGGCGATCTATCTGACGATGGCCTCGCTCTTCGTCGCCGAGGCGATGGGCAACCCGCTCTCGGTGGCCGAGCAGATCTCCCTCCTCGTCTTCATGGTCATCGCCTCGAAGGGCGCGGCGGGCGTGACCGGCGCCGGCCTGGCGACCCTCGCGGGCGGCCTGCAGTCGCACCGCCCCGACCTGGTCGACGGCGTCGGCCTGATCGTCGGCATCGACCGCTTCATGAGCGAGGCCCGTGCGCTGACGAACTTCGCGGGCAACGCGGTCGCGACCGTCCTGGTCGGCACCTGGACCAAGGAGATCGACAGGACGCGGGTCGCCGAGGTACTGGCCGGCCGGGTCCCCTTCGACGAGAAGACCCTGGTCGACGACCACGCCCCGGCCCCCTCGGAGGTCCCGGACCAGCGTGCCGAGGAGGGCGAGGAGAAGGCCCGCGCGGGCGTCTGACCCGGGCGGACGGCGAAGGAACGACCCCGGCCACCTCCCCGGCCGGGGTCGTCCTCGTCGTCTGTCCGGCCCGCGCCGTCGTTCGGGCCGGGGCCGTCTCCTTCCCGGCTCGCCTCCGTCGGTCCCCGGCCGTGGCGGGGGGACCGACGGAGGCCGGATCGTGGCCGGAGGGATCTCAGGCGAACGGGATGCGGACCACCGACCGGTCGCCGATGCCGAGGGTGCTCGGCCCGTTCCCGATCGCGTTCCAGACCTCGATCCGGACCCGGCCGTTCACCAGGTCCCCGTGGCTCCCGGTGGCCGACTTCAGGCCCCTCGCCTGGGTGTAGTGCTCGAAGCCCGGCACGGGATCGGTGGCGAAGTACTGGTACGTCTCGCTCCGCTCCCAGGTGCCGTCCCCGGTCCGGTCGTAACTCACCCGCACCTGCTGACCGTTGGCGATCACCGAGCCCGCGTCCACGAACAGGTCGAACTGCGTGGAGCCGCCGTTGTACGCCCGGGTGATCGGTCCCGAGGTGAAGACCTGCGGGCTGTTGGGGACCCCGTCGTGGTTGCCGCCGCCCGCCGAGGCCAGGGAGACCGTCGACGCGGCGGCCGCGTCCCCGGCGCCCCCGCCCGTCCGCAGGTAGAGCTGTGAGGAGCCGGTCGGCGGAGGGGTGGTCGGCGGAGGCGTGGTCGAGCCGCCCCGCGTCCACACGGCGACGTAGTCGACCAGCATGGGCTTCCCCGGCACCGTCGCGGCCGTCGGGGTCTTCCCGGCCAGCGCGTCCGGGAACGCCCCGCCCATGGCCACGTTCAGGAGGATGAAGTACCCCGCGTGGCTGGTCATGTCGGCCCACGCCTGGGCGCCCACCCGGGTCTCGTTCACACTGTGGAAGAGCTGGTCGTCCACGTACCAGCGCAGCTCGTTGGGGGAGACCGAGCGGTCCCACTCGAAGCGGTACGTGTGGAACGCCGACTGGCAGCTCGCTCCGGGGCAGACCCGGCTGGCCCCGATGCCGGTGGTCTCACCGCACGGGCCGCCCGGGTTCACTCCGCAGTGCAGCACGCCCCAGACGGAGTTGACGCCGTTGACGTTCTCCATGATGTCGAACTCGCCGATGGCCGGCCAGTTCCAGTAGTTGCCCCGGTAGGGCGCGCCGAGCGCCCAGAACGCCGGCCAGTAGCCGAGCGCCGCCTCCCCGGTCACGTTCGGCATCTGGACGCGGCCCTCGATGCGCAGGGTCCCGCCGGCGGGGGCCTTGAAGTCGGCCCGCTTGGTCTCGATCCGGGCGGAGGTCCAGTTCCCGGCCCCGTCCCGGAGCGGGGTGATCCGGAGGTTGCCGGTGCCGTCGAGCCGCAGGTTGTCGGGGCTCGCGGTGTAGTTCTGGATCTCCCCGGTGCCCCAGTTGCCGGGGCCGCCGGGATAGCCGTGACCGGTGTCGATCTGCCAGTCGGCGCTGTTGGGCAGCGAGCGGTCGGGGCCGTCGAAGTCGTCGCTCCACTGGAGCGACCAGCCCGGCGCCGGGGGGACGGCGCCACTGGCGGAGCCGGCTCCGCCGAGACCGAGCAGGGCGCCGCCCGCGAGGGCGGTGGCGAGGAGTGAGGCGAGCAGGGGGGTGCGTCTGACGCGGCTCAAGGGAACACCTCCGGGGCGATGGTGCGCGGGGTGTGCGGGGGGTTGAGAGCGCTCTCAGACAGCTTTTGTAGTTGGAGACACCGGCCCCGTCAATGGGTCGGGTGTGTTCGGTCCCTGAACGTCCAGCTCGGCCAACTCGTCCGCCCGCAGAATGAGTTCCGCGGCGGACGCGGAATCGCGCACCGTCTCCGGCCGGCTCGCCCCCGGGATGGGGAGCACCGTCGGCGACCGGGCGAGCAGCCAGGCGAGCGCCACCCGCTGCGGGCTCACCCCGCGCGCCCGCGCCACCCGGTGGAACCCCGCGCACCGCGGATCGTCCCCGCCCGGCCGCCCGTCCCGTCCCCGGGCCGACGGCCCGTCGAGCGAGCTGCGCGAGATGCCGCCCAGCGGGCTCCACGGCAGGAACGCCAGGCCCAGCTCCGCGCAGAGCCGCAGCTCCGCCTCGCCGGAACGGTCGGCGGGGGAGTACCGGTTCTGCACGGAGACGAGCCGCTCGCCCAGGATCTCCCGGGCCAGCCGGATCCCCGTCGTGTCCACGTTGGAGATCCCGGCCCGTCGGACCGTGCCCGCGTCCAGCAACTCCCTTACCGCCCCGAGCGATTCGGCGTACGGCACGGCCGGGTCCGGCTTGTGCAGCTGATAGAGCCCGATCGCCTCGACGCCGAGCCGGCGGCGGGACGCCTCGGCCGCCCGCCGCAGATGCTCCGGGCGTCCGTCCACCGTCCAGCCGCCGTCGGCCGTCCGGCCCCGCCCGCCCTTGGTCGCCACCAGCACGTCGTCCGTCCGCCCGCCGTACGAGGCCAGCGCCCGCGCCACGAGCAGCTCGCCCTCGCCCGGCGCGCCGCCCGGCGGGTGGTAGGAGTCGGCCGTGTCCAGGAGCGTGACGCCCGCGTCGAGCGCCGCGTGGACGGTCGCCCGGGCCCGCGCCTCGTCGGGACGGCCCTCGATGGCGAGCGGCATGGCGCCGAGCCCGATGGCGCCGACGCGTACGTCGCCCAGCATCCGGTACCGCATCAGCGCGCCCCCGCCGTCTCGGCCACGGCCCGCGCCAGCCATCGGGAGACGTGCCCGAAGGGGAATCCCAGGGCGTGGGCGCGGGAGTTGTCCATGGCGTACGAGCGGGCGAAGGAGAGCGGCGATGTCGCGCCGTCGGTCACCTCACGGAAAACGGTCCGCCCGCCCACCTGCCGCTCTATCTCGGCGCAGAGATCGGCGGTGGTGAGCGTTCCGTCGGAATGCGCGTTGACGGGGCCGGTGAATTCCGCCTCGGCCGCCCACGCGAGGAAGGCGGCGATCTCCTCCACGTACACGTAGGTGGCCGGGTGGTTCACCGCCGGCACGGCGATCGGTTCGCCCGCCCGGACGCGCCGGACGTAGTGGTCGAGACGCCCCGTGAAGTCGTCGTCCCCGCCCAGGACGTGGGCCACCCGCACGGAGGCGTACGGGAACGGCGGATCGGCCGCGAAGACCGCCTCGGCCTGCCGCTTTCCCTCGCCGTAGTGCCCGTCGAGGAACTCCGGGTCCTCCCAGGGGAGCTCCAGGTCGACCGCGACCGTCCGGGGGTCGACGGCCTCCTCCCGTACGGGGGCACGGAAGTCCCCGTCGCCGTAGACCTCGACCGTCGAGGTCATCACGTACCGCCCGGTGCGCGGCCCGAACACCCGGCGGGCCACCGCCGCCTGGCGCGGGGTGTAGCAGAACTGGTCGACGACGACGCCGAACGTGCGGTCGCCCAGCGCCCTTTCCAGAGCCGCCTCGTCATTCCGGTCGGCGACGAGATGGGTCGTGCCTTCCGGGGGCGTGCCGGAACCCCGGTTGAGAACCGTCACCGCGTGTCCGGATTCCAGCAGCCGGAGGACGAGCCGCTTTCCGAAATAGCGGCTTCCTCCGATGATCAGAATGTCCATGCCCTCCAGTGTTACGTTGTGAAGGCGCCATCTGAAGGGGGAAACATGGCCGTTCAAGCCGTCGTACCGAAAGAACCACGGCATCCGCGACCGGCCGCCAACGAAACGTCGGCGACCGCCTTCGACACCATCGACCGGTGGATCCTGGAGCTCGTCCAGGAGGACGGCCGCATCAAGCTCAGCGAACTCGGCCGCCGCGTCCGGCTCAGCCCGGCGGCCGTCACCGAGCGGGTGCGGCGCCTGGAGGCCTGCGGGGCGATCACCGGATACGGCGCGCACGTCTCCCCCGCCCGGCTCGGCTACGGCATCCAGGCGTTCATCCGGGTCGACCCGCACGGCGGCTACACCCTGAAGCACCCCCGGACCCTGGAACTCCTCGCCCGGCCGGAGGTCCTGGAGGCCCACCACGTCGTCGGCGAGGACTGCTGGATCCTCAAGGTCGCCGTCACCGACACCATCCACCTCGAGGACATCCTGGAGCAGACCTCCGCCCTCGGCAGGACCACCACCTCGATCGTGCTGTCGTCCCCCGTGGAGCGCAAACCGCTGCTGCCGCCCTCCGGAGACCGCCCTTGACAACCTCTCGGCCGAGCCGTTGAGATGTGGGGACTCGCGTCGCGTGCCGGTCCGCGCCCGGAAAGCGGAGGCATGGAGGCAAGAGGACCGTAGGGACGGCTTTGCCCCTCCACTTCAACACCCGTGTCATCGACGAATTCCGCACCAACGCCGGACGCCTCGGCGGCCCCTTCGAGGGATGGGTGCTTCTCCTTCTCACCACCACCGGCGCCTGGTCCGGAAAAGCACACACCACCCCGCTCGGCTTCGTCGAGGACGGCGACCGCCTCCTGGTCACCGGCTCGGCCGGCGGCTCCGACCGGCACCCCGACTGGTACCGCAACCTCCTCGTGAACCCCACCGTCACCGTGGAGCTGGGCACCGAGACCTGGCAGGCCACCGCCGTCGCCGCCACCGGAGCCGAGCGCGACGACCTCTTCGCCCGCATGGTCGCCGCCGCCCCCGGCTACGCCGACTACCAGAAGGCGACCGACCGGATCATCCCCGTCGTCGCCCTCTACCGCGTCCCCGAGGACACCTACACCCCGCCGGACCGGCTCGACGCCCTCGCCGACGAGCTGGTCGCGATCCACGACTGGCTGCGCCGCGAACTGGCGGCCCTGAGCGAAGGGCTCGGCGGCCGCACCGCCCCGGGACTCACCGTCGAGCTGCGCCGCCACTGCCTGACCTTCTGCTCCGCGATGGCCGTCCACCACGGCGGGGAGGACGCGGGGCTCTTCCCGTACCTCGCCCGCACCCACCCCGAGAAGGCCGACGCCTTCGAGCGGCTGCGGACCGAGCACGCGACGGTGGCGCGCGTCCTCGACGAGCTGGGCACCCTGCTCGCCCGGCTCGACGAGGTGGCCCCCGCGGTGCTGCGCGCGGAGTTCGACCGGCTCCGCGCGGAGCTGGAGACCCACTTCGCCTACGAGGAGGAGCAGGTCATCCCGCTGCTCCGGGGCAGCGCCTGACCGCACCCGCGCCCCGCTTGCCTTGACGTCGGCGTCAAGGCCTACGTTCGGGGACATGCGAATCGGCGAGCTGGCCGAGCGGGCCGGGACGACCACGCGGACTCTGCGGTACTACGAGTCCCGTGGCCTCCTGGCCGCCCGGCGCGCGGAGAACGGCTACCGCACCTACGACGAGGACGACCTGCGCCTGATCCGGCAGATCCGGACCCTGCAGGACGTCGGGTTCGAGCTGGAGGAGACGAGGCCGTTCGTCGAGTGCCTGCGCGCCGGGCACCCGGCCGGGGACGCCTGTCCCGCCTCCCTCGACGTGTACCGGAGGAAGCTCGCGGAGCTCGACGGCCTGGTCGAACAGCTCCAGGCGGCGCGCGCGCAGGTCGCCGCGCAGCTGCTGCGGGCCGAGGCGGAGCTGCCCGGCGGTCCGCGACCCACATGCGAACTCGGAGGATGACGGACATGCTTCAGGTGCAGGGCGTCGACGCGGTCACGGACGCGGACTTCGACGCGCGGGTGCTGGGGTCGCCGCTGCCGGTCCTGGTGAAGTTCACGGCCGACTGGTGCGGCCCGTGCCGCCAGCTGGCGCCGGTCCTCGGGGCCGTGGCCGCGGAGGAGAAGGACCGACTGGAGATCGTCACGCTGGACGTGGACAGGAATCCGGAGACCACCCTGCGGTACGGGGTGCTGTCGACACCGACCCTGATGGTGTTCCGGGCGGGCGAACCGGTCCTCTCGATGGTGGGCGCCCGCCCCAAGCGCCGGCTCCTGCAGGAACTGGAGGACGTCCTCGGGGCCTAAGGCGTGTATCGCGGGCGTATCGAAAACCGGATACGCCACCGCAACGGCGCTCCGGGTCTCCTGGTCCCATGACCCATCACGCACCCCCGCCGGTACGCCCCCGCCGCACGCGCGCGATCCTGCTCCCCGGCCTCGCGGTCCTCGGCCTGGCCGGCGCCGTGTACGTCGTGCGGCGGCCGCTCATGATGTCCGCGCCGACGTGCCTGGCCGGGCGGTGGCACGGCTGCTTCGACACCTTCAACGGCGTGGTGCTCATGACGTTGGTCGCGCTGCCGCTGTCCGGTCTTGTGGTGTGGATCCTGGCACGCCGTCGGCGGGCCGCCGACGTCCCGTCGCCGTGGCGGCTGTCGCTGGCCGAGGTGGGCATGGTCCACGGGACGCTGCCGTTCGTGTGGATGACCATGATGCCGGGCGGCGGGGGCGACACCGTGCCCGCCAGGGTGAGCCTGGTCCCGCTGCGGGACCTGGTGACCATGGGGCCGCTCGGGATCACCGGCAATCTGCTGGTCTTCGCGGCGCTGGGGTTCTTCGCCCCGATGCGGTTCGCGGCGACGGCGTCCGTGCCGCGGATCCTGGCGCTCGGGGCGGGCTGCTCGGCCCTCGTCGAGACCGCCCAGTACGTCCTGCGCCTGGACCGGGTGTCCTCCGTGGACGACGTCCTGGTCAACGCCGCCGGCGCCGTCCTGGCCGGGCTGGCGTCGCGCCGCTGGTGGCGCACCCGGGCGCAGGCGCCGTCACAGGAGCCCCGCCCCGCGCCGGTGGCGGCGGGCTGAGCCGCGTGACCGGTGGACTCGCGTCGTCGCATACGCCGGCGATACCGGGCGCTGCTTAGGCTTCCGGCATGCGCGTACTGATCGTGGAGGACGAGCCCTACCTGGCCGAGGCCGTCCGTGACGGCCTGCGGCTCGAGGCGATCGCCGCCGACATCGCCGGCGACGGCGACTCCGCCCTGGAACTGCTCGGCGTCCACTCCTACGACCTCGCGGTCCTCGACCGTGACATCCCCGGCCCCTCCGGCGACGAGGTCGCCCGGCGCATCGTCGCCTCCGGCAGCGGCATCCCGATCCTCATGCTCACCGCCGCCGACCGGATCGACGACAAGGCGTCCGGGTTCGAGCTCGGCGCCGACGACTACCTCACCAAGCCGTTCGACCTGCGGGAGCTCGTCCTGCGGCTGAGGGCGCTCGACCGCCGGCGCGCGTACGCCCGGCCCCCGGTCCGCGAGATCGCGGGCCTGCGGCTCGACCCCTTCCGCCGGGAGGTGTTCCGCGACGGACGCTATGTCGCGCTCACCCGCAAGCAGTTCGCCGTGCTGGAGGTCCTCGTCGCCGCCGAGGGCGGCGTCGTCAGCGCCGAGGAGCTCCTCGAACGGGCCTGGGACGAGAACGCCGACCCCCTCACCAACGCCGTCCGGATCACCGTCTCCGCACTGCGCAAACGCCTCGGCGAGGCAGGGATCATCGCCACGGTGCCGGGGGTCGGCTACCGCATCGACACCGGCGCCGGCACCACCGGCCCGGGCCGTACGGGTGCGTAGGCGCCCGGGCCTCAGCGTCCGGCTGAGACTCACCCTCAGCTACGCCGGTTTCCTCGCCGTCGCCGGCGCCCTCCTGCTGGCCGTGGTGTGGGTCTTCCTGCTGCGCTACGTACCCGACAACTCCCAGGGACTCCTCGGGATCGCCCCCAACCGCTACCTCCTGGTGCGCACCTTCGCCCCCGCCGCGGCCGCTGCGATGGTCTTCCTGCTCGCCTTCGGTCTCCTCGGCGGATGGATCCTCGCCGGCCGGATGCTCGCACCGCTCACCCGGATCACGGCCGCGGCGCGGAGGGCCGGTGACGGATCGCTGTCCCACCGGATCCGGATGAAAGGCCGCCAGGACGAATTCCGTGAATGCGCCGACGCCTTCGACGCCATGCTCGGACAACTCGACGCGCACGTCGCCGAGCAGCGCAGGTTCGCCGCGAACGCCTCCCACGAGCTGCGCACCCCGCTCGCCATCTCGCGGACGCTGCTCGACGTCGCCCGCGAGGACCCCACGCGGGACCGGGGCGAACTCGTCGAACGCCTGCGGGCCGTCAACACCCGGGCGATCGACCTCACCGAGGCCCTGCTGCTGCTCAGCCGCAGCGAACGCGGGAACGTCGCCCACGAGAGCGTCGACCTCTCCCTCGTCGCCGAGGAGGCCGCCGAGACCCTGCTCGGTCTCGCCGAGCGGCGCGGGATCACGCTCGACGTCACCGGCGGAGCGGCCCGGGCCGGCGGTTCCGCCGAGCTCCTGCTGCGGATGGTGACGAACCTCGTCCAGAACGGCATCGTCCACAACCTCCCGGACGGCGGCACCGTGACCGTCCACACCGAGGCACGGCAGGGCGCGAGTGTGCTGCGGGTCGAGAACACGGGCCGCCCGGTGCCGCCGGAGCTGGTACCGACCCTCACCGAGCCCTTCCAGCGCGGGACGCAGCGGGTGCGTGCCGACGAACACGCCGGGGTCGGCCTCGGCCTGGCCATCGTGCAGAGCATCGTCCGCGCCCACGACGGGACCCTCGACCTCGCCCCCCGCCCCGCCGGCGGTCTCCTCGTCACGGTCCGGCTCCCCGCCACGCCGTAGACCTCGCACCGAGCGGATCCACCGCCCATGGCGCATACAGAAATACCCCGACTAGAATTGACAGTCGGGGTATCGCGCCGCGTATATTCATGGATTCCGTGTCTGCGTTTCATTCACCAATGAAGAGGACACGGAGAAGTTCAATAAACGCATTGTATCGCGCCAGGAGTCGAATTGTCAACCGAGCAAATGCGTAATGAGCAGCAATTCATCACGGAGCTCTACGCGCGACTCGACGACCTGAGGGACCAGGCCGAAGCCGCCGTCGGCCAGGCCCTGCGCACCCCGGGGGTCGGCAGCAGCCAGGGACGGCTCGAGCGGGACGTGCGGGTGGCCGAGCAGTCCGGGCTGCTCGCCGCCTTCGACGCGGGGGAGACCGGGCTCTGCTTCGGACGGCTCGTCTTCCAGGACGGACGCGACCACCACATCGGACGGATCGGCATCCGCCAGGACGACCCGAACCGCACCCCGCTCGTCGTCGACTGGCGCGCCGACGCCGCCCGCCCCTTCTACCTCGCCACCGGATATCAGCCCATGGGGCTCAGCAGGCGCCGGCACATCACCACCCACGGCCGGCGGGTGACCGCCCTCCACGACGAGGTCCTCGACCTCGCCGACGCCACCCGCACCGGACACGAGAACCGCGACGCCGACGAGGTGCTGCTCGCCGCGCTCGACGCCGCGCGCACCGGGCGCATGCACGACATCGTGCAGACCATCCAGGCCGAGCAGGACCGCATCATCCGCTCCACGCACCGCGGCGTCCTCGTCGTCGAGGGCGGCCCCGGCACCGGCAAGACGGCCGTGGCCCTGCACCGCGCCGCGTACCTCCTCTACGCCCACCGCGAGCAGCTCGCCAAGCGGGCCGTCCTGATCGTCGGCCCCAACCCCGCCTTCCTGGGCTACATCGCCAACGTCCTGCCCTCCCTCGGCGAGACCGGCGTCCTCCTCGCCACCCCCGGCGAGCTGTACCCCGGCGTCCGCGCCACCGGCACCGACACCCCCCGCGCCGCCGCGGTCAAGGGTGACTCGGCCATGGCCGACGCCCTGGCCCGGGCCGTACGGGACCGCCAGCAGGTCCCCGACCGCGGGGCGCCCCTCGTCGTGCCGCACGACGACGGCGACCTGGTCATCGACTGGGACATGGCCCTCGAAGCCCGCCACAAGGCGCGCGAGACCCACCTACCGCACAACCTCGCCCGGCCCTACTTCGTCTTCCACCTCCTCGACGCGCTCGCCGAGCAGCTCGCCGACCGCATCGGCGCCGACCCCTACGGCGGCCCCAACTTCCTCGGCGCCGACGACCTGGCCCTGCTCGCCAAGGGCGTCGCCGCGAACCCCGACGTCCACGCCGCCATCGACACCCTGTGGCCGCCGCTCACCCCCGAGGAGTTCCTCGCCGACTACCTCGCCGAGCCGACGCACCTGTCCGGCGCCGACGCCGCCGCCGTCCGGCGCGACGGCGGGCCGTGGACCCCGGGCGACGTCCCGCTGCTCGACGAGGCCGCCGAACTCCTCGGTCACGACGACGCGGCCGCCCGCGCCGCCGAGGAGGCCGAACGGCAGAAGCAGATCCAGTACGCCCAGGGCGTCCTCGACGTCTCCTTCGCCTCGCGCACCTACGAGTTCGAGGACAAGGAGGAGCAGGACAAGGACGCCTCCGAGGTCCTCTCCGCGCACGACATCATCGACGCCGAGCGGTTCGCCGAGCGCCACGAGGAGGCCGACCACCGCAGCGCCGCCGAGCGCGCCGCCGCCGACCGCACCTGGGCCTTCGGCCACATCATCGTCGACGAGGCGCAGGAGCTGTCCGCGATGGCCTGGCGGCTGCTGATGCGCCGCACCCCAACCCGCTCCATGACCCTGGTCGGCGACCCGGCCCAGACCGGCGACGCGGCCGGTGTCGGCTCGTGGGAGAGGATCCTCACCCCGTACGTGGAGGACCGCTGGGAACTCGTCCGCCTCGGGGTCAACTACCGCACCCCCGCCGAGATCATGGAGGCCGCCGCCGAGGTGCGGCGGGAGGCCGACCCCGGCTTCGAGCCGCCGCGCTCGGTCCGCTCCACCGGCGTCGACCCGTGGGAGCGGACCGCTCAGGACCCGGTGAAGGAGACCGCCGACGCGGTCGCCGTGGAGCTGCGGGCGGAGGGGCGCCTCGCGGTGATCGCGCCGCCGGAGCTGCACGCGGAACTCGCCGCCGCGCTCCCCGGCGCCTCCCACGGCCCGACCCCCGACCTCACCCGCCCGGTGGTCCTGCTCGACCCCCGGCAGGCCAAGGGCCTGGAGTTCGACACGGTCCTCGTCGTCGACCCGGACGCCATCCGGGCCGGCGCCACGCACGGCATCAACGACCTGTACGTGGCGCTGACCCGGGCCACTCAGCGGCTGGGCGTGATCCGCAGGGCCTGACCGCTCACGCCGGACGCAGCCACACCGTCGCCAGCGGCGGCAGCGTCATCCGTACGCTCGCCGGACGGCCGTGGGACGGCACCGACTCGGTCTTCACCGGGTCGGCGCCCCCCACGCCGCTGCCTCCGTAGCGCGTCGCGTCCGTGTTGAGGACCTCCGACCAGGCCGCGACCGACTCCGGGACGCCGAGCCGGTAGTCGTGCCGCACCACCGGCGAGAAGTTGCAGACCGCGAGCAGCGGGGAGCCGTCGCCGTCGTAGCGGAGGAACGCGAAGACGTTGTCCTCGGCGGCGTCCCCCACCACCCACTGGAAGCCCTCCGGGGCGGTGTCCCGCTCCCACAGTGCCGGGGTCTGGCCGTACACCGTGTTCAGGTCGCGCACCAGGTCCCGCACCCCCCGGTGGTCCGCCTCCGCCCCGTAGGACGGGTCGAGCAGCCACCAGTCCGGGCCGTGCTCCGCCGACCACTCCGCGCCCTGGGCGAACTCCTGTCCCATGAAGAGGAGTTGCTTGCCGGGGTGGGCCCACATGAAGCCCAGGTAGGCGCGGTGGTTGGCGCGCTGCTGCCACCAGTCGCCGGGCATCTTCGAGACCAGCGCCTGCTTGCCGTGCACGACCTCGTCGTGGGAGATCGGCAGGATGTAGTTCTCGCTGTACGCGTACACCATCGAGAAGGTCATCTCGTTGTGGTGGTACTTGCGGTGCACCGGCTCCTTGGAGACGTAGCCGAGCGAGTCGTGCATCCAGCCCATGTTCCACTTCATGCCGAAGCCCAGCCCGCCGAAGCCGCCCGGACCGTCCTGGTCCGTCGCCCGGGTCACGCCGTCCCAGGCGGTGGACTCCTCGGCCAGGGTGATGACCCCCGGGCAGCGCCGGTACACCGTCGCGTTCATCTCCTGGAGGAAGGCGACGGCGTCGAGGTTCTCCCGGCCGCCGAACTCGTTCGGCAGCCACTCGCCGTTCTCACGGGAGTAGTCGAGGTAGAGCATCGAGGCGACCGCGTCCACCCGCAGGCCGTCGATGTGGTACTCCTCGCACCAGTACACCGCGTTGGCCACCAGGAAGTTCCGCACCTCCTTGCGGCCGTAGTCGAACTCCAGCGTCCCCCAGTCCGGGTGCGCCGAGCGCCGCGGGTCCTCGTGCTCGTACAGCGGGCGGCCGTCGAACTCCGCGAGCGCCCAGTCGTCGCGCGGGAAGTGCGCGGGGACCCAGTCCATCAGGACGCCGATCCCGGCCCGGTGCAGGGACTCGACGAGGTACTTGAAGTCGTCGGGCGTGCCCATCCGGGCGGTCGGGGCGTAGAAGCCGGTCACCTGGTAGCCCCAGGAGCCGCTGAAGGGGTGCTCGGCGACGGCCATGAACTCGACGTGCGTGAAGCCGAGGTCGCGGACGTACGCCGGCAGCTGCTCGGCGAGCTGCCGGTAGGTGAGCCCGGGCCGCCACGACGGCAGGTGCAGCTCGTAGACCGAGAAGGGCGCCTCGTGGTGCGGCCGGGCGCCCCGGCCCGCCATCCACTCCGCGTCGTCCCAGGTGTGGTGCGAGTCCGTGACGATCGAGGCGGTGTTCGGCGGGCACTCGGTACGGCGGGCCATCGGGTCCGCCCGCAGGGTGTGGGAGCCGTCGGGGCGGGCGATGTCGAACTTGTACACCGCGCCCTCGCCGACGCCGGGCACGAAGAGCTCCCAGACACCGGTCGCGCCGAGCGACCGCATCGGCAGCGCGGTCCCGTCCCAGTGGGTGAAGTCGCCGGTGACCCGCACGCCGCGCGCGTTGGGCGCCCAGACGGTGAACCGGGTGCCGGTCACGCCCTGGTGCGTCATCGGGCGGGCGCCGAGCGCCTTCCACAGCTCCTCGTGCCGGCCCTCGCCGATCAGGTGCAGGTCCAGTTCCCCGAGCGAGGGCAGGAAGCGGTAAGGGTCCTGCACGGCCAGTTCGTCGCTCTCGTAGCGCACGCGCAGCTCGTACTCGGGGATCTTGCGCAGCAGCGGCAGCAGCCCCGAGAAGAAGCCGTCGCCGTCGTCGTGCAGCGCGACCCGCTTCCCCTTGGCGATCACCGCCACCTCACGGGCGTACGGCCGCAGCACGCGGACCGCGACGCCGCCGCGCACGGGGTGGGCGCCGAGCAGCGCGTGCGGGTCGTGGTGCTCCCCGGCGAGCAGCCGTGCCCGGTCACCCGCGCCGAGCGGCGGCGCCTTGCGCACGCCGCGGTCTCCTCCCGCCTCCGCGCGGGGCGCCGGCGTCTTGGCCGCGGCCGCCGGCGTGACCTTGGGCGCCACCTTCGTCGTGGTCTTCGCCGAGGGCACTTCGTCGGTCGTGGTGCGGGCCGTCTTGCGTGCGGATCGGGCGGTCACGGGGTTGCCTCCTGGGGAGAATCGGAAGGGGAGGGGTGCGGGGACGTGCGAGGGCTGCGCGGGGACGGCGACTCCCACGCAACCGCAACGCGGCCCGTCCCGCGCAGGACACTCGGCCGAACGGGTCGCGGGCGCGCGGACACGGGCGCCGGTGCGCCGGATCGGGTCGGACGCCCGTCTTCATGGTGCGGCGTACCGAGGAGCGCCCGCGCCCGGAAGGCCGCCGTCCGTGTGCCCGCCGGACCGGGGGCCGGGCGGCCCCCGGTGGCCGGGTCGGGCCCGGCCGTCACTCCGCGCCCGCGAGGCGGTGGATCGCCGCCATCGGGACCGGGAGCCAGTCCGGGCGGTGGCGGGCCTCGTAGACGACTTCGTAGACCGCCTTGTCGGTCTCGTAGGCGCGCAGCAGCGCCGGGTCGGAACGGGGGTCCGCGCCGGAGACCTCGGCGTAGCCCGCGCAGTAGGACGCGCGGCACCGGGCGGCCCACTCGGCGTTCCAGGGGCGGTGGGTGCGGGCCGCGTAGTCGAAGGAACGGAGCATGCCCGCGACGTCCCGGACGGCGGGCTGCGGCCGGCACCGTTCGGCGAGCGGCTTCGCGGGCTCCCCCTCGAAGTCGATCACCGCCCAGCCGCCGTCCGCCGCCCGCAGGGTCTGCCCCAGGTGCAGGTCGCCGTGGATCCGCTGGAGCCGGCCCTCACCGGCCGTGTCGCCGGCGGCCGCGAAGACGGCGCGCAGCCCGGGGACGTACGGCAGCAGGGCCGGGACGGCCTTCGCCGCCGCGTGCAGGCGCTGGTCCATCGCCGCGGTCAGGTGCGCCGTCTCGGTCCGCCGCAGCCGCTCGGTGGGCAGCGCCGTCGCCAGCGCCAGGTGCACCTCGGCCGTGGCGCGGCCGAGGGCGTGCGCCTCGGTGGTGAACTCCCGTCCCTCGGCCAGCGCGTCGAGCGCGAGGCGCCAGCCGTCCCGCGACTCCCGCAGGAACGGCTGGAGCACGCCGAGGGTGCTGGCCCCCGACTCGAACCAGGCGACCGGCGCGGGCACCCGCGCGCACCCCGCCCTGGCCAGGGCCAGGGGGAGTTCCAGATCAGGATTGGCGCCGGGACTGACCCGGCGGAAGATCTTCAGAATGTACGCATCGCCGTACACGAGCGAGGAGTTGGACTGTTCCGCGTCCAGCACGCGCGGGGCGAGCGAGGCGGGCAGCTCGGTGGTCCGGTGGAACACGAGCGGCCCGATCCGGCCCGGGGTGCGCAGGCGTTCGTAGAGCAGTCCGGCGAGCCGCGGGTCACGCAGCCCTTCGTAGACGGCCCGTCCGGCCAGCGGTCCCTGGCGGATCCGCCCGATCAGGGCGGGGGCGAGGCGCGGCGGCAGTTGTGATCTGACGCCGAGCAGCAGTTGGTAGCAGTCGGCGGGTGTACCGGCCGGGCGGGCCGGCTGTTCGACCCGTACCAGCAGATGCAGCAGCCCGGGTCCCGTGCCGTCCAGCGGCAGCAGCTCGGTGGCCGCTTCCAGCGTGAATCCGGTGACCCGCCTTCCCTTGCCCGCGAACCAGCGCTGCCGGGGCAGCCAGTCATGGAGCAGGGGAGCGAGTGACGGGAGGAGGGCGGCCGGGGCCCGGGTGGTGGATGCGGTCTCCGGCATGGCATCGCGTCCTTTCCCCGGGGGGCGCAGAATCGAGTTCAAATGCGCAGAGTGTCCCGGATGGCGGCTTCGGCTGTCCGGATGTGCGGGACGTGTCGGGAGGGAAGATCCGTATGGGCCCGACAAGAAGGCCCGTATGGACCTGGATCCCCCCTGTGGGGCTGAGGGGTGTGTGGGTCACAGTGCCCCCGGTGGCGCGGTGGAAACCCGCTCCACCCGGGGCACTTGACCGATTTCCCGTCAATCGCGCGTAGAACGCGCCTTCTTCAGTCGGAACCAGTAGAAACCGTGCCCCGCGAGGGTCAGCAGGTACGGCCACTGGCCGATCGCCGGGAACCGCACCTGGCCGATCAACTCCACCGGGCTCATGCCGGCGAACCGCCGCAGATCCAGCTCGGTCGGCTGCGCGAAGCGCGAGAAGTTGTTCACGCAGAGAACGAGGTCGGCGTCCATCCCCTCCTCCGGCGCGGACTCCCGGAGGAAGGCCAGGACGGCCGGGTTGGACGAGGGGAGTTCGGTGTACGAGCCGAGTCCGAAGGCGCGGTTCTGCTTGCGGATCTCGATCATCCGCTTCGTCCAGTGGAGCAGCGAGGACGGCGAGGCCATGCCCGCCTCGACGTTGGTGACCTGGTAGCCGTAGACCGGGTCCATGATGGCCGGGAGCGAGAGCCGGCCCGGGTCGCAGGAGGAGAACCCCGCGTTCCGGTCGGGCGTCCACTGCATCGGGGTGCGGACCCCGTCCCGGTCGCCCAGCCAGATGTTGTCGCCCATGCCGATCTCGTCGCCGTAGTACAGCACCGGTGATCCCGGCAGCGAGAAGAGCAGGGCCGTGAACAGCTCCATCTGGTTGCGGTCGTTCTCGAGGAGCGGGGCGAGCCGCCGGCGGATGCCGATGTTGGCCCGCATCCGCGGGTCCTTGGCGTACTCCGCGTACATGTAGTCGCGTTCCTCGTCGGTCACCATCTCGAGCGTCAGCTCGTCGTGGTTGCGCAGGAAGATGCCCCACTGGCAGCCGTCCGGGATCGCCGGGGTCTTGGCCAGGATCTCGGAGACCGGGGTGCGCGACTCGCGCCGTACCGCCATGAAGATCCGCGGCATCACCGGGAAGTGGAACGCCATGTGGCACTCGTCGCCGCCCGAGGGGAAGTCGCCGAAGTAGTCCACGACGTCCTCGGGCCACTGGTTCGCCTCGGCGAGCAGCACCGTGTCGGGGTAGTGGTCGTCGATCTCCTTGCGGACCCGCTTGAGGAAGGCGTGGGTCGCCGGGAGGTTCTCGCAGTTGGTGCCCTCCTGCTGGTACAGGTACGGCACCGCGTCCAGACGGAAGCCGTCGATCCCCAGGTCGAGCCAGAACTTCAGCGCGGAGAGGATCTCCTCCTGCACCGCCGGGTTCTCGTAGTTGAGGTCCGGCTGGTGCGAGAAGAACCGGTGCCAGTAGTACTGCTTGCGCACCGGGTCGAAGGTCCAGTTGGACGTCTCGGTGTCGACGAAGATGATCCGGGCGTCCGGGAACTGTTTGTCGTCGTCGGCCCAGACGTAGTAGTCGCCGTACGGCCCGTCCGGATCGGAGCGCGACTCCTGGAACCACGGGTGCTGGTCGCTCGTGTGGTTCATGACGAAGTCGATGATCACGCGCATGCCGCGCTGGTGCGCCGCGTCCACGAACTCCACGAAGTCCGCGAGGTCGCCGAACTCCGGGAGGACGGAGGTGTAGTCGGCGACGTCGTAGCCTCCGTCCCGCAGCGGCGACTTGAAGAACGGCGGCAGCCACAGGCAGTCGACGCCCAGCCACTGCAGATAGTCCAGCCTGCTGGTGATGCCCTTGAGGTCGCCTACGCCGTCGCCGTTGCTGTCCTGGAAGGACCTGACGAGCACTTCGTAGAAGACGGCCCTTTTGAACCAGTCCGGGTCACGGTCCTTTGCGGGCGTGTCCTCGAAGGTGTCGGGGACGGGTTCGTTGACAGTCATGAGGTGGGTGACCCTCCGATCGACGGGGACGGTCGCAGAGCGAGGACGTGCGCGGGCCTGACGCCCGGCTCGAGGCGCACATAGTTGGCTCTGCCCCAGTGATAGGTCTCGCCGGTGAGCTCGTCGCGCACCGGTACGGTCTCGTGCCAGTCGAGGCCGAGCTCCGGCATGTTCAACGAGACCGTGGCCTCCTGGGTGTGGTGCGGGTCGAGGTTGGCGACCACCAGAACAGTGTTCGAGCCCGACCGCTTGCTGTAGGCGATCACCCGGTCGTTGTCCGTCGAGTGGAAAGTCAGGTTCCGCAGGCGGCGCAGAGCCGGGTGGCGGCGCCTGATCCGGTTGAGCGTGGTGATCAGCGGGGAGATCGTCGCTCCCGCGCGCTCGGCCGACTCCCAGTCGCGGGGCTTGAGTTGGTACTTCTCCGAGTCGAGGTACTCCTCGCTCCCGTCACGCAGGGCGGTGGCCTCGCACAGTTCGTAGCCCGCGTACACGCCCCACGAGGGCGAGAGGGTCGCGGCGAGCACCGCGCGCACCTCGAAGGCCGGCCGGCCGCCGGTCTGGAGGTACGCGTGCAGGATGTCGGGGGTGTTGACGAAGAAGTTCGGCCGCATGGACGCGGCCACGTCGCCGGACAGCTCGGTGAGGTACTCCGTCAGCTCCTCCTTGGTGTTGCGCCAGGTGAAGTACGTGTACGACTGCTGGAAACCGACCGCCCCGAGCGTGCGCATCATCGCGGGCCGGGTGAACGCCTCCGCCAGGAAGATCACGTCCGGGTCGGCCCGGTTGATCTCGCCGATCACCCGCTCCCAGAACACGACGGGCTTGGTGTGCGGGTTGTCGACCCGGAAGATGCGGACCCCGTGGTCCATCCAGTGCCGCAGCACCCGCACCGTCTCGGCGACGATGCCGTCCATGTCCTTGTCGAACGCGATCGGGTAGATGTCCTGGTACTTCTTCGGCGGGTTCTCGGCGTAGGCGATCGACCCGTCCGGCCGGTGGTGGAACCACTCCGGGTGCTTCTCCACCCACGGGTGGTCCGGGGAGCACTGCAGCGCGAAGTCCAGCGCGATCTCGAGGCGCAGCTCGCGGGCGCGGGTCACGAAGGCGTCGAAGTCCTCGATCGTCCCCAGGTCCGGGTGGACGGCGTCGTGCCCGCCCTCGGGGGAGCCGATCGCCCACGGCACGCCCACGTCGCTCGGGCTCGCGGAGAGCGAGTTGTTGGGACCCTTGCGGTGGGTGGTGCCGATGGGGTGGATGGGCGGGAGATAGACCACGTCGAAGCCCATCGCCGCGATCGCCGGCAGCCGCTCGGCGGCGGTGCGGAACGTCCCGGGGACGGTCCGGCCGCGGACCTTCCGCACGCCCTCGGAACGCGGAAAGAACTCGTACCAGGAGCCGTACAGCGCCCGCTCCCGCTCCACCTGGAGCGGCAACGCGGGCGACGAGCTGACCAGTTCGCGCAGCGGGTGGCGGTCCAGGGCCTCGGTCACCTGAGGAGCGAGGGCCGCCGCGAGCCGGGCCGCCGGCGAACGCGACTCGTCGCGCAGCGCGTCCACGGCCGCGAGGACGGCCTCCCGCCCCCCGCCCTTCTTGGGGACGCCCTTCGCGGCGCGCTCGTGCAGCGCGGCGCCCTCCGCCAGCACGAGCTCGGAGTCGATCCCGGCCGGGATCTTGATTCTGGCGTGGTGGCGCCAGGTGGCCACCGGGTCGCTCCAGGCCTCGACCGTGTAGGTCCACAGGCCCTCGGCGTCCGGGGTGACCTCGGCGCCCCAGCGGTCCGTGCCGGGTGCCAGTTCGCGCATCGGGGTCCAGGGCCCGGGGCGGCCGGAGGGGCCGCGCAGCACGACATTGGCGGCGACCGCGTCGTGGCCTTCGCGGAAAACGGTGGCCGTGACCTCGAAGGTCTCTCCGGCCACCGCCTTCGCGGGCCTGCGTCCACAGTCGACCAGCGGGCGGACGTCCAGTACGGGAATACGTCCCATGAGCGGATTCACAGCATCACCTGAGGGTTTGCGGGGGTGCGGGTGGTGGTGCGCTCTTTGTAGCTCCGTCGACGGCTGGCGGGTTGCGGGCATGGCCGCTCCTGTCCGCGTTCACTCGGATGGCGGGTCTACGGGGTGTACCGGAGGAGCCTTCCTCGGTTTTCGGGTGGGCAATCCGGCGCTTTGTTAACTACTCGGACGTAGCCACGGGGACAAGCACACGGCAGCCACAAGAAACCGGCCCCGTCCTTGTGGGACGGGGCCGGTGTCCCACGGATCCGGACCGTGGCCCCGGTGCGGCGGGACACCCGGACGGCCGCATCGCGCACCGCCCGGTGAAGGCCGGTCAGCCCTGCGGTGACGCCGAGGGCTCCTCCGCGTCCGTGGCCCACACCTGCCACGGCTGACGCGTCACCCACTCCTCCACCGGCGCCGGGGACACCGCCAGCACCTCCGCCGAGACCCCGTCGTCGGCCGCCATCAGCAGCGGGTCGGCGCCGGTCGCCATGTGGTGGTAGATCCCCGCGACGCCGGCCGCCGCCACCGGGCCGAGCAGCTGCGCGAGGCCGCGCTCGAACACCTCGGGCGGCAGCGGCAGGTAGTGCACCGCCCTGCCCAGGCCCCGGCCGAACGCCGCCGCCAGCTCGGCCCCGGTCATCGACCGGGCCCCGCCGATGTCGAACGTACGCCCCTCCAGGCCGTCCCCCGTCAGCGCCGCGAGCACTGCCTCCGCGAGGTCCCGGTGCGAGATCCAGGCCGTCGGCGTCTCGGGCGGCAGCGGATAGGCCAGGACCCCGTCGTTGACCAGCGCGGGGCCGTTCCAGGGCGAGAAGAGGTTGTCCAGGTAGACCGGGGGCCGGAGGACGACCAGCGGCACGCCGCAGTCCCGGAGGACCTCCTCGGCGATCCTCCGCGTCTCGAACGCGGCGACCGAGGTCGCACCCTGCGGGATGCGGGTGTTGGCGTTGTAGACCAGACGGACGATCCCGGCCTCCAGGGCCGCCAGCGCGATGTTCCGCGCGTACAGCCGTACCCGCTCCGGCTCGTACACCAGCGGCATCACCACCGAGGCGTGCGTCATGCCCTCGAAGAGCCGCCGCACGTCCGCGGCGCTCCCCAGGTCCCCCGCGACGAAGGAGGCACCCGGCAGGGGCGGGCGGTCGCCCTCGGGGCGGCGCGAGAGCGTACGGACCCGGTGGTGCCGCTCGGCCAGCAGGCGCGCCACCGCACCACCCTGGAAGCCGGTCGCTCCCACGACGGCCACCCGCATCGGAATCTGACTGGACATGTGTCGTTGAGGCCCTTCGATAGGCTGTGACTGCTGCCGTGACGGCTCTCTCAGGCTGGCGGCGGCGGCTTCGGCCGTTCAATTAACAAACCGGGGCGGAAGTTGAAGGATCGTCCATGGACACCGTGGGAACCGACTGTCACGACCGGCATGGGGAGGGGCGCGACGACCAGCGCGACGACCTTCTGAGCGAACTGCTGAAACCGCTCCGGCTCACCGGCGTCTTCGACAGCCGCTGGCACGTCCGCGCGCCCTGGGCCATCGAGGGCGACGCGGAGCAGAGCTGCGCCGTCCTGCACTACCTCGTGGAAGGGGGCTGCTGGATCACCGGCGAGGGCCAGGCGCCGCTGGAGCTGCGCGCCGGCGACCTCATCGTCTTCCCCACCGGCACCGCCCACCGGCTCTCCGACCGGCCCGACCGCCAGGGCGTGCCGCTCAAGGCCGTCCTGCCCGAGCGGCAGCCCGGCACCTCCGGCGAGATCGTCATCGATGGCACCGGCACCGAGAGCCGGCTGCTGTGCGCCGGACTCCACTACGACGCCAGCGCCGCCACCGGCCTCTACACGTCGCTGCCCTGGGCACTGGTCCTCGACGGCCCGCAGGTCGAACGCGAACCCCTCCTCCGCGACACCCTGCGGCTGCTCGCCGACCCCGCCCGGCCCATCGGCCCGGGGGACCGGCTGATCACCCTGCGCGCCTTCGAGATGGCCCTCGTCCTCGCCCTGCGCCCGCTGCTGCGCGAGCTCACCGACAACCCGGACGCGCTGCCCGTGCTGCGCCACCCGGGCATCAGCAGGGCCCTGGTCATGATCGCCACCCGGTTCGCCGAGCCCTGGACCATCGAGTCCCTCGCACGGGAAGTCGGAATGTCCCGCTCCGCGTTCACCGCCGCTTTCCGGGAACTGGTCGGCGAAGCACCCGCCCGCCACCTCACGGGGCGGCGGATGCAGGAGGCGGCCCGGCTGCTCACCGAGACCTCGATCCCGCAGTCCGCCGTCCCGGCCAGGGTCGGCTACCAGAGCGCCGTCGGCTTCCACCTGGCCTTCCGCAAGTGGTTCGGGACGACACCGGGGGAGTACCGCTCCGGCTTCGACAACGCCGCGTGACCTCGCGTGATCAGGGCAAAAGCCGCATGACCGGAACATCCCTGGCCGGTTCTTAAGGACCGCTGGACGGTCGTTCATTGCCCCGGTGCCCCGAGCCATGGAGGCTCAAGGCGGCGGTGCCATGACGTACGAGGAGAGGCGATAAGCGGTGACGAGGTCCGGGCAGGAGTATCTGGAGGCGCTGCGCGACGGGCGCGAGATCTGGCTCGACGGTGAGCGGATCAAGGACGTCACCGCGCATCCCGCCTTCCGGGCCACCGCGGCCTCCTTCGCCGGCCTCTTCGACCTCGCCCACGACTCGCCGCTCACCCCCGTCCTCGTGCAGGGCGGGGTGCACCGCGCCTACGCCGTCCCCCGGTCGTACGAGGACCTGGTCGCCCGGCGCCGGGCCTACAAGGCGTGGGCGGAGGCGAGCTACGGCTTCCTCGGCCGCACCCCCGACTACATGGCCTCCGGCGCGGCCGGTTTCGCCGCCGCCCCCCAGGTGTTCGACACCGAGTGCTTCGACGGCGCCGGCCACGCGCTGGCCTACCACCGCAGGCTCGCCGAGGGCGGGCTGTACTCCGCCTTCACCATCACCAATCCGGCCTGCGGCGGCGGCGCGGACGACGACCTGACGGTCCGGGTCGTCCAGGACCGCGCCGACGGGATCGTCGTACGCGGTGCCAAGACCATAGGCACCGGCGCGGTGTTCGCCGACGAGATCCTGGTCGGGACGATCGAGCCGCTCGCCCGGGAGGACGTCGAGCGGGCTCTGACCTTCTCCGTCCCCGTGGACACCCCCGGCCTGAAACTGATCTCCCGGACCTCCTACGAGGGGCGCGCGCGGTCCGTCTTCGACCATCCGCTCTCCTCCCGGTACGACGAGAACGACGCGCTGCTCGTCTGCGACGACGTGTTCGTCCCGTGGGAACGGGTGCTGACCTACCGGGACGTCGACACCACGGCCGCGATGTGGTGGCAGACACCGGCCTATCTGAACTTCACCCACCAGTCGGCGACGCGGTTCTGGACCAAGCTGGAGTTCCTCACCGGCCTCGCCATCCTCATCGCCCGGTCCAACGGCACGGACGGGCTGCCGCCGGTGGCCCAGGCGATCGGACGGCTGCTCGGCATGGTCGCGCAGGCCAAGGCGTTCGTGCTGGCGGCGGAGGCGTCGTGGGAGCCGGTCGACGGGGGCCGGGGCGGGGTGCGGCCGGGGCAGGAGATCTCCTTCGCCCAGCGGATCATGGCCGGCGAGCTGTACCCGCGGGCCCTGCAGGACATCAAGCTCCTCGCGGGCGGGTCGATCATCCAGACCCCGGCGAGCGGCAGGGACCTGCTCCATCCGGAGCTGGGCCCGCTGGTCCGCCGGTACTTCCGCACGCCGGGCCACCCGGCCGAGGACCGGCTCAAGCTCCTGAAACTCGCCTGGGACGCCCTCGGCTCGGAGTTCGCCGGCCGGCACGAGCAGTACGAACGCTTCTACCAGGGCGCCCCGCACGTCTATCTGACGATGCAGAACTGGGCGGGCGGCGCCGACGACTGCGTGGGCCTGGCGCAGGCGTGCCTGGACGGCTACGACCTGGGGACGACGGGCACCACGCCGAGGGCGACCCCGGGGGCGGCTTCCGGGCCGGCCCCGGCGTCCGCCGGGCGGGCGGCTTCCGGTTCCGCTACGGGGTCGGCTTCGGGGGTGGCTTCCGGTTCGGCTGCGGGGTCGGCTTCCGGATCCGCCGCACGGGCGGATTCCGGGGCTCCTTCCGGGCCGGCGCCGGAGGCGGCCTCCCGGCCGGCCCCGGGGACGGCGTCCGGGAGCGGCCGGTGACCGGCTCCCGGGAGTCACCGGTGGCCGGCTCCGCCTCGCCGCGTGGCGCCCTCGCCCTGCTCGCGTCCACGCAGCTGCTGCTCATCCTGGACACCGCGGTCGTCAACGTCGCCCTCCCCTCGATCGGCGAGGACCTCGGACCGGGGTCCGCCGGTCTGTCCTGGGTGGCCAACGCCTACCTGATCACCTTCGGGGGCCTGCTGCTCCTCGGCGGCCGCGCCGCCGACCTCCTCGGCCACCGCCGCCTCTTCCTCGCCGGCCTCGGAGTGCTCGCCGCCGCCTCGGCCGCCGGAGCCCTCGCCCCGCACGCGACCGCCCTCGTCGCCGCCCGCGCCGCACAGGGCGTCGGCGCCGCCCTCGCCGCTGCCGCCGCGTTCGCGATGCTCCTCGGCCTCTTCCCGGACGGCCCCGCCCGCCACAAGGCGCTCGGCGCCTTCGCCGCCATGGGCGGACTCGGCGGCGTCCTCGGCACCGTCGTCGGCGGCGTCCTCACCGACCTCGCCGGCTGGCGCTCCACGTTCTGGCTCAACGTCCTGGCCGCCGCGGTCCTGGCCGCCCTCGCCCCGCGCGTCCTCGCGCCGGGCGAGCGCCGCGCCGACCGGAACTTCGACCTCGCCGGAGCGCTCGCCGCCACCGGGGGGCTGGGACTCGTCGCGTACGCGCTCGTCGGCGCCGGAGAGTTCGGCCCGCTCTCCCCCCGTACCCTCGCCGCCGCAGGTGCCGGACTGGCCCTCCTCGCCGCCTTCGCAGTGATCGAGACCCGGGCCGCCGCCCCCCTCGTACCGCCCGCCGTGCTCCGCCGCCCGGCCCTCCGACTCGCCAACACCCTCAGCGCTCTCGCCCAGATGACGCTGTTCCCCCTGTTCTTCCTGGTCAGCCTCTATCTCCAGAGCGTCCTCGGCCACTCCCCGCTGGGCGGCGGCCTGGGACTGCTCCCGCTCTGCCTGGTCGTCGTCGCGGTCGCCCCGCGGACCGGCCGGCTCATCCTCCGGCTCGGGCTGACCCGGACCATGACCCTCGGCTTCGCGCTGCTGTGCGCCGGCACCCTGTGGCTGGCGCTCGCGCTCACCGCCGACGGCACCTTCTCCACCACCGTCCTCGCGCCCAGCCTGCTGCTGGGCGTCGCCCTGCCGCTGGCGATGGTCACCACCAACGTGGCCGCCACGGCCGAGGCATCACCCGAGGAGACCGGGCTGGCATCCGGACTCGTCAACACCAGCCAGCAGTTCGGCTCGGTGCTCGGCCTCGCCGTTCTGGTGGCCATCGCCACCACCCGTACCGACGCTGCCACCGCAGCGGCCCGGACCGACGGCTTCAGAGTCGCGCTCCTCGTCGGCGCGGCCTTCGCCGCCGTCGCCGCGACGCTCTCGGTACGCCTGCGCCTGCCCGCCCCCGCCACGGTGCCACCGCGCCGGGTCCGGGCGGCCGAGCCGACCCACGGTGACCACGTGGGCGACCACATCTGATCTCGGCGACCGAGCCGAAGGGGCGCGGCTGCCGACAGGGAGGGACGTGCTGGGCTCCCAGGACCATGGGGGAACCTCGGGCGATGTCCGAGGGGGAGCCGAGCGCCCTCGACCGTCGGCAGACGCATCACATGCCCCGGAGGTAACCCGAAACCACGAAGAGGGGCATTCCGTTGACCCTGTACGACCTTGTCGCGCCCGGTCTCGACGAACGCGGCGATCCGCGCTACCGCGTCTGCGACATCCGCGCAGCCGATCCGCTCGGCGCCGACGCGTTGCTCGCCGCGCTCCCCGCGATGAACGCCGACGCCGACGTCGCCGCGCTCGTCGTGTCCCTGCGCACCCTCGTCCCCGACCCGGACCGGGCCTCCGAATGGAACGTGGAGGCCGCCCTGGCGGCCATGCGCGACCTCGGCATCCTGCTCGGCTCGCTGAAACGCCACGGCGTCCAGCCGGTCGCCGCCGTCCCCGAGGTCCTCCCGATCCTCGAACTCCTCGGCCGGCGGACCGACATGGTGCCCCGCGACACCGTGCACCACTACACCACCTGGAACCCGCTCGGCCCGCGCCAGCGGATGTACACCGGCCATCCCATGGAGGGCCACCTCCAGGAAGCCGTCCGGATGACGTTCCCGGGACTCGTCGCGGCGCTCGACACCTGCGCGCGGATCGCCCGGCTCGAACCGTACGACCCCGGCTTCGCGGTCGCCCTCGACCGCACCGCGCACCACGTCCAGTCGATGGTGGACTCGATCGACTTCACCATCGCCCACGTCACCCCGGAGTACTTCGCGCTCACCCTGCGCCCCTACTTCGAGGAGATCGACGTCGCCGGGCGCGACTACCTCGGGCCCGCCGCCGCCCAGGTCCCCCTCTGGCTCGTCGACCTGACGCTCTGGCAGTGCGACCGCTCGCACCCCGACTACGACGCCTTCCTCGCCGACTCGGTGCAGTACAGCCTGCCGTCCTGGCGGGACTTCCACGCCCGGCACATCGGCGGCGTCTCCGCCGTCAGCAAGCTGTCGGCCGCCATCAGCTGGGAGAGCGTCGAGCGGCTGCCCCCGCAGCTGGAGGCGTCCGCCCGGGCGCTCGCCCGCGTCCTGAGGATCCTCAAGACCTTCCGGGCCCGCCACATCGGGATCGCCCGCAAGGCCTACAGCGACGACCTGCGGCTGTACGACGAGGGCAGCGGCGGCGCCCCGATCCCCCTGCTGCGCTCGATACTCGACCTGACCCGGGACAACGAGACCATGGTGCGCCACGCGACGGGCGGCCCCCGCCCGGTGGCCGGTGCCCGGACGTCGGCGGCGTGAGGGAGAGACGATGAACGCGCTCACACCCCCGGCGAGCCCCCTCCCCGGAATCCTGCCCGACGAGTGCGACCTGCCGGGCTGCGGGCTGCTGCACGTGGTCGTCGCCGGCGGCGGCATCGCCGGCCTCACCACCGCCCTCGCCCTGCACGCCGCCGGATTCCGGCGGGTCACCGTCGTCGAGGCTGCCAGGACCGGCCGCCCGGCCGGCGCCGGGCTCAACCTGATGCCCAACGCCGTCCGCGAACTCGACGCCCTCGGCCTGCTCGACCGGCTCGAAGCCGGCGCCCTGCGCACCCGCGAACTGCGCTACTACCACCGCTCCGGCGGCCTGATCTCCCGCGAACCCCGCGGGACCGGTGCCGGTCACCGCTGGCCCCAGCTCTCCGTCCACCGCGCCCACCTGCACCGGGTCCTCGCCGACGCGGTACGGGAACGGCTCGGCCCGGCCGCCGTCGTCGGCGGTGTCCGCGT
Organism: Streptomyces sp. NPDC036822; assembly: GCF_055609145.1. Lineage (NCBI taxonomy): Bacteria > Bacillati > Actinomycetota > Actinomycetes > Kitasatosporales > Streptomycetaceae > Streptomyces > Streptomyces sp. NPDC036822. The sequence continues at coordinate 367,369 of NZ_JBVJPY010000002.1, forward strand.
CACCCACGCGGAGACCCTGCCCGACGGCCGCCCCCGGATCCGCCTCGAACACCGCGACGGCACCACCCGGGGCCACGCCTCCCTCGAACCGGACGTCCTGATCGGCGCCGACGGCATCCGCTCGGCCGTCCGGGCCGCGCTCAACCCCGGCGAGGGCGGTCCGCCCTGGAACGGCATGCTCGTGTGGCGGGGCGTCTCCCGGATGCCCGCGCGCTCCGTCGGCACCTTCATGTTCATCGCCGGCGACGACCGCCGGAAGGCCGTCGTCTACCCCATGACCCGGCCCACGGGCCCGGACGACACCGTGCTGGTCAACTGGGCCCTCGCCCGCCCCGCGGAGGACACGGAGGCGGAGGAGCGGCGCGAGGAGTACCGCGGCGACTGGAACCGCGCCGTCCCTGTCGAAACGTTCCTGCACCACTACGAGGGGTGGGAGTTCGACGGTGTCAGCGTGCCAGGCATCGTGCGGGCCGCCGACGCGGCCCACGAGTACCCCATGGTCGACCGCGAGCCCCTGGACCGCTGGACCCACGGCCGCACCACCCTCGTCGGCGACGCCGCCCACGCGATGTACCCGATCGGCTCCAACGGAGCCACCCAGTCCATCGTCGACGCCCGCGCCCTCGCCCACGCCCTGGCCGTCCACCGCGACCCGGCGGACGCCCTCGCCGCGTACGAGGAGGAGCGCAGGCCCGCCATGACGGCCCTGCAGCACGCCAACCGCCGGCTCGGCCCCGAGGTCGTCATCAACCTGGCGCACCAGCGCGCACCGCACGGGTTCACCGACATCCACGAGGTGATCCCCGCCCCGGAACTGGCCGCCATCGCCGCCCGCTACGCCGCCACCGGAGCCTTCGACCCGACGGCCGTCAACCAGGGCTCCCCCTACGGGACACGCCGCCCGGACGTCCCCGCCGCGTCCGCCGTCCGGGTGGGCGCGCCGTTCTGACGCCCCGTCCGGGCCCCGGCGCACTCCCGCGCGCCGTGGCCCGGACGGGGGGAGTGGCCTACCTTCGGTGGGACGCACAGTGGACGCACAGCGTGGTGCGTCCACTCCGCTCCGCTCTCCCCTGCGAAGGTGGAACACGTGAAGGCAATCCGTCGATTCACCGTGCGCCCCGTCCTCCCCGACACCCTTCGACCGCTCACCGACCTGGCGCGGAACCTGCGCTGGTCCTGGCACGAGCCGACCCGTGAACTCTTCGACTCCGTCGCTTCCGCCCCGCCGGGAGACCGCCGCACCGACGACGGCGACCCCGTCCGGCTGCTCGGCTCCGTCTCCGCCGCCCGCCTCGCCGCCCTCGCCGCCGACCAGGAGTTCCTGGGCCGGCTCAACGCCGCGGCCGAGGACCTCGACCACTATCTGCACGCCCCCCGCTGGTACCAGGAACACCAGGAACAGCACGGCGGGCTGCCCGCCGCCATCGCCTACTTCTCACCCGAGTTCGGCGTCACCGCCGCCCTGCCCCAGTACTCCGGCGGCCTCGGCATCCTCGCCGGAGACCACCTCAAGGCCGCCAGCGACCTCGGCGTCCCGCTCATCGGCGTCGGACTCCTCTACCGCCACGGCTACTTCCGCCAGTCCCTCTCCCGCGAGGGGTGGCAGCTGGAGCACTACCCCGTCCTCGACCCCGGCGAGCTGCCGCTCTGCCTGCTCCGCGACACCGACGGCACCCCCGCCAAGGTCACCCTCGCCCTGCCCGGCGGTCGCAGCCTGCACGCGCACATCTGGACCGCGCAGGTCGGCCGCGTCCCCCTGCTGATGCTCGACTCCGACGTCGAGGAGAACGCGCCCGGCGAACGGAACGTCACCGACCGCCTCTACGGAGGCGGCAGCGAACACCGGCTCCTCCAGGAGATGCTCCTCGGCATCGGCGGCGTCCGCGCCGTCCGCACGTACTGCCGGCTCACCGGCACCCCGGCACCCGAGGTCTTCCACACCAACGAGGGCCACGCCGGCTTCCTCGGCCTCGAACGCATCCGCGAACTGGCCGGCGAGGGCATCGGCTTCGACGCGGCCCTGGAGACCGTCCGCGCCGGGACCGTCTTCACCACCCACACGCCCGTCCCCGCCGGCATCGACCGCTTCGAGCGCGGCCTGGTCGCCCGCCACCTCGGCGACGACGCCGAGCTTCCCGGCGTCGACGTCAGCCGGATCCTCGCCCTCGGCGACGAGACACCGCTCGGGGGCGAGCCCGGGCTCTTCAACATGGCCGCCATGGGCCTGCGCCTGGCACAGCGCGCCAACGGCGTCTCCACCCTGCACGGCGGGGTCAGCCGCCAGATGTTCGCCGGGCTGTGGCCCGGCTTCGACTCCGTCGAAGTGCCCATCGGCTCCATCACCAACGGCGTCCACGCGCCGACCTGGACCGCGCCCGAGGTCGGCCGGCTCGGCCCGGACGCCGACGACCGCGAGCTCTGGGAGCTGCGCCGCACCCTGCGCGAACAGCTCGTCACGGAGGTACGGGAACGGCTGCGGGCCTCCTGGCGGCAGCGGGGCGCGGGAGCCGCCGAACTCGGCTGGACCGACTCCGTCCTCGATCCCGACGTGCTCACCATCGGGTTCGCCCGCCGAGTCCCCTCGTACAAACGCCTCACGCTGATGCTCCGCGACCCGGACCGGCTGCGGGCGCTGCTGCTCCACCCCGAGCGGCCCGTCCAGCTCGTCGTGGCCGGCAAGGCGCACCCCGCCGACGACGGCGGGAAGCGGCTGGTGCAGGAGCTGGTCCGCTTCGCCGACGACCCCCGGGTGCGGCACCGGATCGTCTTCCTGCCCGACTACGGCATGGCCATGGCGCGCAAGCTGTACCCCGGCTGCGACGTCTGGCTCAACAACCCGCTGCGGCCGCTGGAGGCGTGCGGCACCAGCGGGATGAAGGCCGCACTCAACGGCTGCCTCAACCTCTCGGTCCTCGACGGCTGGTGGGACGAGTGGTTCGAGCCCGACTTCGGCTGGGCGATCCCCACCGCGGACGGGGCGGCCGCCACCGACCAGGAGCGCCGTGACGACCTGGAGGCGGCCGCGCTGTACGAACTCGTCGAACGCCGGGTCGCCCCCCGCTTCTACGACCGGGGGCCGGACGGGGTCCCGGCCCGCTGGACCGCCATGGTCCGCAGGACCCTCGGCGACCTGGGACCGAAGGTGCTCGCCGACCGGATGGTCCGCGAGTACGTGGAGCGGCTGTACGCCCCCGCCGCGGCGGCGCACCGCGCGCTCGACGCGGACGCGGCCCGGGAACTGGCCGACTGGAAGTCCCGGGTGCGGACCGCCTGGCCGAAGGTCGCCGTCCACCACGTGGAGGTCGGCGAACTGGGCGAGGACCTCGGCGACGCCGAGCTGGGCGCGACGCTCGCGGTACGGGTGGGGGTCTCCCTCGGCGAACTGCGGCCGGAGGACGTGGAGGTCCAGGCCGTCACCGGCCGCGTCACCCCCGACGACACCCTCGCCGACCCCCGCGTCTGCGCCCTGAAGCCGGCCGGCGGCCTCTCCGACCTGGACGGCCGGCGGATCTACGAGGGTTCCCTGGTCCTCGACCGCACCGGTCCCTTCGGCTGCACGGTCCGGGTCCTGCCGGCGCACACGAGGCTCGCCTCGCCGGCCGAGCCGGGCCTGGTGACCTGGCCGACCGACGCCGTCGCGGAGGAGGCGGGGGTGCTGCTGCGCTGACCTGGGTCAGGGGAGCTTCGCCCGGTCGGTGAGGCGGCCGTCGGTGAAGCAGAGCCGGTAGACCGGGATCGTCGCGAGGAGCGCCGTCCGGTAGTAGAGGCACTCGTCCGCCCCGGGCGGCTCGGCGGGGGCCCGCTGGGGCGGGCCGTCCAGGGGACGGGCGGGCAGGTGCTCACCGACCTCGGCGCGCGACTGCCCGACGCGGATCTCCGCGTACTCCTCCGGCTCCAGATGCGACCGGGCCTGGGTGGAGAGGCCGACCGCGCCCATGAGCAGCGCCAGCGCGGCGAGCAGGGCCGCCGGGATCCAGATCGCCTGGGCGAGGCCCCTGCGCACCTGCCGCCGTGCCCGGTCGAGCTCCCGGGCGGACGTCGGCGCGGCCGGTGGGGGGCCGGGCGCGGTGGCGGGCGGGCGCGGCGGCAGGACGGCGCGCACCTCGAAGCCGCCGTCGGCGGTGCCCCCGTGCCGCAGCGTCCCGCCGGCGAGCCGCACCCGTTCGTCGAGTCCCACGAGCCCCGAGCCCCCGGGGCCGGCCGCACCGGCGCGTCTCGGCGCGGCGGGCCCGTCCGGCGGCGGTCCGTTGACCACGCGCACCTCCACGGACTCGTCGCCGGCCCGGGTGAGGCGCACGGACACGGCCGCCCCCGGCGCGTGCCGGGCCGCGTTGGTCAGCGCCTCCTGCACCACCCGGTACACCGCCCGGTCGGTCATCGCCGGCAGCGCGGGACCGGCCGTACACGTCAGGTCCACCGCCAGGCCCGAGGCCCTCGCCCGCTCCACCAGGTCCTCGACCGGCTCGTCGGAGGGGGTCGTCGGGGCCGGGGTGTCCTCCGCGCGGAGGACACCGATGACGTCCCGTAGCCGGGAGGTGGCGTCGGCCGCCGCCCGGCGCAGCTCGCCCGCGGCCCGCCGCTGCTCGGCGTCCAGCCCCGGCGCCAGCTCCAGGGCGCCCGCCCGGAGCGCGATCAGCGCCAGGTCGTGGCCGAGCGAGTCGTGCATGTCACCGGCGATGCGCGACCGTTCCCGCAGGCGCTCCCGGTCCGCGACGGCCGTCTGCTCGCGCTCCATCCGGTCCGCCAGCTCCCAGCCGCTGCGGACCAGCCGGTCGTACTGCCGTACGTACCGCCCGATCAGCCAGGGCGCCACGACGGCCAGCGCGAGCACCAGGAGCAGGGTGAACCACTGGCCGAGCGAGGCGCCGGTGAGCCGGTTCAGCATCAGTCCGGCCGCCGCCACCGCGACGAACAGCCACAGCGCCGTCCGGGTGCGCTCCTGCCGCCGGCCGGCCAGATAGCCGAAGGCGACCAGCGCCAGGACGAAGGAGGCGGTGTGGAGCTCCGGCGAGACCGCCAGGCTCACCGAGACCGTGAGGGCCACCGGCGCGGCGGGCCACCGCCGCCCGAGCGCCACGCACACGCCGAGGACCGCCACCCCCGCCGCCACCTGCCCCCAGGAGCCGCCGTCGTTCGGATCGGACCGCAGCAGGACCGGCACGCACAGCAGCGCCCACAGCCCCACGTCGAGGAGCCGCTCACGCATCGGGGACCTCGGGCACCAGACCCGCCTCGTACGCGAGGACGGCGAGCCGCACCCGGTTGCGCAGCTCCAGCCGGGCCAGGACCGCGCTCACGTGTGCCTTGACCGTGCTCTCGACGACGAAGAGCCGCGCCGCGATCTCCGCGTTCGACAGGCCCGCGCCCACCAGCGCCACCACCTCCCGTTCCCGGGCGGTCAACGGCTCCAGCCTGGCCCTGGCCCGCGCCGCGCGGGAGAGGCGTTCGCCGCCGAGGGTGTCGATGACCCGGCGGGCGACGACGGGGGAGAGGAAGGCCGCGCCGGCGGCCACCGCCCGTACCCCGGCGAGGAGTTCCCGGGGATCGCCGGACTTCAGCAGGAAGCCGCTCGCCCCGCCGCCGAGTGCCCGCGCGATGTAGGCGTCCTCGGAGAACGTGGTCAGCATGACGACCGCCGACTCCGGGACGGCGGCGCGCAGTTCCTCCGCCGCGCCCAGGCCGTCGAGCCGCGGCATGCGGATGTCGAGCAGCACGACGTCCGGCCGGTGCAGCCGCGCCAGTTCGACGGCCTCCCGCCCGTCGCCGGCCTCCGCGACGACCTCGATGCCCGGGTCGCCGGCGAGGATGGCCTTCACCCCGGCCCGGATCATCGTCTCGTCGTCCGCGAGGAGCACCCTGATCATGCGGCTCACCCTACGCAGACGCACGGACGCCCGGAGGGGGAGAGCCCCTCCGGGCGTCCGTCACGGTGTGGTCACCGCGGGGGCGGGGTTACGGGAACGTCAGCTTGAAGCTGTTGATGTAGCCCGTGTCGACCGAGGCCTTGTCCTGGACGCGGAGCTTCCAGGCGCCGTTGGCGACCTCGGTGGAGGCGTTCACGGTGTAGGTCGCGACGAGGTTGTCGGCGCTGCCTCCGGAGCGGTTGTGCACGTTGTAGACCGAGCCGTCGGGGGCGACGAGGTCCACGACGAGGTCACCGCGGTAGGTGTGGACGATGTTCACGTCCACCTTGAGGGTGGCCGGGGCGTTGCCGGTGACGCCGGTGACGTTGACCGTGGAGGTCACCGCGGCGCCGTTGTCCGGGATCGCGACGTCGGCGGTGTTCTCGAAGACCTTGCCGGTGCCGGGGTCGCCGCCGCCGGGGCGCGCGCCCACGTTGATGCCGGCCCAGGCGTGCTCGACGGCCTTCACCTCGGCGCTTCCGGCGCCGTACAGCTCGGTGGCCACCGCGACCGTGCCGGTGCGGGCACCGGCGTAGTTGGTGTTGGAGCCGAACTTCGTGGTGAGCGCCTTGAACCAGATCAGCGCGGCCTTGTCACGGCCGATGCCGGTGACGGGCAGGCCGTCGGAGGTCGGCGAGTCGTAGTTCACGCCGTTGATCGTCTTGGCGCCGCTGCCCTCGGAGAGGAGGTAGAACCAGTGGTTCGCCGGGCCCGAGGAGTAGTGGACGTCGATGCCGCCGATGCCCGAGTACCAGGCGTCCTTGGACGAGCCGTCCTTGCTGGGCTTGTCCATGTAGCGCAGCGGGGTGCCGTTGCCGCGGATGTCGATCTTCTCGCCGACGAGGTAGTCGCCCTGGTCGGAGGCGTTGTTGGCGTAGAACTCGACGGCCGCCGCGAAGATGTCGGAGGTGGCCTCGTTCAGACCGCCGGACTCACCGCTGTAGACGAGGCCGGCGGTGTTCGAGGTGACGCCGTGCGTCATCTCGTGCGCGGCCACGTCGATGGAGGTGAGCGGCTTGGTGTTGTTCGAGCCGTCGCCGTACGTCATGCAGAAGCAGGAGTCCTGCCAGAAGGCGTTGACGTACGCGTTGCCGTAGTGGACCCGGGAGTACGCGCCGACGCCGTCACCGCGGATGCCGGAGCGGCCGTGCACGTTCTTGTAGTAGTCCCAGGTGACCCCGGCGCCGAAGTGCGCGTCCGCGCCCGCGGTCTCGAGGTTCTGCGGGGTGCCGTCGCCCCAGACGTCGTCGGAGCCGGAGAACAGGGTCCCGGTGCCGGACGTGCCGCGGTTGAGGTTGTACGTCTTGTGGTTGCCGCGGCCGGTGTCGGTCAGCGTGTACGACGGGGCGGTGCCGAGGGTCACCTGGCCGCTGTACTGGGTGTTGCCGGTACCGGTGTGGACGGCCTGCCACTCGTACAGCTTCTTGCCGGTGGTGGCGTCCGTGACGACGTGCAGCTCGTTCGGGGTGCCGTCGTGCTGGAGGCCGCCGACGACGGTCTCGTACGCGAGGACGGGCGAACCCTGCGCCATCCACACGACCTTGCGCGGGGCGCGCTCGGCGGCGGTCTTCTGCGAGCCCTCCGCCTTGGCCTCGGCCAGCGCCTGCTTCTCGGCGGCGGCCGGGGCGATGTCGGCGCTGAGGTCGACGTTCTTCAGCTCCGCGCGGGAGGCCTTGGTGACGCCCTGCGTCTGTCCGGCCTTGGACTCGGCGACGACCAGGTCGCCGCCGAGGACGGGGAGTCCGCCGTAGGTGCGCTCGTAGCGCGTGTGCGTGGTGCCGTCGCGGTCCTGGACCACGTCACGGACGACCAGCTTCTCCTGGGCGCCGAGGCCGAGGGCCTTGGCGGTCGCGGCCTTGTCGGCGTCGGCCGCCCGTATCAGCGCGGTGCGCTGCGCGGGCGAGAGGTCGGCCGGGAGTTTGCCGGGATTGGCAGCGGTGCCGGCCTGGGCCTTCGGCGCGGCCTGGGTGTCCGCCGCGGTGGCGGCACCCGTCTGGACCGAGACGGCGAGCATGGCGGCGGCAGCGATCAGGGCGCCGGTCGCGGTGGCGCGACGGCTGGGCGTGGATCTCACGCAGACTCCTTTTGCGAGGGGGGTTCCGGACGGCTGGGTGGGTCGTCCGGGCAGAGCAAACAGAGCTGTGGAGCACGTACTCGTGAGGCGCGGACTCCGGTGCGGGGAGTCGGGAAGGAGAGTGGCAGTCATGACCGGTCTGTGTCAGGAGCGCGTCAAGAAGTTGGCCGGAAATCGTCCGGTGCCCGAAGGGCCGTGTTCGTTAAGCGGACGTTTCGTCGATCATGGCCGCGCTGTCGCCCGGTGTTCGCCCGCCCGTGATGCGCGGAGGATCTCCGGGCCGGGCGCGCTCCGCCCGCCCGCGCCCGGACCGTTGAACAGCGGGTACGCGCCCGCCCCGGGCCCGCGTAGCGGCGTGGCTCGTTCCGCTCCCTCCCCGGGCCGTCCGGGACGCCGGGCCCCGCCGCGCCCGCTCCACCCGCCCGGCACCGCGACCACTCCGTGGACACCGGGGCACGGCGGTGCGCGCGGCGGCGGGGGCGCCGCCGCGTGGGGTGCCGGGCCGGCTCAGCCCACCACGCTGTCCCGCCAGGCGCGGTGGAGACCGGCGTAGTGCCCGTCCCCGCCGACCAGCTCGGCCGGCGTCCCGTCCTCGACCACGCGGCCCGCCTCCATCACCAGGACCCGGTCCGCGATCTCCACCGTCGAGAGCCGGTGCGCGATCACCACCGCCGTGCGGCCGGCGAGGACCGTGTCCATCGCCCGCTGCACCGCCCGCTCGCCCGGCACGTCCAGCGAGCTGGTCGCCTCGTCCAAGATCAGGACCGCGGGGTCCGCCAGCAACGCGCGGGCGAAGGCCACCAGCTGCCGCTGTCCCGCCGAGATGCGGCCGCCCCGCTTGCGTACGTCGGTGTCGTACCCGTCCGGCAGGCCGGCGATGAAGTCGTGCGCGCCGATGGCCTTCGCCGCGTGCTCGATCTCCTCCCTCGTCGCCTGGGGACGCCCGATCGCGATGTTCTCCGCGACCGTCCCGGAGAAGAGGAACGCCTCCTGCGTCACCATCACCACACCCCGCCGCAGCTCGGGTGTCGCCAGCTCCCGCACGTCCACCCCGTCGAGCAGCACGCGGCCCTCGGTCGGGTCGTAGAAGCGGGCGAGGAGCTTGGCGAGGGTCGACTTGCCCGCGCCGGTCGAGCCGACGACCGCGACCGTCTGGCCCGCCGGGATCCGCAGGTCGAAGCGGGGCAGCACCTCGCCACCGGTGCGGTAGGCGAACCGCACCTTCTCGAAGACGACCTCACGGCCCGGGAATCCGGGACGGGCGGGCGGGAGGGCGCGCGGGACGGCGGCCTCCGGCACCCCCGGCGCCTGCGCCAGCAGACCGGCGATCTTGGCGAGCGAGGCGGCCGCCGACTGGTAGGAGTTGAGGAACATGCCGAGCCGGTCGATCGGGTCGTACAGCCGCCGCATGTACAGCACCGCCGCCGCGAGCACCCCGAGCGCCAGCGTCCCGTCGGCCACGCGGGAGGCGCCCCACAGGCACATGCCCGCCACCGCCGTGTTCGCCACGAGCCGTGAGCCCACGACATAGCGGGCCATCTCCAGGAGCGCGTCGCCGTTGCTCCGCTCGTGCCGGTGGTTGAGCGCCGCGAACTCGGCGTCGTTGGCCCGCTCCCGCCGGAACGCCCGGACCGGCCGGATCCCGTTCATCGTCTCCGCGAACTTCACGATCACGCCCGCGACGGCCGTGGAGCGCTCGGCGAAGACCACGGCCGCGCGCCGCTGGTAGATCCGTACGAGCAGGTACAGCGGGGCGAAGGAGGCGACGGCCACCGCCCCGATGCCCAGATCCAGCCAGAGCAGCATCGCCGAGATGGACACGAACGCGAGGACGACGCCGATCAGCTCCTGGAGCCCCTCGGCGAGCAGTTCGCGCAGCGACTCCACGTCCGTGGTGGAGCGGGAGATGAGCCGGCCCGAGGTGTACCGCTCGTGGAAGTCCAGGCTCAGCGCCTGGGCGTGGCGGAAGATCCGGCCGCGCAGGTCGAGCAGGACGTCCTGGTTGACGCGGGCGGCGCCGCGGACGAAGGCGTACTGGAGGAGCCCGGCGGCCGCCGCGCAGAGGAGGTAGCCGGCGGCGACGGCGACCAGCGGGCCGTGGTCCCCGCCCCGGACCGCGGGAACGCCCCGGTCGATGGCGTACGCGACCAGCAGCGGACCGGCCTGGACGGCGGCCTGCTGGAGGAGCAGGACGAGAGCGGCGACGGCGACCCTGGCCCGGTGGGCGGAGAGCAGCGACCGCAGCAGGGCCCCGGTCGCCCCCGCCGGCGCGGGAAGATCGTCCTGGTCGAACGGGTCGCCGGGCGCGCCGGCCGTGTCGGTGGCCTCGTGCGCGGTCGCCCTGCCGGGCGTGCCGGCCGTGTCGGTGGCCTCGTGCGCGGTCGCCCTGCCGGGCGTGCCGGCCGTGTCGGTGGCCTTGTCCGCGGTCGCCCTGCCGGGCGCCTCCGGCGCGTCCGTCGAGGCGTCGGTCGGCCTGGCGGGCGTGGCCCCGTCCGCCGTGCCCCGTACCGCCGAAAGCGTCGGATCCGTCGGCTCCGCCGGCTCCTTCGACTCCCTCGTCTCCGTCATCGGGGGGTCTCTCCTTCACCCTCGCCGGACATCAGCCAGGCGTACTCGGCGCTGCTGCGCAGCAGTTCGTGGTGGGTGCCCACCGCCGCGATCCGGCCCCCGGACAGCAGCGCGACCCGGTCGGCGAGCAGGACGGTCGACGGCCGGTGCGCCACGACCAGGGCGGTCGTGTCCCGCAGCACCTCGCGCAGCGCCGCCTCCACCAGGGCCTCGGTGTGCACGTCGAGCGCCGAGAGCGGATCGTCGAGGACCAGGAAGCGGGGCCGGCCCACCACCGCCCGTGCCAGGGCCAGGCGCTGGCGCTGGCCACCGGAGAGGCTCAGGCCCTGTTCGCCGACCCGGGTGGCCGCGCCCTCGGGCAGCGCCGCCACGAAACCCTCCGCCTGGGCGACGCCGAGCGCGCGCCGCAGTTCCGGTTCCCCGGCCGCCTCCCCGGCGCCCATCAGGACGTTCTCCCCGACGCCCGCCGAGAAGAGCGTCGGCTCCTCGAACGCCACCGACACCAGCGTGCGCAGCCGTTCGCGCTCCATCCGCGCGATGTCCTCGCCGTCGAGCAGGATGCGTCCCGCCGTCGCCTCGTGCAGCCGGGGCACGAGCGCCGTGAGCGTCGTCTTGCCGGACCCCGTGGCGCCGACCAGGGCCAGGGTCTCCCCGGGGCGGATGTGCAGATCGATCCGGTCGAGCACCGCGGGCGCGTCGGCGGGCGCGTCCGGGTAGCGGAAGGAGACACCCTCGAACCGCACCCCGTCCCGCGTGACGGCGGGCGCCCCGACGGGCTCGTCCCCCGCTGCCCGCCGTGGTCCCGGGGTCTTCCCGGGCTCCTCTCCCGCCTCCGCGCGCGGTCCCGGTGTCTCCTCCGGCTCGTCCATCACCTCGAAGTACCGCTCGGTCGCCGTGGCCGCCTCCTGGCTCATGGCGAGCAGGAAGCCGATCGACTCCACCGGCCAGCGCAGCGCGAGGGCCGTCGAGAGGAAGGCCACGAGCGTGCCGGCCGACAGGTCGCCGTCGGCGACCCGGACCGTGCCGAGGACCAGCGCGGCGCCGATGGCCAGCTCCGGCAGGATGGTGATGAGCGCCCAGATCCCGGCCAGAAGCCGCGCCTTGACCAGCTCGGTGGAGCGCAGCCCGTCGGCCAGGGCCCGGAAGGCCTCGGCCTGACTGCGATGGCGGCCGAAGCCCTTGACGATGCGGATGCCGAGGACGCTCTCCTCCACGACGGTGGTCAGATCGCCGACCTGGTCCTGCGCCCGCCGGGCGACCACCGCGTACCGGCCCTCGAAGAAGGAACACAGGATCACCAGCGGCACCACGGGTGTCAGCAGCACCAGCCCGAGCGTCCAGTCCTGGCCCAGCAGGAGGACGTAACCGGCCAGGATCGTCACTCCGTTGACCAGGAGGAACGTCAGGGGGAAGGCCAGGAACATCCGTACCAGCATCAGGTCCGTCGTGCCGCGGGACAACAGCTGGCCCGACGCCCACCGGTCGTGGAAGGCGATCGGGAGGCGTTGCAGATGCCGGAACAGGTCGGCCCGCATCCGCGCCTCGACGCTCGCCAGCGGCCGCGCCACCAGCCAGCGCCGGAAACCGAACAGCACCGCCTCCGCGATGCCGAGCAGCAGCAGGTACAGCGCCCCGAGCCAGACCCCGCCCGGGTCCCCCGCGGCGACGGGTCCGTCCACCATCCACTTCAGGACGAGCGGGATGACGAGGGACAGGCAGGAGGCGGCCACGGCGACCGTGGCGGCGGCGGCCCAGCGCCCGCGCACCGGGCGCACATAGGGCCACAGGCGCAGCAGCGCGCGCACCGCCGAGCGGCCGGCGTCGGCCGACGGGGGGTCGTGGTCCGGGGCCCGGGCCGGGTCCCCGGCCGCGGTCTCGGCGGAATCCTTGGTGAGGGCATGGTTTTCGGGCATCAGGGGTGAGCCTACGGTTCGCCCCTGACATCCCTCACGTGGTTTTCGGCCGTCGCGGCCCCGGGTCGTAGCGCCGGTCAACCGATCGGTTGACCGCGCTTCGAGCGGGACGGCCGATGTGCCGGGGCACCCGCGGGAGCCAGTCTGGGGGCATGCCGATGATCGAAGTGCGGGGCCTGCACAAGGCCTACGGCGACCGGAAGGTCGTCGACGACGTGTCGTTCGAGGTCGCCGAGGGAGAGGTCTTCGGGATCCTCGGCCCCAACGGAGCGGGCAAGACCACCACGGTGGAGTGCGTGCAGGGGATCAGGACGCCCGACGCCGGTACGGTACGGGTCGCGGGCCTCGACCCGGTCGCCCGGCACGCCGACGTCACCCGCCTCCTCGGAGTGCAGCTCCAGGAGAGCGAACTCCAGCCCAAGCTGACCGTCCGGGAGGCACTGGAGCTGTACGCCTCCTTCTACGACCGGCCCGCCGACTGGCGCGGGCTCGTCGAGCGCCTCGGCCTCGGGGCGCACCTGAAGGCCCGGTTCTGCACCCTCTCCGGCGGCCAGAAGCAGCGGCTCTTCATCGCCCTCGCGCTCGTCGGCAACCCCCGTGCCGTCGTCCTCGACGAGCTGACGACCGGGCTCGACCCGCGGGCGAGGCGCGACACCTGGTCCCTGATCGAGGACATCCGGGCGGGCGGGGTGACGGTCCTGCTCGTCACCCACTTCATGGAGGAGGCCCAGCGCCTCTGCGACCGGCTCGCCGTCCTCGACCACGGCCGGGTCGCCGCCCTCGACACCCCCCAGGGCCTGATCGCCCGGTCCACCGCCTCCAAGGTGATCTCGTTCGCCGCCACGACACCGCTGGACCCGGCGGAACTCCGCGCCCTGCCGCATGCCACGCGCGTCGTGACACGCGACGGCCGGACCGAGGTCGACGGCACCGACGAGACCGTGAACGCCTTCGTCGGACTGCTCGCCGGCCGTGGGATCACCGTCCAGCAGCTGCGCGTCGCCGACGCCACCCTCGACGACGCCTTCCTCGACCTGACAGGAGCCGACCAGCCATGACCGCAGGTCCCACCACCATGGTCCTGAGGACCGAGGTCCGCCTCTTCACCCGCGAGCCCGGATCGCTGTTCTGGGTGATGGTCTCGCCCCCGGTGCTCCTGGTGATCCTCGGTCTGATCCCCTCCTTCCGCGAGGTCTCCGACGACCTCGGAGGCCGCCGGGTCATCGACCTCTACGTCCCCGTCGCCGTCCTCTTCGCCCTGATCATGTCCGGGCTGCAGGCCATGCCGCCCGTCCTCGCCGGCTACCGCGAGCGCGGCATCCTGCGCCGGATGTCGACCACCCCCGTCCGCCCCGCCTCCCTGCTCACCGCCCAGATCGCCCTGCACGGCGCCGCGGCGCTCGTCTCCTCCCTCCTGGTCGTCACGGTCGGCCGGCTCGCCTTCGGGGTCCGGCTGCCGGAGAACCCCGTCGGGTACGTCCTCGCGCTCCTCCTCGCCGTCGCCTGCGGCCTCGCCCTCGGCGCCGCCGTCTGCGCGGTCTCCCGGACCCAGAAGATCGCCACCGCGGTCGGCTCGGCCGTGTTCTTCCCGACGATGTTCACGGCAGGCGTCTGGGTCCCGGTCCAGGCCATGCCCGATACCCTGCGGCACATCGTCCAGTTCACGCCGTACGGCGCCGCTTCGCAGGCGCTGGACGCCGCGACGGGCGGGGGATGGCCCGGCGGGGCGGCGCTCGGCGTGATGGCGCTGTGGACGGCCCTGCTCACCGCCACGGCGGTGCGCCGGTTCCGCTGGGAGTGACCGCACGGGGGAGGACACGAGGATGGCGACGACCGTCGAGGAACGCTGGCGGCAGTTCCTCCGCTGGGGCCCGTACGGCCTGCTGGGCATCGCCACGGTGCTCTCGGCCGGGGCGGCCGGCCAGCTCATGGACGCCGCGGAGAAGAGGACGGGCGCCGGTCTCGCCGTGGCGGCCCTCGCCCTCCAGCTCTGGTGGGGCGCCCACCAGCGCCGTGCGGGGCCGCGCACGGCGCGCCGCCCCTCCGCCGCCGAGGACGGGTCCCCTCACGGAGAGGCGGGCGGGGACGGGATCGTGCTCGTCCCCTGCGCCCCGGGCGTCGCCTCCGTCGTCTACTTCACCTCGCGCACCGTTCTCGCCTTCGTCCTGACCTGGCTCAACCCCTTCTTCGCCGTCTACGCCTGCGCCGGCTACTTCGACGCCGTGCACCTCCTGCCGCGCCGCGCCGCGCACGCCGGACTCCTCCTCACCGCCGTGATCATGGCCGGCTCCCAGTCGGGCGGACTGCCACCCGCGTCCCTCCTCCAGTGGGCGGCGTTCGGCGGCCTGTTCGCGCTCAACGCCGGCCTGGCCCTCGGCTTCGCCCACATCGGCACGAAGGAGGCGGAGAAGGCGGCGGAACGCGCCGCGACCATCACCGAACTCGCGCGGACCAACGCCCGCCTGGAACAGGCCCTCGCCGAGAACGCCGCCCTCCAGGCGCAGCTCCTGCTCCAGGCCCGTGAGGCGGGGGTGGCCGACGAGCGGCGGCGGCTCGCCGCCGAGATCCACGACACCATCGCCCAGGGCCTGACCGGGATCATCACCCAGCTCCACGTCGTCACCGCCACCCCGGACCCTTCCCTCGCCCGCGTCCACCTCCAGCGCGCCTCCGACCTCGCCCGGCACAGTCTCGGCGAGGCCCGGCGCTCCGTGCAGAACCTCGGTCCGGTCGCCCTGGAGCACGACACCCTTCCCGAAGCCCTGAAGAAGACGGTCGCCGGCTGGTCCGAACGCACCGGCATCACCACCCGGTTCACCGTCACCGGTACCGAGGAGCCCCTCCACGACGAGGTCGCCGCCACGCTGCTGCGCATCGCCCAGGAGGCCCTCGCCAACGCCGAGCGCCACTCCGGCGCCTCCCGGGCGGGCGTCACCCTCTCGTACATGGGCGACGAGATCACCCTCGACGTCCGCGACGACGGACAGGGCTTCGACCCCTCGGCCGTTCCGGTCCGCTCGGGCGGCGGCGGCTTCGGCCTCGCCGGCATGCGCGCCCGGGCCGAACGCCTCGCCGGCTCCGTCGCCGTGGAGACCGGGCCCGGTGAGGGCACGGCGGTCTGTGCCCGCGTACCGTTGGTCCACCATGACTGAGATCACCCTGCTGATCGTCGACGACCACCCCGTCGTACGGGACGGCCTGCGCGGGATGTTCACCGCAGGGTCCCCGGACGGCACCGGCCCCGGCTTCGCCGTCCTCGGCGAGGCGTCCGACGGTGTCGAGGCCGTCCGGCTCGCCCTGCTGCTCGATCCGGACGTCGTCCTCATGGACCTGCGCATGCCCGGCGGCAACGGCGTCGAGGCCATCGCCGAACTGACCCGGCGCGGCGCCCGTGCGCGGGTCCTCGTGCTCACCACGTACGACACCGACACGGACACGCTACCCGCGATCGAGGCGGGGGCCACCGGCTACCTCCTGAAGGACGCGCCCCGGGAGGAGCTGTTCGCCGCCGTCCGGGCCGCCGCCGAGGGGCGCACGGTCCTGTCGCCGGCGGTCGCGACCCGGCTGGTCTCCCGGGTCCGCACGCCCGCCGCCCCCGCCGACGAGTCGCTCTCCGCCCGCGAACGCGAAGTCCTCGAACTCGTCGCCAAGGGCACCTCCAACCGCGCGATAGCCGCCGAGCTGTTCATCAGCGAGGCGACCGTGAAGACCCATCTGACGCACATCTACGCCAAGCTGGGCTCCAAGGACCGGGCGGCCGCGGTGGCGACGGCCTACGACCGGGGCATCCTGGGCCGCGGCGGCTGACCGCCCCCGAGCCGCCGTACACCCGGAGCGCCCGTCACCCCCCGACCCGCAGCAGCACCACCGACCGCGCTCCGACCGTCACCCGCTCACCGCCCCGGTGGACCGTCCCCGGCGCCCGGGTCTGGTCCTCCTCGGCGGTGTCCAGGACCCGTTCGTACGACTCCGCCCACGGCGGCCCCGGCAGCAGGTACTGCACCGGCCGCGCGCCCGCGTGCAGCACCGCCAGGAAGCTGTCGTCGGTGATCTGCTCGCCCCGGGCGTCCCGGCCCGGGATGTCACGGCCCGAGAGGTACAGGCCCAGCGTGGAGGTGGGGGAGTACCAGTCCCCCTCGGTCATCTCCGTGCCCTCGGCCGTGAACCACGCCAGGTCCCGCAGCCCGTCCGCGCCCTGGGGCCGGCCGGAGAAGAACGCCCGGCGGCGCAGCACCGGATGCGTGTGGCGCAGGGCGAGGAGCCGGCGGGTCAGGTCCAGCAGGCCGCGCCGGCCGGGGTCATCGGGCAGGGACCAGTCGAGCCAGCTCGTCTCGTCGTCCTGGCAGTAGGCGTTGTTGTTGCCGCCCTGGGTCCGCCCCATCTCGTCGCCCGCGACCAGCATCGGCACCCCGGTCGACAGCAACAGCGTGGTGAGCAGGTTGCGCAGCTGCCGCAGCCGCAGGGCGTTCACCTCCGGGTCGTCGGTCTCGCCCTCCGCCCCGCAGTTCCAGGCCCGGTTGTCGTTCGTGCCGTCGCGGTTGCCCTCGCCGTTCGGCTCGTTGTGCTTGCGCTCGTACGTCACCAGGTCGCGCAGCGTGAAGCCGTCGTGCGCGGTGATGAAGTTGACCGAGGCGTAGGGGCGACGGCCGCCCCAGGCGTAGAGGTCGCTGGAGCCCGACAGGCGGTACCCCAGGTCCCGGACGTCCGGCAGCGCGCCGCGCCAGAAGTCGCGGACGGCGTCGCGGTAGCGGTCGTTCCACTCGGTCCACAGGGGAGGGAACGCCCCGACCTGATAGCCGCCGTTGCCCACGTCCCACGGCTCGGCGATCAGCTTCACCCGCCGCAGCACCGGGTCCTGGGCGATGACCGCGAGGAAGGGGGAGAGCATGTCGACGTCGTGCATCGAGCGGGCGAGCGCCGCCGCCAGGTCGAAGCGGAAGCCGTCGACGCCCATCTCCGTCACCCAGTAGCGCAGGCTGTCGGTGATCAGCCGCAGCACCTGCGGCTGCACCACGTGCAGGGTGTTGCCGCAGCCGGTGTAGTCGGCGTACCGCCGGGCGTCGGCCTGGAGCCGGTAGTAGCCGCGGTTGTCGATGCCCTTGAGCGACAGCGTCGGGCCCAGCTCGCCCGCCTCGGCGGTGTGGTTGTAGACCACGTCGAGGATGACCTCGATGCCGGCCTCGTGCAGCGCCCGCACCATCCGCTTGAACTCGCCCACCTGCTGCCCGGTCGTCCCGGACGAGGAGTAGCCCGCGTGCGGCGCGAAGTAGCCGATGGAGTTGTACCCCCAGTAGTTGCGCAGACCGCGCCGGAGCAGATGGTCCTCGTGCGCGAACTGATGGACCGGCAGGAGCTCGACCGCCGTCACCCCGAGCCGTACGAGATGCTCGACGGCCGCCGGATGCGCGAGCCCGGCGTAGGTGCCCCGCAGCCTCTCCGGGATTCCCGGGTGCAGCCGGGTGAAGCCCTTCACGTGCAGCTCGTAGATGACCGAGTCCGGCCACGGCGTCTTCGGCCTGCGGTCGTCGGCCCAGTCGTCGTCGTCCTGGACCACCACGCCCTTGGGGACGAACGGAGCGGAGTCCCGGTCGTCGCGCACGGTGTCGGCCACGTGCTGCTGCGGCCAGTCCCGCACGTGTCCGTACACCTCCGCGGGCAGCGAGAAGTCTCCGTCCACCGCCCGCGCGTACGGGTCGAGGAGCAGCTTGGCCGGATTCCAGCGGGCCCCCGTCCACGGGTCCCAGCGGCCGTGCACCCGGTATCCGTACCGCTGCCCCGCGCTCACGCCCGGCACGAAGCCGTGCCAGATCTCGTGGGTGAGCTCGGTCAGCGGCAGCCGTCTCTCGGCGCCGTCGGCGCCGAAGAGGCAGAGCTCGACGGCCTCCGCCCCTCCGGCCCACAGCGCGAAGTTCGTGCCCGCCACGCCGTCCGGGCCGACCCGGCAGCGTGCCCCCAACGGTGTCGGCGCGCCCGGCCACACGGCCGGTCCGCGCCGTTCCACGGCAAGGGAGGGCCGCACGCTCCGCGTCGACCCGTCCGTTACCGCCTCCTGCTCGGCTGCGCTCGACACCTGTCCGGCCTCCCGCGGCTCGTCGGGGCCCCGTGCCGCCAAGGCCCCGCGGCGTCCCGGCCGCGGCTCCCCGCACGTGGTCCTCCCACCTGTTCTTCCCGGAGTGCCGCACTCCCAACATGACCCGCACGCACGTTTCCCCTGGAGGGTGGCCGTCGTTGGGCCGGTCGTGAATCACGTACTGAAGCGGGTGCGGGCCTGCCTGGCGGGCCGGGAGCCCGGCAGGACCCGGAAGACAGGCCGCAGGACCGGTGCGGTGCTCGCCCTGGTGGCGGCGGGAATGGTGGCCGGACTCGCGGGCTGCACCGAGGGTGGTGGCGGTGGTCTCGGCGTGTCGCTGCCCGGCAAGGCCCGGGCTCCGGGCGACGTCATCAGGATCAGCCCGGAGGACGGCAGCCGGGCCGTCCCGGCCGAGGGGCCGATCGAGGTGAGGGTCGACAGCGGCCGGCTCGAACGGGTGACGGTCGTGCGGGTCGAGGACGCGCAGCGGGCCGAGGTGCCCGGCGAGATCAGCGCGGACGGACTGCGCTGGCGGCCCCGGGCGGACACCCGCCTGGCGCTGGCGGCGAAGTACAGCGTGGACGCGGTGGCGCTCGACGCGCACGGCCGGCGCTCCGCCCGCCACACCACCTTCACCACGGTCGTCCCGGAGCGGCGCTTCATCGGCTACTTCAAGCCGGAGAACCGTTCCACGGTCGGCACCGGCATGATCGTCTCCTTCGGCTTCAACCGGCCGATCGAGAACCGGGCGGCCGTCGAACGGGCCATCAGGATCACCTCCGACCCGCCGGTGGAGGTGGCCGGCCACTGGTTCGGCAAGGAGCGGCTCGACTTCCGGCCCGCGGAGTACTGGAAGCCGGGCACACGGGTCACCGTCGACCTCGCGCTGCGCGACGTGGAGGGCGCCCCCGGGGTGTACGGCATCCAGAGCAAGAAGGTCGGCTTCACCGTCGGGCGCTCGCAGGTCTCCGTGGTCGACGCGGCCGCGCACACCATGGAGGTGCGCCGCGACGGCGAGCTCCTCGCGACGCTGCCGGTCACGGCGGGGGCGCCCAAGACGACGACGTACAACGGCAGGATGGTGGTCACGGAGCTGTTCGACGTGACGCGGATGGACGGCCGGACGGTCGGCTTCGGTGGCGAGTACGACATCAAGGACGTGCCGCACGCGATGCGGCTGACCGACTCCGGCACCTTCCTCCACGGCAACTACTGGGCGGACTCCGGCACGTTCGGCACCGCCAACGTCAGCCACGGCTGCGTGGGGCTGCGGGACGTGAAGGGCGGCAGCCCGGACTCCCCGGCGGGCTGGTTCTTCGACCGGACGCTCATCGGCGACGTGGTGGAAGTGGTCAACTCCCGTGACCGAAAGGTCGCTCCCGACAACGGCCTCGGTGGATGGAACATGGAGTGGAACCGGTGGAAGGCCGGTTCCGCCCTGCGGTGAGACCCCTCATCCCCTCGCTGACCTGCGTCCCCCGCGCGCAACTGGGACTGAACGGTGACATTCGCGTGGAGCTTTCGTGTCCCCCGGTGTGATTATCTAACGCCGTGCGCGCGGAGGATGCGCGCCGGGGGTGCGGGCCGTGGCGGGGCCAGGCCGTGCGAGGGGAGACGAACCATTGTGAACGGGCAGCCGATATCGGGGGCATCGGTCGGGGCTACGCGGCGGGGGCGGCGCACCGGAAGTACACGGCTGCAGGCGCTGGCCGTGGGGGCACTGCTCCTCGTCCTCACCGCCTGCGGGGGAGGGGACCCGGCCGGAGGCAAGGGCGGGGACCCGGCGCAGAACGGCGGCGGGAAGCAGGAGAACGCGGCGTCGACGGCGGTCGTGACGATCGCCCCGAAGGACGGCGCCGACGCGGTGGCGACCTCCGGCGCGCTGAAGGTGACGGCGCAGCAGGGCAAGCTGACCACGGTCACGGTCGCCGACTCCAAGGGCACCGAGGTCGAGGGCAAGATCGCCGCGGACGGCGCGAGCTGGCAGCCCGTCGGCCACCTGGCCGCCGGCACGCAGTACAAGGTCCACGCGATCGCCAAGGACGCCGAGGGCCGCGAGTCGGCGAAGGACACCACCTTCACCACCCTCGTCCCGAAGAACACCTTCATCGGCCACTACACGCCCGAGGACGGTTCGACCGTCGGCGTCGGCATGCCGGTCTCCATCAACTTCACCCGGGGCATCACCAACCCCGAGGCCGTGGAGCGCGCCATCAAGGTGACGGCGGAGCCGTCCGTGCAGGTCGAGGGTCACTGGTTCGGCAACGACCGGCTCGACTTCCGCCCGCAGGAGTACTGGGCCGCGGGCACCAAGGTGACCGTCGAGCTCAACCTCGACGGCGTCGAGGGCCGTCCGGGGGTCTACGGCAAGCAGAAGAAGAAGATCTCCTTCACCATCGGCCGCCGCCAGGTGTCGACGGTGGACGCCAGCGCCAAGACGATGAAGGTCGAGCGCGACGGCAAGATCATCCGGACGATCCCGATCACCGCAGGCGCGCCGTCGACCACGACGTACAACGGCCAGATGGTCATCAGCGAGAAGTACAAGGTGACCCGCATGAACGGAGCCACGGTCGGCTTCGGCGGGGAGTACGACATCAAGGACGTGCCGCACGCCATGCGCCTGTCCACCTCGGGCACCTTCGTACACGGCAACTACTGGGCCTCGGCCGGGACGTTCGGCTCGTCCAACGTCAGCCACGGCTGTGTCGGTCTGCGGGACGCGCGCGGCGCCGGTGACGGCTCCACCCCGGCGGCCTGGTTCTACGACCGCTCGCTCATCGGCGACGTCGTGATCGTGAAGAACTCCAAGGACAAGCAGATCCAGCCGGACAACGGCCTCAACGGCTGGAACATGGACTGGTCGGAGTGGATCAAGTAGGACGCCTGAGACGGCGGGGCGGCCGTCCGTAGGCCGTCCCGGAGAAGGCCCGGTGCTGTGACCAACGGCACCGGGCCTCTTGTCGTTAACGGCCACTAACCTGCGGGGTATGACTGTGAACCTCGAAGTCGCCGAAGGCGTCGGCACGATCCGCCTCGACCGTCCTCCGATGAACGCCCTCGACATCGCCACCCAGGACCGGCTCCGGGAGCTCGCCGCCGAGGCGACCGACCGCGACGACGTGCGGGCCGTGATCCTCTACGGCGGCGAGAAGGTGTTCGCGGCCGGCGCGGACATCAAGGAGATGCAGGTCATGGACCACGCGGCCATGGTGAAGCGGTCGCGCGCGCTCCAGGACTCCTTCACGGCGATCGCCCGGATCCCCAAGCCGGTCGTGGCCGCGGTCACCGGGTACGCCCTCGGTGGCGGCTGCGAGCTGGCCCTGTGCGCCGACTACCGGATCGCCGCCGACAACGCCAAGCTCGGCCAGCCCGAGATCCTGCTCGGGCTCATCCCCGGCGCGGGCGGCACCCAGCGCCTGTCCCGTCTCATCGGTCCCTCGCGGGCCAAGGACCTCATCTTCACCGGCCGGATGGTCAAGGCCGACGAGGCCCTCCGGCTCGGTCTGGTGGACCGGGTCGTCCCGGCCACCGAGGTGTACGAGCAGGCGCACGCCTGGGCCGCCAAGCTGGCCCAGGGCCCGGCCCTGGCGCTGCGGGCCGCGAAGGAGTCGGTCGACCAGGGCCTGGAGACCGACATCGACACCGGTCTGGCGATCGAGCGCACATGGTTCGCGGGCCTGTTCGCGACCGAGGACCGGGAGCGCGGCATGCGCAGCTTCGTCGAAGAGGGACCGGGCAAGGCGAAGTTCCTCTGACCGGGAGGCGGGCGCGACCCCCGGGAGCGCCCGCCCTCGGCACATGACGGAAGCTCCCCCGGAGGTGACGTTTCCGGGGGACCGATTCCGCCGGAACGCCCACGCGGCCCCTCCGGGGCGGCCATGATGGGGGCATGGCGGGCCTGGAAGGTACGGAACAGCCGCGGCAGCACGGCGGGGCGACCGCCGCACGGTGGGTACCCGCCGTCGAGGACGAAGAGGCCCTCAGGGCCCTGGACGTGTACGGCAACCCGGCCGACGGTGACGTCCGCCTCCCGTCCCGCCCCGAGTCCGCCGCCGTCGCCCGCCGGCTCACCCAGTACGTCGTCCTGTCCCAGTGGGCGCTCACCCCGCAGATCGCCGAGCACGCCGTGCTCCTCGTCTCCGAACTCGTCGGCAACGCCGTCCGTCACACCGGGGCGCGCGTCTTCGCGCTGCGCATGGTGCGCCGCCGCGGCTGGATCCGTGTCGAGGTGCGCGACCCCTCGCGCGGACTGCCCTGCCTGATGCCGGTCCACGAGATGGACGTCAGCGGCCGCGGGCTCTTCCTCGTGGACAAGCTCTCCGACCGCTGGGGCGTCGACCTCCAGCCGCGCGGCAAGACCACCTGGTTCGAGATGCGGGTGTCCGACCGCTGAGGGCGTCCGGCCCCGTCCGGCCCCGGACGCACAGAAGCCCCCGTCCGCCGTGGTGGGGCGCCGAGGGGCTTCTGTGTGGAGCGCCGTGGATCGGGGGGGTGTATCCACGGCGGCTGTCGACGACCTGGCCCGGGTCAATGGGGGTCGTTCCGTCGACTATGGCAGACGGACCCCGCCCCCACCAAACGCCTCTACCGGCCTAGAGTGACGCATATATGGACATACTGTAGATGAATCTATGGTGATGTATGGCACCCACCTTCTAAACAATGAATAAATATCGGCATCAGCGCTTGATTCATCGATCACGTCCGCATGCTGGACCCACCCGGGTGCCCTGCAAACGTCCTGAATTGGCTTAATCGTTACCTTTCGGGCGTCCCGGCTCTTCAATGGGCGGGTGACCCTGACCGACCGCCGCACCGCACTGCGGGCGGGCGCGGCCGCCGCCGTCGCCGGAACCCTCGCGGCCGCCTGCGGCACGGAGCCGCCCGCCCGGCCCGCGCGGCCTGCCCGCCCCACCGGGCCCGCCGCGCCGCCCGCCGCCGCCCCCGCGCCCCGCCGCTTCCCCGGCCTTCCCGACGAGATCGCCCACGGCCCCCGCGACCGGCCCCGCGTCGCGCTCACCTTCCACGGCCAGGGCGACCCCGGCATCGCCCGCGCGCTGCTCACCGAGGCCGAGAAGGCCGGGGCCCGCGTCACCGTGCTCGCCGTGGGCAGCTGGCTCGACCGGCACCCCGGCCTCGCCCGGCGCGTCCTCGACGGCGGCCACGACCTCGGCAACCACACCCAGCGTCACCTCGACATCAACGCCATGACCGAGCAGGAGGCCTATGCGGAGATCAGCGCCTGTGCCACCCGGCTGCGCCGGCTCACCGGCTCCGTCGGCACCTGGTTCCGGCCCTCCCGCACCCGGAACGCCACCCCCGCCGTCCGGCGGGCGGCCCGGCGGGCCGGATACCCGCACGTCCTGTCGTACGACGTCGACTCCCTCGACTTCACCTCGCCCGGCGCCGCCGCCGTCGTCGCCCACGTCACCGGGCCGATCCGCAACGGGTCCGTGGTGAGCCTGCACTTCGGCTACGCGGACACGGTCGCCGCCCTGCCCCTCCTCCTCGCCGACCTCGACCGCCGCGGCCTGCGCGCGGTGACCACCACGGAGCTGCTGACCTGATGCTGCCTCTCACCAAGCGTTCGAAGAGTCTCCTCGCGGCCGCGCTGCTCGCCGCGCTCGCCGGCTGCGGCATCGCCGACGACGGGGCCGAACCCCGCGGCGGCGCCACCAAGGAGGCCGCCGCGCACCCCGCCGTACCGAAGCGGGCCGCCCCGGCCGGACTCCCCGGCATGCCGCCGGTCCTCGACCCCCAGGACGTCTACGCGGCGGACCGGCCGAACAAGCTCTCCCCGGTGGTCAAGGACTTCCCGTCCCGGATCTACGTCCCCAACACCAACTCCAACACCGTCTCGGTCATCGACCCCGCGACGTACCGGGTCGTCGAGACCATCTCGGTCGGCATCCAGCCGCAGCACGTCGTCCCGTCCTGGGACATGAAGACCCTCTGGGTCAACAACAACCGCGGCCACACGCTCACCCCCATCGACCCCGCCACCGGGGTCGCAGGCAAGCCGGTCGAGGTCCACGACCCGTACAACCTCTACTTCACGCCCAACGGCAGGTACGCCGTCGTCATGGCCTCCCTCGACCGCGAGCTGGTCTTCCGGGACCCGCACACGATGGAGCGGAAGAAGACCGTCCCCGTCTCCTGCTACGGCGTCAACCACGCCGACTTCTCCGCGGACGGCCGGTACTTCGTCGTCTCCTGCGAGTTCTCCGGCGAGCTGCTGAAGGTCGACACGGAGAAGATGGAGGTCATCGGCCAGCAGCGGCTGCCCTTCGAGGGCGCCATGCCGCAGGACGTGAAGATCTCCCCGGACGGCAAGACCTTCTACATCGCCGACATGATGGCCCACGGCATGTGGGTCCTGGACGGCGAGAAGTTCACCACCCCCACGCTCCTGCCCACCGGCAAGGGCTGCCACGGGCTCTACATCTCCCGCGACTCCCGGGAGATGTACGTCCCCAACCGCGGCGAGGGGTCGATCTCCGTCTTCGACTTCAAGCAGAACAAACTCACCAAGAAGTGGTGGCTGCCGGACGGCGGCTCCCCGGACATGGGCGGTGTCTCCGCCGACGGCAAGGTGCTGTGGCTCTCGGGCCGCTACGACTCCGAGGTCTACGCGATCGACACCACGACCGGGCGGCAGCTCGCCCGCATCCCCGTCGGCGGCGGCCCCCACGGGCTTGCGGTCTACCCCCAGCCGGGCCGCTACTCGCTCGGCCATACCGGCATCTTCCGCTGACGGCCGGGGCGCCGGCGGCGCCACGGGCGGGCCACGGCACACCGTGGCCCGCCCTCCCACGGCAGCACGCGCGGCCCTCCCCGGCAACCGCCCGACGCCGTCCCCCCATCGGCCGCCCCGCGGCGGCCCGCTAATCTGACTGCCGTCATCGAAGCACCAAGAAGGGGCGGAAAGCAGTGGCGGACATCGAGTCGGCACGCAAGGCATTCGAGCGGTTCGACGTGGACGGGGACGGCCTCATCACCGCCGCGGAGTACAAGAGCGTCATGGCCCAGCTGGGTGACTTCCACGTCACCGAGACGGTCGCGGAGGCGCTGATCAACCAGCGCGACGGCAACGGCGACGGCAAGCTCTCCTGGGACGAGTTCTGGGCGCACCTGGACAAGGGCGCCACGCAGGCCTGAGGAGTTCCGGGGCGGGCGGCCGCGCACGCCGAGCGCGTGGACGCGAGTTGCCGCCCGTCCGGTCCCCGGTGACGATCGACCGGTGACGCCTCCCGGACCCGTAGGCACCCCGATACGTCTGACGGCTGCGGTCCTGGCCGCCCTCGCCGTCCTCACCGTCGCCCTGCTCGGCGCCGGTATAGCCCAGGCGGGTACCGGAGAACTCCGGATCCCCGCCGCCGGCACCACCACCCTGCTGAGGATGTTCGTCCTGGTCGGCCTCGCCGTCCATCTGGGTGAACTCGCCGGTGTCCGGCTGGCCCGCCAGGGCCCGCAGCCGCGCCGCTGGTCCGCCGCCGCCTCGCTGCTCGGCGCCGCCGCGTCCGCCGCGCTGCTCCTGCTCTTCGCCGCCGTCAGCGGCCTCGGCCTCACCACCGTGTACGGCATGCGCGAAGGCCGGCTGCTCCTCGTCACGGCCAACGCCTTCGCCCTCGCGGCCCTCTGCGCCGCGAGCCGCCGGCCCACGCTCGCCCTCCTGCCCCTCGCCGTCGTGATAGGCGCCGAGGCCCTGCGCGCCCACCCGGAGGCGTACAGCCCGGCGGTCGGTGTCACGCTCACCGTCGTCCACCTGACGGCCGGCTCCCTCTGGTTCGGAACCCTGCTCCACGTGCTGCGGACCATGCGGCTGCGACGGGGCGGGCGCGAGGTGCTGGTCCGGTACGCCCGTCTGGCGGCCTGCCTCTTCGCCGCCCTCGTGGTCACCGGGACGTTCTCGACCCTGCGGCGGCTGCCCCTGGACGTCGTCCTGGCCACGGCGTACGGCAGGGTCATGCTGGCCAAACTCGCGCTGATCGGCGTCGCGAGCATGCTCGCCCTCACCGCACGACGGCGCATGCTGCGCGGCGGGAACGCCGAGACGCCCGCCCGGATCGAGCTGGGGGTCCTGGTGGCGGTCGTCCTGGTCTCGGCGGTCCTGACGGTGGTGCCGGACCCGCACTGGCTCAGTCCGGCGTAGTCCGCGCGCGCGGCAGGGGAGTGGCGGGCGCGTTCACGGCACGGGGTGGCGGACGTCTCCACGGCGTCGGGGTGACCGGGACGACGGGGCCGACCGGGCGGGTGGGGGACGTCACCGCCATGGCCGCCGCGAAGCCCTCCGGCACCGTGAGATCGGTCATCGACCAGCCGGGAAGTGTCTGCGGCGCGGTGGGGCCGGTGCCCACGTAGTCGAGCGCCACACCGCGGGCCAGGCCGAGGCCGAGGCCCTTGAGATAGGCCTCCTTGCGCGCCCACGCCCGGGCGAAGGCCGCCGGGCGCGCGCTCTGCTCCAGGGCGGCCAGCTCCGCGACCTCGTCCGGGTGCAGCTGGCCGGTGATGGCCCGCACGGTCCGCGGTGACGGCAGGGGTTCCAGATCCACCCCGAGCGGCACCGGGCCGAGCGCCACCAGTGCGAGATCGCCACCGTGCGACAGGGAGAAGTGGACCGGTCCGTCCTCGGTCACCGGCCGTCCGTGGGAGCCGTCGCAGGACGCGCACGCGCGGCACCGTTCGCGGGTGAGGCGCACCCGGCCCGGGGCGATGCCGAGCCGGGCGCCGAGCAGGAAGCGCAGCGCCACATGGGCCGTCACATAGCAGCGCCGGTCCGCGTCCCGTACGAAGGAGGCCGCCCGGCGGGTCTCCGCCGGGTCCAGCACCCCGGGCGCCAGCCGGGCCGCCGCGTCACCCTGCTCCCGGGCGTCCACCAGCCACACGGCCACCGGCACGCCCCCGGATCCGGACGGCACAGGAGGCGGGCCGAGCGGTGTCGCCGTGGTCGGATCGAGCGGGCGCGGGTCGCGCATGGCCGGCCTCTCCCGCCGCCCCCCGTTACGCGCTCTCGTCGGCGAGCAGGGCCCAGATCTCCAGGTCCTGGCGCACGCCGTTGAATGCGAAGACCTGCCGGAGCGTACCTTCGTACCGCATTCCAAGGCGCTTCGCCACAGCGATGCTGCGGGTATTCGCAGGCGTCACACGCCATTCGATCCTGTGCATTCCGCGTACCCGGAAAGCCCAGTCCGCGAGATGCTGGGCCGTCTGTGTGACAAGTCCCTTTCCCTGTGCGTCGGGCGACAGCCAGACACCCATTTCGCATACGCCGGAGGGCACGTCGAAGATACGGAAAAGCGCCCCGCCCTCCAGTTTCCCGTCGACCCAGAGGCCGAACATCCGGCCGCCGTCCTGACTCTGCGTGTCCGCGTACCTCTGGAGGAATTGGCGCGCGGAGTCGGGGTCCTTGATGAAGTGGGCCCACGGAAGCCACGGAGCGAGATGAGGCCGTACCCGGTCGACGTACTGGGCGAATTCTTCCGCCTGCCAGGGTTCCAGGGGGCGCAGCTGGGCGGAATCTGTCAGGTCGTGGCTGAAAAGCGTCACTGCAAACCTCCGTTGGGGCCGGATCCAGGTTCCACGGCCGGTCGTCGAGCGGTTCCCGCGCCCCTGATGGACACGGGTCAACGATAGGCGACCTCCTGATGCCGGGTCACTGCCCCGGTCCAGGATGTCCGATTCACCGGTCCGCATGAACATGCGTCGCACAGGCATGCGTCGGCCGATTCTTGCTTCCAACTCCCCGGCCGCCACACGATGAGGACGTCGGAATGCGAACTCGGCCGGGCAATCCCCACCGGCCGGTGACCGAAAGCGAGAGCCATGCGTACGAACAGGTTCGTCACGTCCACCGGAATGGCTATGTCGGCCCTTTTCCTCCTGGCCGTCCCGGCCGTCTCGGCGGAACTCCGGTCGGGTGCGGAATCCGCGTCCGTCTCGTCCGTACGTATCGCCGCCGACCACGGCTGGGGAAGAAGCCTCGTCGCGGAACTCGGCGCCCCGGAAGACGCCGGCACGGTGACCGCCAGCCCGCTCGACGACCACGGCTGGGGATGAACCGGCACCGCTGACGTCCAGTTCGTTTCGGATCCACTGAAGGGGTAGGAAATGGCGGCAGCCAACGTGCACGACGTCGTGTCACATTGGGTCGGGAAACAGCCGGACGCCTGTGCCGTGCGCGACCCTGCGGAGAGCCTCGCGCTCTCGTACCGGGAGCTGTGGCAGCGCGCCGGCTGGCTGGCCGCGGAGCTCGCGGGCCGGGGAGTCGGCCGGGGAGACCTCGTGCCGGTCGCCCAGGACCGGTCGGCCGACCTGATCGTGACCTTCCTCGGCATCCTGCGCTGCGGAGCCGCGTACCTTCCCCTGGACGGCCTGGCCCCCACCAGCCGACTCGCCGACATCGTCGCCGAGTCCGGCTCCCGGGTGATCGTCCGTTCGTCGCGGGCGGAGGACGCCGCCCGCGGACGATGGGCGGATCTGCCGGCCTGGCTGCCCGAGGGCGTCGAGCCGCTCGCCCTCCCCGACACCGACCCCGGCCTGCCGCTTCCCGCCGTGGACAGCGAGCGGGACGACCCGGCGTACGTCAACTTCACCTCCGGCTCCACCGGACGCCCCAAGGGCGTCGTCGTCCCCCACCGGGCGGTACTCCGCCTCGCCCTGAACGCGCGCTTCTGCACCGTCGACACGGGCGACCAGGTGGCCAGTTCCGCCAACCCGGCGTTCGACGCCACCACGTTCGAGGTCTGGAACGCCCTCTGCGCCGGCGCGACCGTCGTGGTCTTCCCGTCCGTCACCGACCTGGCCATGGACGACTGGACCGCGCTGATCCGCTCCGAGCGCATCGACGCGATGTTCCTCACCACCTCCCTCTTCCACACGGTGGCGCGGGAGTGCGCCGACGCCTTCGGCACGGTCGGCACCGTCGTGGTCGGTGGCGAGCAGCTGGAACTGGGCGCCGTACGCCGCGTCCTGGCCGCCGGTCCGCCCGGCCGGCTGGTCAACGGCTACGGGCCGACCGAGACGACGACCTTCGCCGCCTACTTCGACTGCACGGACGAGAGCCTCGAAGGGCTGGACCGCGTCCCGGTCGGGTACGCCCTCCAGGAGACCACCCTGCTGCTCCTCGACGCGGACCTGAACGAGGTTCCCGCCGGCGAGACCGGCGAGCTGTGCGTGGGCGGTCCCGGCGTCGCCCTCGGCTACCTCGCCCGCCCCGAACTCACCGCCGAGCGGTTCGTCACGCACCCCGCGACCGGCCGGCGGATCTACCGCACCG
The DNA here is from genome assembly GCF_055609145.1 of Streptomyces sp. NPDC036822. NCBI lineage: Bacteria > Bacillati > Actinomycetota > Actinomycetes > Kitasatosporales > Streptomycetaceae > Streptomyces > Streptomyces sp. NPDC036822. The sequence continues at coordinate 397,175 of NZ_JBVJPY010000002.1, forward strand.
GCGACACCGGCCGGCTCCTGGCGAGCGGCGCCGTCGAGCTCTTCGGGCGCACCGACCGGCAGGTCAAGCTGCGCGGCTTCCGCATCGAGCTGGAGGAGATCGAGCGGACCGCGCTGAACTGCGGGCTCGCCGACTCGGCCTTCGTCGAGAAGATCGGCGAGGGCCCGGCCGCCTCCCTGGTCGGCTTCGTCCTCCCCGCCCGGGAAGCCGCCGCGGAGGTGAGCCGCGAGCAGCTGCCCGCCGCCCTGAACGAGCGTCTCGGGCGCACCCTGCCCAGCTACATGCTGCCCGCGCGCTGGCTGGTGCTCGACCGCGTCCCCTTCGGTTCGACGGGCAAGGCTGACCGGGCGCAGCTGTTGCGCCTCCTCGAAGCGCCCGTCGGCCAGGCGCTCCACGAGCCCGCCGGCCGGCCGCTCGATCCGCCGTCCGGCGTGGCGGACGGCGGCGTGTCCGCCGCCGACGAGGCCGTGACCTCCGCGCTCCTCGCCATCTGGCGGGACGTGCTCGCCACCGAGGCGGTCGGCCCCGCCGACAACTTCATCGACCTCGGCGGCAACTCGATCCTCGCGATGCAGGTCGCCGCCCGGGTGCACCAGCGGCTCGGCGTCCGTGTCGAGGCCGGCGCGGTGCTGCTGACCGACAGTCTGGACGAACTGGCCTCCCACGTGGCCTCGATGCCGGTGGTGGCCGCCCCGTGACCGCTTCCCTCCCGGCGCCGCTCTCCTTCGCGCAGGAGCGGCTGTGGTTCGTCGACGCCGCCGCGCCCGGCAACGCCACGTACAACGTCCCGCTGTTCTTCCGGGCCCGCGGCCCGCTGGACCCCGATGCCCTCAGCGCCGCGCTGGAGGCGGTCACGGCCCGGCACGAACCGCTGCGCACGGTCTTCCGGCTGGACGACGGCCGGCCCGCGCAGATCGTGCTCGACCCCGCGCCCGTCCCCGTCGACGTCGTCGACCTCGGCGGCGCGCCCGACGCCCTCGCCCGCGCGGAGCGCGAGGCGGAGGAGCGGGGCCGCGAGCCCTTCGACCTCGACCGGGGCCCCGTCCTGCGCTGCACGCTGTGGCGCGGACTGCCCGACGGCGACGCCGTCCTGCTCACCATCCACCACATCGCCGTGGACGGCTGGTCGCTCGCCCCCCTCTTCGACGACCTGTCCCGGGCCTACGAGGCGGCGGCCGACGGAGGCCCGGCGGACCTGCCCGCCCTCCCCGCCCGCTACGCCGATTTCGCCGCGCTCGAACGCCGCGCGGAGCACGACCCGGAAGCGGTCCGGCGCCTGGACGAGCGGGTCGCCGAACTGCTGCGGGTGGCTCCCGGTCTGTCCCTCGCCGGACGCTCGCCGGGGGACCCCGCACCGGACGGGACCCGGCCCGGCGCGCGGTACACCCTCACCGTCCCGCCGCCGGTCCGCACCGCGGTCGCGGAGTTCGCCCGGGCTCGCCGCGCCACCCCGTACGTCGTCCTCATGGCGGCGGTCCAGGCCGTGCTCCAGCGCTGGTCGGGACGGAGCGACTTCCTGCTCGGCACGATGACCGCCAACCGGGTCCACGCCGACCTGGAGGAGTCGGTCGGTTTCTTCGTGAACACCGTGCCGCTGCGCTGCCGGGTCGACCCCGCCGGCTCCTTCGCGGACCTGTGCGCGGCGGCCCGCAAGGAGGCCTTCCGCTCGCTGTCGTACCAGAGCCTGCCCTTCGACCGGCTGACCGCCGCCGCCACCGCCGCGCGCGGCACGGGACGCCTGCCGCTCGTCGACGTCGGGTTCGTCTACCAGAACACGCCCGCTCCCCGCGCGGGACGGACCGGATGGACCGCCCCCGTGGTGCTGGGGACCGGCACGGCCAAGTTCGACCTGCTGCTGATGATCGAGGACGGCCCCGAAGGGCTCGACGTCACCGTCGAGCACGACACCCTGCTCTACGCGCCCGCCACGGCCCGGGCCCTGGCGGAGGGCGTGGCCTTGCTGCTCGCGGAGGCGGTGGGCGACCCGGCCCGGCCGCTGGACGCGCTGCCGGCCCTCCCGGGCCAGCCGTCCGCCGACGAGCTGCCGCCCGTGCCCGCCGTGTCACCCCACCCGGACGCACCGGCCGGGCCGTCCGGAACGACCGGAACCGCCGCCGCGCGGCTCACCGGCGCCGAGGCGGACGCGGCCGAGCTGTTCGTCTCCGCCCTCGCCGGACGGGCCGGCGCGGGCCCCGCCCCGGACACCGGCACCCTGACCCCCGGCTCCAACTTCTTCGCACTCGGCGGCCATTCGCTGCTGGCCGTCACCATGCTGGCCGAGGTCAAGCGGCGGCACGGCCTGACCGTCTCCCCGCGCGCGTTCCTGCCCGACCCCACCGTCGCCGGGCTCGCCCGGCTCCTCACCGAGGCGACGGCGGCCGCCCAGGCCACACCGGACGCCACCGAACAGGCCCCCGCGGGGTCCCCGCCCACGGACGACGACGCCCATCCGGCGTCCCCCGTCCAGCAGCGGTTCTGGTTCCTCGACCGGCTCCCGTCGCTGCGCGCCGCCTATCTGATCCCCACGCTCGTCGAGTACGAGGGGCCGGTGGACCGGGACGTCCTGCGCCGGTCCGTGGACCTGGTCCTCACCCGGCACCCCGCCCTGTCCTCGCTCTTCTTCCTCGACCGGCGCAAGCGCCACGTCTGCTACCGCACGTCGGGCGCCCCGGCCCCCACCACGGTCACCGACGCCGCCGCGTGGGACGCGGACACCCTGCGCGGCCGGCTGTCCCGGCTGTGCTGGGCGCCCGTGGACCTGGCCCGGGAGGCGCCCGCCCGGGCGGAGATCCTCGCCCTCGGGTCCGGCCGGACCGTCCTCGCCCTGGTCGTGCACCACATCGTCGCCGACGGATGGTCCCGCGACCTCCTCCTGGAGGAGATCGGCACCGCCTACCGCGCCCTGTCCCGCGGCTCCGCCCCGGACCTCGGGGAGCCCGTCCACCCGGCGTGCCTGACCCCCGCCCCGCCCGCCTCGGCGGCCGCCGAGACGGAGCGGGCCGCCGCCCTCCTGGAGCACCTGCGCGGCGCGCCGAACGACATCGTGCTGCCGCACGACCGGCCGCGCACCGAACTCCAGTCCACCGAGGCGGCCCTCCTGACCCAGCGGCTGCCCGCCGCCACGGCCACCCGCCTGCGGGCCCTCGGCGACACCCTCGGCTGCACCCTGTTCATGACCACCGCGGCGCTGCTCGCCGCGGCCCTGGCCCGGCGCGGCGCCCAGCGGGACTTCCTGTTCGCCTTTCCCTGGGCCGGGCGCGACGACCCGTCGGCCGCCGAGGCGATCGGGATGTTCGTGAACACCCTGATCCTCCGTCTCGACCTGCGGAAGGAGCCCACCTGGCGCGAGCTTCTCGACCAGGCCCGGGAGAGCTGCGCCGTCTCCTACCGGCACGCCGACGTGGCACTGGACGTCCTGGCCAACGAGCTGCACAGCGACCGTGACCTGAGCCGCCCGGCCCTCACGCCCGTCTTCCTCAGCGCCCAGAGCGGTGCCGTGGGCCCGCCGGCCCTCACCACCGGCACCACCGCCCGACTGCTCCCGCTGGATCCCCTGCACATCAAGTACGAGCTCGAACTCGTCGCCACCGAGGCCGCCGACCGACGGCTGGACCTCGCCCTGTCGTACGCCGTCGGCCTGTTCGCGCAGGACACGGCGCGCACCCTGCTGGCCGACGTGGTCGCCGCCGCCGAGGACCTCGCGGCCGATCCCGATTCCCACCCCCTCACCAGGAGCACTTCGTGAACAACACCGTGGCCACGACCCCGCTCTCCGAGACCGAGCTCCTCGCCCGGGTCCGGCAGGCATGGGCCGACGTACTCGACCTGGACAGCGCCGACCAGGTACCCGAGGACGTCAACTTCCTCGAAGCGGGAGGCAGTTCCCTGCTGCTCATCATGCTCTGGGAGGAGCTCGAGCCGCTGACCACACGGACCCTGAAGGTCTCCGACCTCTTCCAGCACAGCACCGTCAAGGCCCAGGTCGCGCTGCTGGCCGACCCGGCCGGCGCCGAGACCGGGCTGACCGAACTGGGTGCCCGAAACCGCGGCGGCCTGATCGGCCGCGCGCGCCGCGACCAGCTCGTCTCCGAGTGAGCCAGGGGAACGCAACCATGACGAACAGCACGGACATAGCGGTCATCGGCATCGGCCTGCGCTACCCCGACGCCACCACCCCCCAGGAGTTCTGGCGCAACATCGACCGTGGCGTCATCTCCATGCGCGAGATGTCCCCCGAGCAGCTCAAGGCCGCCGGCGTCACGTCCGAGATGCTCGACGACCCCGCCTTCGTCCGCGTGGCCACCACGCTCCCGGGTGTCGAGGACTTCGCCTCCGAGTTCTTCAACTACCCGCCGCGCGAGGCCGAGACCATCGACCCCCAGCAGCGGATCTTCCTCGAAGCCGCCTGGGAGGCGCTGGAGTCCGCCGGACACCCCGTCCGCAAGGACGGCCCCGTGGTGGGCGTCTTCGCCGGCAGCGCCGCCGGGAACTACTCCGCCGCCCTGCTCGCCGCCAAGGCCCGCGAGTCGGGGCTGCGCGCGGCCGTCGACGACCTCGAACTCACCGTGGGCGGCCAGGCCGACTTCATGACCTCCCGCGCGGCCTACAAGCTGGGCCTGCGCGGTCCCGCCGTCAGCCTGCAGACCGGCTGCTCCTCCTCGCTCTACGGCGTGCACTACGCCACCCTCAGCCTGCTCTCGGGCGAGTGCGACATCGCCCTGGCCGGCGGTGCCACCGTCCTGGAGCCCTTCCGCGGCTACCGCCACCAGCCCGGCGGCGTGCTCTCCGAGGACGGCTACTGCCGCTCCTTCGACGCGAGCTCGACCGGCACGACCTACAGCTCCGGCGTCGGCGTCGTCGCCCTGCGCCGCCTCGACGACGCCCTCGCGGACGGCGACAACGTCCTCGCCGTGATCCGCGGCAGCGCCGTCGGCAACGACGGCGGCGACCGGCTCGGCTTCATCGCCCCCAGCCCGCGCGGCGTCGCCGACGTCGTCGCGGCCGCCCTCGGCACCGCCGGCGTCGCCGCCGACAAGCTGCGCTACGTCGAGGCGCACGGCACCGCCACCCCGGTCGGCGACAACATCGAGCTGATCGCCCTCACCCGGGCGTTCCGCGCCACCACCGACAAGAGCGGCTACTGCGCCCTCGGCTCGGTCATGTCGAACATCGGCCACACCGGCCCCGCCGCCGGCATCGCGGGCTTCATCAAGGCCGTCCACGTCGCCCGTACGGGCAAGATCCCGCCGCACCCGACCTTCGAGCGGCCGCGCGACCCCGGCATCCTCGACGAGAGCCCCTTCTTCGTCACCACCTCGGGCGAGGAGTGCGCCGACGCCGACCGCCACGTCCTGGTCAACTCCATGGGCGTCGGCGGGACCAACGCCGCCATCGTGCTCGCCGCGCCGCCGGAGCCGGTACGGGCCGCCGCCCCGCCGCGCGCCACCGTACGGCTGGTGCTCTCGGCCCGTACCCGGGCCGAACTGGACCAGCAGTCCCGCCGCCTCGCCGACGCCCTCGACGAGGGCGGCCTGAACGCCGACGACGTCGCCCACACCCTGCGGGTGGGCCGCGCGGCCTTCGCCGAACGCCGCGTGGTCACCGCGCCCCGCGAGCGCCTGACCGCCGCCCTGCGGCTGCCCCGGCCGCCGGCGGTGCGCACCGAGCGGGCCGCCGGCCGCCGTCCCGTGCTCGTCCTGCCCGCCGTGGACGCACCGCAGCCGCCCGCCGAGCTGATCGCCGGGCTGCGCGCCGCGCTGCCCGAGCTGGGAGACCCCCTGACCGCACCGCTGGACGCCCTCCCCGAGGAGCGCTTCCCGGTCCTCGTCGGCCACGGCGAGCCCGGCAAGGGCCGGCACGTCGTCACCCTCCCGGACACCACCCCGCTCGACGCCGACACCCTGGCCGACCTCCTCGACGACGCCGTCACCACCGCGTGGCTGCACGGCGCCGAGGCGGACTGGAGCGCGCTGGGCGGCCACGCCGGACGCCGGGTCGCGCTGCCCACCTACCCCTTCACCCGCAAGCGCCACTGGGCGCTCGACCGGCTCCCGGCGTTCGACGGGCCCCTCGAACCCGCCGCCCCCGCCGGCGGCACGAGCGCGGTGTCCACCGCGGCCGAGGGTACGGTCGAGGCCGGCCTCACGAAGCTCTGGCAGGACCTCTTCGGCCTGGACACCATCGGCCTGGACGACGAGTTCGGCTCCCTCGGCGGCACCTCGCTGCTCTCCGTCCAGATGGTCCTGGAGATCCAGCAGCGGTTCGGCGTCCTGATCAACATCCACCGGGCCGGCGGCAGCCAGGCCACGATCCGGCGCCTCACCACCATCGTCGAGGGCCTCAAGAACGGCGCCCAGCTGGGCGACGCGGAGGTCGACCCGGCGGCCGACGGCGACGGCGCCCTCGTCGACGCCGACCTCCAGATCCCGTTGGAGCCGCTCGCCAAGCAGTCCGCGCCCGGCAAGGACGTCCTGCTCACCGGGGCCACCGGCTACCTCGGCGCGTTCCTCCTCGACGAGCTGCTCCGCGCCTCCAAGGGCCGGGTCTACTGCGTCGTCCGCGCCGCCGACGAGGCCGAGGGCATGGCGCGGCTCACGGCCACCGCCGCCAAGTTCGGGCTGCCCGCGCCCGACCCGGAGCGGGTCCACGCCGTCCCCGGCGACCTGCGCGACATCGGGACGCTCTGCCGTACGTACCGGGGCGGCGAACTCGCCACCCGGATCGGACACGTACTGCACTGCGCGGCCAAGGTCGTCTTCACCGAGCCGTACCGCATGCTGCGCGACGACAACATCCTGCCGCTGGTCGGCCTGCTGAACTGGATGCGCCCCCTGGGCATCCGCGACATCAGCTTCATCTCCACCGTCGCGGCCACCGCGCCCGCCGGCGCGGACGGGCGGCTGATGGAGACCCGCGAGCAGCCCCTCGACCCCCAGCTCGGCGGATACGGCGTCAGCAAGTGGGTCGGCGAGCGGATCCTGGAGCGCGCCGACCAGGACGGGATGCGGGTCCGGGTCTTCCGCCCCGGCCTGATCATGGCCTCCAGCGCGACGGGCGCCTGCAACGACAAGGACCTCATCTGGTTCCTCCTCGCCAGCGGCCTGGTCGTGGGCGCCCGGCCGGTCGACGACCGGGGGATGCCGGTCTCGCCGGTCGACGTGCTGGCCCGTGCCGTCGCGGAGCTCGCGATGTCGTCCAAGTCGGTCGGCCGCGCCTACCACCTGGTGGACGAGATCTCCCCGAGCCTCGAGGACCTCTTCGCGGCCCTCGAGGAGGCGGGCCTGCCGACCCGCACCGTGCCCCTCGCCGAGTGGCAGCGGCTCGTCGCCGTCCAGGCCCAGGCCACCGGCAGCAAGGTGCTGTCCGCCACGGCCCTGTACGAGATGGAGGGCCACGAGCTGGAGGAGGCGGGCGTCCAGGCGCGCGGCTGGCAGCCCTGGCTGCGCAAGAACGGCCTGTCCCCGCTCGTCACCGGCGAGCAGCTCCGCAACGGGCTGGCCTTCCTGGCCCACCGGACCGACGACATCGGCTCGCTCCTGCCGGCCCTGGCGGCCGAGGGCGCGGGCGCCGACACCCAGGGGGAGAAGTGAGCGACAGCGCGACGCACGACCTGACGGCCGACGGCGGTGCCGGCCCGGCCAGCGGCCCGCTCGCGGTCATCGGAGCCGGCGTGATGGGTACGGGCATCACCACCCTGGCCCTCGGCCGCGGTGTCGACGTGATCCTCGTCGACGTCTCCGAGGACATCCTCGCCAAGGCCCGCACGGCCGCCACCGGCCAGCTGCGGCTGGCCCGCATGATGGGCAAGCTGCCCCGCGAGGGCGCCACCGGCGAACTGGTCACCACCACCCGCGTCGAGGACGTCGCCGGAGCGGCCTGGGTCGTCGAGGCCGTCACCGAACTGGCCCCGCTCAAGGCCAAGGTGCTCGCCGAGGTCTCCGCCGTGGTGGCGCCCGGAACGCTGCTGATCTCCAACACCTCGGCCGTGCCGATCGACGAACAGGCCGACGCGGTGGCCCGGCCGGAGGACCTGGCCGGCATCCACTTCATGAACCCGCCCTACCTGATCCACACCGCCGAGCTGATCCGCGGCCCGCGCACCGGCGCCGCGGCCCTGGAATCTGCCCGCGCCCTCCTGGAGACGCTCGGCCAGACCGGCGTGGTCGTCGGCGATGGACCGGGGTTCGTGATCAACCGGATCCTCCAGCGGATGATCAACGAGGCGGCCCGGATCGTGGCGGAGGGCGTCGCCGACCCGGCGTCCGTCGACGCCGCCTTCGAAGGCTGCCTGGGTCACACCACAGGACCCCTCGCCACGGCCGACCTGATCGGCCTCGACAACGTCGTCGACTCCCTGCGCGTGCTGCACGAGCGCACCGGCGACGCGGGCTACGAGCCCTGCGCACTGCTTCTGGAGAAGGTCGCCGCCGGCGATTTCGGCCGCAAGACCGGACGTGGATTTTTCGAATACGGAGGAAGCACCTCATGAGCACCCCCACCCAGCAGGACACCCGGACGATCCGCGAGACGCTGACCGCCTTCCTGGAGCAGCGCACCAGGACGGCCGTCGCCGCCGACGTGGACCTCTTCTCCACCGGCCTGGTCACCTCCCTGTTCGCCATGGAGCTGCTGGTGCACGTCGAGCAGTCCTTCGGCGTCCAGGTCGGCGGCTCCGACCTCACCCTCGACAACTTCCGCAGCGTGGACGCGATGACCGCCCTCGTGCTGCGCCTGCGGGGCGCGGGCGATGAGTGAGCCGACCGGCCGGCCCTCCGCACGCGCCGAGGCGGAGCAGCTGGCCACGGAGCTGATCGGCGACCGGGCCGACGTCTGGGACAGGACCGGTGAGCTGCCCCTCGCGCTGCTGCGCGAACTCGGCGGCAAGGGCGCGCTGTGCGCCCAGGTGCCCGTCGCCTACGGCGGTCTCGGCCTGAGCAGCGCGGACAACGGCGAGCTGACGGCCCACGTCGGCTCCCTGTGCTCGTCCGTGCGCAGCGTCATGACCTCCCAGGGCATGGCCGCCTGGACCGTCGAACGCCTCGGCGGCGACGAGCAGAAGGCCGTCTACCTCCACGAGCTCACCGGCGGCCGGCTCGCCGGGGTCGCCTTCAGCGAGCCCGGAGCCGGCAGTGACCTGGGCGCCATGACGACGACCGTCCGCCCCGACGGCGACTCGGTCGTCCTCGACGGCCGCAAGACGTGGATCACCGTCGGCGCCTACGCCGACTACCTCGTCGTCTTCGGCCGGTACGGCGACGGCGCCGCCGCCGTCGTCGTCCCCACGGACGCCCCCGGCGTGACCGTGGAGCGGGTGGCCGACCCCATGGGCTGCCGTGCCGCCGGCCACGCCGACGTCACCTTCGACGGCGTACGGCTGCCCGCCGACAGCCTGCTGGGCGGCGCCGGGCTCCCCGTCGACTGGCTCGTGACCTCCGCGCTGACCTTCGGCCGGGTGTCCGTGGCCTGGGGCTGTGTCGGCATCCTGCGGTCCTGCCTGCGGGCCGCCGCCACTCACGCCTCCACCCGGGAGCAGTTCGGCTCGCCCCTCGCGGACCACCAGCTGGTCGCCCGGCACCTCGCCGAGCTGCACGTCGCCCAGGAGGCCTCGGTCCGCTGCTGCGAGCGGGCCAGCCTCTGCTGGGACGAGAACAGCCCCGAGCTGGTGACCTCCGCCGTGACCGCCAAGCACCTGGCGGCCGGTCACGCGGCGCGCGGAGCCGCGTCCGCCGTGCAGGTGCTGGCCTCGGCCGGCGCCCGGGACGGCGGCCCGGTGGCCCGTGCGTACCGCGACGCCAAGCTGATGGAGATCATCGAGGGCAGCAACGAGATCAGCCAGCTCCTGCTCGGCAAGCACGCCCTGGCGGTGTGGTCATGAGCATCGGCATCGGATCCATCCACACCGTCCTGCCCACCCTGCGCACCCCGGTCACCGACCTCCCCGAGTTCCCCGGGCTCTCCCCGGAGGAGGCGGAGTTCGCCCGGGACAGCGGGATCGCGACGGTCGGCGTCCTGGAGGACCACACCGCGGGCGACCTCGCCGTCCAGGCCGTGCGCGGTCTGCTCGACTCGCTCGACGACACCACCCCCGGCGCGCCGGGCATGCCGGACACCCTCATGCTCGTCAGCCCCCGCGCCCCCGACGTGCTGCTCGGCTCGGACGCCTGCCGCGTCCAGGCGGAGGCGAAGCTCGACGGCGCGTTCGCCTTCACCGTCGACGGCCTCGGCTGCACCGGCTCCAGCGCCGCCTGGGCCCTCGGCCGGGACCTGCTGCTCGCCGATCCGTCCCGGCAGGGCGTGCTCATCGCCCACGGCAGCAGGCCCACCGGCTTCGACCGGGTGCGCCACCCCGTCACCGTCATCGGCGACGGCGCGTACGCCATGACGCTCGTCCGGGGCGGCCGGCCGGTCCTGCGGGCCCACCGCATGGAGACCGACGGCAGCTTCCACGACCTCTTCCAGGTCGACTACAAGCAGGTCCCGCACTACGAGTGGCGCGAGGAGTGCCGGTCGCCCGACCGGTACCGCTTCGAACTCGCCATGAACAGCCGGATGCGGCTCGGCCGGATGGTCGAGGAGGTGCTGGCGGACGCGGGCGTCGACAAGGACGCCGTCGCCACGACGCTCATGCAGAACGTCACGGCGAGTGCCTACCGCTTCTACGAGACCCTCCTCGGCCTGCCGATCCACCCCGTGTGCAACGAGCACCTCGCCGCGTACGGCCACCTCGGCGCCATGGACGTCGTACTCAACCTCGACCGGCTCCTCGCGGCCGGCGAACTCGCCCCGGGCGACCTCGTGCTCGTCCTCAACAACAGCCCGGTCGCCGCCTGGGCCGTGACCCTGTGGGAGGTGTGACCGTGGCCGAGACCGTGAAGGACACCACGACCGCCGTCAAGTGCCTGGTGTGGGACCTGGACAACACGCTGTGGAGCGGAACGCTCCTGGAGGACGGGGAGGTCACGCTCTCGGACGAGGTCCGCGAGGTGATCGCCACCCTCGACCGGCGGGGCATCCTCCAGGCCGTGGCCAGCAAGAACGATCACGACCACGCCTGGGAACGACTGGAGCTGCTCGGCGTCGCCGAGTACTTCGTCCTCCCGCACATCGGCTGGGGCCCCAAGTCCGAGTCGGTCCGCAGGATCGCCGACCAGCTCGGCTTCGCCCACACCACGATCGCGTTCGTCGACGACCAGCCGACCGAGCGCGCGGAGGTCGCCCACCACCTCCCCGACGTGCGCTGCTACCCGGCCGAGGAGGTCCTGGAGCTCACCGGCCGGCCCGAGTTCGACCCCGTCACCACCGAGGACTCGCGCCGCCGCCGGGAGATGTACCAGGCGGGGTTCCGCCGGGAGGCCGCCCGCGAGGAGTTCACCGGCGCCGACGAGGAGTTCCTGCGCACCCTCGGCCTCGTCATGACCATCGGACGGGCCGCCGAGGCGGACCTCGCCCGGGTCGAGGAACTGACCCTGCGCACCAGCCAGATGAACGCCACCGGCGTCCACTACGGCGACGCCGAGCTGCGGGGCCTGCTGGCCGACCCCGGCCACGAGGTCCTCGTGATCTCGCTGCGCGACCGCTTCGGCGACCACGGCGCCGTCGGCATCGTGCTGCTGGAACGGCTGCCCGGCGTCTGGCACCTCAAGCTGCTCGCCACCTCCTGCCGGGTCGTCTCCTTCGGCGCGGGCGCCGTCATCCTGCGCTGGCTGACCGACCAGGCGGCCTCCGCCGGCGTGCACCTGGCTGCCGACTTCCGGCGCACCGCGCGCAACCGGATGATGGAGGTCGCCTACCGCTTCGCCGGATTCACCGGCGACGCCTGCCCCTGCGCCGCAGCCGTCACCGGCCCGGACCGCGAGGACATCGAGCTGCTGCACATCGAGCCCGCACGGCAGGAACCGCCGACCACCATGCGGCTCGACGCCCCCGACCTCGCCGCTCCCGTGACCGCCGCGGAGGCCACCCATGGCTGACACGCTGTACGAATGGTTCGACCGGTCCGTCGAGCGCCACCCCGGCGAGCCGGCCGTGGAGGCCGGCGGCGCCCGGCTCGACTACCGCGAGCTGCGCCGCGCCGCCGAGCACGTCGCCGCCCGGATCCTGGAGGCGCACGGCTCCGTGCCCCGGCGGATCTCCGTGATGGCGACCCGTACCGTCGCCGTCCTCGCCGCCTACCTGGCGGGCCAGCGGCTCGGCGCGACCGTCACCCCCGTCAACCCGGCCTTCCCGGCCGCTCGCAACCGGATGATCTGCGAACTCGCGGGCACCGAGGTGCTCGTCGTGGACGCCGGGGACGCGGGCCAGCTCGACGGGGAACTGGGCGGACTCGTCCCGACCGAACTGCGCCTCGACGCCGAGGAGGTGGCCGCCGCCGGCCGGGCGGACACCACCCCGGCGCCCGAGCTGCCCCCGTACACCACCGGACCCGACGACGTGGCGTACGTCCTGTTCACCTCCGGCTCGACGGGCCGGCCCAAGGGCGTGCCGATCCGGCACCGCAACCTCTCGCCGTACCTCGCGCACAACATCGAGCGGTACGGCATCGGCCCCGGCTGCCGGACCTCGCACACCTTCGACCTGACCTTCGACCCCTCCGTCTTCGACCTCTTCGTGACCTGGGGCGGCGGCGCCACGCTCGTCGTCCCCGGCCGGGCGGAGCTCCTCTCGCCGGTCGACTACATCGTCGACAACCGGATCACCCACTGGTTCTCGGTGCCGTCCGTGGTCTCCGTCAGCGCCCAGCTGGGCAACCTGCCCACCGGGGTCGCCTCCGACCTGCGGATGAGCGTCTTCATCGGCGAGCAGCTCTCCTACGACCAGGCCGAGGCCTGGCGCGCGACGGCCCCTCAGGCGGCGATCGAGAACGTCTACGGACCCACCGAACTCACCGTCGCCTGCACAGAGTTCGCCCTCCCCGCCGATCCCGCGCGGTGGCCGGCCACCTCCAACGACACCGTCCCCATCGGGCCCGTCTACGACTTCCTCGACCACCTCGTGCTCGACGAGCACGGCCGGCCCGCCGAGGAGGGGGAGCTGTGCGTACGCGGCTCCCAGCGCTTCGACGGCTACCTCGACCCGGCCGACGACCACGGCCGCTTCCTCCGGTACGACGAGAACGGCGCCACCCCCTACCAGGGGGAGGGGCCGCTCACCCCGGAGCACTACTACCGGACCGGCGACCGCGTGCGCTGGGAGTCCGGCAACCTGGTGCACCTCGGCCGCCTCGACAACCAGGTGAAGGTACGCGGATACCGCATCGAACTCGGCGAGATCGAGGCCGCGCTGCGCCGCCACCCGGACATCACGCAGGCCGTCGTCATCGCGCTCCGCCACGGCGACGACGTCGAACTCGTCGGCTGCCACACCGGAGCCCCCCTCGAACCGCAGCCGCTCACCCGCTGGCTGCGCAAGCGCGTCCCGGTCCACATGGTGCCCCGCCGATTCCGGCACCTGGACAGCCTGCCGCTCAACCCCAACGGCAAGATCGACCGGCCGCTCCTCACCCGCGAGCTCTCGTCCCCCGACCTCGCCGCGGCCGGACCGGCCGCCGGCAACGGAGGCCATCATGGCATTTCTCGATGACATCGTCCCGCCACCCGGCATCGTCCGCACCCTCTGTCTGAGCAACTTCGCCAAGACCGCGGGCCACGGCGTCCTGATGGCCGTCAGCGTGCTGTTCTTCACCCGCACCGTCGGCATCCCGGCCGAACAGGTCGGCCTCGCCCTCAGCATCGGCGCCGCCCTCGCCATGGCCGCGAGCATCCCGGCCGGCCGGCTGGCCGATCTCGTCGGCCCGCGCAACACCACCGTCGGGTTCCTGCTGCTGCTCGGCGTGTTCGTGGGCGCCTACGCCTTCGTCGAGAGCTTCGCCGGCCTCGTGGTGGTCACCAGTCTCGCGCTGATGGCCGAGTCCTCCACGGACGCCGCCCGCGGCGCGCTCATCGCCGGGCTGATCCCCCAGGAGGACCGCGTCCGCGCCTGGTCGTACATGCGGGCGGTCAGCAACCTCGGCGTGACCCTCGGGGCCGCGGCCGGCGCCGTCGCCCTCTGGTTCGACAACCGGCCGGCGTACGTCGGTCTGCTGATCGCCGGCGGCGTCATGTTCCTCGTCGCGGGCGCCGCCTACCTCACCGTCCCGTCCGTCGCCCCCACCCCCAAGGAGAGCGCCGGACCCAGGTGGGTCGTCCTGCGCGACCTCCCGTACGCCGCCGTCGCGCTGCTCAACTCGGTCCTGGTGATGAACGTCGCCATCCTCACCGTGGCGCTGCCGATCTGGATCACCAGCCAGACCTCCGCGCCCAAGTGGCTGTACTCCGTCATCCTCATCCTGAACACGATCATGGTCGTGCTCTTCCAGGTCCGTGCCGGAAAGGGCAGCGAGAACGTCCGCGGCGGCGCCCGGACGCTGCGCAGGTGCGGTGTCTTCCTCGCCGCGTGCTGCGCCCTCTTCGCCCTGGCCGCCGACCGGCCGGTGTGGGTCGCCGTCGCCGCCCTGCTCGCTGGCGCCGTCGTCCACGTCATCGGCGAGATGCTCTACAGCGCCGGCTCCTGGTCCCTGGCCTTCGGCCTGGCCCCTGACCACGCCCAGGGGCAGTACCAGGGCATGTTCGGGATGTCGACGCAGCTCGGCTCGATGGTCACCCCGGCCCTCGCCACCGTGCTCATCGTCCGGCTGGGCTGGCCCGCCTGGATCGTCTTCGCCGTCCTGCTTCTCGGCGCCGGCCTCGCCGCACCCGCGGTCGCCTCCTGGGCCGAGCGCACCCGCCGCCCGGTCCCCGACCCCGGCGCCGAGCCGGCCGTCGCCTGAGCCGCGTCCGCGGACAGCTCAGGGGATCCCACCGCCGACCAGCAACACCCGGAGAACTCCATGGACTTCAGTCTCTTCTACTTCGCCAACGACAGTACCGAGGGCTCGGGCGACCGCTACGAACTCCTCATGGAGGGAGCCCGGTTCGCCGACCGCAACGGCTTCAGCGCCGTGTGGACCCCCGAGCGGCACTTCCACCCCTTCGGCGGCCTGTACCCCAACCCGTCCGTGACGGGCGCGGCGATCGCCGCCGTGACCGAGCGCGTCGGCATCCGCGCGGGCAGCGTCGTCGCCCCCCTGCACCATCCGCTGCGGATCGCGGAGGAGTGGTCGGTCGTGGACAACCTGTCCCACGGACGGGTGGGCCTGTCCTTCGCCTCCGGCTGGCACGCGACGGACTTCGCGTTGCGCCCCGAGAACTACGAGAACCGCCGGGAGATCCTGCTGGAGCAGGTGGAGCAGGTCCGCGCGCTCTGGCGCGGCGAGAAGATCGCGGTCACCGACGGCGTCGGCGCCGCACAGGAACTCGGCATCTTCCCGCCGCCGGTCCAGAGCGAGCTTCCGGTGTGGGTGACCAGCGCCGGGGGTGTGGAGACCTTCCGCAACGCCGGCCGCTCCGGCGCCGGGCTGCTGACCCATCTGCTGGGCCAGGACCTCGACGACCTCGCCGACAAGATCGCCGAATACCGCGAGGCGGCCGCCGGGCTCGGCCGGCCGGGGTGGAACGGCCATGTCGCCCTCATGGTGCACGCCTTCCTCGGCGAGGACGAGGACGAGGTCCGCGAGACCGTACGGGCGCCTCTCGGTGACTATCTGCGCAGCTCTCTGGGACTGCTGCTGGGCTCACGGCTCGACGGCCGCCGCGTCGACGCCTCGAAGCTGTCGCCCGAGGACATCGACTTCATCGTGGCACGGTCCTTCGACCGCTACTTCGACGACGGGGGCCTGCTGGGCACCGTGGAGAAGGCCGAGCCGATGGTGGAGAGGTTCCGTGCCATCGGCGTGGACGAGGTGGCCTGCCTGATCGACTTCGGGCTGCCGACCCCGACCGTCCTGGCGAGCCTGGAGCACCTGAACCGACTGCGCGAGCGGTCCGCCGCGGGGGCCGCCCGGGTCGCCGTGCCGGCCGCCTGAGGGGCCGCGACCGTCATGACCGTACAGCGAAGGAGAGCAGGGACCGTGGGCGGAATCGTCGACTTCGAGGTGGCCTTTCCCTCGTCGCGGGTGACCGTGCGGGAGTTGCACGAGGCGTCCGGCGTACCGGTGGCCGACATCCTGGCCATCACGCACACCGAGGAGTTCCCCGTCCTCGGTGAGGACGACACGGCCTGGGAGCCGGCCGCGGAGGCGGCCAGGGCCGTCCTGGAGCGCAACGGCGTCTCCCCGGACGCGATCGGCCAGGTGATCTACGCCGGTTCCGGCGAGTGGGACCAGCCGTTCTGGTCCCCGGCGGCCAAGGTCGCCGACGAACTGGGCATCCTCGGCGCCCACTGCTTCGAGGTCACCAACTTCTGCAACGGCGGCATGACGGCCGTACGCACCGGACTGGCCGAACTCGCGCTGGGTGGCGGCGCCCCCTACGCCCTGGTCCTCATCGGGGACCGCCTCAGCCGGCTCGTCGACCGGGACGACCCCGACTCCAAGGCCCTGTTCAACTTCGGCGACGCCCCGGCCGCCGTCCTCCTCGGCCGCGAGGACTGCCTCTTCGAGGTCCTCACGTCGTCCATGCGCACGGACCCCTCCTGGGCCGACTACTACTCCGGAGACCTGGAGGACGACCGGGTCCTGATGCGCCGGCGCGGCCGCCGGCAGGGCCTGGGCGACGCCTACCTGGAGAACTTCCCGGCCCGTGTCGCCGACGTGCTGTCCACCCTCGGCAAGGAGGTCACGGACGTCGCCCACTTCCTGATCAACCAGGGCGACAAGGGCATGCACGAGAAGCTGCTGGCCGGGCTCGGCATCCCCGCGGAGAAGAGCGTCTTCAACTACCACCGGTACGGGCACATGGGCGGCTCCGACCCGCTGATCGCCCTCACCGGCCTCCTGGACGACAAGCGCCTGGAACCGGGCGACCTGATCCTCGTCGCCACCAGCGGGATGGGCTTCACCTGGGGCGTGACCGCACTGGAGTTCCGAGGCCGATGAGCGCTCCCGCACAGCCCTGGGCGGGCTGGAAGGACCTGCGGCGCTTCCTCGCCCCGGTCTCCGGACCTCCGGCTCCACCCCCCGCCGCCCTCGCGGCCTCCGCGGCGGGCCCGGTGGCCCGGCCGGCCGCCGACGCCCCCTTCACCCTGCTGCTCGTGCACCACGCCGGCGGTTCGGCGGCCGCCTTCGCCCCACTGGTGCGCCATCTCCCCGCCGACTGGCGGATCCTGGCCGTGGATCTTCCCGGCCGTCTGATGTCGGCGGGGGAGGGACGCTGCCGCACCACCGACGAGGCGGTCGCGTGGCTCGCTCCGCTCACCCGCCGCGTACTGGCCGGCCCCTACGGCGTCTTCGGGCACAGCATGGGCGCGCTCATCACCTACGAGCTGGCGCGCCGGCTCTCCCGGGAGGGCCTGCCGCCCGTCTGGGTGGGGCTCTCCGGAGCCCCGGCCCCCGGGCACCGGCCCGACCGCGCCCGTCGCCACCTCTGGTCGACGGAGCGGCTGACCGGCTTCATGCGCGACCTCGGCGGCACCCCGGAGGAGGTGCTGGCGATTCCCGACCTCGTCGAGCCGATGGTGGAGACGCTCCGCGGCGACCTCGCGATCGTGGACACGTACGAGGAACACCCCGGCCCGCCGCTGGAGGTGCCGCTGTCGCTGTTCACCGGCGCGGACGACCCGGTCGCGGGTCCGGCGCTGGCCGCGCCCTGGGCCGGCCACACCCGCGCGCGGACCACCCGGCACGCCTGGCCAGGAGGCCACTTCTACCTCTTCGAGCACGCCGCGGCGGTCTGCGACCGGATCGCCCGCGATGTCACCGCCGCCCGTCTCCCCACTTCCCCGGAGGGAAGCACCATGTCACGTCGTCTGTTCACCTCGGAGTCCGTGACCGAGGGGCATCCGGACAAGATCGCCGATCAGATCAGCGACGCGATCCTCGACGCGCTGCTCGCCGAGGACCCGTCCTCGCGGGTCGCCGTGGAGACCCTGATCACGACCGGTCAGGTCCATGTCGCGGGCGAGGTGTCGACGACCGCGTACGCCTCGATCGCCCGGCTCGTCCGGGAGAAGATCCTGGAGATCGGCTACGACTCGTCCGCCAAGGGCTTCGACGGCGCGTCCTGCGGGGTGTCGGTGTCCATCGGCGCGCAGTCCCCGGACATCGCGCAGGGCGTCGACACGGCCTACGAGTCCCGGGTCGAGGGTGACGAGGACGAGCTGGACAAGCAGGGCGCCGGCGACCAGGGCCTGATGTTCGGCTACGCCTGCGACGAGACCGCCGAGCTGATGCCGCTGCCGATCCACCTCGCCCACCGGCTGTCGCGCCGGCTGACCGAGGTCCGCAGGAACGGGACCGTCCCGTATCTGCGCCCCGACGGCAAGACGCAGGTCACCATCGAGTACGACGGCGACCGTCCGGTCCGGCTGGACACGGTCGTGGTGTCCTCGCAGCACGCCGCCGACATCGACCTCGACGGGCTGCTCACGCCCGACATCCGCGCGCACGTGGTGGAGCACGTCCTGGGCGGACTCGCCCAGGAGGGCATCAAGCTGGACACCGACGGCTACCGGCTGCTCGTGAACCCGACCGGCCGTTTCGAGGTCGGCGGCCCGATGGGGGACGCCGGCCTCACCGGCCGCAAGATCATCATCGACACGTACGGCGGGATGGCCCGTCACGGCGGCGGTGCCTTCTCCGGCAAGGACCCGTCCAAGGTCGACCGCTCGGCCGCCTACGCCATGCGCTGGGTCGCCAAGAACGTCGTCGCGGCCGGCCTCGCCTCGCGCTGCGAGGTCCAGGTCGCCTACGCCATCGGCAAGGCGGAGCCCGTCGGCCTCTTCGTCGAGACCTTCGGGACGGAGAAGGCGTCCGTCGCGACGATCGAGAAGGCCGTCACGGAGGTCTTCGACCTGCGGCCGGCCGCGATCATCCGCGACCTCGACCTGCTCCGCCCGATCTACTCCCAGACGGCGGCGTACGGCCACTTCGGCCGCGAGCTCCCGGACTTCACCTGGGAGCGCACCGACCGCGTGGACGCCCTGCGCGCGGCCGCGGGGCTGTGAGCCGATGTCGGCTCCGCGGTCCGTCCGGGCCGTACCGGGCCCCCGCGCCCGGTCGGCCGGCGCCGGGCTCCACTTCCCGGGGTCTCACCCGTGACCGTCCGGGCCCGGACGGTCGGGACCGTCGAACTCCCGGTCCTGGAGCAGACCGTTGGTCGCGATCAGATAGCCGAGCTGCGCCCGGCTGACGCTGCCCAGGCGCCGGGAGATCCGGCTGATGTACTCCGCGACGGTCCGCCGGCTGATGCCGAGCCCCCGGGCGATCTTCTCCTCGGTGTGACCGGCGACCAGGAAGCGCATGATGCTCTGCTCGATCTCGGAGACGACGATCTCGGGTCGCCTGGCGACCGCCGGGTCGACCGGAGTGCCACGCGCCCAGGCGTACTCGAAGACGTTGGCCAGGTACCAGACGATGGTGGGATCCCGGACCTCGAGCGCCTCGTCCGGATAGTCGGAACTCGTCGGAATGAAAGCCACCGTACGGTCGCAGATGATGACCCGGTCGAACATTTCGTCAACGGTCCGGATGCTGCCACCGGCTTCCGCGACGGTCCGGATGTATTCGGCCGTGGGCGGGTGATTCCATACCGCGTGCTGATAGAGGGTGCGTTGGGCGACTCCCCTTTCCAGGAGCTCCAGATTGCGCCTGACCACCTCTTCCAGGATCTCGGGAGGACGACGGCCGCCGGGTTGCGCGGTGAGCAGTTCCGACTGGCAGCACGCCACCGCGATGTCGATCGTCTCGGCGATCTGCTGGGCGCCCCGCAGGACGGTCGAGGTCTGCGGAACGCTCTGCCGGGACCCGTTGAAGACGGCCTCCGCCGTCTCGAAGGTCTTGGTGAGGGCGTCGAGCCGACGCTTCCCCTCGGCGAGCGTCTCCTCGAGCGGAGTCAGGGTCCGACCTGCGGCGATCGTGGGCGGGACGGACGTCAGGAGGCCGGGTTCCCCCACGACCGGCTCCAGCAGTCCCAGTCTCGTGGCGCAGTGCACCGGCGGGTCCGCCGCCACCGTCCCGGTGCATACGGCGCTCTGGTACCGCCGCAGTCCCGCCTCGCACAGACCCGGTCCACATGTCGTGGTATCGCAACCTATCTGCACCATTTGCCCCCCTGCGTGATCATGCGCTGCGCACACATGTTAGGACAGGGCGTTGTTGCCGCAGCGTCCCGCCGGAAACGATGAGGAGACCTCACCGTTTCGGTTTCGGTCCCGCCTGGTGCCGCCGGGTTCTTTGCCTTATGAGCACGCGTCCACACAACACCGCATTGACAAGGGCAGGAAATGACGCAAACGATTCAGAGTGACGAGTTCCGTTCCGCGGTGGCCCGGCTGTCCGTGCCCGGAATGGGCACGGAGGTCGTCGGTCCCCTCCTCGCGAACCTGGTCCAACTGCTGCGCCCGCGCCGCGTACTCGAAGTGGGCATGGGATACACGACCCCGTTCCTCGCCGCCGCGCTCGCCGACGCGGAGAAGGCGGTCGCCGCCGAGTCCCTCGCCCTCGCGGCGAAGACCCGCGAACACCTCGCCGCGGGCCGCGCGCTCGACGACGCCTGGCTGCTCGCCGAGCCGCCGCTGGTGACCCCCTCCCTGCACCTGGAGCCGTACCGCCCCCGGCTGGCCGCCGTCGACAACCTCTCCATCGCCGACTCCTCTGCGGGCCGGGTCCGCGAGGTGCTCACCGAGCTGGGCCTCGACGACCGTGTGACCGTCGTCAACGCGGACCTGAAGGACTCGCTCGACAAACTGCCCGAGGGGTTCGCACCCATCGACTTCGCCTGGGTCGACGCTTGGGAGTGCCTCTGGTTCTTCGACCACTTCTGGGACCTGATCGACCCCGACGGCGGCCTGATCGTCATGCACTACCTGATGACCTACCCCGAGGGTGACGCCGTCCGCCGGTACCTGGAGAAGTTCCAGCAGCGCAACCCCGGCGAGCTCGAGGTCGTCAGCCTGCTCGAGTCCCAGAAGCTGATGCAGAACAGCGTCACCATCCTGCGCCGGACCTCCGGCGCGAAGAAGCGGCGCTACGCCGGTACCGGCGGCCGGATCGACTACTCGCCCCAGCTGCTGAGCGACGCCGAGCAGCACCTGCGCCTCGTCGCCGACGCCCACGGGTCCCTCGCCGGCCCCGCCTGACCACGACGAGCTGTGAGGACTGCTGTGAGTGCCACGCTCGAGACGGTACGGAGCCGGAGTTTCGCCTTCATCCTCGGGAGCCGGAGCGGAGGGAACACCGAGACCCTGGCCCGGTACGCCGCCGAGGGGCTCCCCCCGGACGTCACCGGCAGCTGGCTGAACCTCGGCGACCTGTCGCTGCCCCTCCACCCGGCGGGACCGGTCCCGTGCGGCACGGAGAAGCTGCTGCTCGACGCGACCCTGGACAGTACCGACATCGTCGTCGCGTCCCCGCTCCACTGGTACAGCGTCTCCGCGTCGACCAAGCTCTACCTCGACTACTGGGCCCGCTGGCTCGGCCTGCCGGACGTCGACTTCCGCGAGCGCATGCGGGGCAAGAGCCTGTGGGCGGTCACGGCGTACGCCCGCGGCGAGGCCGCGGACGCGGAGCCCTTGACGGGCATGCTCCGGCGTACGGCGGACTACCTCGGCATGGAGTGGCGGGGCGCGCTGCTGGCCCGCGCGCACAAGGCGGGGGACATCGAGGCCGACCCGGCGGCGCTCGGCCGTGCGGCCGCCTTCTTCGACCTCCCGCGCTGACGGTCGGCGGCCGGCGGGCGGTCGGTCCCGGACCGGCCGCCTCCTGTCGGATCTGGCGCGAGCCGCCGTCACCACGTAGCGTGCCGATCTGTCGTATCGGGGTGGGACGAGGAGTCGAAGTGACCAGTACGAGAAGGCTGTTCCTGGGCGCGTTCACGGCGGGGGCCGTGACGGTGGCCGCCGGATCGGGAACCGCGTCGGCGGCGGAGCCGGAGGCCGTCCAGGCGGAGGGGGACGTCGTCTACCCGGGCGAGGTGCGGGCCAGGAACTTCACGACCGACGGCGGCGCCACGTCGTCGTTCCTCGCGGTGTCCACGGCGACCACGTCGAAGCTCCACGCGCTGACCGCCTTCCAGTCCGGCGTGGCCGGCAACGGCGTCGCGCTGAACGTCGTCTCCCACAACCCGGACGACTCGGCGATGTACCTGTCGGGCGCGGAGCGGAAGCACGGCACGCTCAAGATCACGCACCGGGGCCACGTGGACGCCTCGGACGGCGGAGCCGCCGCGGTCTCCGTCTACCTGGAGACGACCGGGGTCGAGGACAAGTCGGGGGGCACCGCCGCGCAGGGCATCTTCGTCACCCACACCACGGGCCCCACCAAGGGCAACCTCATCACGCTGCGGAACAACGGCGTGGACGACTTCGTGGTGAAGGGCTCGGGGGCGGTGGGCATCGGCATCGCGATCGGCGCCACCCCCCGGGGCCGGGTGGAGATCGACCAGCGGACCTCCTCCATCGGCCTGCTCATGCAGGCGAACACGGACTCCGCCAGCCGCCTGGCCGAGTTCCGCGACCGGGCGGGCGTGGCGAAGCTGCGGGTCCTCAACAGCGGCGCGCTGGCCGCCCAGAACGCCATGTTCGGAGTGACGAGCACCGAGTCGTACGGCGGCGGCGACGGCGTGATCGGCATCCGCAACGCCACCACGGTGCCGAGCGAGAACCCGACGAACGGCGGCGTCCTCTTCGCCGAGGGCGGCGCCCTCAAGTGGCGCGGCCCCTCCGGCACCGTCACCACCGTCGCGTCGGCCTGACCGCCCGCCCGAGCACCGAGGCCCGCATGGAACTGACCCCCGAACAGCTCGTGTCCGAATTCCAGGACGCCGTCATGGAGCTGTACTTCGCCCGCAAGCGCATCGCGCTCCTGGAGGCCGAGAACGCGGCCCTCCGCGACCGCCTCGCCCTCGCCGACGCGCCTCCCGGTACGGAGGACTGACCGGAGGCCCCTACGGCCGTCCGGAGGCAGGGGCCCGGGGCCCGCGCGCGTCACGACACGCGCGGGCCCCGCCCTTCGCCCTCAGCACTCGATGATGTTCACCGCGAGACCGCCCCGCGCGGTCTCCTTGTACTTGACCGACATGTCCGCGCCGGTCTCCTTCATCGTCTTGATGACCTTGTCGAGGGAGACCAGGTGGCTGCCGTCGCCGCGCATCGACATCTTCGCCGCCGTGACCGCCTTGACCGCCGCCATGCCGTTGCGCTCGATGCACGGGATCTGGACCAGACCGCCCACCGGGTCGCAGGTCAGGCCCAGGTTGTGCTCCATGCCGATCTCGGCCGCGTTCTCCACCTGCTCCGGGGAGCCGCCGAGGACCTCGGCGAGGGCGCCCGCCGCCATCGAGCAGGCCGAGCCGACCTCGCCCTGGCAGCCGACCTCGGCGCCGGAGATCGAGGCGTTCTCCTTGAAGAGCATGCCGATGGCGCCCGCCGCGAGCAGGAAGCGGACCACGCCCTCGTCGTCGGCGCCGGGCACGAAGTTCATGTAGTAGTGCAGGACCGCGGGGATGATGCCGGCCGCGCCGTTCGTCGGGGCGGTGACCACGCGGCCGCCCGCCGCGTTCTCCTCGTTCACGGCCATGGCGTAGAGGGTGATCCACTCCATCGCGAGCGCCGCCGGGTCGCCCTCGGAGCGCAGCTTGCGGGCCGTGTTCGCGGCGCGGCGGCGCACCTTGAGGCCGCCGGGCAGGATGCCCTCGCGGGACATGCCCCGCGCGACGCAGGCCTGCATGACGCGCCAGATCTCCAGGAGGCCCTCGCGGATCTCGTCCTCGGTGCGCCAGGCCTTCTCGTTCTCCAGCATCAGCGCCGAGATCGACAGACCGGTCTCCTTCGCCAGGCGCAGCAGCTCGTCGCCCGTGCGGAAGGGGTACTTCAGGACCGTGTCGTCCGGGACGATCGGGTTCTCGCCCTGCACGGCGTCCTCGTCCACGACGAAGCCGCCGCCGACCGAGTAGTACGTCTTCTCCAGGACCAGGGCGCCCTCGGCGTCGTACGCGAGGATCGTCATGCCGTTGGCGTGGTACGGCAGCGCCTTGCGGCGGTGCAGCACCAGGTCCTCGTCGAAGTCGAAGGGGATCTCGTGCACGCCGAGGAGGTTGATCCGGCCGCTCGACTTGATCCGCTCGACCTGGTCGTCCGCCGTCTCGACGTCGACCGTGCGCGGAGAGTCACCCTCCAGGCCGAGGAGGACGGCCTTCGGCGTGCCGTGACCGTGTCCGGTCGCGCCCAGGGAGCCGTACAGCTCCGCCCGTATCGAGGCCGTGTGGGCCAGCAGGCCCTCGTTCTTCAGTCGGCGGGCGAACATGCGCGCGGCGCGCATCGGACCCACCGTGTGGGAGCTGGACGGGCCGATGCCGATCGAGAACAGGTCGAAGACCGAGATGGCCACGGGGAACTCCTTGTGGGGGTGGTAGACGCCGTTGTCTGCCGGGGTGGAGCAGCAAAGCGCGGAAACAAGCGGTCGAACACGGGCTGGGGCACCGCGCTCACTGTCCAGTGTGCGCGGTGCCCCGGAGCTGTCGTACGAACGAACCTGGAACTAAAGCGTACGACGGAGGAAACTACTTCAGACCGGGGTACAGGGGGTGCTTCGCGGCCAGCGCGGTGACGCGGGCCTTGAGCGCCTGGGCCTTGTCCTCGTCGAAGCCGGGCTTCAGGGTCTCCGCGATGATGTCGGCGACCTCGGTGAAGTCCTCGGTGGCGAATCCGCGGGTCGCGAGCGCCGGCGTACCGATCCGCAGGCCCGAGGTGACCATCGGGGGGCGCGGGTCGTTCGGGATCGCGTTCCGGTTGACCGTGATGCCGACCTCGTGGAGGCGGTCCTCGGCCTGCTGCCCGTCGAGCTCGCTGTCGCGCAGGTCGACCAGGACCAGGTGCACGTCCGTGCCGCCGGACAGGATCGAGACGCCGTGCTCGGTGACGTCGCCCTGGACCAGGCGCTCGGCGAGGATGCGGGCACCCTCCACCGTGCGCTGCTGGCGCTCCTTGAACTCCTCCGAGGCCGCGACCTTGAAGGAGACGGCCTTCGCGGCGATCACGTGCTCCAGCGGGCCGCCCTGGAAGCCGGGGAAGACCGAGGAGTTCAGCTTCTTCGCGAAGTCCTTCTTCGCCAGGATGATGCCGCCGCGCGGCCCGCCCAGCGTCTTGTGCGTGGTGGAGGTCACCACGTCCGCGAACGGCACCGGGTTGGGGTGCAGCCCGGCGGCGACCAGGCCCGCGAAGTGGGCCATGTCGACCCACAGGAAGGCCTCGACCTCGTCGGCGATCCGGCGGAACTCCGCGAAGTCCAGCTGGCGCGGGTAGGCGGACCAGCCCGCGATGATCACCTTGGGGCGGTGCTCCTTGGCGAGGCGCTCGACCTCGGCCATGTCGACCAGTCCGGCGGCGTCCACGTGGTACGCGACCACGTTGAACTGCTTGCCGGAGAAGTTCAGGCGCATGCCGTGGGTGAGGTGGCCGCCGTGCGCCAGGTCCAGACCCAGGATGGTGTCGCCGGGCTGGGCGAGGGCGAAGAGCGCGGCCTGGTTGGCGGAGGCGCCGGAGTGCGGCTGCACGTTGGCGTACTCGGCGCCGAAGAGGTCCTTGACCCGGTCGATGGCGATCTGCTCCGCCACGTCCACGTGCTCGCAGCCGCCGTAGTAGCGGCGGCCCGGGTAGCCCTCGGCGTACTTGTTGGTCAGGACGGAGCCCTGCGCCTCCATGACCGCGACCGGAGCGAAGTTCTCCGAGGCGATCATCTCGAGGGTGGACTGCTGGCGGTGGAGCTCGGCGTCGACGGCGGCGGCGACGTCCGGGTCCAGCTCGTGAAGGGGGGTGTTGAGAAGCGACATGGATCGATCCCTCAGGGGTCTCAGTTCCCGGCGGAGAACGCGGCGTACTCGTCGGCGGAGAGCAGATCGTCCGGCTCGCCCGTGACACGTACCTTGAAGAGCCAGCCACCCTCGAACGGAGCGGTGTTCACCAGGGAGGGGTCGTTCACGACGTCCTCGTTGGCCTCCGTGACCTCACCGGTCACGGGGGAGTACAGGTCGCTGACGGACTTCGTCGACTCCAGCTCGCCGCAGGTCTCGCCCGCGGTGACGGTGTCACCGACCGCGGGGAGCTGGGCGTAGACGACGTCCCCGAGCGCGTTGGCCGCGAACTCGGTGATGCCGACCGTCGAGACGCCGTCCTCGGCGTCCGACAGCCACTCGTGCTCCTTGGTGTAGCGCAGCTGCTGGGGGTTGCTCATGACCTGATTCTCCTGGATCGGGGGAGTGCTGATGAACGTGGGTCTCGCGTGATGAGACGCGACGTGAGACGGAAGGCGGGACGCGCGGCCGGATCGTCCCGGCCGCGGAACGTCACTTCCGGCGCTTGTAGAAGGGCAGCGCCACGACCTCGTACGGCTCGTGGGTCCCGCGGATGTCCACACCTACACCCTGGGTGCCCGGCTCGGCGTGTGCCGCGTCCACGTAGGCCATGGCGATCGGCTTTCCGAGGGTCGGGGAGGGGGCGCCGGAGGTGACCTCGCCGACGACCACGCCGTCCGCGACGACCGCGAAGCCGGCGCGCGGCACCCGGCGGCCCTCGGCGACCAGGCCGACCAGCTTGCGGGGCGGGTCGACCGCGGCCCGCTCGGCGGCCGCCTCCAGGGCCTTGCGGCCGACGAAGTCGCCGTCGTTGGTCGTCTTCTCGAACTTCACGACCCGGCCGAGACCGGCGTCGAACGGGGTCAGCTCCGTGGTCAGCTCGTGGCCGTAGAGCGGCATGCCCGCCTCCAGGCGGAGCGTGTCACGGCAGGAGAGGCCGCAGGGGATGAGGCCGACCGGGGCGCCCGCCTCGGTCAGGGCCCGCCAGACGCCCTCGGCGTGCTCGGGCTTCAGGAACAGCTCGAAGCCGTCCTCGCCGGTGTAGCCGGTACGGGCGATCAGCGCGGGGACCCCGGCGACCGTGCCGGGCAGGCCGGCGTAGTACTTCAGCCCGTCCAGGTCGGCGTCGGTCAGCGACTTCAGGATGCCGGGGGACTCGGGGCCCTGGACGGCGATCAGCGCGTACGCGTCGCGGTCGTCCCGTACCTCGGCGTCGAAGCCCGCCGCACGCTCGGTGAGCGCGTCCAGGACGATCTGAGCGTTGGAGGCGTTGGCGACGACCATGTACTCGGTCTCGCCGAGGCGGTACACGATCAGGTCGTCGAGGATGCCGCCTTCCTCCCGGCAGATCATCGTGTAGCGCGCCCGGCCCGGGCCCACCGTGGAGATGTTGCCGACGAGGGCGAAGTCGAGCAGCTCGACGGCCTGCGGACCGGTGACCGTGATCTCGCCCATGTGCGACAGGTCGAAGAGGCCCGCCTTGGTGCGGACGGCGTTGTGCTCGTCACGCTCGCTGCCGTAGCGCAGCGGCATGTCCCAGCCCGCGAAGTCGGTCATGGTCGCGCCCAGGGAGCGATGCAGGGCATCGAGGGCGGTCAGACGGGCAGTGCTCATGGGTGTGGCTCCCGGGTCCCAGGGCGAAAAAGATCATGACGAGAGGACTTTCCTCCCCATCTGTCATGGAACCTGAGAGGTTCACCGAGGGCATCCTCGGCTTGCACCTTGGGTGGGGCGCGACGGCGCGCCCGCTTTTCAGATCTGCCTCATCCGCGCGGTACGGGGCCTGAGAGATTCAAGGGAGGGTCTTGCTCCTTCGGCGCCCGGACCGCCACAGCGCTGCTGCGGTCTGTCCGGAACTCTCCCGCGCGGATTCGAACGGCCGGTATGTGGTTGTGTGCGCTTGGCGCGCACATCATTGCACGCGGGTCCTGATCGGCAAATCGCTTGTGCCTCATTACCGTCTCTTTACACTTCTTGGGGAAGGGTCTTCGAGACCCGACAGGGGGAGAAGCGATGACGTTCCAACGAACCGGCGCCTACGCGACGAGTACCGGCATACCCGCCCCACGCGCCCGGGCCAGGACCCGGCGGCACGGCGCGGCCGCGCGCCTGCTGCGCGACCTGCGCGACCGGGACGGGCACGGCCCCCGTGTGCTCGCCTTCGCCGCGGGAGACCTCGTCGTCGTCTCCGGGCTGCCCGGCAGCGGCAAGTCGACCCTCATGCGCCGCGCGGCCGACGGCCGCGGCATCGACTCGCAGGACGCCCGGGAGCGCTGGGAGGCGCGGATGCCCGGCTTCCTGCCGTACGCGGTCTACCGCCCCCTCGTCCGCGTCGCGCACTACGCCGGCCTGCGCCGGGAGCTGCGCGCGGGGCGGAGCGTGATCGTCCACGACTGCGGCACCCAGTCCTGGGTGCGCGACTGGCTCGCCCGTGAGGCCCGCCGCAGAGGCCGCGCCCTGCACCTGGTCCTGCTCGACGTCACCCCGGCCGCCGCCCGCGAGGGCCAGCGCGACCGGGGCCGCGGCGTGTCCGGATACGCCTTCGCCCGGCACCGCCGGGCGGTCGGCAGGCTGCTGCGCTCCGTGGAGGCCGGCCGGCTGCCCCGCGGCTGCGCCTCGGCGACCCTGCTCGACCGGAACGCGGCCGGCGCCCTGCGGAAGATCACCTTCCGGGATGTCGGCTGACGGCGTACCCCCCGGCGGACCGGCCGCGGGCGGCGCCGCGGCCCGGCGCGCTCCGTATGCTTTTGGCCACGGCGGCGCGAGGGCGGCATTAGGGTTCTGCCCCGAGGGCGCGTGACCGGGCGCGTGAGAAGGGGACCGAGGACCGTGGACGTTTCGTGGCCGGGCAATGAGCTCGAAGAGGTGCTGTCCGCCTCGCTCGGCAACCCCGCCGCCGGGAGCCGGCTCGTCGAGGTGCTCGGCCGCAGCCCGGTCTGGGTTCCACTGCCCAACGGCGGCAGCCCCGAGAGCACCGACCTCGACCTCCCCACGCTGGAGATCGACGGCCTCCCCTATGTCCCCGTCTTCAGCTCCGAGCAGCAGTTCCTGGCCTGCGTCGGCAGCCACATGTCGTTCACGGTCGCACCCGCCCGCGACTTCGCCCGCGGCCTGCCCCCGCAGCTCGGCATCGCCGTGAATCCTGGTGGCACCGTCGGCGCCCCGCTGCCGCCCCCCGCCGTCGCCGAGCTGTGCCGGATCGGTCGCACCCCGCTGGACGGCCCCGCGAGCGGCGGCCGGGTCCGGCTCTTCGAGCCCGACTGGCAGGACGACCCCGTCGACTTCCTCTCCGCCGCGGCCGCCGAGTTCGAGGCCACCGGCATCGTGGCGAGCGCCCGGCGCGCCCTCGCCAGCGTCGAGGGGACCGAACCGGCCCTCTTCGTCGGCGTCCAGCTCGTCGCCTGGGACGGCGTCGACCGCAACGCGCCGCTGGACGCGCTCGGCCGCGCGCTGGGCCGGGTCGAGACCGCCTGGCCCGTGAATCTCATCCTCCTGGACGTTGCCCAGGACCCCGTGGCCGACTGGATGCTGGAGCGGGTGCGCCCGTTCTACCAGCGCGCCGCCGGCTGAGCGGGGCACCACGGAATGACACGTCAGGAAACAGGACCGATGGACGGACGAGGGGCGGAACACAAGTGAGCGCGTCAGGCACGGCCGCGGCCGGACAGGTCGAGCACATGCTGCGCCAGGTGGCACCCGGACGCTACGACGCGTACGAGCGGCTGCTGCACGCCCTCGCGGACGGCGACGTGTGGATGCTCCTCTGGCACGGCCAGGCCGGATCACCCGACGCCCAGTACGGCAACATGGAGGTCGACGGCCTCGGCTACGCCCCCTGTGTCACCTCCGCCCAGGAGCTGGCGGCCTCCGGCTGGAACCGCGCCCACGAGGTGGTCACCGGCCGCGACATCGCCCGGGCCCTCTACCCCGACCACTGGGGCATCTGGCTCAACCCGCACGACTCCGGCGGCGGGGTCGGCATCCCCTGGGCCGACCTGCGCAGGATCGCCACCGGTCTCGACCGGATGCCCGCCGGCCCGCTGCGCCTGAGCGAACCCGCGCTCGAGCTGCCCCAGTTCTACGCCCTGCTGACGCAGAACGCGCACCGCACCCCCGCCGTGCGGGCGCTGCGCCGCGCCTGGGTGCAGCCCGCGCTCGGCTCCCCGTACCTCGCCATCGGCCTGGACCTCTACGACACCTCCCCGGCCTCGGTCGACGCGGTGCGGGCGATGATGCGGCAGTCGGTCTCCGCCGTCCCCGACGGGCTCCCCGTCTCGACGGTCGCGATGTCGGACGAGTACGACCCGGTGGCGATGTGGCTGCGGGCCAACGCCCGCCCCTTCTACGACCGCGACGCCCACGCCTCCCCCGCTCCGTCCGCTCCCGGCTACGGCTACCCGCCCCGGCCCTGACCGGCGAACTCGTCCATATGACAGGGGCGTTAACCGGGGCAGCGCACTTGTCCCGGATCTGCCCGGTTTGGCAAGTGTCCGGGTCTCGACTAGGTATCACCGCTATCCGGACTGTTCTCCAGCTGGTTCCCCGTCGGTAGTGTTCGGCCGGTCAAGACCTCTCACACGGCGGAACCTGGGGTGGACCCATGCGAATAATCAAGTCCCGTACGGTCCGGGCGATCACGGTGGCGGCAGCCGTCACCCTGATCGCCACGGGGTGCTCCAGTGAGCGCGGCAAGGACGGGGACAAGGCCGGCGCGAAGGACACCTTCGTGTTCGCCGGTGCCGGTGACCCCGGTTCCCTCGACCCCGCCCTCGCCAGCGACGGTGAGACCTTCCGGGTGACCCGGCAGGCCTTCGAGGCGCTGCTGGAGCACGAGTCCGGCGGCAGCAAGCTCGTCGGCGGCCTGGCCGAGACCTGGGAGAGCAACCCCGCCGGCACGGTGTGGACGTTCAACCTCCGCAAGGGCGTGAAGTTCCACGACGGCGAGGCGTTCAACGCCGCCGCCGTCTGCGCGAACTACGACCACTGGTTCAACTGGAAGGGTACGTACCAGTCCAGCGCGGTCTCCTACTACTGGCAGACCATCATGGGCGGCTTCGCCAAGAACGAGGACAAGGAAGCCCCCAAGCCGAACTACAAGTCCTGCACGGCCAAGGACGACAACACCGCCGTCATCGAGGTCAACGAGCCCTCGGCGAACCTGCCCGGCGGCTTCTCCCTCCAGGCCCTCGCGATCCACTCGCCGAAGGCCCTGAAGGAGTACGCGAAGCAGGACGCGACCGCCAAGGGCGACGCGATCACGTACCCCAAGTACAGCCAGGAGGCCGGCACGGTCGCCGGCACCGGCCCGTACAAGATCACGAAGTGGAACAAGGGCAACAAGGAAGTCTCCCTGGAGCGCTTCGACGACTACTGGGGTGCGAAGGCCAAGGTGAAGAACCTGGTCTTCCGCACGATCGACACCGAGGCCGGCCGCCGTCAGGCGCTGCAGGCCGGTGACATCGACGGCTACGACCTGGTCGCGCCGGCCGATGTGAAGACGCTGGAGGGCGAGGGCTACAAGGTCCCGACCCGTGACGTCTTCAACATCTTCTACGTCGGCATGACGCAGTCGAAGAACCCGGCGCTGAAGAAGCCCGAGGTCCGCCAGGCCATCTCGCACGCCATCGACCGGGAGGGCATCGTCAAGACCCAGCTCCCCGAGGGTGGCAAGGCCGCGACCCAGTTCATGCCCGACACGGTCGCCGGCTTCTCGGACAAGGTGAAGACCTACCCCTTCGACACCGCCAAGGCCAAGGAGCTCCTCAAGAAGGCCGGTGAGGAGAAGCTCACGATCGAGTTCTGCTACCCGACCGAGGTCACCCGCCCGTACATGCCGGCCCCGCAGGACATGTTCGAGCGCATGAAGGCCGACCTGGAGAAGGCCGGCATCACGGTCACCCCGAAGGCCATGAAGTGGGCCCCGGACTACCTGGACGCCACCGAGGCGGGCTCCTGCGCCCTGCACATGCTCGGCTGGACCGGTGACTTCAACGACGGCTACAACTTCATCGGCACCTGGTTCGCCGGGCCCGACAAGCAGTGGGGCTTCAACGAGAAGAAGGTCTTCGACGCGGTGAACGCCGCCTCCAAGGTCACCGACCCCGCGGGTCGCGTCGAGGCCTACAAGAAGGCCAACGAGGCGATCATGGAGTACGTCCCGGGCGTTCCGATCTCGGCTTCCCCGCCGGCCATCGCCTTCGCCAAGAACGTCAACCCGCCGAAGGTCTCCCCGCTGACGCAGGAGAACTTCGCCGAGGTCTCCTTCAAGTAATCGCACATCAGCGGGTCCGCCCGGCCACGGAACCTCGGTGGCCGGGCGGACCCGCATCGACGCACGTAAGAAAGGGGCACGCGGGGTGCTGCGACTCGTCGTACGAAGACTGCTACAGCTCATACCCACCCTGCTCGGCCTGTCGGTTCTGCTCTTCCTCTGGCTGAACCGGCTGCCCGGCGGACCCGCCTCAGCGATCCTGGGCGAGCGGGCGACCGAAGCCGAAGTGGCACGCATCAACCGGGCCCTCGGCCTGGACCAGCCCGTCTGGGTGCAGTACGGCCGCTTCCTCAAGCGCATCGTGGAGCTCGATCTGGGCACCTCCACCCAGACCGGTCAGCCGGTGTGGGACGAGTTCGCGACCCGCTTCCCCGCCACGGTGGAACTCAGCATCGTCGCCATCCTCATCGCCGTCGTCGTCGGCATCCCGCTCGGCTACCTCGCGGCCAAGCACCGCGGTGGCTGGCTGGACGTCGCCTCCGTCTCGGGGTCGCTGATCGGCATCTGCATCCCGGTGTTCTTCCTCGCCCTGATCCTCAAGGGCATCTTCGCCGTGCAGCTGAACTGGTTCCCGAGCTACGGACGGCTCACCACCGGCATCGACGCCACCGACGTCACCGGCTTCGCCGTGCTCGACGGCCTGCTGACCGGCGAGCTGGACGCCAGCTGGGACGCCATCCACCACCTGATCCTGCCCGCCCTCGCGCTCTCGTCCATCCCGCTCGCCGTCATTGTGCGGATGACCCGGGCCAGCGTGCTCGAAGTGCTCGGCGAGGACTACGTCCGCACCGCGGAGTCCAAGGGTCTGGACAAGCGGACGGTACGCGGCCGTCACGTGCTGCGGAACGCGCTGCTGCCGGTGATCACCGCCGTCGGCCTGCTGACCGGAAGCCTGCTGTCGGGCGCGGTGCTGACCGAGTCGGTCTTCTCCTTCAACGGCATCGGCAACTTCATCCGCACCTCCATCGACGCCCGTGACTACCCGGTGCTCGTCGGGTTCATCCTCTTCATCGCGATGGTGTACGTCCTCATCAACCTGCTGGTCGACCTCGCGTACAGCATCATCGACCCGAGAGTGCGGGTGCACTGACGTGACGACCTTGACGAAGAAGGCCGACAAGATCGATCGGCTCGCCGAGCTGATGCAGACGTCCGAGGCCACCAGCGGCGCCAGCCTGTGGCGCGAGGCCATGCGCCGGCTCCGTGCCAGCAAGATGGCGATCATCGGCGCGGTGATCATCGGTCTGTTCGTGATCCTCGCGATCGTCGGACCGTGGATCGCGCCGTTCAGCCCGTCCGCCCAGACCTGGCGCGGCGAGGTCTTCGCCAACAGGGGCGAGTTCGTCGGCGCGCGCGACGGAAACTGGTTCGGCCTCGACCACCTGGGCCGGGACATGTTCTCCCGCATCCTGGTCGGAGCCCGGCAGACCCTGATGGTCGGCGTGGTGTCGATGCTCATCGGCCTGCTCGTCGGCGCGCTCGTCGGCGTGCTCTCCGGCGCGGCCGCGACCCTCGGCGGCAAGACCGGGCAGCGCGTCGACACGGTGGTCATGCGCTTCACCGACATCATGCTGTCGCTGCCGTCGCTGCTGCTCGCCGTCTCCATCGCGGCGGTCATGGGCCAGTCCCTCACCACCGTGATGATCGCCGTGGGTGTCGTGCAGATCCCGATCTTCGCGCGGCTGCTGCGCGGTTCGATGCTCGTCCAGGGCGGCTCCGACTACGTCCTCGCGGCCAAGGCGCTCGGCATCCGCAAGAAGCGGATCGTCCTCACCCAGATCCTGCCGAACTCGCTGAGCCCCGTGATCGTCCAGGCGACGCTCAGCCTCGCCACCGCGATCATCGAGGCCGCCGCCCTGTCCTACCTGGGCCTCGGCAACCCGGACCCGGCGATCCCGGAGTGGGGCGTCATGCTCGCCCAGGCCG
This sequence comes from Streptomyces sp. NPDC036822, assembly GCF_055609145.1. Taxonomy (NCBI): domain Bacteria; kingdom Bacillati; phylum Actinomycetota; class Actinomycetes; order Kitasatosporales; family Streptomycetaceae; genus Streptomyces; species Streptomyces sp. NPDC036822. The sequence goes on from NZ_JBVJPY010000002.1 coordinate 431,228, forward strand.
AGCGGTTCTTCGACAACGAGCCCATGATGGCGGCCTACCCCGCCGTCGGGATCATCATCACCGCCCTTGGCTTCACCCTGCTCGGCGAGGCCATGCGCGAAGCCCTCGACCCGAAGCTGCGAGGCTGAAGTCCCATGGCACTACTCACTGTTGACGAACTCAGCGTCACGTTCACCGCCAAGGGCCGCAAGGACTCGACGGCCGTCGACGGCGTCTCCTTCTCCGTCGACCAGGGCCAGGTCGTCGGACTGGTGGGCGAGTCGGGCTGCGGCAAGTCCGTGACCTCGCTCGCCCTCATGGGCCTGCTCCCGGGCAAGGGCGTGAAGGTCGGCGGCCGCGCGGAGTTCGACGGCCAGGACCTGCTCACCATGTCCCCGCGCAAGCTCCGGGACATGCGCGGCAGCCAGCTCGCGATGATCTTCCAGGACCCGCTGTCCTCCCTGAACCCGGTCGTGCCGATCGGCATCCAGGTCACCGAGATCCTCCAGCGCCACCGCGGCCTCAAGGGCGAGGTCGCCCGCAAGGAGGCCGCGCACCTGCTTGACCGGGTCGGCATCCCCGACCCGCACCGGCGGCTCAAGGAGTACCCGCACCAGCTCTCCGGCGGTATGCGGCAGCGTGCGCTCATCGCCATGGCGGTGGCCTGCGCCCCGCGTCTGCTCATCGCCGACGAGCCGACCACCGCGCTCGACGTGACCATCCAGGCGCAGATCCTCGAACTCCTCAAGGAGCTCGTGGACCAGGAGGGCACCGCCCTGCTGATGATCACCCACGACCTGGGTGTCGTCGCCGGTCTCTGCGACGAGGTCAACGTCCTGTACGCCGGCCGGGCGGTGGAGTCCGCGGGCCGCCGCGAGCTGTTCGCGCACCCCACCCACCCGTACGCCCACGGTCTGCTCGGCTCCATCCCGCGCCTGGACGCCCCGCGCGGCGAGCCGCTCAACCCGATCCGGGGATCCATCAACGACAAGCTCGCCTGGGCGGACGGCTGTGCCTTCGCGCCCCGCTGCGACCACTACACGATGGAGTGCCTGACCGGCACCCCCGAACTGACCGAGCCGCGCACCGAGGGTCACCTGGTGCGCTGCGTCAACCCGGTCCTCCCCACGTCGGACAAGTCGGAGGTCCCGGCATGAGCCTGCTCGAACTCGAGGGAGTGAAGGTCCACTTCCCGGTCAAGAAGGGCGTGGTCTTCAACCGTACGGTCGGCCACGTGTACGCCGTCGACGGCATCTCGCTGCGCGTCGAGGCCGGTCAGACCTACGGCCTGGTGGGCGAGTCGGGCTGCGGCAAGACGACCCTCGGCCGGGCCGTGCTGCGCCTGGTCGACATCACCGACGGCGAGGTCGTCTTCGACGGTACGGACCTGGCCAAGCTGCCGGACGAGGAGATGCGCCGCTTCCGGCGACGGCTCCAGATGGTGTTCCAGGACCCGCTGGGCAGCCTCAACCCCCGTCAGAACATCGAGTCGATCCTCAGCGAGGGCATGGCCGCGCACGGGATCGGCGCGAACCAGGAGGAGCGCCGGGAGAAGATCAAGGCGATCCTCGCCAGGGTCGGCCTCCCCTCGAACGCCCTGTCGCGCTACCCGCACGAGTTCTCCGGCGGCCAGCGCCAGCGCATCGGCATCGCCCGCGCCCTCGTCCTCGAACCGGACGTCATCATCTGCGACGAGCCGGTCTCGGCGCTGGACGTGTCGATCCAGGCACAGGTGATCAACCTCCTGGAGGAGCTCCAGGAGCAGCTGGGACTGACGTACCTCGTCATCGCCCACGACCTCGCCGTCGTCCGTCACATCTCGGACGTCATCGGGGTCATGTACCTCGGCTCGCTGGTCGAGGAGGCGCCGAGCGACGCGCTGTACGAGGGTCCCAAGCACCCGTACACCAAGGCGCTGATGTCGGCGGTGCCGGTGCCGGACCCGGAGGTCGAGGACCGTCGCGAGCGCATCCTGCTCCACGGCGACCTCCCCTCGCCGGCCAACCCGCCGACGGGCTGCCGCTTCCACACGCGCTGCCCGTGGAAGCAGGAGACCCTGTGCGCCACGGACCGGCCGGCGCTGACGGACCTGGGCGACGGGCACAAGGTGGCCTGCCACTACGCCGCCGAGATCGCGGCCGGCACGGTGGAGCGGACCCGGGCGACCGGGATCGAGGCGGTGACGCCGGCGCTGGCCGAGTCGGCGGAGCCGGCCGAGTCCGAGGCGTCCGCCCCGGACGTCACGGCCGACGCCGAGAAGGCCGTTCCGAGGCAGACGTCACCCGAGAAGTCGCCCGAGTCGCCTGAGGCGCCTGCGAAGGAGACCGCGGCCGCGAAGGAGACCGCGGCCGACGGGGCCTGAGCGGCGTCGCGCGCGTCCGGCTCACCGCCGGTGCCCCCGGGCGGGGCACGGGGCGGTGAGCCGGACGGGGTAGAACTGTCCGGTGCTCCACGAACTGTTCACCCCCTCCGTCCAACACGCGCTCGACCTCGTCGGCATCTTCGTCTTCGCCATCTCCGGCGCCCTCCTCGCCGTCCGGAAGAACTTCGACGTCTTCGGCATGGCCGTGCTCGCCGAGGTCACGGCGCTCGGCGGCGGTCTGCTGCGCGACCTGATCATCGGAGCCGTGCCGCCTGCCGCCTTCGCCGACCTCGGCTACTTCCTCATGCCGCTGGTCGCCACCGGGCTCGTCTTCTTCCTCCACCCGCAGGTCGAGCGGACCCAGACCGCCGTGAACGTCTTCGACGCCGCGGGGCTCGGTCTCTTCTGCGTCACCGGCACCACCAAGGCGTACGAGTACGGCCTCGGGCTCACCTCCTCCGCCGCCCTCGGGCTCGCCACCGCCGTCGGGGGCGGTGTCCTGCGCGACGTCCTCGCCAACGAGGTGCCGTCCCTGCTCCGCTGGGACCGCGACCTCTACGCCGTGCCCGCCATGGTCGGAGCCACGATGGTCGTCCTGTGCATCCGCTTCGACGCCCTCAACGCCTTCACCAGCGGAGCTGCCGTCATCACGGCCTTCGTGCTGCGCCTGCTCGCCATGCGCTTCCACTGGCGTGCCCCCCGTGCCTGGAACCGCCGTTCGTCCACCCGCGAGGACCCCGAAAAAGCTACCGCTCAGTAGTTTCCTGCGGTACCGTCGGAGCCATGAGCACGAGCATCGAGACGGCCGCGGCGACGACCGCGGCGACGAGCGAGTTCGACCGCGACACCGCCGTCACCCTCCGCTCCCCGGGGATCTACGACGCCGACCTCTCGGCGGGCTGGACGATCATCCACGCCGTGAACGGCGGCTACCTCCTCGCGCTGCTCGGCCGCGCCCTCGGCGACCACCTGCCCCACGCGGACCCGTTCACGATCTCGGCGCACTACCTCACCCCGTCCGTGCCCGGTCCCGCGGTGATCCGCACGGAGACCGTCCGCACCGGCCGCACCCTCTCCACCGGCCAGGCGTCCCTGTTCCAGTACGCCGAGGACGGCACCGAGGTCGAGCGCATCCGCGTCCTCGCCTCGTACGGAGACCTCGACGCGCTCCCCGACGACGTGCGCACCACCGCGCTGCCGCCGGCCATCGCCCCCCTCGAGAACTGCTTCGGCCCCTCCGACGGCCCGGCGCCCCAGATCCCCGGCTCCTCCGCCATCACCGAGCGGCTCGCCATCAAGCTCGACCCGGCCACGGTCGGCTGGGCCGTCGGAGCGCCCTCCGGCAAGGGCGAGATGCGCGGCTGGTTCGGTCTCGCCGACGGCCGCGAGCCCGACGCGCTCTCCCTGCTCCTCACCGTCGACGCGCTGCCGCCGACCTCCTTCGAGCTCGGCCTCAAGGGCTGGACCCCGACCGTCGAACTCACCACGCACATCCGCTGCCGCCCGGCCCCGGGCCCGCTGCGGGTCGCCATCACCACCCGCAACCTCGCGGGCGGCTTCCTGGAGGAGGACGCCGAGGTCTGGGACAGCGCGGACCGGCTCGTCGCCCAGTCCCGCCAACTGGCCCGCGCCCCGCGCGGCTGACCGGCCCGCCCCGGCGGCGATCCCCGCGCGGCCGACCGGCCCGCCCGCCGGGATCCGGCGCGACGGGCGGAGCGGCCGGACCGGCACCCGCACCGAGGGCCGCGGCCGGGCGAGGGGGCATGATCCGGCCACGCCCCCACGCCCTCGTAGAATCAATGCACCATGGCATACCTCGACCACGCGGCGACCACGCCCATGCTCCCCGAGGCGATCGAGGCGATGACCGCCGAGCTCGCCGTCACGGGCAACGCCTCCTCCCTGCACGCCGCCGGGCGACGCGCCCGGCGGACCGTCGAGGAGGGGCGCGAGACCCTCGCCGCCGCCCTGGGCGCCCGGCCCAGCGAGGTGGTGTTCACCTCCGGCGGCACCGAGGCCGACAACCTCGCCGTCAAGGGCCTGTACTGGGCCCGCCGTGACGCCGACCCCCGGCGCACCCGCGTCCTGGCCAGCCCCGTCGAGCATCACGCCGTGCTCGACGCCGTCGACTGGCTCGCCACGCACGAGGGCGCCACCGTCGAGTACCTGCCCGTGGACCGGTACGGCCGCGTCGCCCCCGAGGCCCTGCGCCAGGCGATCGCCCGCGACCCCGGAAGCGTGGCCCTGGCCACCGTCATGTGGGCGAACAACGAGATCGGCACGGTCCTGCCCGTCCACGAACTCGCCGAGGTGGCCCGCGAGTTCGACGTCCCCCTGCACGCGGACGCCGTCCAGGCCTTCGGCCAGGTCCCGGTCGACTTCGCCGCCTCCGGCCTCGCCGCCATGACCGTCTCCGGCCACAAGATCGGCGGCCCCTACGGCATCGGGGCGCTCCTCCTGGGCCGCGAGTACAGCCCCGTACCCGTCCTGCACGGCGGCGGCCAGGAGCGCCATGTCCGCTCCGGCACCCTGGACGTGCCCGCCGTCGCCGCCTTCGCCGTGGCCGGCCGGCTCGCCGCCGAGCGCCGCGAGGAGTTCGCCCGCGAGATCGGGGCCCTGCGCGACGAACTGATCGCCGCCGTCCTCGCCGTCGTCCCCGACGCCCTCCTCGGCGGTGACCCGGTCGACCGGCTCCCCGCCAACGCCCACTTCACCTTCCCCGGCTGCGAGGGCGACTCCCTGCTGCTGCTCCTGGACGCCCAGGGCATCGAGTGCTCCACCGGCTCCGCCTGCACGGCCGGCGTCGCCCAGCCCAGCCACGTCCTGCTCGCCACCGGCACCGACCCGGACCTGGCCCGGGGCACCCTGCGCTTCTCGCTCGGCCACACCTCCACCCGGGAGGACGTGGCCGCCGTCGCCGCGGCGATCGGCCCCGCCGTGGAACGCGCGCGCACGGCCGGCCTCACCTGACGGGCCGCCGCCACGGCGCCACGGGCGCTCAGGCCCGGGGCGACCCGCCCTCCGCGGTCCGGGCCGACGCCTCCCGTACGAGCTTCATGTAACGCGGCCAGTCCCAGTGCGGCCCGGGATCGGTGTGGTCGGTGCCCTCGACCTCCACGTGCCCGATGATGTGCTCCCGGTCCACCGGAATGCCGTACCGGGCGCATATCCCGGCGGTCAGCCGCGCCGAACCCTCGTACATCGCCGCCGTGAAGTCCTGCGGCCGGTCGACGAAGCCCTCGTGCTCGATGCCGATGCTCCGCTCGTTCATGTCGCGGTTCCCGGCGTGGAAGGCCACGTCGAGTTCGCGGATCATCTGCGCCACATGGCCGTCCTTGCGGACGACGTAGTGCGTGGCGGCCCCGTGCCCGGGGTTCTTGAAGACCTTCAGCGCCGTGGCGTAGCTGCCCTGGACGACATGGATCACCACCCGGTCGATGGTGTAGTCCTCGGGCCGGTCCGCCCGGCGCCAGTTCGCCCGGGCCGCGGCGGACCAGTCGGCGCCCCTGTGGTCGAGCTCACCCTCGATCCGCTTCCGCTGGGTGCCCGGCAGCCGCCACCAGGCACGTCTCAGCTCGTCCTGGGCCAGCACCGCCGTGCCCAGGACGGCCGCGCCGCCGCCGAGCAGCACGGCCCGCCGGCTCGCCCCCCGCTTCTTCCCACTCCCCATGTGGGTGTGAACGCCTACTCACGTGCCCATGGTTCCCGCGGACCCGTACCCTGAGAGGGCTATGACTCAGACTTCCCAGCGCCCCCTCCGTGTCCTCGCCGCCATGTCCGGCGGTGTGGACTCCGCCGTCGCCGCCGCCCGCGCCGCCGAAGCCGGGCACGACGTGACCGGGGTGCACCTCGCGCTGTCCGCGAACCCCCAGTCCTTCCGTACCGGCGCGCGCGGCTGTTGCACCATCGAGGACTCGCGCGACGCGCGCCGGGCGGCCGACGTCATCGGCATCCCCTTCTACGTCTGGGACCTCGCCGAGCGCTTCCGCGAGGACGTCGTCGACGACTTCGTCGCGGAGTACGAAGCGGGCCGCACCCCCAACCCCTGCCTGCGCTGCAACGAGAAGATCAAGTTCGCCGCGCTGCTCGACAAGGCCCTGGCGCTCGGCTTCGACGCGGTCTGCACCGGGCACTACGCCACGGTCGTCCTCCACGACGACGGATCGCGCGAGCTGCACCGCGCCTCCGACATGGCCAAGGACCAGTCGTACGTCCTCGGGGTGCTCGACGAGAAGCAGCTCGCCCACGCGATGTTCCCGCTCGGCGACACCCTCACCACCAAGGACGAGATCCGCGCGGAGGCGGAGCGGCGCGGGCTCGCGGTGGCGAAGAAGCCCGACAGCCACGACATCTGCTTCATCGCCGACGGCGACACCCAGGGCTTCCTGGCCTCCCGGCTCGGCACGGCCGAGGGCGACATCGTCGACGAGACGGGCCGGAAGCTCGGTACTCACGAGGGCGCCTACGGCTTCACCATCGGCCAGCGCAAGGGGCTGCGGATCGGGCACCCGGCTCCCGACGGCAAGCCGCGCTACGTCCTCGACATCTCGCCCGTGAACAACACGGTCACGGTCGGACCGGTCGAGGCGCTCGACGTGACCGCCCTGACGGCGATCAAGCCCCGCTGGTGCGGCACGGCCCCCGAGGGCACCGGCCGCTACACCGCCCAGCTCCGTGCCCACGGCGGCGAGACGGCGGTGACGGCCGGGACGGTCGACGGCGAACTGCGGGTGGAGTTCGACGAGCCGGTGCGGGGCGTGGCCCCGGGGCAGGCGATCGTGCTGTACGACGGCACGCGCGTGGTCGGTTCGGCGACGATCGCGACGACCGTACGGCGCCCGGCCGCCACGGTCTGAGCCGTCGCCCGCGGCCGTCACCCGCCCGCGCGGGCGGGTGACGCACCCGGCCCCGGCACCCGGCCCCGGCACCGGCACCGGCACCCGGCCCCGGTCCGCGCCCGTGCGCGGGGCCGCCTCACTCCTCCGTGAAGAAGTCCTCCAGGACCGGCGCCAGGACGTGTGGTGCCACCGGGTGGGTCTGCCCGGTCAGCGTGCGGTGGCGGCCGCGCGGCAGCGCCGTCGTGACCAGCCGGGCCGCGCGCCGTGTCACGGCGGGGCTCGAACCGCCGTCGACCACCAGCACGCGCGCGTGCACCTCCGCGAGGCGCGCGTGCGGGACCTGTCCGTCGCCCAGGACCGCGTGGTCGTACGCGAGGGTGTGCGCCACGGCCTCCAGCTCCGGCCACCGTTCCGACCCCCGCAACGCCGCCAGCGCCCCCGGCGCCATCGCGTCGGCGAGGAACAGTTCGAGCGCCGCCCCCCGGCACCCCAGGTCGAGCAGGCCGGCCAGCCGCCGCCGGTGGACGGCGTGTGTCTCCCGCGCCTCCCTGTCGGGCGCGTACGGCGGCTCGTACACGGACAGCCGCTCGATCGGGAGTCCGGCGGCCGCCGCGGCCAGCGCCAGCGCCCCGCCCGACGCCGTCCCGTGCACGCACACGCCGTCGCCCGCCTCCTCCACCAGCGCCGCCAGATCGTCGATCTCCCGCTCCACGGCGTACGGGCCGGTGTCGCCGCTCCCGCCGCGGCCCCGCCGGTCGTACGTCACCACCGAGAAGCGCGGCGCGAGGAGCCGTACCAGCGGCCGCTCCGACACGGCGGTGCCCAGGGCGCCGCTCACCACGATCACCGGCGGTCCCTCGCCGTGCCGCTCGTACGCGATCCGCGTCCCGTCACCCGACCCGACCCGCCCCCGGGTCCTGCTCAGCGTGCTGCTCGCCTCGTCCATGCCGGTTACGACCGCGGCCGTCCCCGGAACTCATCGGTGCCCGAGGCGCATTCCCGGAAAATCTCCGAGCCGGGGGTCACGCCCTACGGTGGAGGCCATGAACATCTGCGTCTTCCTCTCCGCCGCCGACCTCGACGAGCGCTACACCGCCCCCGCCCGCGAGTTCGCCACCCTGCTCGGCAAGGCCGGCCACACCCTCGTCTGGGGCGGCTCCGACTCCGGCCTGATGAAGGTCGTCGCCGACGGCGTGCAGGAGGCGGGCGGCCGGCTCGTCGGCGTCTCCGTCGACTTCCTCGCCGCCAAGGCCCGCCCGGACGCGGACGAGATGGTCTTCGCCAAGGACCTTGCCGAACGCAAGGCGCTGCTGCTCACCCGCTCCGACGCGATCGTGGTGATGGTGGGCGGCACGGGCACCCTCGACGAGGCCACCGAGATCCTGGAGCTGAAGAAGCACGCCCTGCACACCAAGCCGGTCGTCCTGCTCAACACGGCCGGCTTCTACGACGGCCTGAAGACCCAGTTCCGGCGCATGGAGGAGGAGGGCTTCCTGCCCCTGCCCCTCACCGACCTGGTCTTCTTCGCCGAGGACGGCGTCGCGGCCCTCGCCTACCTGGAGGAGTCCCTCGGCGCCCGGTGAGGGTGGGAGCATGGCTCCCATGGCTACTCATGTGATCACCGGAGCGGGCTCCGGCATCGGCGCGGCCGTCGCGCGCCGGCTCCACGCGCGCGGGGACGAACTCGTGCTCCACGCGCGCGACGCGGGCCGGGCCAAGGAACTGGCGGCGGCCTTCCCCGGTTCCCGCACGCTCGTCGGGGACCTCGCCGATCCGGACCGGCTCTCCTGGGCGTTCTCCCACCAGAGCCTCCCCGACCGGGTGGACAGCCTGCTGCACATCGCCGGCGTCGTCGACCTCGGCCCGATCGGCGAGCTGACCCCCAAGGCCTGGCACCAGCAGCTGAACGTCAACCTGATCGCCCCCGCGGAGCTGACCCGGCACTTCCTGCCCCAGCTGAGGGTCTGCAAGGGGCACGTGGTGTTCGTCAACTCCGGCGCCGGGCTCAACGCCCACGCCGAGTGGGGCGCCTACGCCGCCTCCAAGCACGGCCTGAAGGCGCTTGCGGACTCGCTGCGCCACGAGGAGCACGCGAACGGCGTCCGGGTCACCTCGGTCTACCCGGGGCGGACGGCGAGCCCGATGCAGGCGAAGGTGCACGCCCAGGAGGGCAAGGAGTACGACGCGTCGCGGTGGATCGACCCCGAGTCCGTCGCGACGGCGATCCTGACGGCGATCGACCTCCCGCGGGACGCGGAGATCAACGACCTGACGGTCCGCCCCGGACGCTAGCCGATCCTGCCGGGCCGCGGCGCTCCGCTCGCGTCCGGCCCGGGCGGTCGCTCGGCGTACGCTTCCCGGGTGAGCGAGAACACCGAGAAGACGCCCTTCACCTGGGGGCCCGCGACCGCTGTCGGCTCCATGCCCGGCGGCGACGCGCGGGAGGCCGCCAAGACCGTCGCCGGGTCCTTCGAGGACTTCCCCTTCCTCGCGGAGCTGCCGGCCCGCGGGCCCGGCGCCGACATGATCGGCCGGACCATCGGCCTGCTCGTCGAGATGTACGCCCATGTGGAGCCCAGCGGGTGGCGCGTCAGCGACCGGCCAGGCCGCGACACCCGGCGCGCCCGGTCCTGGCTCGGCGAGGACCTCGACGCCCTGGAGGAGTTCACCCAGGGGTACGAGGGACCGCTCAAGGTCCAGGCCGTGGGGCCGTGGACCCTCGCCGCCGCCCTGGAACTGCGGGGCGGCGAGGCGGTCCTGGGCGACCCCGGGGCCTGCCGCGACCTGGCCGGCTCCCTCGCCGAAGGTCTCCGCGACCACCTCGCCGAGCTGCGCAGGCGGGTGCCCGGCGCCCGGCTCGTCCTCCAGCTCGACGAGCCGTCCCTGACGGCCGTCCTGCGCGGGCACGTCCGTACCGCCAGTGGCTACCGCACCTACCGGGCCGTCGACCGGCAGGTCGTCGAGAGCGCCCTGCGCGAGGTGATCGCCGTCCACGACGGGCCGGTGGTCGTCCACTCCTGCGCCCCCGACGTGCCGTTCGCGCTCCTGCGCCGGGCCGGGGTCGCCGGCGTCTCGTTCGACTTCGGGCTGCTCACCGAACGTGACGAGGACGCGATCGGGGAGGCCGTGGAGTCCGGGACCCGGCTGTTCACGGGCGTGGTGCCCTCCACCGACACGGCATTGTCCGACCCTGGGGGTAGCGTCATGGGTGTCAGGACGCTGTGGCGCAGGCTGGGGCTGAATCCGGGGACTCTCGCCGAGTCCGTGGTCGTCACCCCGACGTGCGGGCTCGCGGGCGCTTCACCCGCCTATGCCCGGGCCGCGCTCGCCCACTGCGCCCGGGCGGCGAGATCGCTCGCGGACAACCCTGAGTAAGGGTTTCGAGGCAACGGGAGGACGAGTAACGGTGGCAGTCGAACAGGGGGCCCTGCCCGCCGAGGCACGGGAGAAGCACGCCGACCTGGCCGAGCGGATCGAAGAGCACCGCTTCCGGTACTACGTGAAGGACCAGCCGGTCATCAGCGACGGCGAGTTCGACAAGCTCCTGCGTGCCCTGGAGGCACTGGAGGAGGAGTATCCGGAGCTGCGCACGCCCGACTCGCCGACCCAGAAGGTCGCCGGGGCGTACGAGACCGAGTTCACGGCCGTCGAGCACCGCGAGCGCATGCTCTCGCTCGACAACGCCTTCGACGACCTCGAACTGGCCGCGTGGGCCGAGCGGATCGCCCGGGACGTGGGCACCCCCGACCACCACTTCCTCTGCGAGCTCAAGGTCGACGGCCTCGCCGTGAACCTCACGTACGAACACGGCAGGCTCACCCGGGCCGCCACCCGCGGCGACGGCCGCACCGGCGAGGACATCACGCCCAACGTCCGTACGATCGCGGACATCCCCGACCGGCTCCGCGGCGAGCGCGTCCCGGACCTCGTCGAGATCCGCGGCGAGGTCTACTTCCCGATGGAGGCCTTCGAAGGGCTCAACGCCCGCCTGGTCGAGGCGGGGGACAAGCCCTTCGCCAACCCGCGCAACGCCGCGGCCGGTTCGCTGCGCCAGAAGGACCCCAAGGTCACCGCGACCCGCCCGCTGCACATGGTGGTCCACGGCATCGGCGCCCGCCAGGGCCTCGACATCTCCCGGCTCTCGGAGGCCTACGACCTGCTCCGGGCGTGGGGCCTGCCGACCGCCCGGCACAACAAGGTCGTCGGCTCGCTCGACGAGGTGCGGGAGTTCATCGCGTACTTCGGCGAGCACCGGCACTCCGTGGAGCACGAGATCGACGGCGTCGTCGTCAAGCTGGACGAGATCCCGCTCCAGGGCCGGCTCGGCTCCACCGCGCGCGCCCCCCGGTGGGCGATCGCCTGGAAGTACGCCCCGGAGGAGGTCAACACCACGCTCCTCGACATCAAGGTCGGCGTCGGCCGCACCGGCCGGGTCACGCCCTTCGCCCAGGTGGAGCCGGTCACGGTCGCCGGGTCCGAGGTCGAGTTCGCCACCCTCCACAACCAGGAGGTGGTGAAGGCCAAGGGCGTGCTGATCGGCGACACGGTCGTGCTGCGCAAGGCCGGTGACGTCATCCCGGAGATCCTCGGCCCGGTCGCCGACCTGCGGGACGGCACGGAGCGGGAGTTCGTGATGCCCACCGAGTGCCCCGAATGCGGGACGCCGCTGCGGGCCATGAAGGAGGGCGACATCGATCTGCGCTGCCCCAACGCGCGGACGTGTCCCGCCCAGCTGCGCGAGCGCCTCTTCTACCTCGCGGGGCGCGAGTGCCTGGACATCGAGAACTTCGGCGCGGTCGCCGCGGCGGCCCTGACCCGGCCGCTGGAGCCCGCCGAGCCGCCGCTGGCCGACGAGGGGGACCTGTTCGACCTCACCATCGAGCGGCTGCTGCCCATCAAGGCGTACGTCCTCGACCAGGACAGCGGGCTCCCCAAGCGGGACCCGAAGACCGGGGAGGAGAAGGTCGTCACGGTCTTCGCCAACCAGAAGGGCGAGCCGAAGAAGAACGCCCTGGCAATGCTGGCCAACATCGAGGCGGCCAAGACCCGGCCGCTGGCCCGCTTCATCAACGGGCTGTCGATCCGTCACGTGGGACCGGTCGCCGCGCAGGCCCTGGCCCGCGAGTTCCGCTCCCTGGACCGGATCGAGCAGGCCACCGAGGCGGAGCTGGCGGCCGTCGACGGGGTCGGCGGGATCATCGCGACCGCCGTGAAGCAGTGGTTCGCTGAGGAGTGGCACCGCGAGATCGTGCGCAAGTGGCGCGAGGCCGGGGTCCGGCTGGAGGAGGAGGGCGCCGGGGAGGACCAGGGGCCGCGTCCGCTGGAGGGGCTCACGGTCGTCGTCACCGGCACCCTGGAGAAGTTCACCAGGGATGGCGCAAAAGAGTCGCTCCAGAGCCTCGGAGCCAAGGTGACCGGTTCCGTTTCGAAGAAGACGGACTTCGTGGTCGTCGGTGACAACCCTGGATCCAAGTACGACAAGGCGATGCAGCTGAAGGTTCCGGTTCTGGACGAGGACGGCTTCACCGTGCTGCTGGAACAAGGCCCCGAGGCCGCCCGCGAGGCAGCGGTTCCGGTCACCGGATAGGCGTTTCCCGGCCCTTGAAGGTCACCCGTTCGGCGCATACCAGATCGTTACGGGTGGCCGGGTCGCATTCGGGCAAGACATGGAGAGCGCTGCCCGTCGGAGCCTCCCGCGGCCTACTGTTGTGACGTGCGTCTGTCACCCGCGACCGCGCAGGGCTCCGCCGGTCGTGGTGGCATGACAACGGCCCATCGCGTTGCGACGGCACCGCCGGCTGTGAGAGGGACGAATGAAACCGACCGAGAGTGCCGCCCGGGTCTCACGGCCACTCGGCCGCGCGACCTTCGTGGGCATCGCCTCCGGGCTGCCCGGAGCCATCGTGGGCATCGCCGGGCTGGTGCTCGCCACCGGCCTCTACCGCGCCCTGAGCACGGGCCACGGCCTCTTCCCCGGCGACGCCGCCGGCTGGGCCCTCGCCGTCCTCACCGGACTCATCGTCGCCCACCTCGTCGCGCTCGGCCGTGACCGCTGGTGGGGCGGCACCGGCTCCGGCGCCGCCCTGACCCTCGCCGTCCTGCTCCTCTTCGGCTGGGTGCCCGCCGGGCTCGTCTCCATGGCCGTCGTCGTCCTCGTCGGCGCGGCCCGCCGCCACCGCTGGCGCCAGGGCCTGCTGCACGGCGCGGCGGACGTCCTCGGCATCGGCGCGGCCGCCCTCGTCCTCGCCGCCTTCGGGGACGTCCCCACCGTCGAGCAGCCCTGGCAGCCCCTCGACTGGGGGATCGCCGACGTACCGGAGGTGGCCCTCGCCGCCGCCGCCTATCTCGCGGTGACCCGGTTCCTGCTCTGGTACGCCCTCGCGCCCCAGGGCGGCGGCCTGCCCACCGTCGCCCGCACCGCCCTGCTCCGGCAGGGCCTCGTCGCGGTCGCCCTCCTCGGCATCGCGCCCCTGATCTGCGTCGTCGCCGTCTCCCGGCCCGTACTGCTCCCGCTCTTCGCCGTCCCCCTCATCGCCCTCGACTCCACCCTCTGGATCGCCCGGGCCCGCGCCGAGGAGCAGCTCAAGGACCCTCTCACCGGCCTGCCGAACCGGCAGTGGCTCCTGGAGCGGGCCTGGACGGCCCTGGAGGAGGCCGAGGGGGAGGGGGCGCGCTCCGCGCTCGTCCTGATCGACCTCGACCGTTTCCGTTCGGTCAACGACACCCTCGGCCACCTCGCCGGAGACCGGCTGCTGCTCCAGATCGCCGAACGGCTCAAGCTCGCCCTGCCCCGCGGCGCGGAGGCGGCCCGGCTCGGCGGCGACGAGTTCGCCGTGCTGCTGCCCATCGCCGACTCCACGACCAGCGCCCAGCGGGTCGCCCGCCACCTCGTCGCCGAACTCTCCTCGCCGCTCGACCTCGACGGACTCACCCTGGTCCTGGAGGCCAGCGCCGGCGTCGCGGTCTTCCCCGACCACGCGCTCGACGCCGAAGGGCTGCTGCGCCGCGCCGACGTGGCGATGTACCAGGCGAAGCGGGACCGCACGGGCGTGGAGGTGTACGAGTCCAAGCGCGACTCCAACACCCCCGACCGCCTCGGTCTCCTCGGCGACCTGCGCCGGGCCCTGGACGCCGGCGAGGTCGAGCTGCACTACCAGCCGAAGGTCCGCTTCGACGGGCAGGTCGCCGGTCTGGAGGCCCTGGTGCGCTGGGTGCACCCCGAGCGCGGCCGGGTCCCCCCGGACGAGTTCATCGCCATCGCCGAGTCCTCCGGCCTCATGCCGCACCTCACCGAGTACGTCCTGGAGACCGCCCTCGCGCAGGTCGCCCGGTGGCGGGCGCAGGGGTTAAACGTTCCTGTCGCCGTCAACGTCTCCCCGCGCGACGTCCACACCCCGGGCTTCGCGGGCGCGGTCGCGGCCCGCCTCGCCCGGCACGGCGTCCCGGCCGGAGCGCTCCAGCTGGAGATAACGGAGCACGTCCTCCTGGAGGACCCGCAGCGGGCGGCCGACACCATGGCCGGCCTGACGGGCCACGGCGTGAAGATGTCCCTCGACGACTTCGGCACCGGCTACTCCTCCCTGGTGCACCTGCGGCGCCTCCCGGTGAGCGAGCTGAAGATCGACCGCTCCTTCGTCGCCCGGCTCGCCGTCGACGCCGAGGACGCCGAGATCGTCCGCTGCACGCTCGACCTGGCCCACTCGCTGGGCCTGCTCGTCGTCGCCGAGGGCGTCGAGGACGACGAGACCTGGGAGCGGCTGCGGGACCTGGGCTGCGACGCGGTCCAGGGGTGGCTGGTGGCCGCCGCCATGCCCCCGGCCGAAGCCACGGCCTGGCTCCTCGCACGCGGCGAACGCGGCTGGCGGCGCCCTTCGGAGGAGGCGGCACTGCGGGCAGTCGACCAGCCGTCGAGCCAGGTGGTGCAGTAGCCCCGGGCAAACCGTTTCACGGGTACCGGTGCGAGCCCCATAGGATTGGGCCCGACACCATCAAACGCACCCCGTGAGGATCGCATGCCTGGCATCACGCGCGAGGAGGTCGCCCACCTCGCACGGCTGGCGCGTCTGGAGCTGAAGGGCGAAGAGCTCGATCACTTCGCCGGTCAGCTCGACGACATCATCGGCGCGGTCGCCCGCGTCTCCGAGGTCGCCGACCAAGACG
Source organism: Streptomyces sp. NPDC036822 (assembly GCF_055609145.1). NCBI lineage: Bacteria > Bacillati > Actinomycetota > Actinomycetes > Kitasatosporales > Streptomycetaceae > Streptomyces > Streptomyces sp. NPDC036822. The sequence continues at coordinate 446,567 of NZ_JBVJPY010000002.1, forward strand.
TACCGCCGACCTCCCACCCGCTGCCGCTGACGAACGTCATGCGCGCGGACGAGGTCCGTCCGTCGCTCACCCCCGAGCAGGCGCTCTCCGGCGCCCCGGCCCAGGAGCAGCAGCGTTTCAAGGTGCCGCAGATCCTGGGGGAGGACTAATCACCATGACGGACAGCACCATCATCAAGCTCACGGCCGCCGAGATCGCGGGGAAGATCGCCTCCGGCGAGCTGACCGCCGTCGAGGTGACCGAGGCCCACCTCGCCCGCATCGAGGCCGTCGACGAGAAGGTCCACGCCTTCCTGCACGTCGACCGCGAGGGCGCGCTCGCGCAGGCCCGCGCCGTGGACGAGAAGCGCGCCAGGGGCGAGAAGCTCGGCCCGCTGGCCGGCGTCCCCCTCGCGCTGAAGGACATCTTCACCACGGTCGGCATTCCCACCACCGTCGGCTCGAAGATCCTCGAAGGCTGGATCCCGCCGTACGACGCGACCCTGGTCAAGAACCTCAAGGCCGCCGACGTCGTCATCCTCGGCAAGACCAACATGGACGAGTTCGCCATGGGGTCCTCCACCGAGAACAGCGCCTACGGCCCCACGGGCAACCCCTGGGACCTGACCCGTATCCCCGGCGGTTCCGGCGGCGGCTCCTCCGCCGCGCTCGCCTCCTACGAGGCGCCGCTCGCCATCGGCACGGACACCGGCGGCTCGATCCGCCAGCCCGCCGCCGTCACCGGCACCGTCGGCGTCAAGCCGACGTACGGCGGGGTCTCCCGCTACGGCATGGTCGCCTTCTCCTCCTCCCTCGACCAGGGCGGGCCCTGCGCCCGTACGGTCCTGGACGCGGCGCTCCTGCACGAGGCCATCGCCGGGCACGACCCGCTCGACTCGACCTCCATCGACGCCCCGGTCCCGCCGGTCGTCGAGGCCGCCCGCAACGGCTCCGTCGCCGGCATGCGCGTCGGTGTCGTCAAGCAGTTCCGCGGCGAGGGCTACCAGGCCGGCGTCGTGCAGCGCTTCGACGAGTCCGTCGAGCTGCTGACGTCGCTGGGCGCCGAGATCGTCGAGCTGGACTGCCCGACCTTCGACCTCGCCCTTTCGGCGTACTACCTCATCGCGCCGTCGGAGTGCTCCTCCAACCTGGCGCGCTTCGACGCGATGCGCTATGGCCTGCGGGTCGGCGACGACGGCACGAAGTCCGCCGAGGACGTCACCGCCCTCACCCGTGAGGCCGGCTTCGGTGACGAGGTCAAGCGCCGCATCATCCTCGGTACGTACGCGCTGAGCTCCGGCTACTACGACGCGTACTACGGTTCGGCCCAGAAGGTCCGTACCCTCATCACCCGCGAGTTCGAGAAGGCCTTCGAGCAGGTGGACGTGATCGTCTCCCCGACGACCCCCACCACCGCCTTCCCGATCGGCGAGCGTGCCGACGACCCGATGGCGATGTACCTCGCGGACCTGTGCACCATCCCGACCAACCTGGCGGGCAACGCCGCCATGTCGCTGCCCTGCGGCCTCGCGCCGGAGGACGGGCTGCCGGTCGGGCTGCAGATCATCGCCCCCGCCATGAAGGACGACCGGCTGTACAAGGTCGGCGCCGCCGTCGAGGCCGCCTTCGTGGAAAAGTGGGGACACCCGCTGCTCGAGGAGGCTCCGTCGCTGTGAGTGCCATGGCAAAGAAGGCCAAGAACTTCAAGAAGTCGAAGACCGGCGTCTACGTCTCGCTGGCCAGCACCGCGTTCGGCGCGGTCAGTGTCGCCAAGCAGGCGAAGCTGGCCCGCAACGACGGCGACACCCTGCGGCTGATCGACGCCGCCGTGTCCGCCGCCGCCATCGTTACCGGCCTGGCGATCCTCTACCGGGAGCTGAAGCGCCTGGGCGACGAAGACGTCCTGCTGGGCTGAGAGGGAAAGTCTCACTGTGACCGTCACCGAACTGCTGTCGTACGACGCGGCCCTCGCGACGTACGACCCCGTCATGGGCCTGGAAGTCCATGTCGAGCTGGGCACGAAGACGAAGATGTTCTGCGGCTGCTCGACCGAGCTGGGCGCGGAAGCCAACTCGCAGACCTGCCCCACCTGTCTCGGCCTGCCCGGCTCTCTCCCGGTCGTCAACGCGATCGGCGTCGAGTCGGCCATCAAGATCGGTCTCGCGCTGAACTGCGAGATCGCCGAGTGGTGCCGTTTCGCCCGGAAGAACTACTTCTATCCGGACATGCCGAAGAACTTCCAGACCTCGCAGTACGACGAGCCGATCGCCTTCAACGGCTATCTGGACGTCCAGCTGGAGGACGGCGAGATCTTCCGCGTGGAGATCGAGCGCGCCCACATGGAGGAGGACACCGGCAAGTCGACGCACATCGGCGGTGCGACGGGCCGTATCCACGGCGCCTCGCACTCGCTGCTCGACTACAACCGCGCCGGCATCCCGCTCATCGAGATCGTCACCAAGCCGATCGAGGGAGCGGGCGAGCGCGCCCCCGAGGTCGCCAAGGCGTACGTCGCGGAGCTGCGCGAGCTGATCCGCGCGCTGGGCGTCTCCGACGCGCGGATGGACAAGGGCCAGATGCGCTGCGACGTGAACCTGTCGCTGCGTCCCCACGGCACCACGACCTTCGGCACCCGCTCGGAGACGAAGAACGTCAACTCGCTCCGTTCGGTGGAGCGGGCGGCGCGCTTCGAGATCCAGCGCCACGCGGCCGTCCTCCAGTCGGGCGGCTCGATCGTGCAGGAGACCCGTCACTTCCACGAGGACGACGGCTCCACCACGGCCGGCCGCATCAAGGACAACGCCGAGGACTACCGGTACTTCCCGGAGCCCGACCTCGTCCCCGTGGCCCCGGCCCGTGCATGGGTCGAGGAACTGCGCGCCGGGCTGCCCGAGCTGCCGCGGGTGCGCCGCAACCGGCTCCGCGAGGAGTGGGGCGTCTCCGAGCACGACATGCAGTCGATCCTCAACGCGGGCGCGGTCGAGCCGATCGTCGCCACGATCGAGGCCGGTGCGGACGCCGCCTCGGCCCGCAAGTGGTGGATGGGCGAGCTGGCTCGCTCCGCCAACGAGTCGGGCGTCGCCCTGGACGAGCTGGCGATCACCCCGGCCCAGGTGGCCCGGGTCGCGGCGCTCGTCACCTCCGGCGACCTGAACGACAAGCTGGCACGCCAGGTCATCGAGGGCGTCCTCGCCGGCGAGGGCGACCCGGACGAGGTCGTGGAGAAGCGCGGCCTGAAGGTCGTCTCCGACGAGGGCGCGCTGGGCACGGCGGTCGACGAGGCCATCGCGTCCAACGCGGGCATCGCCGACAAGATCCGCGGCGGCAAGGTGGCGGCGGTCGGCGCCCTGGTCGGCGCGGTCATGAAGGCCACCCGCGGCCAGGCGGACGCGGCCCGCGTGAAGGAGCTCATCCTGGAGAGGCTGGGCGTCAGCGAGGGCTGATCCCCTCTCCGTCGATCCCCTTCTCCCGTACGCACGACGGCGGCCCGCACCGGAACTCCGGTGCGGGCCGCCGTCGCGTCCGTGACGCGCCCCGCCCGGTCGTGCGTGTGCCGGGTGGCCGGAAAGGGCTTGGACGGACGGTCCGTCCTCATGGACGTTCACTCGTGGGACGGCGTCGGGACTTCTCTCGGTCACCCGCCCTCACTACCGTCCCCGGCGTAGCACCCAATGGCTCGAATGCGAACCATTGGCCGTCGACTGGAGGCCGGTCTTGTCACCCGAGATATCCCGCAGAAGGCTCCTCGCGCTGGGCGGAGGCGCCGTCGGCGTCGCCGCGGCCGGCTCGCTGCTCCCGCCGTCGCTGCAGGCCGCGATGGCCGCGGGGCCCCCTGCCGGGGGTATGTCGGCCGTCCGGCACGTGGTGATCCTGATGCAGGAGAACCGCTCCTTCGACCACTACTTCGGCACCCTGCGCGGCGTCCGCGGCTTCGGCGACCGCAACGCCGTCGAACTGCCCTCCGGCGCGTCCGTCTTCGAGCAGCCGGCCGGGGCCGGGCGGACCGTCCTGCCGTTCCCGATCCGGGACGCCGCGGAGGCGCAGAAGAAGGACCTCCAGTACATCGGCGACCTCGACCACTCCTGGAGCGGCGGCGCCAAGGCCTGGCGCGACGGCTGGATGGACGGCTGGGTTTCGGCCAAGACCGCCGCGACGATGGCGTACTACGACCGGCGAGACCTCCCCCTCCACTACGAACTCGCCGACACGTTCACCATCTGCGACGCCTACCACTCCTCGATCCACACCTCCACCAGCCCCAACCGCAACCACCTGTGGTCCGGCTGGACAGGCTTCGAGGCCGACGGCAGCCGGGCCGTCACCAACGCCGCCTACGCCGAGGCCACCCACCCCGGCTACGGCTGGCCGACCTACGCCGAGCGGCTGGAAGCGGCCGGGCGGACCTGGAAGACGTACACGGAGTGGGAGAACTTCACCGACAACAACATCGAGTTCTTCACCTCCTTCAAGAAGATCGCCCGCAAGGCGCTGGTCCCCACCGGCGGCCACACCTTCATGGAGTCCTTCTACGCCGCCGTCCGCGACACCGACGACGCCGCCGAGCGGGCCAGGCTGCTCGCCGCGCTGGAGGACGGGGTGGCCACCCTCACCACCGCCGAGCGCTCCCTCTTCGAGCGCGGACTGCGCCGCGTCGAGAGCGGGACGCTCGCCGACGCCTTCCGCGCCGACGTGGCCGCCGGAACGCTGCCGGAGGTCTCCTACCTGGTGCCGTCCGCGATCGACTCCGAGCACCCCGGCTCCTCCTCGCCGATCGCCTCCGCCACCCTCGTCTACAAGGTGCTCGACGCCCTCGGCGCGCACCCCGACGTCTGGCGCCACACCGTCGTCCTCGTCAACTACGACGAGAACGACGGATTCTTCGACCACGTGCCGCCGCCCGTCCCGCCCGCCGACGACACGGACGAGCGCTGGAACGGCCGACCCACCGGCCTCGGCATCCGCGTCCCGCTGCTGGTCGTCTCGCCCTGGTCCGTCGGCGGCTACGTCTGCTCGGAGACCTTCGACCACACCTCGGTGATCCGTTTCCTGGAGAAGCTCACCGGCATCCGGGAGCCCAACATCACCCCGTGGCGGCGGGCCGTCACCGGCGACCTCACCTCCGCCTTCGACTTCCGGCGCGCCCACCGGCAGCCCGACGTCGAGCAGCCCGGCCCCATCCCGCCCTTCAGCGGCCGCTGGCGCCCCCAGCCCCCGCTGGTGCAGCGGATGCCGGTCCAGGAGCCGGGCAGCCGCCCCGCCCGTCCCCTGCCCTACCAGCCGGACGCCTTCGCGAAGATCACCGAAGGGGAGGCCGGCCGGGCGGTCACCGTGACGCTCGGCAACACGGGCAAGGCGAGCGCGCACTTCGCCCTCCATCCGTACGCGGGCGAGTTCGCCGTCCCCCAGCACCGGGACGTCAGGGGCACGGCGCAGTGGACCGTCCCCGTCCCGGGCGATCACTACCGCTTCACGATCACCGGCCCGAACGGCTTCCGCCGCGAGTTCGAGGGCCCCGCCGCCGGGGGCGCCGAACTGACCTCGCGCGTCGACCATCACGACCGCGACCTGCACCTCACCCTCCGCAACACCGGCACCGCGCCGGTCGTCTTCACCGTCCGGCCGCTCGGCTACGTCGACGAGGACGACCTCGCCGACTGGACGCGCACCGTCACCGTCAAGCCCGGCCGGAGCCGTACCGTCGTCCACTCGGCCTCCGACGCGCACGGCTGGTACGACGTCGAGGTGACGGCCCCGGACGGCTTCCGCAGGCGACTCATGGGCCACATCGAGAACGGCCGCGCGAGCGTCTCGGGATAGCCGGGCAGCGGGCCCTCGCACGCGCGGAAGGCGGGACCCTCGTCCCGACCTTCCGCGCACCGCTGTGAGTAACGCCACGAAAGGGACAAAGGATCTTTTAAGGCTGCAACAGTGGCCCCCATCAAGGTCATGCGTTCTTTGCGGGCTGTTCCCGGTAAAGATCCACGAGCCACCAGGGAGCACGTCCGTTGGCCGTCATCGCACGGTGGTGCGTTACGCACCGCCTGGTCGCCCTCGTTCTCTGGCTCGTCGCCCTCGGCGGCGCCGTCGCCGGCGCCTCCTTCGCCGGCAGCGCCTACTCCAACGACTACGAGGTCCCCGGCACCGAGTCCGGCCGTGCGACGGCCCTGCTCGACAGCGGCTTCTCCGGCGCGGGCGGCGACAGCGACACCATCGTCTGGCACACGGAACGGGGCAGCGTCCGCGCCACCGCCGTCGAAGAGCGCATGAGCGACATGCTCGACGAGGTGGCGGAGCTGCCCGGCATCGCCGCCGTGGCCTCCCCCTACGACCGGTCTCCCGGCGCCTCCGCGGGCATCAGCGAGGACGGGCGCACCGCCTACGCCACCGTCACCTTCCGCGAGCAGGCCGACGACGTCCCGCCGGCCCAGGCGCGCGCCCTCGTCGACACCGCCCGATCGGCCGCGGACGACGGACTCCAGGTCGAACTCGGCGGCAGCGCCGTCGCGCTCACCGAGGCCTCCGGAGGCCACCTCGCCGAAGCGGTCGGCGTCGTCGTCGCGGCCCTCGTCCTCTTCCTCGCCTTCGGCTCGCTCGCCGCCTCCGCGCTCCCCATCGCCACCGCGCTCGTCAGCGTCGGCATCGCCTACTCCGGGATCGTGCTCCTCGGCCACGTGATGACCGTCGCCGACTTCGCCCCCATGCTCGGCCTGCTCATCGGCCTCGGCGTCGGCATCGACTACGCGCTGTTCATCGTCACCCGCCACCGCAAGGGCCTCAAACAGGGGCTGCCCGTCCCCGAAGCCGCCCGGATCGCCGTCGCCACCACCGGCCGCGCCGTCGTCTTCGCCGGCGCCACCGTCTGCATCGCCCTGCTCGGCATGCTGATCCTGCGGCTGAGCTTCCTCAACGGCGTCGCGATCGCCGCCTCGCTCACCGTCGTCCTCACGGTCGCCGCCTCCGTCACCCTGCTGCCCGCGCTCCTCTCCTTCATCGGGATGAGGGCGCTCAGCCGGCGCGAACGGGCGCGGCTCGCCGAGCACGGGCCGCAGCCCGAGCTGCCCACCGGGTTCGCCGCCCGCTGGTCCGCCTTCGTGGAGCGGCACCCCAAGCTGCTGGGCGCGGTCGCCGCCGTCGTCATGCTGGTGCTCGCGCTGCCGACGTTCTCGCTCCACCTGGGCACCTCCGACCAGGGGAACAATCCGGCCACCTCGACGACACGGCAGGCGTACGACCTGCTGTCCGAGGGCTTCGGGCCCGGCGTCAACGGGCCCCTCACCCTCGTCGCCCGCGTCGACGGGGCCGACGACCGGGTCGCGTTCGGCGAGCTGCCGGCCGTCCTGGAGAACACCCGGGGGGTCGCGTCCGTCTCCCCGGTCGTCCACAACGGCGCCGGTGACACGGCCGTCCTGACCGTCGTGCCGGAGACCTCGCCGCAGTCCCGGTCGACCAGCGACCTCGTCGACCGGCTGCGCGGCGAGGTCCTGCCGAGGGCGGAGGCCGGGACCTCCCTCGACGTCCACGTGGGCGGTGTGACCGCCTCGTACGACGACTTCGCCGAGATCATCGTCGGCAAGCTGCCGCTCTTCGTGGGCGTCGTCATCGCGCTCGGCTGTCTGCTGCTCCTCCTCGCGTTCCGCTCGATCGGCGTCCCGCTCAAGGCGGCCGTGATGAACGTGGCCGCCGTCGCCTCCTCGTTCGGGATCGTCGTCGCGGTCTTCCAGTGGGGATGGGGGAGCGAGCCCCTGGGGCTCGGCAGCGCGGGTCCCATCGAACCCTTCCTGCCCGTCATCATGGTGTCCGTCCTCTTCGGGCTCTCCATGGACTACCAGGTCTTCCTGGTCAGCAGGATGTACGAGGAGTGGCTGGAGACCGGCGACAACCGCCGCGCCGTCCGCGTGGGCCTCGCCGAGACCAGCCGCGTGATCAACTCCGCCGCCGTCATCATGATCTCCGTCTTCCTCGCGTTCGTGCTCTCCGGCGACCGGGTCATCGCGATGTTCGGCATCGCGCTCGCCGCGGCCGTCGCCCTGGACGCCTTCGTCCTGCGCACGCTGCTCGTCCCCGCCCTGATGCACCTGCTCGGTGGTGCGAACTGGTGGCTGCCGCGGTGGCTGGACCGCCGGCTGCCGAAGATCAGCATCGAACCCTCCGAGAGCCGGGCCGCCGCCGACGCGCGGGTCGCCGGCCGTGCGACGATTCCCGCACCACGTGTGACGGTCCCGGAGTTCGAGGAGAACGAGGATGTTCGCGATACCGCTGGGTGACGACGGAGCCGAGCTGCGGCCGCTGGAACCGTGGCAGGCCGAGGAGTTCCTCGCCCACATCGACCGCGGACGCTCCTTCATCGGCCGGTACAACGGCCTGCCCGACGTCGTCACGGACCTGGCGTCGAGCCGGGCGTTCCTCCAGGCGTACGCGGAGAAGACGGCGGCCGACACAGGGCGGATCCACGGCATCCACGACGACGGCCGGCTGGTCGGCGCGGTCGTCCTCCGGACCCTGGACACCGCCCAGGGCGTCGCCGAGGCCGGTTGCTGGCTGGAGCCGGCGGCGGTGGGCAGGGGACTGGTCACCCGGGCCGTACGCCTGATCGTCGACTGGGCCGTGGAGGAGCGGGGCATCCACCGCGTGGAGTGGGTGGTGTCCTCCGGGAACGAGCCCAGCATCGCCGTGGCCCGGCGCCTCGGCATGACGAAGGAGGCCGTACTGCGGGAGAGCCACCTCTATCGGGGGGAGCGTCACGACGAGGAGGTCTGGGCGGTCCTCGCACCGGAGTGGCGCGCGGCGAGGGCGAGGGCGGCCGGGGCGTCGTCCGGCTCGTGAGGCGGCCGTTAAGACGGCTCTCATAGGGGGCGCCTAGCGTGCCGTCCATGAATGCCAGGATCGAGAAGACCGCAGCGCCCGCAGGCTCCGACGCGGACGCGGCCGTCCCCGACGCGACCCCCGAGGCGCCGACCGAGGACGCCCGGGCGGGCGTCCAGGACCACGACGACGCGACCGGCGACGCGGCCGACGAGCTGACCGACGAGGAGATCGCCGCCGAACTCGCCGCCGCCGAACGCGAGGAGGCGTCGCGGACCTCCGGCGTCGGGGCGGGCGCCGCCGCCGTCGTCTCTGCGGCCCTCGGGCTCGCGGCGCTGACCGGCACCTGGACCGGAAAGATCGCCGCCGAGCGCGAGGCCCTCATCGGCCAGATCAAGACCTCCCAGGGCGGCAGCGCCTCCCAGCAGATCTCCGAGATCTACGGCGACGCCTGGCACGCCACCGCACTCGTCAACGGCGTCTTCGCCTTCCTCGCCGTGATCACGGCCGTCCTCGTCCTGGCCCTCGCCCACCCCGGCCGCCCGGCGTGGATCCGCGCGGTCGCCGCCGCCGGAGCCGTCCTGGGCGGCATCGGGCTGCTGCTCTCCGGCGCCATGTACTTCGACCTCCTGATGGGGCTGCCGACCACCGGGACCTGAGACGGTCCCGTCCCCCCCCTACCGGAACCGCCCCAAGCATCGGACCCGCTAAGGCCCCCTCGGCCCTCCCTAAGGCCCCCCGTATCCCGAAGATGCGGCACTCTCCCGATGTGGCCGTACCCCCTGGGCGACGACAGTGGAGGCATCGCAAGGAGCGATGCCGAAGCCCAGGGGAGAACGAGATGTTCCCGTACGAACTGCACCGCATGCACCACTCCGAGTTGCTCCGTGAGGCCGCCGACCAGCGGCTGTCCCGCCAGGCCGTCCGGGCGCGGCGGGCCGCGAAGGCCGCCGCCCGCCGGTCCGGCGATCACGACGGCGAAGGGCGGGTGGAAGCCGCGCGGAGCCGCTTCGCCCGGGCCGCGTGACCCCGTATGGGGACGACGGCGGACGCCTGTGCGATGCTCGGCGCCGTGCAGACCAGGTCAGTCAGCCCCGTGTTCGTCGGCCGGGCCGGTGAGTTCACCGCCCTCACCGACGCGCTCGCCCGCGCCCACGCCGACAGCGAGCCGCAGGCGCTGCTCCTCGGCGGCGAGGCCGGTGTCGGCAAGACGCGGCTCATCGAGGAGTTCGTCGCCGCCGCCTGCGGCCGGGGCGCCGTCGTTGCCGTGGGCGGCTGCGTCGAAGTGGGCGCGGACGGACTGCCGTTCGCGCCTTTCTCCACCGCGCTGCGCTCGCTCGGCCGCCGGCTCCCCGACGAGCTGGCTGCCGCGGCCGCGGGCCAGGAGGGCGAACTCGCCCGGCTGCTGCCCGAACTCGGCGAGGTCGGCAGCCACGAGCCCTCCAACGAGGACTCCACCGCCCGTCTCTTCGAACTCACCGTACGGCTCCTGGAGCGGCTCGCCGCCGACCGGACGATCGCCCTCGTCCTGGAGGACCTGCACTGGGCCGACGCGTCCACCCGGCACCTGCTCGCGTACCTCTTCCGCACCCTGCGCCGCGGCCGGATCGTGGTCGTCGCCAGCTACCGCGCCGACGACATCCACCGCCGCCACCCGCTGCGCCCCCTCCTCGCCGAACTGGACCGGCTGCGCACCATCCGGCGCATCGAGCTCTCCCGGTTCACCCGCACCGAGGTGCGCCGCCAGCTCACCGGCATCCTCGCCGCCGAACCCGACCCCGCCCTCGTCGACGAGATCTTCGACCGCTCCGACGGCAACGCCTTCTTCGTCGAGGAACTCGTCGTCTCCCACGAGGCAGGCTGCGCCCCCGGCTCCCTCACCGACTCCCTGCGCGATCTGCTGCTCGTCCGTGTCGAGACCCTCCCCGACGACGCCCAGCGGGTCGCCCGGCTCGTCGCCGAGGGCGGATCCACCGTCGAGTACGCGCTCCTCGCCGCCGTCGCGCGGCTCCCCGAGGACGACCTCATCGAGGCGCTGAGGGCCGCCGTCGGCGCCAACATCCTGCTCGCCGTCCCGGACGGCGACGGCTACCGCTTCCGCCACTCCCTGGTCCGCGAGGCCGTCAGCGACGACCTGCTGCCCGGCGAGCGCTCCCGCCTCAACCGGCGCTACGCCGAGGCCCTGGAAGCCGACCCCACGCTGGTCCGGGCCGACGAACGGGCCACCCGGCTCGCCACCTACTGGTACCGCGCGCACGACCCCGCCAGGGCGCTCCCGGCCGTGCTCCGGGCCTCCGTCGAGACCCGCAAACGCTCCGCGTACGCCGAGCAACTGCGGCTCCTCGAAAGGGCCCTGGAGCTCTGGGACGAGGTCCCCGCCGAGGTGCGCGGCTCCCTGCGGCCCATGGACTACGCCGAGGCGTACCCTCCGTCCGGCTGCGACCCGGAGACCACACCACTGCGCTACCTCGACCTGCTCGCCGAGTCCGCCTACGCCGCCCGGCTGTGCGGCGAACGCGAACGCGCCCTGAAGATGGGCAAGATGGCGCTGCGGCTCCTGGACGGCGAGGACGGCGAGGAGCGCGACCCGCTGCGGGCCGCCTGGTTCTGGACCGAGCGCTCCCGGATCGTGTCGGGCCTCGGACGGTCCGACGGCTGGGCCGAGATCGCCACCGCCCAGGAACTCGTCAAGGGCCTGCCCCCGTCCGGCGTGCACGCCCGCATCCTCGCCGTGGCCGCTGGCTGGGGCATGCTCCACAAGCCAGGACCGGAGAGCCTCGCCTCCGCCGAGCGGGCCGTCGAGTACGCCCGCCTCGTCGAGGACGAGTCCATCGAGCTCGGAGCCCGCCTGACCCTCGGCACCCTGCAGGTCAACGCCGGAGACCGGGAGACCGGACTCGCCACCATGTTCGAGGTGCGCGACCGCACCCGCGCGCTCGGCCTCCACCACGAGTCCGCCCGCGCCCACGTCAACCTCTCCCACGTCCTGGAGAACCTCGGCCGCTCCCGGGAGGCCGTCGAGGTGGCGGAGGAGGGCATCCGGCTCACCCGGGACCACGGACTCCTCGACAGCCAGGGCTGGATCCGCGCCCAACCAGGCGGAGTCGCAGCTCTCCCTCGGACTCTGGGACGAGGCCCAGCGCAACTGCGAGTGGCTGGAGCGGGCCGGGACCCGCTCGAAGCCGCGCGGCTCCGCGGCGCTGCGCCTGGGCCAACTCGCCCTGACCCGCGGCGAGCTGAGCGTGGCCGTCGCGCAGCTGGCCGTGGCGCGCGAGCACTATGGCGAGGCCGACCCGATGCCGCAGTACACCGTCCCGACGCGCCAGGTCGAGCTGGGCATCGCCGCCGCGGCCGGCCGGATCCACGAGGCACGGACCGTACTGACCGCGGCGGCGGAGACCGGCTTCCCGCCCGGCACGCACCGCGAGGGCTGGCCGCTGCTCCTCGCCGCCGCCACCGCCGAGGCCGACGCACTCGGCCTGCCGGCCGCCGAGGGGGGCCGCGCGGAGGCGATCGCCGTGATCCGTCGGTGCGTACGGGGGATGGCGGCCCCGGCCCTCGTCTGGGAGGCGTACTCCCTGCACACCTCGGCGGAGCTGGACCGTGCCGAGGGCCGCGGCTCCGCCGACCGCTGGGCCGAGGTCGTCAGCGCCTACCAGCGAACGGAGCGCCCCTTCCAGCAAGCCCGCGCCCGGCACCGCCTGGCCGACGCGCTCCTGGCGGAGGGCGGCCGCCGAGAGGAGGCCGCGGTCCTCCTGCGCGAGGCCCACGCCACCGCCGTGCGCCTGGGGGCCCACCCGCTCCGGGAGGACGTCGACCTCCTCGCCGCCCGCGCCCGGCTGCCGCTGACCCTCCCGGACCGCGGCCCGGAGCCGGACCACGGCGACGACGCGTTCGGCCTGACCCCCCGGGAGCGGGACGTGCTGCGACTGGTCGCCGAGGGCCACACCAACCGCCGGATCGCCGAGGAACTCTTCATCTCCCCGAAGACCGCGAGCGTCCACGTCTCGAACATCCTCGCCAAGCTGGGCGTCTCCGGCCGCGGCGAGGCCGCCGCCCTGGCCCACCGCCTCCGCCTCGTCCAGGCCCCCGCCTAGGAGGACCCGCCGCGGCGGGTCAGCGCACGTCGAGGCGGAGGATCCGGTCGTCGCCCCGCTCCGGCGTGCCCCGGGTGTCGGTCTCGCTGGTGGTCAGCCAGAGCCGGCCGTCACCCGCCGCGACCACCGTGCGCAGCCGGCCGTACTCCTCGGTCAGGAACGCCTGGGGTTCCCCGGCGCGCTCGGCGCCGGAGAGCGGGACGCGCCACAGCCGCTCGCCCCTGAGCCCGGCCATCCAGATCGCGCCCCCGGCGTACGCGATCCCGCTGGGGGAGGCCTCGGACGTCCGCCACTGCGCCACCGGGTCCACGAAGTCGGGGTCGTCGCCCCGGCCCTCGACCTCCGGCCAGCCGTAGTTCCCGCCCGGCCGGACGAGGTTCAGCTCGTCCCAGGTCGTCTGGCCGAACTCGGCCGCCCACAGCCGTCGGTCCGCGTCCCAGGCCAGGCCCTGCACGTTGCGGTGCCCGTACGAGTAGACCACCGAGCCGGGGAAGGGGTTGCCGGGCGCGGGGTCGCCCTCGGGCGTCATCCGCAGGATCTTGCCGCCCAGCGACTCGCGGTCCTGTGCCAGGCCGGTCTCGCCGCGCTCGCCGGTGCCGGCGTACAGCATCCCGTCGGGGCCGAAGGCGATCCGCCCGCCGTTGTGCACGTTCCCCTTCGGGATGCCGGTGAGGACCTCCTCGGGCGGCCCGAGCCGGTCCCCTGCCCCGCCGCCGTACCGCATCCGGACGATGCGGTTGTCCGACTCGGCGGTGAGGTACGCGTACACGAACCCGTCCCGCACGGCCAGGCCGAGCAGCCCGCCCTCTCCACCGGGGACCACGCCCGGCACCACACCGAGCGGCGTCTTGGCACCGGACCGGCCGTCGACGCGGGTGACCGTCCGCTCGTCGCGGGAGGCGACCAGCAGATCGCCGTCCGACAGGACGGCGACGCCCCACGGTGACTCCAGGCCTTCGGTCAGCGTGCCGGCGACCGTCACCCCCGCCGGCGGAGGCGACGAGGCGGAGGGCGACGAGGCGGAGGGCGACGAGGCGGAGGGCGACGAGGGCGCCGCTTGCTGTCCGCCGCGCGCGTCCCCGCCCGAGGAGCATCCCGCCCCCGCCACCAGGGCGAGCGCGGCGGCGGCCCACAGGCTCTTCACGGTTCGGCTCATGGTCCGGCTCACGGCTCGGTCCCCTCTCGGAGCGGCATCCCCTCCACCCTTGATACACCGCCCGGCCCACACGCGTGCGCGATCGCACCTCCCGACCCGGCGGCCCGCCTCGCGACGGGAGCCGGCCGCCCCGCGCCCCGGCCGCCGGCGCGCGGGCAGGGCCCAGGGCCCCGGCCGACGCCCGGTCTCCACGACCCGGTCCGACGAGGCCCGGCCGTGCGTCCCGGCCCGGCCCCACGCGGCCCGTCCTGCCCCGCCGCGTTCGCGATCCGCCCCGCTCCCGCGCCCTCCCGCCCCGCTCCCGCGCCCCCCCGGCTCAGTCCCACGACCCCCGGGGCGGCGGCAGTCGCGCGATCTCCGCCAGGTCCGCCGGCGTCAGGACCAGCTCGGCCGCCCGCGCGTTCTCCACCGCCCAGCGCTCCCGTTTCGCGCCCGGGATCGGGACCACGTGCGGCCCCCGGCCCAGCGCCCACGCCAGTGCCACCTGCGCCGGCGTCACCTCCGCGCCGTGCCGCGCCGCCACTCGCCGCAGACCGGCCACCAGGGGCTGGTTGGCGGCCATCATCTCGGCCGTGAAGCGGGGGTGCCGGGCGCGAGGGTCGTCCGGCTCGAAGCCGCCACCGGGCGTCAGCGTCCCGGTGAGGAAGCCGTTCCCCAGCGGCATAGCGGCGAGGAAGCCCACGCCCCGCGCCTCACACCACGGCAGCAGCCGCTCCAGCGCCTCCGGCGACCACACCGACAGCTCGGCCTCCACCGCGCTCACCGGGAACACCTGCTGGACCCGCTCCAGCTGCCGAATCGTTCCCTCGTACAGATCGGCGCCCGCGCCCCGCCGTGGCGCCCGCGCGCCCACCGCACACAGGCCGAGCGCCCGCACCTTGCCCGCCGACACCAGCTCGGCCATGGCCCCCCAGGTCTCCTCGACCGGCACCTCCGGGTCCGCGCGGTGCAGCTGGTAGAGGTCGATCACATCCGTCTGCAGCCGCCGCAGCGACGCGTCGCAGGCCCGCCGTACGTACCCGGGACGGCCGTTGGCCACCACGTGCTGGTCGCCGACGAGCAGACCGCACTTCGTCGAGACGAACGCCTCGGCCCGGCGCTCCTTCAACACCCGCCCCAGCAGGAGCTCGTTGGTGAACGGCCCGTACATGTCGGCGGTGTCGAGCAGGCTCACCCCGGCGTCCAGCGCCGCGTGCACCGTGCGCAGCGAACGGTCACCCCGCTGCTGCGAGCCGCTGTAGGCCCAGTTCATCGGCATACAGCCCAGGCCCACCGCGCCCACGTCGAGCGCCGCCGCCCCGATAGTCCTGCGCTCCACCTGCCGGTACCCCTCCCTGTGCCGTCCCCCAAACTAACCAATGGGGCCCCGAGTTCTTCGCATAGCCTCGCGGTCATGACCTTCGACAAGACGACCCCTGACGTGTGGCTTCCCCTTCCGGCGCAGGAGATCGACGGACTTCCCGTACCGGGCGCGTCCGGGCCGAACTACCGCTTCTGGGACGGCGGACCCGACTTCCCCGCCGACCCGGCGCACTGTGCCTTCTACGTCGTGCCGTACATGAAGGGCTCCGAGATCGCCGTCCGGCCCCTCGCCGGGATGACCTCCCTGCGGGCCGTGCAGACGCTCTCCGCCGGGACCGACCACGTGACCCCCGGCCTCGCCTCCCTGGGGCCCGGCGTCGAGCTGTGCAACGCCAAGGGCGTGCACGAGGCCAGCACGGCCGAGCTGACGCTCGCCCTGATCCTCGCCTCGCTGCGCGGCATCCCCGGCTTCGTCCGCGGCCAGGACGCCGAGGAGTGGCGCTCCGGCTTCTACCCGGCGCTCGCGGACAGGACCGTCCTGATCGTGGGGTACGGGTCGATCGGCGCCGCCATCGAGGACCGGCTCGTGCCGTTCGAGTGCGCGCGGGTCGTGCGCGTCGCGCGCTCCGCGCGTGCCACAGAGCGCGGGCCGGTGCACCCGCTCTCCGAGTTGCCCGCCCTGCTGCCGCAGGCGGACGTGGTGGTCCTCTCCACTCCGCTCACCCCCGACACCCGGCACCTCGCCGACGCGGTCTTCCTCGGGCGGATGAAGGACGACGCCCTGCTGGTGAACGTGGCCCGGGGTCCGGTCGTGGACACGGCCGCGCTGCTCAAGGAGGTCGAGAGCGGCCGGATCACCGCGGCGCTCGACGTCACCGATCCCGAACCGCTGCCGGCCGGACACCCCCTGTGGCACGCTCCCGGTGTCCTCGTCAGCCCTCACGTCGGGGGCTCCACCTCGGCGTTCATGCCGCGCGCCAAGCGGCTGATCGCCGCCCAGCTGACCCGGTTCGCGGCGGGGGAGCCCCTGGAGAACGTGGTCCTGACGACCTGACCCCCGCGCCCGCGAGTGCCCCGGGGCGCGCCGTTCCGCGGTGCGCCCCGGCCGAGCGCCGCCCAGTCACGGAGAGTACTGCACCCCTGTCCCTGAGTGACCGTCCTGGTGTATCGTCCCGATGTGGGGGACTGCGTCGAGTACGGGCTGACGCTGGGGAGCGACGTGACGGGACATGAGATTCCGAGGGGGGTGACGGGTGACGTACGGCCGACGGACCGACGATCCGACGCGGCGGGACCGCCGTCGACGACCCTCGCACGCGACGCGGGACGACCACCCGCGCCGGCGGGCGGTCCGGACGGAGCACGGGCCACCGCCCCACGTGACGCGGGACGACCACCCGCGCCGGACGGCGGTCCGGACGGAGCACGGGCCACCGCCCCAGGCGACGCGGGACCGCTTTCCGCTCCGCGCGGACGTCCGCGCGGAGCGCGGGACACCGCCACCCTGCCGGCCCGGGCCGACCGGCGCACCGCCGAGGCGGGCGGCGGCCGCGGCGCTCTCCCGCCGGGTGCCGGCGGCACCCCCGCCGCCGTGGACCCCGCGACGCGGGAGCACGTCCGTGCCGACGAGGCGCCGGGAGCACCGATGACCACCCCCGGCGCCCTGATCGACCGCGACCACTCCAGGGGGGCGGACCACGCCCCCGCGTCCGGCTCCGCGCCCCCGGGAGCGGGCGCCCGTCCCGGGTGGCGCCGCCCCGCCCCGCCCCGGCACGGCGCCGGCGGGCTCCTCCCGCAGATCGTCCTCGGGCTGATCTGCGGGGGATACGCCACCGGCGCGGCCCTCGGCTGGGGGTCGGAGCGGCTGGCCCTCGTCATGGGGGACTTCGGACTCAGCGCCGCGGCCCTCGCCGCCGGCGTCTCCTGCTTCCTCTACGGCCGGGTCCGCGAGAGCCGCTTCCGCCCGGCCTGGCTGCTCTTCGCCTTCTCCTCCGTCATGGCCGCCGCCGGGAACGCCGTCTGGGGGTGGTACGAGGTCGTGCTCGACCAGGAAGTGCCCAGCCCCTCCATCGCCGACCTCTTCTTCCTGCTCTTCGCCCCGCCCGCCATCGTCGGCCTGCTCGTGCTCGCCAAGAAGCCCGTCACCCGGGCCGGCTGGGTCTGCCTCGCACTCGACGCCTGGCTCATCGGGGGCTCCCTGCTGACCCTCTCGTGGAGTCTCGCCCTCGCCCACACCGCGCACTTCGAGGGCGAGAGCGTCGCCCGGGCCGCGCTGACCCTGGCCTACCCCCTGCTCGACATCGTTCTCGTCAGCATGGTCCTCGTCCTCCACTTCCGGCGGGCCCACGTGAACCGCTCGGCGATCAACACCGCCATCGCGGCCCTCGCCCTCACCGTCCTGTGCGACGCCCTGTTCACGTCCCCGCTGCTGCGCGAGAACTACGCCTCGGGACAACTCCTCGACGCCGGCTGGTTCGCCGGTTCGCTGCTCCTCGCGTACGCCCCCTGGGGGGTGCGGCGGCCGCCCGACCCGGTGCCCCCTCCCCCCGCCCCGCGCGGCCAGCGCCCGCACAGCCGCCCGGTGGCCGGCTCGCTCGCCGCCCTCACGCCCTACCTCGCCGCGGCCGTCTGCACGCTCGGCATCCTGTACAACGTCGTCGAGGGACGCAGAGTGGACCGCGTGGTCGTCTTCACCGGCTGCACGGTCGTGCTCGCCCTCGTGGTGCGCCAGGGCATCATGCTGCTCGACAACATCGCCCTCACCCACGAGCTGGCCCAGAAGGAGAACCACTTCCGGTCCCTGGTGCAGGGCTCCAGCGACGTCATCATGATCGCCGCGCCCAACGGCATACTCCGCTACGTGAGCCCCGCCGCCTCGGGGGTCTACGGCCGGGAGGCCGAGGAGCTGATCGGCTCCGAGCTGGCCTCCCTCATCCACCCCGACGACCTCGGTGGCGTGGTCCACGAAGTGCGCCGGTTCCTGGCCGCGTCCCCCGCGCAGGAGCCCACGACCCGTATCGAATGCCGCTTCCGCTCCGGCCGGGGCGACTGGCTCAACGTCGAGTCCACCGTCAACCGCCACCAGGGCGGCCTGATCTTCAACAGCCGGGACGTGACCGAACGGGTCCGCCTCCAGGCCCAGCTCCAGCACAACGCCGAACACGACCCGCTCACCGACCTGCCCAACCGCGCCCTCTTCACGAAGCGGGTCAAGGGCGCCCTCAGCGGCCGGCGCTCCTCCGACCCCGGCACCGCCGTGCTCTTCATCGACCTCGACGGCTTCAAGGGCGTCAACGACCGGCTGGGCCACCAGGCCGGCGACGAACTGCTCGTCCAGGCCGCCCGGCGCCTCCAGGACTCCGTACGGGCCGGGGACACCGCCGCGCGCCTCGGGGGCGACGAGTTCGCCGCCCTGATCCTCGGCGACGGAGGGCGGGACAGGGCGGCGCGCGAGTGCCAGGTCACCGAGATCGCCGACCGGCTGCGCCTCACGCTCTCCCAGCCGTACCGCCTGGAGGGAGGTGACGACGTGCGGGTCGCCGCCTCCATCGGCGTCGCCTTCGCCGAGCCCGGCATCGGCGCCGGGGACCTGCTGCGCAACGCCGACCTCGCCATGTACCGGGCCAAGGCCGGCGGCAAGGACCGCGTGGAGCTCTACGCCCCGCAGATGCAGGCCGAGGTCGTCCGCCGGACGGAACTGGCCACCCGGCTGCGCACCGCGCTGCACGAGGGCGAGTTCGCCCTGCTCCATCAGCCGGTCGTCGACCTCACCACCGGCCGGATCGCGGCCGTCGCCGCCCAGGCCCGCTGGCGTTCCGCGCAGGGGATCCTCTTCACCCCCGCCGAGTTCCTGCGGGTCGCCGACGACGACGAGCGCACCGCCGCACTGGGCCGCTGGCTCCTCGAGGAGGCCGTCGAGCAGGCCGCCGAACGGGCCGGACTCGGCCACCGCACGCCGGTCTCCATCCGGCTCTCCGCCCGCGGACTGCTCGACCGCTCCCTGCCGCTCGGCTCCGTCGAGGCCCTGCTGACCCGCCACGGGCTGCCGTCCGGCTCCCTGATGATCGAGCTGGCCGACAGCGACCCACGCGTCTCCTTCGACGACCTCGAACAGCGCCTCGTCGCCCTGCGCCGGCTCGGCGTACGCATCGCCCTGGACGGCTTCGGCAGCGGGTACGGCGCCATCACCGCCCTGCGGCGGCTCCCCGTCGACGTCCTGAAGCTGGACAGGAGCCTGGTGGAAGGCGTGGTCGAGTCCGCCCGGCTCCGCAAGATCACCAGCGGGCTGCTTCGGATCGCCGGCGACCTCGGCCTCCAGTCCGTCGCCGACGGTGTGGACGTACCCGAGCAGGTGCTCGCCCTGCGCGGAATGGGCTGCACGCACGGCCAGGGCGTGGCCTTCTCCGGCCCGCTCGACGAGTACCGGCTGCGCCGGGCGCTGGTGCGGGACGGCTATCCGCTCCCCGGCCGCAGCGTCGAGGCGGTCCCGGTCCCCGCCGGGAATCATCCCCCGATCGGCTCACATAATGAGACGCCTGTCCCACCCACTTGACACTGACAGTGCGTCGGGGGGAGGGTCAGTGCCATGCGCACCCGAATTCTCGTACTTGGAAAGCGCGTCGGCTGAAGCAGGGCCCGTACACGGCCCGGCTTGAACGCTCCCGACGCGCTCCCCTCGCTTGCCTCCCGGCACGAGGGGTTTTTTGTTGCACCGGCTCCCCCCAAACCCTCGCAAAAACCCTCTGCTTCGAGAAGAGAATGCTGATGACCGAGCAGGCCACCGGGCACCATCCGCAGCCGCGGGCCCGTAACGGCGGACAGACCGCCACCACCGTCGAGCACGTCACGGGTGCGCAGTCCCTCATCCGTTCTCTCGAGGAAGTGGGGGCCGACACCGTCTTCGGTATTCCGGGCGGCGCCATCCTCCCCGCGTACGACCCGATGATGGACTCCAAGCGGGTCCGCCACATCCTGGTCCGCCACGAGCAGGGCGCGGGCCACGCCGCGACCGGCTACGCCCAGGCCACCGGCAAGGTCGGCGTCTGCATGGCGACCTCCGGCCCCGGCGCCACCAACCTGGTCACCCCGATCGCCGACGCCCACATGGACTCCGTCCCGCTGGTCGCGATCACCGGCCAGGTCGCCTCCAAGGCCATCGGTACGGACGCCTTCCAGGAGGCGGACATCTGCGGCATCACGATGCCGATCACCAAGCACAACTTCCTGGTCACCAAGGCCGAGGACATCCCGAGGACGATCGCCGAGGCGTTCCACATCGCCTCCACGGGACGTCCCGGCCCGGTCCTGGTCGACATCGCCAAGGACGCCCTCCAGGCGAAGACCGTCTTCAGCTGGCCGCCGCAGACCGACCTGCCGGGCTACCGCCCGGTGACCAAGCCGCACGCCAAGCAGATCCGCGAGGCCGCCAAGCTGATCACCGGCGCCAAGCGCCCGGTCCTGTACGTCGGCGGCGGCGTCCTGAAGGCCGGCGCCACCGCCGAGCTGAAGGTCCTCGCCGAGCTCACCGGCGCCCCCGTCACCACCACCCTGATGGCGCTGGGCGCGTTCCCCGACAGCCACCCGCTGCACGTGGGAATGCCGGGCATGCACGGTGCGGTCACCGCCGTCACCGCGCTGCAGAAGGCCGACCTGATCGTCGCCCTCGGAGCCCGCTTCGACGACCGTGTCACCGGCAAGCTGGACAGCTTCGCCCCCTTCGCCAAGATCGTCCACGCCGACATCGACCCGGCCGAGATCGGCAAGAACCGCACCGCCGACGTCCCGATCGTCGGTGACGCACGCGAGGTCATCGCCGACCTGGTCCAGGCCGTCCAGGCCGAGCACAGCGAGGGCAACAAGGGCGACTACACCGCCTGGTGGAGCGACCTCAACCGCTGGCGCGAGACCTACCCGCTCGGCTACGACCTGCCCGAGGACGGCAGCCTGTCGCCGCAGCAGGTCATCCAGCGCATCGGCCAGCTCGCCCCCGCCGACACCATCTACGCCGCGGGCGTCGGCCAGCACCAGATGTGGGCCGCCCACTTCATCGACTACGAGAAGCCGGCCACCTGGCTGAACTCCGGCGGCGCCGGAACGATGGGGTACGCGGTCCCGGCCGCGATGGGCGCCAAGGCCGGCATGCCGGACCGCCCGGTCTGGGCGATCGACGGCGACGGCTGCTTCCAGATGACGAACCAGGAGCTCGTCACCTGCGCGCTCAACAACATCCCGATCAAGGTCGCCATCATCAACAACGGCGCCCTCGGAATGGTCCGCCAGTGGCAGACCCTCTTCTACAACCAGCGCTACTCCAACACGGTGCTGCACTCCGGCCCGGACGCCACCGGCCTTGAGCCCTCCAAGGGCACCCGCATCCCGGACTTCGTCAAGCTGTCCGAGGCCATGGGCTGCGTCGCGCTGCGCTGCGAGGACCCGGCCGACCTGGACAAGGTCATCGCCGAGGCCAACGCGATCAATGACCGCCCCGTCGTGGTCGACTTCATCGTCCACGAGGACGCCCAGGTGTGGCCGATGGTCGCCGCCGGCACCTCCAACGACGAGGTCATGGCCGCCCGGGGCGTCCGCCCCGACTTCGGCGACAACGAAGACGACTGAGACAGAGAGCCGTAGGAAGAGGAACGACGCACATGACTAGGCACACGCTCTCCGTCCTGGTGGAGAACACCCCCGGCATCCTCGCGCGGATCGCCGCCCTGTTCTCCCGCCGCGGCTTCAACATCGACTCGCTCGCCGTCGGTGTCACCGAACACCCCGACATCTCCCGCATCACCATCGTGGTCAATGTCGAGGACCTGCCCCTGGAACAGGTGACCAAGCAGCTCAACAAGCTGGTCAACGTCCTGAAGATCGTCGAACTCGAGCCCAGCGCCGCGATCCAGCGCGAGCTCGTCCTGGTGAAGGTCCGCGCCGACAACGAGACCCGCTCCCAGATCGTCGAGATCGTCCAGCTGTTCCGCGCCAAGACCGTGGACGTCTCGCCCGAGGCCGTCACCATCGAGGCCACCGGTTCGAGTGACAAGCTCGACGCGATGCTCAAGATGCTGGAGCAGTTCGGCATCAAGGAACTCGTGCAGTCCGGCACGATCGCCATAGGGCGTGGTGCCCGGTCCATCACGGACCGCTCCCTGCGCTCCCTCGACCGCAGCGCCTGACCCCTCACGCACCGCCGGACGGTCGACCACCGGTCCGTCCGGCGGTCCGCCTGGCGAGACCCGACAACCTTCCTTCCGCCGACCGCCGTACGGTGGGAAGCAACACCAGCACTTCAAGGAGATTCCCAGTGGCCGAGCTGTTCTACGACGACGACGCCGACCTGTCCATCATCCAGGGCCGCAAGGTCGCGGTGATCGGATACGGCAGCCAGGGCCACGCCCACGCGCTGTCGCTCCGTGACTCGGGTGTCGACGTCCGCGTCGGTCTGCACGAGGGCTCCAAGTCCAAGGCGAAGGCCGAGGAGCAGGGCCTGCGCGTGGTGACGCCCGCCGAGGCGGCCGCCGAGGCCTCCGTCATCATGATCCTGATCCCGGACCCGATCCAGGCTCAGGTCTACGAGGAGTCCATCAAGGGCAACCTTCAGGACGGCGACGCCCTGTTCTTCGCCCACGGCTTCAACGTCCGCTTCGGCTTCATCAAGCCCCCGGCCAACGTGGACGTCGCCCTGGTCGCCCCCAAGGGCCCGGGCCACCTGGTCCGTCGCCAGTACGAGGAGGGCCGCGGCGTCCCCGCGATCGCCGCCGTCGAGCAGGACTCCACGGGCAACGCCTTCGCCCTGGCGCTCTCCTACGCCAAGGCCATCGGTGGCACCCGCGCCGGCGTCATCAAGACGACCTTCACCGAGGAGACCGAGACCGACCTCTTCGGCGAGCAGGCCGTCCTCTGCGGCGGTGCCTCCGCGCTGGTGAAGGCGGGCTTCGAGACCCTGGTCGAGGCCGGCTACCAGCCGGAGATCGCCTACTTCGAGTGCCTCCACGAGCTGAAGCTCATCGTCGACCTCATGTACGAGGGCGGCCTGGAGAAGATGCGCTGGTCGGTCTCCGAGACCGCCGAGTGGGGCGACTACGTCACCGGCCCCCGCATCATCACGGACGCCACCAAGGCCGAGATGAAGCAGGTCCTCACCGAGATCCAGGACGGCACGTTCGCCAAGAACTGGATGGACGAGTACCACGGCGGCCTGAAGAAGTACGACGAGTACAAGACCCAGGACGAGAAGCACCTCCTGGAGACCACCGGCAAGGAGCTGCGCAAGCTCATGAGCTGGGTGAACGACGAGGAGGCGTAAGCCTTCGGTGGGGATCCCCCCACGCCCCCGGGCGTAGGGGGAGGGGCCGGACACAGCGTCCGGCCCCTTCCCACATCGTTGGCCAGCCCGTCCAACCACGGACGGGTGATCCTTCCAACGAGGCGCATGATGCGCACCGGCGCACCACTACACTCTCAACAACATTCGCGTTCAGGCCCACAGCGTCGTGCGCTTTCACGCGGCAAGCCCCCTCCACCGCCTGCGGCCGTCGGGACGGCCGTCCGCACTGGATCTGTGAGGACTCACGTGAGCTCGAAACCTGTCGTACTCATCGCTGAAGAGCTGTCGCCCGCCACCGTGGACGCGCTGGGACCGGACTTCGAGATCCGGCACTGCAACGGCGCCGACCGCGACGAGCTGATTCCCGCCATCGCCGACGTGGACGCGATCCTGGTCCGCTCCGCGACCAAGGTCGACGCGGAGGCCATCGCCGCCGCGAACAAGCTCCGCGTCGTCGCCCGTGCCGGTGTCGGCCTGGACAACGTGGACGTCTCCGCCGCCACCAAGGCCGGCGTGATGGTCGTCAACGCCCCGACGTCCAACATCGTCACCGCCGCCGAGCTCGCCTGCGGCCTGCTCGTCGCCACCGCCCGTAACATCCCGCAGGCCAACACCGCCCTGAAGAACGGCGAGTGGAAGCGGTCGAAGTACACGGGTGTCGAGCTGAGCGAGAAGACCCTCGGTGTCGTCGGCCTCGGCCGCATCGGCGTCCTGGTCGCCCAGCGCATGTCCGCGTTCGGGATGAAGATCGTCGCCTACGACCCCTACGTGCAGCCGGCCCGCGCCGCCCAGATGGGGGTGAAGCTGCTGGCCCTGGACGAGCTCCTGGAGGTCGCCGACTTCATCACCGTCCACCTCCCGAAGACCCCCGAGACCCTCGGTCTCATCGGCGACGAGGCGCTGCACAAGGTCAAGCCCACCGTCCGCATCGTCAACGCCGCGCGCGGCGGGATCGTCGACGAGGCCGCCCTGTTCTCCGCCCTCAAGGAGGGCCGGGTCGCCGGCGCGGGTCTCGACGTGTACGCCAAGGAGCCCTGCACGGACTCCCCGCTCTTCGAGCTCGACCAGGTCGTCTGCACCCCGCACCTCGGCGCGTCCACGGACGAGGCCCAGGAGAAGGCCGGTATCGCGGTCGCCCGTTCGGTGCGCCTCGCGCTCGCCGGCGAGCTGGTGCCGGACGCGGTCAACGTCCAGGGCGGCGTCATCGCCGAGGACGTCAAGCCGGGTCTGCCGCTCGCCGAGAAGCTCGGCCGCATCTTCACCGCCCTCGCGGGCGAGGTCGCGGCGCGGCTCGACGTCGAGGTGTACGGCGAGATCACCCAGCACGACGTGAAGGTGCTCGAACTCTCCGCGCTCAAGGGCGTGTTCGAGGACGTGGTCGACGAGACCGTGTCGTACGTCAACGCCCCGCTGTTCGCGCAGGAGCGCGGTGTCGAGGTGCGGCTGACGACCTCCAGCGAGTCCCCGGACCACCGCAACGTGGTCACCGTGCGCGGCACGCTCGCGAGCGGCGAGGAGGTCTCGGTCTCCGGCACCCTGGCCGGCCCCAAGCACCTCCAGAAGATCGTCGCCGTCGGCGACTACGACGTGGACCTGGCGCTCGCCGACCACATGGTCGTGCTGCGCTACGAGGACCGTCCGGGTGTGGTCGGCACGGTCGGCCGGATTCTCGGCGAGGCCGGTCTGAACATCGCGGGCATGCAGGTCTCCCGCACGGAGGAGGGCGGCGAGGCGCTCGTCGTGCTCACCGTGGACGACACGGTTCCGGCGAACGTCATCGCGGAGATCTCCGAGGAGATCGGCGCGAACTCGGCCCGTTCGGTCAACCTGGTCTGATCGACCGCACAGCCACGCCCGCACCCGGCTTCTGGACCGTCGTCTCGGTCCGGACGCCGGGTGCGGGCGTTCGTGCGTGGCCCGTGCCGACGGGGCTCTCTAGAGGCGGGCCGACTTCAGGGACATGTGGAGCAGCAGGCGGTCCTCGCCGTCGTCCAGGTCCAGGCCCGTGAGCTGCTCGACCCTGGAGAGCCGGTAGTAGAGGGTCTGACGGTGGATGCCGAGGGCGGCCGCCGTCCGGCCCGCCTGGCCGGCGTTGTCGAGGAACACCTCCGCCGTCCGGGCCAGCTCGGCGTGCGCGGGGGCGAGCAGCGGCGCGACGACGGGGTCGATCTCGGGGTGGTACAGCGCCGCGAGGAGGCGGTACGGCCCGATCCCGGCCCAGTCGGCGACCGGCCCGAGCTTCGGCTGAGCCGCCGCGGCGCGGGCCGCCGTGCTGGCCTCCCGCCAGGCCGCCGGGAGCTCCGCGAGACCGCGCCGGGGGGTGGCGATACCGGCCGGGGCGTTCGCGCGCAGCCGTTCCGCGGCCGTACGGGCGGGGGAGAGGTCCTCGGCCGTGCGCAGCCGTACGAGGGCCGCGAGGGATCCGCCGTCCGGGAGCGCCGTGACCGCCGCCGCGCCGGGGACCGCCCGGATCGAGGGGGCCTCGCCCTGCCAGGGGGTCACGCAGACCACGGTGTGCAGACCGTCCGCGCCGGGCCCCAGAGCCGCGCGCAGCGCCGCCAGGGCCATGTCGCCCTGCCAGCCCCGACCGGCGGTCAGGACGGCGGCGAACTCGCGTGAGAGGTCGGAGCCCGCGCGCTCCTCGTCCGCGAGGAGGCCGCCGATCCGGGTGGCGACCTCCATGGCCGCCGCGAGCTGGGCGGGCGTGGGGTGCGGCTCGGCGTCGAGCAGCCAGACGTACCCGAGGACGACCCCCCGGTGCCGTACGGGAAGGCAGATGCGGTCCCGGAAGACCCCGGCGTCGGGGGCGGCGGGGATGCGGACCGGGCCCGTCGCCCGGGTGATGCCGAAGCCCTCGAACCAGGCGCGGACGGCCGGGGTCGACTTCCGCGTCAGGATCGACCGCGTCCTGACCGGGTCCATCGCGCTGTCGTCGTCGCTGTCGTGGGCGCCGAAGGCGATCAGCCCGAAGTCACGGTTCTCCAGCGTCGCCGGGGCTCCGAGCAACGCCGAGATCTCGTCCACCAGCTCCTGGTAATCGCCCTTCACGGCCCCATTCTCGCACCCTTCAGACATATGTATGAGATGCCGCGCACGGATGCGTGACAGCTGTCGATGGCAGAGGATCGGAGCGATCCTTAGGTTTCACGGTGGTTCTCCGTGCTGTTCCCGGTTCCTTACGAAAGACCGGCTACGGCACGCTTCGTCACCCTGCCCTTCTGGAGGTCCCCGTGCTGGGTCCCGTGATCCTCGCCGCGTCCCGCAGCGACAAGATGCGCCGTTTCGTGTCGGCCGCCCCGGGGACCAAGCAGGTCGTCGACCGGTTCATCGCCGGTGAGACCGTCGACCACGTCATCCCGATCGTACGGGACATCACCGGCCGCGGCCTGGAGGTCACCCTCGACGTCGTCGGCGAGGACATCACCACCGTCGAGCAGTCCCATGCCGCCCGTGACGCCTACCTGGAGCTGATCGGCCGCCTCAAGGAGCTGGGCCTGGGCGCCCGCGCCGAGATGTCGGTGAAGCTGTCGATGTTCGGACAAGCGCTGGAGATCGAGGGGGGCGAGCCTGCGGGGTTCTCGGTCGAGGGTGGTGGTGGGCGACGGGCGGGCGGGCACGAGCTGGCCCTCGCCAACGTCCGGCCCGTCGTCGAGGCCGCCGCCGAGATCGGCACCACGGTCACGCTGGACGCCGAGGACCACACCACCCTCGACTCGATGTTCGCCATCCACCAGGAGCTGCGGAAGGACTTCCCGCAGACCGGCTGCGTCATCCAGGCGTACCTCTTCCGCACGGAGGAGGACGCCCGCCGCCTCGCGGCCGACGGCTCCCGCGTCCGGATCGTGAAGGGCGCCTACAAGGAGCCCGCGTCCGTCGCCCTCCAGGACAAGTCCGAGATCGACAAGGCCTACGTCCGGATCATGAAGATCCTCATGGACGGCGAGGGCTACCCGATGATCGGCTCGCACGACCCGCGGCTCATCTCCATCGGCCAGGAGCTGGCCCGCCGCGCCGGGCGCAAACTGGACGAGTACGAGTTCCAGATGCTCTACGGCATCCGCGGCGAGGAGCAGAACCGTCTCGCCGCCGAGGGCCACCGCATGCGCGTCTACACCGCCTTCGGCACCGACTGGTACGGCTACTTCATGCGCCGCCTCGCGGAGAAGCCGGCCAACCTCCTCTTCTTCGCCCGCTCCATCCTCACCAAGGGCTGAGCCCACCTCTCACAAGGAGTAACGAGACTCATGGACGCTGTCACCCAGGTCCCCACTCCGGTCAACGAGCCGGTGCACAGCTACGCCCCCGGTTCCGCCGAGCGCGTCCGCCTCGAGGCCAAGCTCAAGGAACTGGCCGAGAACCCGCGCGAGCTTCCGATGACCATCGGCGGCGTCAAGCGCATGGGCGGCGGCGAGCGCTTCGACGTCGTCCAGCCGCACAACCACAAGGCCGTCCTCGGCACCTTCGCCGCGGCCACCGAGCAGGACGCCCAGGACGCCATCGACGCCGCCCTGGCCGCCGCCCCGGCCTGGCGCGCGATGTCCTTCGACGACCGCGCCGCGATCATCCTGCGCGCGGCGGAGCTGCTGGCCGGCCCCTGGCGCGAGACGCTCGCCGCCT
This sequence comes from Streptomyces sp. NPDC036822, assembly GCF_055609145.1. Classification (NCBI taxonomy): domain Bacteria; kingdom Bacillati; phylum Actinomycetota; class Actinomycetes; order Kitasatosporales; family Streptomycetaceae; genus Streptomyces; species Streptomyces sp. NPDC036822. The sequence goes on from NZ_JBVJPY010000002.1 coordinate 474,842, forward strand.
CCACCATGCTCGGCCAGTCCAAGACGGCCCAGCAGGCGGAGATCGACACCCCCTGTGAGCTGGTCGACTTCTGGCGCTTCAACGTGGCCTACGCCCGCCAGATCCTCGCCGAGCAGCCGCCGGCGAACTCCCCGGGTGTGTGGAACCGCCTCGACCACCGCCCGCTGGAGGGCTTCGTCTACGCGATCACGCCGTTCAACTTCACGGCCATCGCCGGCAACCTGCCGACCGCCCCCGCCCTCATGGGCAACGTGGTGGTCTGGAAGCCGTCCCCGACGCAGACCCACTCCGCCGTGCTCCTCATGGAGCTCCTGGAGGAGGCCGGCCTGCCCAAGGGCGTCATCAACCTGGTGACGGGCGACGGCATCGCCGTCTCCGAGGTGGCCCTGAACCACCGCGACCTGGCCGGCATCCACTTCACCGGCTCGACCCGGACCTTCCAGCACCTGTGGAAGACGGTCGGCAACAACATCGAGAAGTACCGCTCCTACCCGCGGATCGTCGGCGAGACCGGCGGCAAGGACTTCGTCGTCGCCCACCCGAGTGCCGACCGTGCCGTCCTGAAGACCGCGCTGACCCGCGGCTCCTTCGAGTTCCAGGGCCAGAAGTGCTCCGCGTCCTCGCGTGCGTACGTCCCGGCCTCGATCTGGAACGACGGCTTCAAGGAGGAGTTCGCGGCCGAGGTCGACGGCATCCGGATGGGTGACGTCACCGACCTGACCAACTTCATCGGCGCCGTGATCGACGAGCGCTCCTTCGCCAAGAACAAGGCCGCGATCGACCGCGCGAAGGCCGACCCGACCTGCACCGTCATCGCCGGCGGCACCTACGACGACTCCGAGGGCTACTTCGTCCGCCCGACCGTCATCGAGTGCTCCGACCCGGCGAACGAGGTCTTCACGACCGAGTACTTCGGCCCGATCCTCGCGATCCACGTGTACGAGGACGAGAAGTACGACGAGATGCTGACCCAGATGGAGTCGGTCTCGGACTACGCCCTGACCGGCTCGGTCATCTCGGGCGACCGCGCCGCCGCCGCGTACACGATGGACAAGCTCCGCTTCGCCGCGGGCAACTTCTACATCAACGACAAGTCGACCGGCGCCGTCGTCGGCCAGCAGCCCTTCGGCGGCGGCCGCGCCTCCGGTACGAACGACAAGGCGGGCGCGCCGCAGAACCTGATGCGCTGGACGCTGACCCGCGCGATCAAGGAGACCCTGGTCCCGCCGACCGAGTACGGCTACCCCCACATGGGCTGACGCCCCTCACGGGCCGTCCGGCCCGTCCCCGACACCGCCCCCTTCCTTGGTCCCCCAACCGAGGACGGGGGCGGTTCCCCTGAGGGACCTGCCCCTCACGGTCCCGCCGCGGCACACTGGGGGCGTGACCGACTCCGTACACCTCGCCCCCACCCACGAACTGGGCCCCGAACGGACACGCGCCGTACGGGAGATGCTCGTCGCCGCGTTCGACGGCGACTTCTCCGACGAGGACTGGGACCACACCCTGGGCGGTCTCCACGCCTGGGTGGAGGACGAGCGCGGCCTCGCCGCGCACGGCAGCGTCGTGATGCGCCGTGCGCTGCACGGCGGCCGCTCGTTCCGGGTGGGGTACGTCGAGGGCGTCGCCGTGCGCGGTGACAGGCGACGCCAGGGTCTCGGCGGGATCGTGATGGCCGAGCTGGAGCGGGTCATCGACGGGGCCTACGCCTTCGGGGCGCTCTCCGCGTCCGAGGAGGGGACCGTCTTCTACCGGGGACGCGGCTGGGAGCCGTGGCGGGGCCGGATCGAGGCGACGGGCCCCGAGGGGATCGTCCCGCTGCCCGGGGAGGAGGACGCCCTCCATCTGCGGGCCGCCGGGGGCCGGGGGCTGCCGGCACCGGACGCCGCCGCGCTCGTCTTCGACTGGCGCGACGGGGACGTGATGTGACCGGCGGTCGGCCGTGAGGCGACCGGCTCAGCGGCCACGGGCGGGAAGCGCCTGCTTCGTCTCCTGGTGCGCCATGTACGTGGCGGCGGCCGCCCAGCCCATGCCGGAGAGCGGGAAGACGTACCCCGGCAGGCCGAGACCCGCGACGGCCACCACCAGGCACGCCACCACGCTGACCGCCCAGATGCCGAGGGCCACCGCGCCCCGGCGACTCAGGAACAGCCACCCGCCGGGGCGCGCAGGGCGGGCGCCCAGCTCGCCCGCCGGCCCGGCGCTCGCCGCCTTCGGGCGCTTGAAGTAGCCGTACATCATCCAGACGCCGCACAGCTCCCAGCCCTCGGGCTCCAGCTCGGCCAGGACCTGCTCGCGCCGTCTGCCCTTGATCACCTCGCGCCGGTACTCCCAGCGCAGCGCCGCCCCGGGCGCGCGGCGGCACACGAACCGGCCGAGCGCGTCGAGCGACTCCACCTCCCAGCCCTGGTCACCGTGGACCGCGAGCATCCGCCGGTCGTTGAAGAGGTCCGCGGTCCAGGTCCAGGTCTCGGCCGCCTCGTCCGGCTCGCCGGGCAGCGGTGCCAGACCGCCGAGCCGCGCCGCGAAGGCGGCGGCCGGGCCGAACTCCTCCTCGGGGCCCGCCCCCGTCTCGGCGAGGTGACCGCGCAGATCGGCGACGGTCGACTCGATCTGGTCGTCCCGCACGCCCGCGGTGCGCAGCGCGGTGGCGAGGTCGGCGAAGTAGGTGTCCGTGGTCATGGTGTCGATCCCCCTGGGTGCAGCGTGGTCCGTACGGCCCGGTGGAATTCCAGCCAGGCGGCGCTCTCGGCCGCGAGGTGTTCGCGCCCCCGCTCGGTGAGGCGGTAGTAGCGGCGTCCGGGGCCGCGTTCGGCGGCCCGGAACTCGGCGTCCAGCAGCCCCGCTTCCTCCAGCCGGTTGAGCACCGGATAGAGCGTCCCGCCCTTGATCTCCCCGAGTCCCGCCTCGGCGAGGGCCTTGGCGATCTCGTACCCGTAACTCTCGCCGCCGGTCAGGCGGGAGAGGACGAGCAGGTCGAGGACTCCCTTGAGCCAGCTGGATCTGCGGTCTGCGGCCATGGCTGTATTCCATCACTAGCTAGGTAGGAAAACAACCTAGCTAGGAAAACCGAAAGGAGGGGGCCGTCTCAGATAGTAGGAAGTCCGAGTAGTTGTGGAGACAAGTGCGCTGCCCTGCCCTAGCTTTGTAGGAGCCGAACGTCTCGCTTCATCAGCGAATGGCGGTCGAGAGCGCGACGCCCTGTGCAGGCCACCCCTGCGGCGGCGCTCCCCGCCCCCTCCGGCGCCTTCGATCATCACTGATCTCGGATCATCACTGATCTCAAGGAGTCGATCCCTCATGGCCACTCAGACCGCCCGTCGCGTCCGTCACTCCGCCTCCCGCCCCAGCGACGACGCCCGCAAGAACGCCGCCGCGGCCCTCCAGCGGGCCCTCGACCGCCGCGACAACGGCGGCGAGTCCGGCCACTGACCCCTGCCGGGCCCCGGGCCCCGCCGGTCCGGGCCCGGACCCCGCGTACGTCCGTATGGTGGACATCGCGTGTCAGCCGCTGGGACGAGGAGTAGGGTGCCGACATGTCTCACAGCATCGATCTCGCAGTCATTCCCGGCGACGGCATCGGCCAGGAGGTCGTGGCCCAGGGCCTCAAGGTCCTCGCCGCCGCGCTCCCGCAGGATGTGAAGCTGGAGACGAAGGAGTACGACTTCGGCGCCAAGCGCTACCACGCGACCGGTGAGACCCTCACCGACGCGGACGCCGAGGCGCTGAAGCAGCACGACGCCATCCTCCTCGGCGCGATCGGAGACCCGTCGGTCCCGTCCGGCGTCCTGGAGCGCGGCTTCCTGCTGAAGCTCCGCTTCCTCTTCGACCACCACGTGAACCTGCGTCCCTCGAAGCTGCTCCCCGGCGTGTCGACCCCGCTCAAGGGTCAGCCCGAGATCGACTTCGTCGTGGTCCGCGAGGGCACCGAGGGCCCGTACACCGGCAACGGCGGCTCCATCCGGACCGGCACGCCGCACGAGGTCGCCACCGAGGTCTCCGTGAACACGGCCTTCGGTGTCGAGCGCGTGGTCCGCGACGCCTTCGCCCGCGCCCAGGCCCGCCCGCGCAAGAAGCTGACGCTGGTCCACAAGAACAACGTCCTGGCGTACGCCGGTCACCTCTGGACCAACATCTTCAACAAGGTGGCCGAGGAGTTCCCCGAGGTCACCACCGACTACCTGCACGTGGACGCGGCGACGATCTTCCTCGTCACGCAGCCCGAGCGGTTCGACGTGATCGTCACCGACAACCTCTTCGGCGACATCATCACCGACCTCGCCGCGGCCGTCTCCGGCGGCATCGGCGTCGCCGCCTCGGGCAACATCAACCCGAGCGGCGAGTTCCCCTCCATGTTCGAGCCCGTCCACGGCTCCGCGCCGGACATCGCGGGCCAGGGCAAGGCGGACCCGACGGCCACCGTCCTCTCCGTCGCGCTGCTCCTGCGCCACCTCGGCTACGAGACCGAGGCCGGCCGCATCGAGGACGCCGTCGCGGCCGACCTGACCGAGCGCGGGGACTCCGTCCGCACGACGGCCGAGATCGGCGACGCGCTCGCGGTACGCGTAGCGAGCTGACCCGCCGACTGATCACTCACACAGCCGCCGGGTCGCCCTCAGCGCCCGGCGGCTGTCCCCTTTTCGCGGTCGCCGGGTGCCCCCTCTCACACTCCGGACCGCGCGCACACCGTTTCCCGCACCGCTTTCCACGGGCGATAATCGAACGTGGGGCCGCGGCATGCGGGCAAGCTCGGACGTCCTAGCAGAGCACTGGTAGCGGCGTCGGCGCGGTCCGTCACACACAACCGGTGAAGGACACGCAACGATGACGACGCCCACGATCGAGCTCAAGCCCTCCTCCAGCCCGCTGTCCGAAGCGGAGCGGGAGGCGATCCTGGCCAACCCCGGGTTCGGCCGCCACTTCACCGACCACATGGTGACGATCCGCTGGACCGAGGGCCGGGGCTGGCACGACGGCCAGCTCGTGCCGTACGGTCCGCTCTCCCTCGACCCGGCCACCAACGTCCTGCACTACGCGCAGGAGATCTTCGAAGGACTGAAGGCGTACCGCAGGCCCGACGGCTCCGTCGCCAGCTTCCGCCCCGACGCCAACGCCCGGCGCTTCCAGTCCTCCGCGCGCCGTCTGGCGATGCCGGAGCTGCCCGTCGAGACCTTCATCGAGGCCTGCGACCTGCTCGTGCAGCAGGACAAGGCGTGGGTCCCGCCGCACGGTGGTGAGGAGTCCCTCTACCTGCGCCCCTTCATGATCGCGACCGAGGTCGGGCTCGGTGTGCGGCCGGCCAACGAGTACCTCTTCGTCGTCATCGCCTCGCCCGCCGGACCGTACTTCCCCGGCGGCGTGAAGCCGGTCTCCATCTGGCTCTCCGAGGACCGTGTCCGCGCCGTCCCCGGTGGCGTCGGCGACGCCAAGACCGGCGGCAACTACGCCGCCTCCCTGCTGGCGCAGGCCGAGGCCGCGCAGAAGGGCTGCGACCAGGTCGCCTACCTCGACGCCGTGGAGCACAAGTGGGTCGAGGAGCTCGGCGGCATGAACCTGTACTTCGTGTACGGGAACAGGATCGTCACGCCCACCCTCACCGGCTCCCTGCTCGCCGGCATCACCCGTGACTCCCTCCTCCAGCTCGCGAAGGACCTCGGGTACGAGGCGGAGGAGGGCCGGGTCTCGATCGACCAGTGGCACGCCGACTCCGAGAACGGCAGCCTCACCGAGGTCTTCGCCTGTGGCACGGCCGCGGTGATCACCCCGGTCGGCACGGTGAAGGCGGCCCGTGGCGAGTGGCAGCAGTCGGGCGGACAGCCCGGCGAGGTCACGATGCGCCTGCGCGACGCGCTGCTCGCCATCCAGACCGGCAAGTCCGAGGACGTCCACGGCTGGACGCACCAGCTGGCCTGAGCCGCCGGAACGTGATCGACGGGGGCGCCCCTCGGGGCGCCCCCGTCGTCATGCCCGGGCCCAGTCCGTTGGAAGGGCCACGGCGGAAAAGCCCGTTGGAAGGGCCACGTCGGAAGAGCCGGTCGCGAGGACCCGTCGGAAGAGCCGGCCCGGAGGACCGGTCAGGAGACGGCGACCGCCTCCGCGTCCGCCTTCGCCTCGGTGTCCGTCCTCGGCGTGAGCACCGCGTAGAGCAGGGCGCCCACCACGCCCGACAGGACGAAGCTGCAGTCGACCCCGCCCGTCAGGGCCAGCAGCGGACCCTCGTAGAGCGGCGTGGAGACCGACGCGAGTCCCACGGCGGCGCCCAGCGCCCAGGAGACGACGGCCCGCGCGTGCCAGCCCCCGGCGAACCAGTACACGCCGCCGCGCGCCCGCCGGTTGTAGACCTGGAGCGCCTCCGGGTCGTACGTCCCGCCGCACCGCCTGTGCCCGATCAGCGTGATCACGGCCCAGGGCGTGCCGACCGCGGTGAGCAGCAGCACGAACGACGTCATCGCCGTCTGCGCGTCCGAGGCGAAGTGGCCGAGGAAGACGAAGGCCGTCGCCACCGCCGCGACGACCAGCGTCGCCCGCGCCCGGGTCGCGCGCGGCAGGATCGCGTCCAGGTCGAGGCCCATCGAGTACAGCATGAGGCCGGCGTTCCCGACCGAGCCCGCCGTCGCCGCGAGCAGCAGCGGGACCAGGTACCAGACGGGGGAGGCGTCGACGAGCGGCCCCGCGTAGTCCAGGCTCCCGCGCGCCGCCAGGGCCGTGTACGTACCGAAGAGCTGAGGGATCAGCAGGCCGGCGAGGAGGCCGAGACAGGTGGTGCGCCAGACGGTCTTCGAGCTGTACCGGGCGGGGGAGACGTAGCGGGTGTAGTCGCCGAGGAGCGTGATGAACGCGACGGGTCCGCTGAGTCCGGCGGCGACCGCGGACAGCGCCCACGTCGGCCAGAACGAGCCCAGGAGGTACGGCGTGTCCGGCGCCGGCGCCGCGGTGAAGTCGCCCGCGTAGGCCACCAGGCCGGCCGCGAGGAGCACGACCATGCCGATCGCGAGCGCCTTGCTGAGCTGGAGCAGCAGCCGGTAGCCGTACACGGCGGCGACGACCGTGCAGGCGGCGAGCAGGGCGTAGACGGCGGCGTGGGTGGCGTCGCCGGTCGGCAGGCCGGTCAGGCGGGCGAGCGTGCCGACCATCACGTCCCCGCCGATCCACAGCGTCAGGGCCGTGTAGCCGAGCGAGAGCAGCAGCCCCACGACCGAGCCGACCAGCCGTCCGCGTACGCCGAAGAAGGCGCCGCTGGAGGTGGAGAGGTTGGTCGCGGTGCGCAGGGACACGAGCGCGAGCGGGGCGGTGAAGGCGACTCCGACGAGGGTGCCGGCGACCACGGAGGTCACCGACGCCCACAGGCCGAGGCCGAAGGAGACCGGCAGCCAGCCGAAGACGATGACGCCGAGGCAGAGGTTCGAGCCGAGCAGGATCGACAGCAGGTCGCGGGGGCCGCTGGTGCGTTCCGCTTCGGGGATGGTGTCGACTCCGCGCTGTTCTATCGGCATGGGGGCTCCCTGCGGGGGCTAGAGTCCGGACGAGGTTTTAGAGCGACGCTCAATGTGACCCATGCCCGGCGGGTCAGTCAATGCTTGGAAGCAGCGGATTCTAGGTTTAGAGTGTCACTCAAACAGGAGGTGTTTCTGACGTGCGACTGACCCCCACGGAACGCGACCGGCTGCTGCTCTTCGGCGCCGCCGAGCTCGCCCGGGCCCGCCGGGCGCGGGGCCTGCGGCTCAATGTGCCCGAGGCGACCGCCCTCATCGCGGACACCGTCTGCGAGGCGGCCCGCGACGGAAGGCGACTCGCCGAGGCGATCGCGGCCGCCCGGTCCGTCCTCGGCCCGGACGACGTGCTGCCGGGCGTGGCCGATGTCGTCACCGAAGTACATGTCGAGGCCGTTTTCGACGACGGCTCGCGGCTCGCCGTCGTCTCCGACCCGATCGGCGGCGGCGCCCTCGGTGACGGGGCCCCCGGCGCCCTGCTGCCGGGCCCCACCCGGGAGGAGGAGCCGCCCGCGCTCACCCTGACCGTCCGCAACACCGCGGCCGTCCCCGTCAGCGTCACCTCCCACTTCCACTTCTTCGAGGCCAACCCGCGGCTCGACTTCGACCGCGCGGCGGCCTACGGCATGCGGCTCGCGGTCCCCGCCGGATCCTCGTTCCGCTTCGACCCGGGCGGCGAGGCGGAGGTGGGGCTGGTCCCCATCGGCGGCGCCCGCGTCGCCATCGGGTTCGCGGGCCTGGTCGACGGTCCGCTGGACGGACCCGGCGCGAAGGAAGAGGCCCTGCGGCGCGCGGCGGCCTGCGGCTACCTGGGAGCGGAGGCGTGATGGATCCCTACGAGTACGCGTCGGTGCACGGCCCCCGTGCGGGCGACCGGGTCGTCCTGGGCGACTCCGGTCTCGTCGTCCGGGTCGAGTCGGACTCCCAGAAGCCCGGTGACGAGTTCCTCGCCGGATTCGGCAAGACCGCCCGCGACGGGCTGCACCTCAAGGCCGCGGCCGTCCGCGAGACCTGTGACGTCGTGGTGAGCAACGTCCTTGTGATCGACGCCGTCCTGGGCATCCGCAAGGTGTCCATCGGTATCCGCGAGGGCCGCATCCACGCCATCGGACGGGCCGGCAACCCGGACACCCTCGACGGCGTCGACGTGGTCGTCGGCACCGGCACCTCCATCGTCTCCGGCGAGGGGCTCATCGCCACCGCCGGAGCCGTCGACACGCACGTCCACCTCCTGTCGCCGCGGATCATGGAGGCCTCGCTCGCCTCCGGTGTCACCACTGTCATCGGCCAGGAGTTCGGCCCGGTCTGGGGTGTGGGCGTCAACTCGCCGTGGGCCCTCCGGCACGCCTTCGGCGCCTTCGACGCCTGGCCCGTCAACATCGGCTTCCTCGCCCGCGGCTCGTCCTCCGACGCGGCCCCGCTGGTGGAGGCGCTCGCCGAGGGCGGCGCGTCCGGGTTCAAGGTCCACGAGGACATGGGCGCGCACACCCGCGCCCTGGACACCGCCCTGCGGGTCGCCGAGGAGCACGACGTCCAGGTCGCCCTGCACAGCGACGGCCTCAACGAATGCCTCTCGGTCGAGGACACGCTGCGGGTCCTGGACGGGCGTACGATCCACGCCTTCCACATCGAGGGCTGCGGCGGCGGGCACGTGCCGAACGTGCTCAAGATGGCGGGCGTGCCGAACGTCATCGGCTCCTCCACCAACCCCACGCTGCCCTTCGGCCGCGACGCGGTCGCCGAGCACTACGGGATGATCGTCTCCGTCCACGACCTGAAGACCGACCTGCCCGGCGACGCCGCCATGGCGCGCGACCGCATCCGGGCGGGGACGATGGGGGCGGAGGACGTCCTGCACGACCTCGGCGCGATCGGTATCACCTCCTCCGACGCGCAGGGGATGGGAAGGGCCGGCGAGACCGTACGCCGGACCTTCGCCATGGCCGGCAAGATGAAGGCCGAGCTGGGCCCGCTGGCGGGCGACGGCGCGCACGACGACAACGCGCGCGTGCTGCGCTACATGGCCAAGCTGACCATCAACCCGGCGATCGCCCACGGCCTCGCGCACGAGATCGGCTCCCTCGAGGTCGGCAAGATGGCCGACATCGTGCTGTGGCGGCCGGAGTACTTCGGCGCCAAGCCCCAGATGGTGCTGAAGTCCGGCTTCCCGGCGTGGGGAGTCGTGGGCGACCCGAACGCCGCCACGGACACGTGCGAACCGCTCGTCCTCGGACCGCTGTTCGGCGGCCACGGAGCGGCCCCCGCGGACATCTCGGTCGCCTTCGTCGCCCAGGCGGCCGTCGACCTCGGCTCCGACCGGATGCCGACCCGGCGCAGGCGCGTGGCGGTCCGCGGCACGCGCGGCATCGGGCCGGGCGACCTGCTCCTCAACTCCCGTATCGGAGACGTCGCGGTCGACGGCAGGACGGGTCTGGTGTCGCTGGACGGCGACCCGATCCGCTCCGAACCGGCCGAGTCCATCTCCCTCAACCGTCTCTACTTCCTCTGAGGACTCCTCTCATGACCTTCCGTATGCCGCCCGAGTGGGCCCCGCACGAGCGCACGTGGATGGCCTGGCCCGGCCCCAACCCCACCTTCACCAACGAGGAGGAGCTGGCGGAGGCGCGCGGGGCCTGGGCCTCGGTGGCCCGTGCCGTACGCCGCTTCGAGCCGGTGACGATGGTGGTCGGCCCCGGCCAGCTGGACTCCGCGCGGAAGCTGCTCGGCGACGCGGTCGAGCTGGTCGAGCGGGACCTCGACGACGCCTGGATGCGGGACATCGGCCCCACCTTCGTCACGGACGGCTCCACGCTCGCGGCCGTGGACTGGGTCTTCAACGGCTGGGGCGGCCAGGACTGGGCCCGCTGGGAGCACGACTCCAAGATCGCCCGCCATGTCGCCGATCTGGCAGCCGTCCCGGTGCTGTCCTCCCCGCTGGTGAACGAGGGCGGCGCGATCCATGTCGACGGCGAGGGAACGGTTCTGCTGACCGACACCGTGCAGCTCGGCGCGGGCCGCAATCCCGAGTGGACCCGTGAGCAGGTCGAGGCGGAGATCCACGCCAAGCTCGGCACGACCAAGGCGATCTGGCTCCCGCACGGCCTGACCGGCGACTACGGTCTCTACGGCACCCAGGGCCACGTCGACATCGTCGCCGCCTTCGCGAAGCCGGGCGTCGTGGTCGTCCACAGCCAGCAGGACCCGGCCCACCCCGACCACGAGCGCTCCCGGATGTACGTCGACCTCCTCAGCCGCCGGACGGACGCGAAGGGCCGGCGGCTGGAGGTCGTGGAGATCCCCGCCCCGACCGTCCTGAAGGACGAGGAGGGCGACTGGGTCGACTACTCCTACATCAACCACTACCTGTGCAACGGCGGCGTGGTGCTGTGCGGTTTCGACGACCCGAACGACGAGATCGCGGCGGGCATCTTCCGCCGGCTGTTCCCGGAGCGGATCGTGACGCTGGTCGACGCGCGCGCGATCTTCGCGGGCGGGGGCGGCATCCACTGCATCACGCAGCAGCAGCCGAAGGTCTGAGAGCGCCCGGTACGGGCCGCGGGCCGGGTGACGGCCCGCGGCCAGGGCGCCGATCGGGCACGAAGGCGCCGATCGGCACGGGGCGCGCCGACCGTGACCGTCGACCGGCGCGCCCCGTGCCGGGACGCCCGGTGCCGGGATGTCCGGGGCCGGGACACCGATGCCGAGCCGATCGGGTAGAACGTACGAGTGAGCAGCACCAGCCCGAACCCCGCCGCCTCCCCCCGCCGCCGCAACCAGGCGGCCCCGCCCCGCGAGCAACTCCTCGCCGCCGCCATGGACACCATCGCGGAGCGCGGGCTCGACGGGCTCACCATGGCCGGGCTCGGGCGCGAGGTCGGGATGAGCAGCGGGCACCTGCTGTACTACTTCCGCACCAAGGACGAACTGCTCCTGCAGACCCTGGAGTGGAGCGAGGGGCGGCTCGGCGCCGAGCGCAGCGCCCTGCTCTCGCGGCCCGGGACCGCACGCGAGCGGCTCGACGGGTACGTCGACGTGTACGTCCCCGACGGCCCGCGCGATCCGCACTGGACACTCTGGCTGGAGGTCTGGAACCGGTCCCAGAACGCCGACGAGGACGCCCGCGCCCGGCAGGCGGCCATCGAGGGCGCCTGGCACCGGGACCTGGTCGCGCTGGTCGCCGAGGGGGTCTCGCGGGGGGAGTTCCGGGCGGTGGACCCCGACCGGTTCGCGGCCCGGATGCGGGCGCTGCTCGACGGCTTCAGCGTCCACGTCGCCGTCGGCATCCCCGGCACCGGGCGGCAGCAGGTCCTCGCCCACGTGCGGGAGTTCGTCGAGGAGACCTTGCTCGCGCGCGCGTGACGAGGGCCCCCGCGCGCGTGACGACGGACCCCCGTGCGCGTGACGACGGACCCCTCGCGTGCGCCACGCCTGACGCGCGGCCATCGCTCGCGCGCGCGTGACGAGGAGCCCGCGCCCGCTGCCCGCCCGTCGAGCGGCGAGCGGACCGCCCGCGTGCCCGTAACGCGCCGCGTGCCCGGCTCGTTCCGTATGGTGAGATCCCTGTCCCGCGTGCGGTGTGCCTGTGGCAGACTGCGAGCGTGTCTGCTACCACCCTGATTATCGGCAGCAGCGCGCCGGTCCGCAGTGACCGCTGAACCGTGGCTCGAATCCCGCGGCAGTGGACACCGTGCCCCAGACCCGCGCGCAGACCTCTCGCACCCGCGAGGGGTTTTTTCGTTTTCCGGCCCCACCACCGCCGGACAGCGACCGCGCGCGAAAATGGGGGCAAGTGGATCCAGACCTTCCGGAGCCACATCCGACAGGAGCCATCACAGTCATGACCACGGAGACCGACGCGAGCCCGCGTCCCGACGACAGCTTCCACGTCTTCGACACGACGCTGCGCGACGGGGCGCAGCGCGAGGGCATCAACCTCACCGTCGCGGACAAGCTGACCATCGCGCGGCACCTCGACGAGTTCGGCGTGGGCTTCATCGAGGGCGGCTGGCCCGGTGCCAACCCGCGGGACACCGAGTTCTTCGCCCGCGCCCGGCAGGAGATCGAGTTCCGGAACGCGCAGCTCGTCGCCTTCGGCGCGACCCGCAGGGCGGGCGGCAGGGCCGCCGAGGACCCCCAGGTCAAGGCGCTCCTCGACTCCGGCGCTCCGGTGATCACGCTGGTCGCCAAGTCGCACGACCGGCACGTCGAACTCGCCCTGCGCACCACCCTGGACGAGAACCTGGAGATGGTCCGCGACACCGTCGCCCACCTCGTCTCCCAGGGCCGCCGGGTCTTCGTCGACTGCGAGCACTTCTTCGACGGTTACAAGGCCAACCCGGCCTACGCCAAGGCCGTCGTCCGCGCCGCCTCCGAGGCCGGCGCCGACGTCGTGATCCTCTGCGACACCAACGGCGGCATGCTCCCCGCCCAGGTCCAGGCCGTCGTCGCCACCGTGATCGCCGACACCGGCGCCCGTCTCGGCATCCACGCCCAGGACGACACCGGCTGCGCCGTCGCCAACACCCTCGCCGCCGTCGACGCGGGCGCCACCCACGTCCAGTGCACCGCCAACGGCTACGGCGAACGGGTCGGCAACGCCAACCTCTTCCCGGTCGTCGCCGCGCTGGAGCTGAAGTACGACAAGCGGGTGCTGCCCGAGGGCGCGCTGGCCGAGATGACCCGCATCTCGCACGCCATCGCCGAGGTCGTCAACCTCACCCCCTCCACCCACCAGCCCTACGTGGGCGTCTCCGCCTTCGCGCACAAGGCCGGCCTGCACGCCTCCGCCATCAAGGTGGACCCCGACCTCTACCAGCACATCGACCCCGAGCTGGTCGGCAACACCATGCGGATGCTCGTCTCCGACATGGCCGGCCGCGCCTCCATCGAGCTCAAGGGCAAGGAGCTGGGCGTCGACCTCGGCGGAGACCGCGAGCTGGTCGGCCGGGTCGTCGAGCGGGTCAAGGAGCGCGAGCTCAAGGGCTACACCTACGAAGCCGCCGACGCCTCCTTCGAGCTGCTGCTCCGCGAGGAGGCGGAGGGCCGCCAGCGGCGCTACTTCCGTACGGAGTCCTGGCGCGCGATCGTCGAGGACCGGCCCGACGGCATCCACGCCAACGAGGCGACCGTGAAGCTCTGGGCCAAGGGCGAGCGGATCGTCGCCACCGCCGAGGGCAACGGACCCGTCAACGCCCTGGACCGGGCGATGCGGGTGGGCCTGGAGCGGATCTACCCCCAGCTGGCCAAGTTCGAGCTGGTCGACTACAAGGTCCGCATCCTGGAAGGCCGCCACGGCACGGAGTCCACGACCCGCGTCCTGGTCACCACGAGCGATGGCAACGGCGAGTGGTCGACGGTGGGCGTCGGCGAGAACGTGATCGCCGCCTCGTGGCAGGCCCTGGAGGACGCGTTCACCTACGGGCTGCTGCGCCTGGGCATCGACCCCGCCGAGTAGCGGCCGCGGAGGAGCGGTCGCGGAGGAGCGGCGACGGCGCGAGCGCGTCGTAACACCCGATATGTCCGGCTACGCCCCAGCATGGGCGGCATGGGTAGGACGAACATCAGCACGCGCACGAGGAGGGCGGCGGCCGCGGCGGCCGCCGCCCTCCTGACCGGCAGCCTCACGGCCGCCGCGGCCCCCGCCGCCACCGCCACCGTCCCCGTCCGCGCGGCCCCGGCCGCCGAGGACACGCCCCGGATCACCGCCGCCCCGGTCACCACCGTGACCGAGGGCGCCACGGCCCAGGTGCGCCTCACCCTCCAAGCGGCCCGCGCCCTCGCCGAGCCCGTCTCGGTCACCTACGTGACCGGGAGCGGAACCGCCCGGCCGGGGAGCGACTACCCGGCCGCCGGCGGCCGCGTCACCTTCCCGGCGGGCGCCGCCCCCGGCCTCACCCGCACCGTCCGGATCCCCACCCACGGCGACGGCGACGCCGAGACGGCCGAGACCATCCCGGTGCGGCTCACCGTCGAGGGCGCAGGGGGCCCGGCCACGACCCCCCTGGTCGTCGTCGACGCCCACGGTCTGGGCTACCTCGACAGGACCCGGTCCGTCCGCGAGCGCGCCGCAGACCTCCTCGGGCGGATGACGCTCACGGAGAAGGCCGGCCAGATGACCCAGGCCGGCTACAACACCCTCGGCGCCGCCGAGGACATCACCACGTACGGGCTCGGCTCGGTCACCTACGAGGGCGAGGAGAACCCGACGCCCCGCACCCCCGCGGAGTGGCGGCACACGACCGACGCGCACCAGGCCCGCGCCCGCGCCACCCGGCTCCAGATCCCGCTGCTGCTGGCCTCCGACGCCGTGCACGGCCACGCCTTCGCCAAGGGCACGACCGTCTTCCCGCACAACATCGGCCTCGGCGCCGGCCGCGATCCCGGGCTCGCCGAACGCATCGCCGCCCTCACCGCCCGCGAGACCCGCGCCACCGGCGTCTCGTGGAGCTTCGCGCCCTGTGTCTGCGTCGCCCGCGACGAGCGCTGGGGACGTACCTACGAGTCGTTCGGCGAGGACCCCGAACTGGTCGGCTCCATGGCCGTCGTCGTCCGTGGCCTCCAGGGCGCCGCGGACGGCTCGGACCTCGACCGCAACGACCGGGTGCTGGCCACCGCCAAGCACTTCGTCGGCGACGGCGGCACGGTCTACGGCACCGCCGCGCCCCCCTACGTGATCGACCAGGGGGTCACCAGGATCGGCCGCGCGGAGCTGGACGACATCCACCTCCGCCCGTTCAGGAAGGCGCTCGGGTACGGCGCCGGCGCGGTCATGCCCTCGTTCTCCTCCCTCGAACTCGACGGCGACGGCGCCGTCAAGATGCACGCCCACCCCGAGATGCTGGGCGGCGTGCTCAAGGGCGACCTCGGCTTCCGCGGAATCGTCGTCAGCGACTGGGAGGCCGTGGACCAGATGCCCGGCGACGCGGTCACCAACGTGCGGGACGCCGTCAATGCCGGCATCGACATGAGCATGGCCCCCCTCACGTACAAGGAGACCGCCCGGATCATCGCCGAGGAGGCCGCCGCCGGCCGTATCGCCGGCGCGCGGATCGACGACGCGGTCCGCCGCATCCTGGAGCAGAAGTTCCGCCTCGGACTCTTCGAGCGCCCGTACGCCGACCCCGAGCACGTCGCCGGCATCGGCTCCGCCGCCCACCGCGCCGTCGCCCGCGAGGCCGTCGCCAAGTCCCAGGTGCTGCTGAAGAACACGCCGGGGGTGCTGCCGCTGAGTCCGCGCCAGCGCGTGTACGTCGCCGGTTCCAACGCCCACGACCTCGGCAACCAGTCCGGCGGCTGGACCGTGACCTGGCAGGGCTCCTCCGGCCGGCTGGTCCCCGGCACCACCATCCTGGAGGGCATCCGGGCCGCCGCCCCCGGTGCCCGCGTCACCCACTCGCCGGACGCCTCCGCCCCCCTCGACGGACACGACGTGGGCGTGGTCGTCGTCGGCGAGACCCCGTACGCCGAGGGGCTCGGCGACGTCGGCGTGGACGGTCACGACCTGGAGCTGTCGCAGGCCGACGGCAAGGCCGTGGACACCGTCTGCTCGGCGATGACCTGCGTGGTCCTGATCGTCTCCGGGCGCCCGCAGCTGGTGGGCGACCGGCTCGCGGAGATGGACGCGCTGGTGGCCTCCTGGCTGCCCGGCACCGAGGGCGCCGGAGTCGCCGACGTGCTCTACGGCAAGCGGCCCTTCACCGGACGGCTCCCGCTGAGCTGGCCGCGGAGCCTCGCGCAGGTGCCGATCAACGTCGGCGACGCGGTCTACGATCCGCAGTTCCCGTACGGCTGGGGCCTGACCACCGGGGGCGGGGCGCAGGGCGCGGCCAAGACGCCGACGGGTGGCACGCCGCGGAGCGGTGACGCCGGCCCGGCCGCCACCACGCAGCAGGCAGGCGGCACACCACCGGCCGGCACCCCGCGGCAGGCGGGCGCCGTGGCCGGGTCCGAGGACGAGCTGTCCCTGCTCCGGCGGTCCGTCCAGGACGCGGTGCGCGGCGCCGGCACGGGCGGGATGACCCCCTCCGTGGCGAAGCCGTTCGCCGAAGCCGAGCAGCGGCTCGCCCGGGGCGACCGGGCGGGCGCCCTCCGGCTTCTGCGGAGCGCGCACCAGGCCGCGGTGAGATAGTTCGGCACGTATGGCCTGGTTTTCATCCTTTCGGGTAGTTTCAAAGCATGAGGACTCGGCCGCTCCACCTTCTGTCGGCCCTCGCGGGGCTGGCACTCCTGCTGCTCCTCGCCCTGGCCCCGTCCGCGGGTGCCAGGGCGACGGGGATTCCCGACGCGGCCGCGGCCCTGAAGCAGGGCCCGGTCTACGTCGACCCGGGCGCCGCCGCCCAGCTCTCCGAGGCCGACGCGGCGGCCCTCGCCCAGAAGATCGAGGACGCGGACAAGCCGCTCTTCGTGGCCGTACTGCCGGCGAACGCCCAGTTCCCGCCGGACGACCTGCTGCGCAACCTGCGGACCGAGACCGGCGTGACCGGGCTCTACGCCGTCCGCCTCGGGGGCGGCTTCGACGCCGGCGCCGACGCCTCCGTGATGTCCCGCAACGCCGTGGACAACCTCGTGACGGCCGTGCGCCAGCCGGGCGTCGACGCGGCCACGGAGCTGAACAACTTCGTCGACCAGGCACTGCCGACCATGCGCGGCTCCGCCCCGTCCTCCTGGGGTTCGGTGGGCACGGGTGACTCCGGTGTCCCCGTCGGGGGCCTGATCACCCTCGGCGCGGTCGCCGTGGCCGGAGGCGCCGGCGCGTACGCGGTCGTCCGCCGCAACCGGCTCCGCAAGGAGGCCGCCGAGCGGGAGGCCCTCGAACGGCTCCGGGTCGTCGTCGACGAGGACATCACCGCCTTCGGCGAGGAGCTCGAACGTCTCGACTTCCATCCGGCCGAGCCGGGCTCCGACGACGCCAAGCGCGGCGACTACGAACGCGCCCTCGACTCCTACGACCGGGCCAAGTCCCTGATGGGCTCCGCGACGCACCCGCACGACGTCCGGGCGGTGACCCAGGCCCTGGAGGACGGCCGCTTCTCGCTCGCCGTCCTGGCCGCCCGCAGGGAGTCCCGGCCCCTGCCGGAGCGCCGGCCGCCCTGCTTCTTCGACCCCCGCCACGGCCCGTCCGCCACGGACCGGAGCTGGGTTCCGTCCGGGGGCGCGGCGCGCCAGGTCCCGGTCTGCGCGGCCGACGCCGCCCGCCTCGACGACGGGCGGGACCCCGAGGCCCGCACGGTCGAGACCGACGCCGGCCGCCGGCCGTACTGGGAGGCGGGACCGGCCTACGGCCCCTGGGCGGGCGGCTACTTCGGCGGCGGCATGCTCCCCGGCCTGCTGGTGGGCACCATGCTCGGCTCGATGCTCTCCACTCCGGCCTACGCCGGCGAGTACGGCGGCTCCGAGTTCGAGGGCGGCGACTTCTCCGGCGCGGACTTCAGCTCCGGGGACTTCGGCGGCAGCGGGTTCGGTGGCGGCGACTTCGGCGGAGGCGGCGGTGGATTCGACGGCGGAGGCGGCTTCTAAGCGAGATCCGCGCGGGCGCGGGAGGCTCGCCCGGCAGCCCCGCGCCGGTGCTGCACGAGCGGTTGCAAGCCCCGCGCCGGTGCTACACGAGCGGCTTCACCGACATCAGCAGATGGCGGTGCGCGCCTCCCTCTCCGTCGGTGATCAGGGCCCGCTGGCCCGGGCCGAGCAGATGGAACCGCACGGAATCGACGGTGAAGGAGCCGAGCGCGTCCAGGAGGTACCCGGGGTTGAAGGCGACCGTCAGTGACCGCTCCCCGTCCAGGACCGCCGGAAGCCGCTGGGAGGCGGTGTCGTCCTCGTACCCGGCCTGGAGGTGGACGGCGTCGCCGGTGAAGGACAGCTGGACCGGGCCGTCGCCCTCCGCGACCACCGCGACCCGCTTCACGGCCTCCACCAGGGGAGCCCGGTCGGTCACGGCGACGGCGTGCTCGCCCAGCGAGAACAGCTTGTCGTGGCGGGGGAGCCGGCCGTCGAGCAGGCGGGTCGTGGTGCGGACGCCGTCGCTCTCGAAGCCGATCGAGCCTCCGTCCAGAGCCAGCCGCACCAGACCGGCGCCGGAGAGGGCGCGGGCGATCTCGGTCAGCCGTCGCGCGGGCACCACGATGTCGGTGTCCCCGGCCGCGTCGGCGCCGTCCAGGGGCTTCCACTCCAGCGTGCGGACGGCGTAGCGGTACCGGTCGGTCGCGGCCAGTGTCATCTCCGTACCGTCCAGGGCGAGGCGTATCCCCGTCAAGACGGGCAGCGAGTCGTCCCGGCCCGCGGCCACCGCCACCTGGCCGACCGCCGCCGCGAAAGCGTCGGCGTCCACCATGCCCCGGAACGGAGGAAGCTCCGGCTGCGCCGGATAGTCCTCCAGGGGCAGCAGGGACAGCCCGAACCGGGCGCCCCCACCGGACACCGCGAGCCGGGCCCCCTCGCTCGCGCAGTCCACCGGCCCCCGGGGCAGGACCTTGCAGATGTCCAGCAGGCGCCGCCCCAGGACCAGCGCCCGGCCCTCGGCGGTCGTGTCCGCCTCCACCTCGATCCGTGCCGACGCCTCGTGGTCGAGGCCGCAGACGCGCAGCCGGCCCTCGCGCGCCTCCAGGAGGAGGCCGCCGAGGACGGGCACGGGGGAGCGGGCGGGCAGGACCCGCGCGGCCCAGGCCACGGCGTCGGTCAACTCGCCGCTGTCGATACGGAATTCCATACGGGCGACGCTAGCGGCCGCCACTGACAACGGGCCCGGACCGCTCGCGCCGGGGGCCGCGCGCGGGGCGGGAAACGCCGAGCGCCCGCCCTCCGCGGTCGCGGAGAGGCGGGCGCGCTCGTGTCGCCGGGTGTGCCGGAGGGGCCAAGCCGAGGGGTCAGGCGGCGTTCTTGATCGCGGAGATGTCGAAGGTCAGCTTCACCTTGTCGCTGACCATGACGCCACCGGTCTCCAGGGCCGCGTTCCAGGTGAGGCCCCACTCGGAGCGGAGGATCTCGGCCGAGCCCTCGAAGCCGACGCGCTCGTTGCCGTAGACGTCGGTGGCCGCGCCGTTGAACTCCAGGTCGATGGAGAGCGGGCGGGTGACGTCCTTGATCGTGAGGTCACCGGTGATCCGGTACAGGTCGCCGCCCAGCTGCTCGGCCTCGCTGGAGCGGAAGGTCATCAGCGGGAAGGTCTCGGCGTCGAAGAAGTCCCCGCTGCGGAGGTGGCCGTCGCGGTCGGCGATGCCGGTGTCGATGGAGGCGATCGTGACGTCGATGGAGGCGGAGGAGGCGCCCGGGTCGGAGCCGTCCAGCCGCAGTGCGCCCTCGTAGGCGGCGAACGAGCCGCGGACGTTGGTGACCATGGCGTGCCGGACGGTGAACCCGATGCTGCTGTGGGCCGGGTCGATGGTGTAGTCGCCGGTCAGCGCGGCCAGGGCCGGGTCGACGGGGAGGGTGGCGACGGCGGTCGCGGTGGCGGTGTCGTTCTTGCGGCCGAAGATGCCCATGACGTGCTCCTTGGGGACGGTGCGCGGGGTGGCGCGGAGGGGTGACGCATTTCGTTGAACCTTCAACGAGAACGACCGTACCTCGATTCAGTTCAATATTCAACATCACGCGCCGATGTCCACCCGCTTGGACTCACCGCAGGGTGTTCTTGGGCCGGCGGAGGCCCCGGGTCGGGGTGACGCGCCAACCGGCCGGGGGGAGCGTCCGCTTCGGTGTCCTCGCCGACGGCGTGGGAAGGTGGACTCCCCGGCCCTCAAGGCCACGGACCCGGCCTGGACGCCGGCCGCCGACCTCGCCGGCACCTTCTGCGTCGACCCGGTCGTCGAGGGCGGCGGGGACGGGAACGGCGACGGTCACGCCGGCTGGGGCGGCGCCAGGCTCTCCCGCGCGCCCGGCTCGTGAAGCGTCGCAAGCGCCCGCACCGTCGAGCCGCAGGAGCCCGTCGTGCTCGTCGACGGCGGCGTGCTCATGTAAGAATCCTACAAACGGGAGGGGTCCTCTGCTGTGGACTCGCGCCCACGGCGGCATGGTTCTGTCCAGCCCCACCAGGATTCGACACGGGAGACTGTACGGAGTCGACGGCGGGTTTTGCTTGGTCGACTTCGTAGGGTCGGTACATGACCGTTGTGGACCAGATCCCGAGCGAGCCGACTGACGCCCGTGGCCGTGTGGCCGAGCTGCACGCCCTGCGCGAGGAGGCCCGGCGCGGCCCGAGCGACCGGGCGACCGAAGCCCAGCACGCCAAGGGCAAGCTGACCGCTCGCGAGCGCATCGAGCTGCTGCTCGACCCTGGTTCCTTCAGCGAGGTCGAGCAGCTGCGCCGCCACCGTGCCAGCGGCTTCGGGCTGGAGGCCAGGAAGCCCTACACCGACGGTGTCATCACCGGCTGGGGCACGGTCGAGGGCCGCACGGTCTTCGTCTACGCGCACGACTTCCGCATCTTCGGCGGCGCGCTGGGCGAGGCCCACGCCACCAAGATCCACAAGATCATGGACATGGCCATCGCGGCCGGCGCCCCGCTGGTCTCGCTGAACGACGGCGCCGGCGCCCGGATCCAGGAGGGCGTCTCCGCCCTCGCCGGATACGGCGGCATCTTCCAGCGCAACACCCGCGCCTCCGGTGTCATCCCGCAGATCAGCGTGATGCTCGGCCCCTGCGCGGGCGGCGCGGCCTACAGCCCGGCGCTCACCGACTTCGTCTTCATGGTCCGCGAGACCTCGCAGATGTTCATCACGGGCCCGGACGTCGTCAAGGCGGTCACCGGCGAGGAGATCACCCAGAACGGCCTCGGCGGCGCGGACGTGCACGCCGAGACCAGCGGCGTCGCGCACTTCGCGTACGACGACGAGGAGACCTGCATCGCCGAGGTGCGCTACCTCCTGTCGATGCTCCCGCAGAACAACCGCGAGAACCCGCCGACCGTGGCCTCCGAGGACCCGGCCGACCGGCGCTCGGACGTCCTGCTCGACCTGGTGCCGGCCGACGGCAACCGTCCTTACGACATGCACAAGGTCATCGAGGAGCTCGTCGACGACGGCGACTACCTGGAGATCCACGAGCGCTGGGCCCGCAACATCATCTGCGCGCTGGCCCGGCTCGACGGCCAGGTCGTGGGCATCGTCGCCAACCAGCCGCAGTCGCTGGCCGGTGTCCTGGACATCGAGGCGTCCGAGAAGGCCGCACGATTCGTCCAGATGTGCGACGCTTTCAACATCCCCATCGTCACCCTTCTGGACGTACCCGGCTTCCTGCCGGGCGTCGATCAGGAGCACGGTGGAATCATCCGTCACGGCGCGAAGCTCCTGTACGCCTACTGCAACGCGACCGTGCCCCGGATCTCGCTGATCCTGCGCAAGGCGTACGGCGGGGCCTACATCGTCATGGACTCCCAGTCCATCGGTGCCGACCTGACGTACGCCTGGCCCACCAACGAAATCGCGGTGATGGGCGCCGAAGGTGCCGCCAACGTCATCTTCCGCAAGCAGATCGCCGAGGCCGAGGACTCCGAGGCCATGCGGGCCCGCATGGTCAAGGAGTACAAGGCGGAGCTGATGCATCCCTACTACGCGGCGGAGCGCGGCCTGGTCGACGACGTGATCGACCCCGCCGAGACGCGCGAGGTCCTCATCCGGTCCCTCGCCATGCTCCGCACCAAGCACGCCGACCTGCCGTCCCGCAAGCACGGCAACCCGCCTCAGTAAGAGGAGTCCTCCGTGACCACGCCCGCCAACCTTCTCCGTGTCGAGAAGGGCCACGCCGACCCCGAGGAGCTGGCCGCCATCACCGCGGTCCTGCTCGCCCGCGCGGCCGCCCAGCCCGCCGAGGCGTCCCACGACGGCCGCTCCACGGCCGGCTGGCGCCGCCTGGAGCGCCAGTCGGGCTTCCGCCCCTCCCACTCCTGGCAGGGCTGAGCCCGTCGGCTCCGTTCCCACCGGCATCCAAGGCCCCCCGCTCCACCCGGAGCGGGGGGCCTTCGCCGTCGTATCCGGCCAGGACCGGCCCCCCGGCGGCCGCCCCCCGGGGGGACGCAGAGGGCCCCTGCCGCCCCCGCCTTCGGGTACGAAAAAAGCCCCGCCCACCGGTCCGGTGGGCGGGGCTCCTTCGTGCCGTGTCCGGTGGGACTACCGGAGGCGGGCCATCAGAGCGTGCTCCACGAGCGTGATCAGCGCGCTCTTGGCGTCCGCGCGGTGGCGGGCGTCGGTGGTGATGATCGGCGTGTCCGGGCCGATCTGGAGGGCCTCGCGGACCTCCTCCGGGTTGTACGGCTGGTGGCCGTCGAAGCCGTTCAGGGCGATGACGAAGGGGAGACCGCTGTTCTCGAAGTAGTCGACCGCGGGGAAGCAGTCGGCGAGACGGCGGGTGTCCACGAGCACGACGGCGCCGATGGCGCCGCGGACCAGGTCGTCCCACATGAACCAGAACCGGTCCTGCCCCGGCGTACCGAAGAGGTACAGGATCAGGTCCTGGTCCAGGGTGATGCGGCCGAAGTCCATCGCGACAGTCGTCGTCGTCTTGTCGCCGGTGTGCGTGAGGTCGTCGATGCCCGCGGACGCAGACGTCATCACGGCCTCGGTACGCAGCGGGTTGATCTCCGAGACGGCGCCGACGAACGTGGTCTTGCCCACGCCGAAGCCACCCGCCACCACGATCTTCGCGCTGGTGGTTGAACGGGCCGCGCCGCCGCTAGAGCTTGCGAAGTCCACTGAGCACCCTTTCGAGCAGTGTCACGTCTGGCTGACCGCCGGCGGCCTCGTCGCCGCCGGGCTGGTGGATGGCGACAAGTCCGGCCTCGGCCAGGTCGGCGACGAGAATCCGGGCAACGCCGAGGGGGATCGAGAGAAGGGCCGAGATCTCGGCGACCGACTTGATCTCGAAGCAGAGCCGGCAGATCCGCTGGTGCTCGGGCAACTGCCCCTGCAGCCGGGACGGATCGGCCGTCGTACTGACCAGCGCCTCGATGGCGAGCTGGTAACGCGGCCGGGTCCGGCCGCCGGTCATCGCGTACGGACGCACCAGCGGGTTGTGACCGCCCGAAGCGCCCGAACCGCCCGCGTTGCGCTGGGCACGCGGCGCGCTCGGCGCACTCACGGGCGAAGGCTGGGCCTGAGGCTGCTGATAGGGCTGCTGTACGCCCTGTCTGCTCGGTGTGGAGGGAAAGTTGAACCGGTTCTGCGCGGTGTCACCGTGCGGCTGCTGCGCGTCAAAACCGTTGTAAGGGCGTCCGCCCGGGGGTGTTCCCACGTCTCCTCCTCCGACTGCCTCGCGGTCCATGTCCCTGTGGAGCCGCGCCACCGCACCTTACGGTGCGGTGGCGAGATACGCACTGTCTGTCTATTAGTTGAGCAGACTTCCCTGAAGCTCCGCCCGCAGGTCGGGCGTCAGGACGCTGCCCGCACGGTCGACGAGCAGCGCCATCTCGTAGCCCACGAGGCCGATGTCGGCCTCGGGGTGCGACAGCACGGCCAGCGAGGAACCGTCCGAGATCGACATGATGAAGAGGAAGCCGCGCTCCATCTCCACGACGGTCTGGTTGACCGCACCGCCCTCGAAGATCCGGGACGCGCCCGCGGTCAGCGAGGTCAGTCCGGAGGCGACGGCCGCAAGCTGGTCGGCTCGGTCCCGGGGGAAACCCTCGGACATCGCCAGCAGGAGTCCGTCGGCGGAGACCACCACCGTGTGGGACACCCCGGGGGTGTTGTCCACGAAGTTGGTGATCAACCAGTTCAGATTCTGCGCCGCCTGGCTCATGCTCACACTAACGCTCCTGGTTGTAGGTACTGCCCGGGCCGAGGCCCGATCCGTTCGTGTCCGTTCCCGCGCTGCGTCCCTGCTGGACACCGCGGCGCAGGTTGCTCAACCTGCCCCGGACGTCCTCAGGGGTGCGGGAGACCTGTGGGCCGCCCTGCGGGGTCTGCTCCGCCGTGCCCTCGACCAGGTTGGCCTTCGGGACCCGCCGCGGAAGTCCGGAGGAGGTGACCCCGCCCGCCTTCGGCTCGCGGAGCTTCTCGGCCCGCATCCAGCGCTCGTCGTTGGTCGAGCGCCAGTCGTCGGTGCCGTCGGCTTCGTTCTGCTGCGCCGGCTGCTGCTGCGCGGGCTGCTGAACCGTCCGCGTGGGCAGCGGCTGCTGCGCGGGCTGGGGAGCCTGCGCGGCGGCGCCGCCCCGGCGCGGCAGACCGGCGTCGGTCAGCGCGTGGCCGGCGTCCGGGGCGGGAGTCGCCGTGGGGCCCGGACGGTCGAAGCCTACGCGCTCGGAGGGCTGCGCGGGGGCGCTGGGGGCAGATTCCGCTTCCGGCCGGTACTGCTGGTCGTAGCCGCCCTGGTACCCCCCCTGAGAGGCCCAGTCAGCCTGCTGGGGCTGGGCGTCGTAGGAGTTGTCGTACTGCGCCTGGCCGTTGCCCTGACCCTGATAGGGGGCTTCCGCATAGCCGTTCTCGGCGGACTGGCCGTAGCCGTCCGCAGGGCGGCCGTACTCGTCGTAGGACTGCTGCGGGTAGTCGTACCCGGCGTGCTGATGAGCCTGCTGACCGAAGTCGGACGCGTACTCCTGCCCGTACTCCTGCTCGGGTGCGTACTCCTGCTCCTGCTCCTGCTGTACGTAGCCCTGCTGCGGGGAGTCGAGCTCGTCACGGTACAGCGGGCGTTCGCCGCCCTGCGTCGACTGCGCCTCGAGCGCCGCCCGGCGCTCCTCGCGCTGGAGCGAACGGTTCACCGGGTCGAGCTGGCGCTCCTCCCCGGGCTCGTCGTAGCGGGAGTCGTCGAAGCCGAGCTCCGCCGCGGTCCGCATCGGCTGCTGCACGGGCTCGAAGGCGTGCGTCTGCTGCTGCGGGATGATCTGCGAGACGGTGAAGTCGTCCTGCGGCAGCGCCTCGCCGCCACCACCGTGGGTGATCGCGTCCGGCAGCATGACCAGCGAGGTCGTGCCCGCCTGCTCGCCCGAGGGGCGCAGCTGGACGCGGATGCCGTGCCGGTCGGCCAGCCGGCCGACCACGAACAGGCCCATGCGCTGCGAGACGGCGGCGTCGACGGTGGGCGGGTTCGCCAGCTTGTGGTTGATGTCCGCGAAGTCCTCGGCCGTGAGGCCGATGCCCTTGTCGTGGATCTCGACCATGACCCGGCCGTCGGGCAGACGGGTCGCGGTGACGCGGACCTTGGTCTGCGGCGAGGAGAACGTGGTGGCGTTCTCCAGCAGCTCGGCGAGCAGGTGGACGAGGTCGGTCACGGCCTGGCCGTGGATCTCGGCCTCCGGGACGCCGGCGAGCTCGATGCGCTCGTACTGCTCCACCTCGGAGGAGGCGGCGCGCATCACGTCCACCAGCGGCACCGGCTGGTCCCAGCGGCGGCCCGGCTCCTCGCCGGCGAGGACGAGGAGGTTCTCGCCGTTGCGGCGCATACGGGTGGCCAGGTGGTCCAGCTTGAAGAGGTTCTCCAGCTGGTCCGGGTCCGCCTCGTTGTTCTCCAGGTCGGTGATGAGGGTCAGCTGGCCCTCGATCAGCGACTGGTTGCGGCGCGAGAGGTTGGTGAAGATCGCGTTGACGTTGCCCCGGAGCATGGCCTGCTCGGCGGCGAGCCGGACGGCCTCGCGGTGGACCTGGTCGAAGGCCCGGGCGACCTCGCCGATCTCGTCCTGGGAGTCGATCGGGATGGGCTGCACACGGGTGTCGACGCGGCCCGGCTCGGTGCGGGAGAGCTGGTCGACCAGCATCGGCAGACGCTGCTCGGCGATCGCGAAGGCGGCGGTGCGCAGCTCACGCATCGAGCGGCTCATCTGGCGCGCCATCATCCCGGCCAGGATGAAGGCGGCGAGCAGCGCGATGACGACGATGCCACCGTTGACGAACGCGTCCGTCTTGGCGTCGTCGGAGATCGCGGCGGCCTCGGTCACGGCCTTGTCGACGAGCTCCCGCTCGACCTCGGTGTAGCCGTCGAACTTGGCGGTGGCCGCACCCATCCAGGTCTCGGGAGTGACGGCCTTCTTGCGGAGGTCCGCGATGCCGTCGGCGTCCTTGGCCGAGCCGATGGCCTCCGCCATGCCGGTGTAGACCGAGCCGTCCTGCTTGCCCTTGGGCGGGTTCAGGCCGGCTGCCTCGAGCTTCCGGGCGCCCTCGGTGGCCTTCTCCTTCATGACCTGCTTCAGACGGTCCACGTCCGCCTGTGTGCCACCGGACTGGTACTCGCCGAGGGCGATCTGCTCCAGGTAGTTGTACGAGTTGAACGCCACCGACTGCTGGGCGAAGACCTCGTCCTTCTGGCTGGGGCGCACCAGGAGCTGCGTGCCGATCGAGCGCTGGAGCGACTCGGCGGCCTGCGCGAGCTGGATGGCGTAGACGGTACGGCCGTAGCTGGTGATGTTGCCCGTACCGAGCCCGAGCTCGTTGGAGAACTCCATCAGGTAGTGCTGGACGGCGACGTACCCGAGCTGGGTCTGCACCGGGTCCATGGCCTTGGTGTACGCGACCTCACGCAGCTTCTTGAGGTCGGGCTCCTTGTCCTTGAACAGCTTCAGGCGGCGCTCGAGGCCCTCGCCCTCCGGCATGTTCCCGGTGGCCTGCTGGAACTTCACGGCGGCCGCGTCGGTGGCGGCGTACACCTGCGTGACCTCGTCGCTCTCGCGGTCCTTCGCGGAGGTGGCCTTGAGGAGAGGGGCCGCGGTGAGGTCACGCTCGTTGAGCAGGGCCTGGCTGTACTCCGAGGCGGCGCGGATGATCAGCGCCGTCTTCTCGGCGTTCTGCGCCTCCTGCCAGGTGTCGATCGACCCCTTCACCTGGAAGCCGCCCATGACGAGGCCGACCAGCACGGGTATCAGGAGAATGGCGTTCAGCCTGGTGGGCACGCGCCAGTTACGGGGGGACAGCTTGCTGGAGCTGCCCTGGGCGGCCGGGGGCGGGACAGGCACCTCCGCGGGCGGTGCCACCGCACGCGTCGGCGGCGTGAAGTTGCCTCGCGCATGCTGCTCCGCGGAGCTTTCCTTGCTTCGCCTCACTCGACCAACAACCTCTCGGCGTCGGCACCTACGTTGTGCCGGTGTTTCGTTCAGGGCCGTACTACTCGGGAGTTCATGAATTGCAGCACGTGAAGGGGGTCCCATCCAAACAGCTCTGAGCGGGCGCTTTCACCACTTCAGGCCGAAGATAAAACGGACATAAGGAGCGAGCCCCGGCAATTTGCGGGGCTCATGTGAGCGCAGTGGCACCGAACGGATGCGTCGGGTGTCCGCCGCGCACCAATTCTCTGTCGAAACGTTATGAACGCGGGGGCGGACCGTGTCAGACGACACAGACCGCCCCCAGAGCGGCATACGGCAACTGCCGTAGGCGAACGACTACTTGAGTCGTGCCATCAGCGCATGCTCGACAAGCGTGATCAGCGCGCTCTTGGCGTCCGCGCGATGGCGGGCGTCGGTGGTGATGATCGGAGTCCCCGGACCGATCTGCAGGGCCTCGCGGACCTCGTCCGGAGTGTAGGGCTGATGACCCTCGAAACCGTTCAGGGCGATGACGAACGGCAGACCGCTGTTCTCGAAGTAGTCGACCGCGGGGAAGCAGTCGGCGAGACGGCGGGTGTCGACCAGGACGACGGCGCCGATGGCGCCGCGGACCAGGTCGTCCCACATGAACCAGAACCGGTCCTGGCCCGGCGTACCGAAGAGGTACAGGATCAGGTCCTGGTCCAGGGTGATGCGGCCGAAGTCCATCGCCACCGTCGTGGTGGTCTTGTCCCCGGTGTGGGTCAGGTCGTCGATACCGGCCGAGGCCGAGGTCATCACGGCCTCGGTACGCAGCGGGTCGATCTCCGAGACGGCGCCGACGAACGTGGTCTTGCCCACGCCGAAGCCACCCGCCACCACGATCTTCGCGCTGGTGGTCGACCGGGCCGCACCGCCGCTAGAGCTTGCGAAGTCCACTGAGCACCCTTTCGAGCAGTGTCACGTCCGGCGTGCCGCCGGCCTCTCCGTTGCCCGGCTGGTGGATCGCCACCATGCCCGCCTCCGCCAGGTCGGCGACCAGGATCCGGGCCACACCGAGCGGCATGGACAGCAGGGCCGAGACCTCGGCCACCGACTTGACCTCACGGCACAGGTGGCAGATCCGCTGGTGCTCGGGGAGCAGGCTGGACAGGTGCGCCGGGTCGGCCGTGGTGCTGACCAGCGCCTCGATGGCGAGCTGGTAGCGCGGCCGGGTCCGGCCGCCGGTCATCGCGTACGGACGCACCAGCGGCTGGTCGCCTTCATATCCGTACGACTCATCGAGTGAGGAGCCGTACGGATCGTGAGAGGCGGGGGGCGGGGTCATGAATCCTCCGGGCGTGACAGCAAGAACTCTGCCGTCTGATGGGGCCGGTGGGGGGCCGAATGGGGCGGCCGGACGGGGTGTGTGCCCAGTGCGGTACGGAGGGGCGTACCGCACTGTCGGTCATGGCTAGTGGAGCAGACTGCCCTGGAGCTCCGCACGGAGATCCGGGGTGAGAACGCTGCCGGCCCGGTCGACCAGCAGGGTCATCTCGTAGCCCACGAGGCCGATGTCGCACTCCGGGTGCGCGAGCACGGCCAGCGAGGAGCCGTCGGACACGGACATCAGGAAGAGGAAGCCGCGCTCCATCTCCACGACGGTCTGCGCGACGGCACCCCCCTCGAAGATCCGGGACGCACCCGCGGTCAGCGAGGTCAGTCCGGACGCGACCGCCGCCAGCTGGTCGGCGCGGTCGCGGGGGAACCCTTCCGACATGGCCAGCAGCAGGCCGTCGGCGGAGACCACCACCGTGTGGGACACCCCGGGGGTGTTGTCCACGAAATTGGTGATCAACCAGTTCAGATTCTGCGCGGCCTGGCTCATCGCACTCAACTAACGCTCCTGCTGGTGGGTGGGGCCTACGTGGAAGGAGCCGGTGGTCGAGTTGCC
This sequence comes from Streptomyces sp. NPDC036822, assembly GCF_055609145.1. NCBI lineage: Bacteria > Bacillati > Actinomycetota > Actinomycetes > Kitasatosporales > Streptomycetaceae > Streptomyces > Streptomyces sp. NPDC036822. The sequence goes on from NZ_JBVJPY010000002.1 coordinate 504,204, forward strand.
CGCCTGGCGGCCCTGCTGGATGCCGCGGCGCAGGTTGGTGAGCCGGCCGCGGACGTCGTCGGGTGCACGCGAGACCTGAGGGCCGGCCGTGTGGGCCTGCTCCTGGGCGGTCCCGGGTACGAGGTTGGCGCGCGGCACCCGCCGCGGCAGCCCCGAGGTGGTGACACCGCCGGCCGCGGGCTTGCGGACCCGCTCGGCCTGGCGCACCAGCTCGTCATTGGGGGAGGTCCGCCAGGAGGCGGGCCCGGCGGCCTGCTGACCGCCGTCGCCGCCACCCTGCGGGGCGGCGGGGCGCCGCGGAGCCGGGGGAGCGGACGGCTGCTGCTGCGGTACGACCGGCGTCTGCATGGTCTGCTCGGCGTCCGGGATCCGGCCGCCGTCCTGCCGGCCCTGGGCCTGACCCTGCTGAGGGTCCTGGCCCTGGCCCTGGGACTGACCGTGGAACCAGTTGGTCTCCAGCGTGTCGTACAGCGGGGTACGGCCGTCTCCCGCACCGCTCGCCGGAGGCAGTGCCTCCGGCTGACGGGGCTGCGGCGGCCGCTGCTGAGCCTGCTGGGGCTGCTGGGGCAGGTTTCCGGCCGGGCGCGGGGCGCCGTAGCCGGAACCGCCGTGCTGGCCGGGGGCCGGCGCCTGCGGCTGGTAGCCCTGGGGCGCCTGCTGCTGTCCGCCGAAGTCGGGACGCGGGAACTGGGCGGTGGACGCGGGGTCCTGTGCCGGGGGCTGGTAGCCCTGGGGCGCCTGCTGTCCGCCGAGATCCGGCCGCGGGAACTGACCGGTGCCGCCGGGGCCCTGAGGCGCCTGCGGACGGGCGTACTGGCCCGTGGTGTCCGGCTCCTCGTGGCCGCGCGGGGCGTCCAACGGGGACATCTCCTGCTGCGGGCGCCGGACCGGCTGGGCCGGGTCGTTGCCCCAGCTCGCGGCTTGCGGCCGCTGCTGCTGGGGGCCGCCGGGGAGCTCGGCGCGGGCGAAGCCGTTCTGGCCCTCGCGGTGGCCGCCCTGCGGGGCCTGGCCCTGCTGGGGCTGCTGCGGCTGGCCCTGCTGCTGGCCGCCCTGGTTGCCCTGGCCGCCGCCCCACACGTCCGTACGGGACGGGATGGCGCGCTGGGCACCGCCGGCGAACCCGCCGGCGACGGGCCCCGGACGCTGCGGCTCCGGAGAGACCTGCGGCATCTGGGAGGTCTGCGCCGACTGAGGGGCCGGAGCCGGGCGCTGGCCCTGGCCCTGGCCCTGGTTCGGACCCTGACCCGGGCCCTGAGGGCCGCCGTCACGGCCGGGCAGCGCGGCCCGCGGACCGTTGCCGGCACCGACCTGGCCACGCGGGGAGGGGGGACCGCCGAGACCCGGACGACCGCCGCCACCGGCGTTGCCGGGGGCGCCCGGACCGCCGGGCAGCCGGCCGCCGGGAGCGCCGGCGCCCTGCGGCATCGCACCCTGACCACCCGCGCCGGGCTTGGGCGCGGGCTTCTTGCCGCCCTGGGCGACGTCGACGGGCAGCATGACCAGCGCGGTGGTGCCGCCGGAGTCCGACGGGCGCAGCTGGATACGGATGCCGTGTCGCAGGGACAGGCGGCCGACCACGAACAGACCCATGCGGCGGGAGACGGAGACGTCCACGGTGGGCGGCGAGGCGAGCCGCTCGTTGATCGCGGCGAGGTCCTCGGGGGAGAGGCCGATGCCGGTGTCGTGGATCTCGACGAGCACGCGGCCGTCGGGCAGCGCGTGACCGGTGACCCGGACCTTCGTCTGCGGCGAGGAGAACGACGTGGCGTTCTCCAGCAGCTCGGCGAGGAGGTGCACGAGGTCGTTGACGACCCGGCCGGCGACCTCGGTCGCCGGGACGGCGGCCAGTTCGATGCGCTCGTACTGCTCCACCTCGGAGGCGGCGGCACGGAGCACGTCGACCAGCGGGACCGGGCGGGTCCAGCGGCGGCCGGGCTCCTCGCCCGCGAGGACGAGGAGGTTCTCACCGTTACGCCGCATGCGGGTGGCGAGGTGGTCGAGCTTGAAGAGCGAGGAGAGCTGGTCCGGGTCGGCCTCGCGGGACTCCAGCTCGGAGATGAGCGACAGCTGGCGCTGGATCAGACCCTGGGAGCGGCGCGAGAGGTTGGTGAACATCGCGTTGACGTTGCCTCGCAGCAGGGCCTGCTCGGCGGCGAGGCGGACCGCCTCGCGGTGCACGTCGTCGAAGGCCGCGGCCACCTGGCCGATCTCGTCCCGGGAGTGCACACCGACGGACTCGACGGAGGTGTCGACGTCCTGCGGGTCGGCCTCGGAGAGCTGCTTGACCAGCTCGGGCAGGCGGTCCTGGGCGACCTTGGTCGCGGTGTCCTGGAGCCGGCGCAGCGAGCGGATCATGGAGCGGGCCACGACGAACGCGCCGATGAGGGAGACGCCGAGGACGAGGAGGATCAGCGCACCGTTGATGATCGCGTCGCGCTGCGACTCCGCGCGCAGCTCACGGGCCTTGGTGTCCATCTGTCCGAGGAGGGTCTCCTCGATGACGTTCATGGCCGTGATCTTGGTGGCGTACTCGTCCGTGAAGTTCAGGTGGCCGCGGGGCGTGCGGCCGTCCATGCCGGTGGTGTTGCTGAGCACGCGGTCGGCGTACTTGCTGGCGGCGTCGATGGACGGGTTGCCGGTGGTCAGCGGGGCGGTCAGGTCGTCCGCGTCGCCGCCGGCCGACTCGTAGATGGAGGCGAAGGACTTGAGCTCGACCTTCTCACCACGCTGCGCGGCGTAGCCGTACAGGCGGTCGCCCTGCTCCAGCTTTCCGGGCCGGCTGTCGCTGGCGGGAAGCGCGGAGGCGATGATCGCCTGCTGGATGGAGGCGTACTCCTTGGCGGAGGAGAACGCGGCGAGCGCCCGGGTCCGCTTGATCATCTCCGGGTTGCTGGTCGCCTGGGCCATGTCCTGGGAGAGGCTCAGCAGCGATCGGATCAGACGGCTGTACGCCTCGACCGTCACCGAGTGGGCGACGCCGGGCTTGTAGGCGTCCTGCCGGATGCCGCCGATCTCGACGACCTGCGAGGCGATCTGGCTGATGTTCTGGCGGATGCTCTGCAGCGCCTCGTCGCCCTCGGTCGCCGGCAGCTCCGTGGTGGCGTCCATGAACGCCTTCTGCTCACGGTCCGTGTTCGCGCGCGGCTGGGCGACCTGGTAGTCGTTGGCCGACTTGCCGTTGGCCAGGGGACCGGCGGACAGGTCGCGCTCGGTCTGGAGGGCCTGGGCGAGGTCCGTGGCCTCCTTGGTCAGCTCGGTGAGCAGCTGCATGTGCTCGAGCTGCTCCATGTCCTGGAGCGACTCGCTGATGCGGATGCCGCCGAGGCTGGTGGCGGCGACGACGGGCAGGGTCAGCAGAGCGACCAGACGCGTCGAGATGCGCCAGTTGCGCAGGGCTATTCGCGGCCCGGCGTCGACCTCGGCCTTGAGCGGGGGTACGACCCCGGGCTCGGCAGTGCCCTTGGCCTTCCCCTTCGCGGAGCCCTTGGGCTTCACGGCGTCCTTGCGCGCGGTCCCGTCACCACCGTCGCCGGCCGGGCCCTGCGCCTGGTTCTGGGCGTGCTGGGCCGAGGAACCGCGGTCGGTCCCGGCAGCGCGCTCCTGCTCCGCCGCAGCTTCCCCTCGGCCCTGACGGGCCTGGGGAGACCCCATGCCATCCCTCTTGAAACGTCCCTGCACTAGCGTCGCAACCTCTGGACCAGGCGTCTTCCCGCGTGAACGGAGCAGACGGTGTCGGCGTCGTGGGACGCGAATGCGTCCCATGGTGGTCGTCTGTGACCGGCGCAGATCCCCCTTCCCCACCGCTCATCCGGCGCTGCGTTGCGCCCCCTGCGCGCCGGCTTGAAACCCGCGGCGGTGCGTGGAATTCCAGCACAGTGCAGGATCTCCAACAAGAGCCGTGCCGAGGGCCACGAGGGGGATGACAACCCGTGAACATCAGGTCACCCCATGTAGAACATGATCACGGAAGAATCGGACTTATTACCCCCAAAGGCTTACCCGGCCCGAGTGTCCCAGTCGCGATGATCAGGAGCGGAATGCAGCATTCAGTGGTGCAATGTCCGTTTCCGTGACCCCTGAGTGCGGTCCGTAATGCCGGGTTTATCCGCGCTTTGGTGAGCAAACTCACACCCGGGTGGTTGTCTGAGCCATGCATTCGAAGGGAATGGGGCGTCTAGCCTGACGCTTTACACCCACCCGCACTCTGTAGAGGTCTGACACTCGCCATGAAGACGACGATGCTGCTCCGCTCCACGGCCAACCCCCGCCGCACCACGCTCGCGCACCTCGAGGACGCCGAGCGCCTCGGCCGCGGCGCGCAGCCGGAGCACGCGGTCGACCTCCCCAACCAGACGGCCAACCCCCGTCGCACCATCCTCATGACCGCTCCGCAGGCCCTCCAGCCCGCAGAGTAATACCCCGGGACGCCCTCCCGCCCCGGCTCGCGCCGCCCCTCACCGCGCTAGCCTGGAGCGTCAGACTCCAGCCAGTAGCAAGTGAGGGGCGACAGCACTCGTGCGCATCGCCAGATTCTCCATCGACGGCAATGTCGCCTTCGGCGCCGTCGAGGGCGAGGGAACCGTCGAGTCGGGCGGCCTGGTCCTCGACATCATCAGGGGCATCCCGTACACCGACTTCGAACTCAGCGGCACCAAGGTCCCGCTGAGCAAGGTACGGCTCCTGCCGCCCGTGCTGCCGAACAAGGTCGTGGGCATCGGGCGCAACTACGCCGAGCACGCCGCCGAGCTGGGCAACGAGGTCCCCGACGTGCCCGTCGCCTTCTTCAAGCCCACCACCTCGGTGATCGGCCCCGGCGACGCCATCGAGTACCCCTCCTTCTCCAGCGAGCTGCACCACGAGGCCGAACTGGCCGTGGTGATCGGCCGCATGTGCCGCGAGGTCCCGCGCGAGCGCGTCAAGGACGTCGTCTTCGGCTTCACCTGTGCCAACGACGTGACCGCCCGCGACGTCCAGCGGCGTGAGAAGCAGTGGGCCCGCGCCAAGGGATTCGACACCAGCTGCCCGCTCGGCCCCTGGGTGGAGACGGGCCTCGACCCGGCCGCGGCCGGCGACCTCACCATCCAGGCCACCGTCAACGGCGAGCAGCGCCAGCTCGGTCGTACGAGCGACATGATCCGCTCCGTCGAGGACCTGGTCGTCCACATCACCGAGGCCATGACGCTGCTCCCCGGCGACGTCATCCTCACCGGCACTCCCGCGGGGGTCGGCCCCCTCAACGTCGGCGACGAGGTCGCCGTCACCATCGAAGGCATCGGCACTCTCACCAACAAGGTGATCAAGCGTGGCTAACGCGAACGTCCGCGTACGTTTCTGTCCCTCTCCGACCGGCAACCCCCACGTGGGCCTGGTCCGCACCGCCCTCTTCAACTGGGCCTTCGCCCGCCACCACGGCGGCACGTTCGTCTTCCGCATCGAGGACACCGACGCCGCGCGCGACTCCGAGGAGTCGTACCAGCAGCTGCTCGACTCGCTGCGCTGGCTCGGCTTCACCTGGGACGAGGGCCCCGACGAGGTCGGCGGCCCGCACGCCCCGTACCGCCAGTCCCAGCGGATGGACATCTACCGCGACGTCGCCGAGAAGCTGCTGGCCGGCGGCTACGCCTACCACTGCTTCTGCACCGCCGTGGAGCTGGAGGCCCGTCGCGACGCCGCCCGCCTGGCCGGCAAGCCCTCCGGTTACGACGGCACCTGCCGCAACCTGAGCGCCGACCGCATCGAGCGCTACCGCGCCGAGGGCCGTGAGTCGATCGTCCGCTTCCGGATGCCCGACGAGCCGATCACGTTCACCGACCTGGTCCGCGGGGAGCTCACCTTCACCCCGGACAACGTCCCGGACTACGGCATCGTCCGCGCCAACGGCGCCCCGCTGTACACCCTGGTCAACCCGGTCGACGACGCGCTGATGGAGATCACCCACGTGCTGCGCGGCGAGGACCTGCTGTCCTCCACCCCGCGCCAGATCGCGCTCTACAAGGCGCTGATCGAGCTGGGCGTCGCCCAGGAGATCCCCGCCTTCGGCCACCTGCCGTACGTCATGGGCGAGGGCAACAAGAAGCTCTCCAAGCGGGACCCGCAGGCTTCCCTCAACCTCTACCGGGAGCGCGGCTTCCTCCCCGAGGGCCTGCTGAACTACCTCTCCCTCCTCGGCTGGTCGTTCTCGGCGGACCAGGACATCTTCACCATCGAGCAGATGGTCGAGAAGTTCGACATCGCCGACGTCAACGCCAACCCGGCGCGCTTCGACCTCAAGAAGGCCGAGTCGATCAACGCCGACCACATCCGCATGCTGGACGTGAAGGCGTTCGCCGCCGCCTGCGAGCCCTGGCTCCAGGCCCCGCACGCCAACTGGGCGCCCGAGGCCTTCGACCGCGCGGCCTGGGAGGCCATCGCCCCCCACGCCCAGACGCGCCTGACCGTCCTCTCGGACATCACGGCCAACGTCGACTTCCTCTTCCTCGACGAGCCGGTCTTCGACCAGCCCTCCTGGGACAAGGCCATGAAGGGGGAGCCGGCCGCGCTGCTCACCACCGCGCGCGAGAAGCTCCAGGACGCCGACTGGAACGACCCAGAGTCGCTCAAGAACGCCGTCCTGGCCGCAGGCGAGGCCCACGGCCTGAAGCTCGGCAAGGCGCAGGCGCCGGTCCGCGTCGCCGTCACCGGCCGCACGGTGGGCCTGCCGCTCTTCGAGTCCCTGGAGATCCTCGGCCGGGAGAAGACCCTGGCCCGAATCGACGCGGCGCTGGCGAAGCTGGCGGCGTAGTCTCGGCCCATGCCGATCCGCGCGGTCCTGTGGGACATCGACGACACGATCTTCGACTACGCCCGCGCCGACCTGACCGGCATGCGCGACCACCTCACGGCCGAGGGCCTGGTGGACGGATTCGCCTCCGTCGACCAGGCCCTTCGCCGTTGGCAGGAGCTGACCGTCGTCCACTGGCGGCGCTTCGAGGCGGGCGGGGTGGACTTCCAGGAGCAGCGCCGCGAGCGCGTGCGGGACTTCCTCGGCACGCCCGCCCTGACCGCCGCCGAGGCCGACGGCTGGTTCGGGCGGTACGTCACGCACTACGAATCTGCCTGGGAGCTGTTCCCCGACACCGTGCCCGTCCTGGACGTGCTGGCGCGTGACTACCGTCACGCCGTCCTGTCGAACTCGAGCATCCACAACCAGGACCGCAAGCTCCGGGTGCTCGGCGTGCGGGACCGCTTCGAGGCAGTCGTCTGCGCCGCCGAACTCGGCTTCGCGAAGCCGGCCGCCGAGGCCTTCCACGCAGCCTGCGAGGCCCTCGGGCTCGCCCCGCACGAGGTGGCGTACGTCGGCGACCAGCCGGACATCGACGCCCGCGGGGCGGTCGAGGCGGGTCTCACGGGCATCTGGCTGGACCGCGCGGGCACCGGCGGCCGGCCCGAGCTGACCCGCATCACCGACCTCCACCAGCTCCCCGCGCTGCTGCGGCGCGATACCCGTTTTGGAGCGTCGGACACCTTCGGGTAATGTTCTTCCTGCGCCGAGGGGAGCAAGCCGAAAGGCAGAGGCCCCCGGAGCACAACCCGAACAAGATCCCCGCAAAGGATTGTGTTTTGGTGGCCTATGGTGTAATTGGCAGCACGACTGATTCTGGTTCAGTTAGTCTAGGTTCGAGTCCTGGTAGGCCAGCTCGCAGAGCTCATCTGCATCCGCGGATCATGATCCGCAAAGCCCCCGTTGTGTAGCGGCCTAGCACGCTGCCCTCTCAAGGCAGTAGCGCCGGTTCGAATCCGGTCGGGGGTACAGATCCATCCTGCGCATCACCAGGGTCGCTCCCGGTGAACACGTGGTGACATCGCTCGGCACTCCGGTGCCGAGCGGGATCGCTAGGGCCCCCGTTGTGTAGCGGCCTAGCACGCCGCCCTCTCAAGGCGGTAGCGCCGGTTCGAATCCGGTCGGGGGTACTGGTTTAAACCAGGTTTAAACCACCATGGCCTATGGTGTAATTGGCAACACTACGGTTTCTGGTACCGTCATTCTAGGTTCGAGTCCTGGTAGGCCAGCTCGCAGAGCTCATCTGCACCCGCGGATCACGATCCGCAAGGCCCCCGTTGTGTAGCGGCCTAGCACGCCGCCCTCTCAAGGCGGTAGCGCCGGTTCGAATCCGGTCGGGGGTACGCATCGAGGAAGCCCTTCCCTTCGGGGGAGGGCTTCTTCGCGTCATGGCATCGATGGACACAAGTCCGGCCCACCGCTGCGGCGTTGAAGCGGTGGGCCGGGAAGTACGGGAAGGAAGGCGGAGCCGGTCAGCCGTTGCGGCGCAGCGCCTCGGAGAGGCGGGCGGCCGCGTCGATGACCGCCTGGGCGTGCATGCGGCCCGGGTGGCGGGTCAGGCGCTCGATCGGCCCGGAGACCGACACGGCGGCCACCACGCGGTTCGACGGGCCGCGGACGGGCGCGGAGACGGACGCCACGCCCGGCTCCCGCTCGCCGATCGACTGGGCCCAGCCGCGGCGCCGTACGCCCGACAGGGCGGTCGCGGTGAAGCGGGCGCCCTGAAGACCGCGGTGGAGGCGCTCCGGCTCCTCCCAGGCCATCAGGATCTGCGCGGAGGAGCCGGCCTTCATCGTCAGCGTCGAGCCGACCGGGACGGTGTCCCGCAGGCCGGACAGCCGCTCGGCCGCCGCCACGCAGATGCGCATGTCTCCCTGCCGGCGGTAGAGCTGGGCGCTCTCCCCGGTGACATCGCGCAGATGCGTCAGTACGGGGCCCGCGGTGGCGAGCAGGCGGTCCTCACCGGCCGCGGCGGCGAGCTCCGCCAGGCGCGGTCCGAGGATGAACCGGCCCTGCATGTCGCGGGCCACCATCCGGTGGTGTTCCAGTGCCACGGCGAGACGATGTGCCGTGGGTCGTGCGAGTCCCGTCGCCGCGACCAGACCTGCGAGGGTGGCCGGACCGGACTCCAGGGCGCTCAGGACAAGGGCTGCCTTGTCGAGAACGCCCACGCCGCTAGAGTTGTCCATGCAACGATATTCACGTCTCACTCTGTGAAACGCAAGTTCAATTTCTCCCCGAACCTGTGACCCTGGTGAGGCGGCCGCACAACGGCCCGCGAAACGGGTCTCTAGTTGTGCCGGCGTAGACGTCGGCCGGAGGGAAAGCGATGGGTAGGACACTCGCGGAGAAGGTCTGGGACGACCACGTCGTCCGGCGCGCCGAGGGCGAGCCCGACCTCCTCTTCATCGATCTGCACCTGCTGCACGAGGTGACCAGCCCCCAGGCGTTCGACGGTCTGCGTCAGAACGGCCGCCCGGTGCGCCGCCTCGACCTCACCATCGCCACCGAGGACCACAACACCCCGACCCTCGACATCGACAAGCCGATCGCCGACCCGGTCTCCCGCGCGCAGCTGGAGACCCTGCGCAAGAACTGTGCCGAGTTCGGTGTACGGCTGCACCCGCTGGGCGATGTCGAGCAGGGCGTCGTCCACGTGGTGGGACCCCAGCTGGGCCTGACCCAGCCCGGCACCACCGTGGTCTGCGGCGACTCGCACACCTCCACGCACGGCGCCTTCGGCGCGCTGGCGTTCGGCATCGGCACCAGCCAGGTCGAGCACGTGCTGGCCACCCAGACGCTGCCGCTGGCCCGCCCCAAGACCATGGCGATCACGGTCGACGGCGAGCTGCCCCACGACGTCACGGCCAAGGACCTGATCCTGGCGATCATCGCCAAGATCGGCACCGGTGGCGGCCAGGGCTACATCCTGGAGTACCGCGGCTCCGCCATCGAGAAGCTGTCGATGGAAGCCCGGATGACCATCTGCAACATGTCGATCGAGGCCGGCGCCCGCGCGGGCATGATCGCCCCCGACGAGACCACCTTCGCGTACCTGAAGGGCCGCGCTCACGCCCCCGAGGGCGAGGAGTGGGACGCCGCCGTCGCGTACTGGAAGACCCTGAGGAGCGACGAGGACGCCGTCTTCGACGCCGAGGTCGTCATCGACGCCGCCTCGCTGGCGCCGTTCGTCACCTGGGGCACCAACCCCGGCCAGGGAGCGCCGCTTTCGGCGAACGTCCCCGACCCCGCTTCGTACGAAGACGCTTCGGAGCGCCTGGCCGCCGAGAAGGCCCTGGAGTACATGGGGTTGAGCGCCGGACAGCCGCTGCGCGACATCAAGGTCGACACCGTCTTCGTAGGGTCCTGCACCAACGGCCGCATCGAGGACCTGCGCAACGCCGCCGGCCTGCTGCGCGGCCGCAAGGTCGCCGACGGCGTCCGGATGCTGGTCGTCCCCGGCTCGGTCCGGGTCGCCCTGCAGGCCGTCGAGGAGGGCCTGGACAAGGTCTTCAAGGAGTCCGGCGCCGAATGGCGGCACGCGGGCTGCTCGATGTGCCTGGGCATGAACCCCGACCAACTGGCTCCCGGCGAGCGCTCCGCGTCCACCTCCAACCGCAACTTCGAAGGCCGGCAGGGCAAGGGCGGCCGGACCCACCTGGTCTCGCCCCAGGTCGCCGCCGCCACCGCCGTACTGGGCCATCTGGCCTCCCCGGCCGATCTGTCCGACGTCGCTACGCCCGCGGGGGTCTGAGGAACCATGGAAGCTTTCACCACGCACACCGGCCGGGCCGTCCCGCTGCGCCGCAGCAACGTCGACACCGACCAGATCATCCCCGCGCACTGGCTGAAGAAGGTCACCCGCGACGGCTTCGAGGACGGACTCTTCGAGGCCTGGCGCAAGGACGGTGCCTTCGTGCTCAACCGCCCCGAGCGGCAGGGCGCCTCGGTCCTGGTCGCCGGCCCCGACTTCGGCACCGGCTCCTCCCGCGAGCACGCCGTCTGGGCGCTGCAGAACTACGGCTTCAAGACCGTGATCTCCTCCCGGTTCGCCGACATCTTCCGCGGCAACTCCCTGAAGAACGGTCTGCTGACCGTGGTCCTGGACCAGCAGGTCGTGGACCGGCTCTGGGAGCTGACCGAGGCCGACCCGACGGCCGAAATCACCGTTGACTTGGAGCGGCGGAAGGTGCTCGCGGACGGGATCGACGCCGACTTCGAGCTCGACGAGAACGCCCGCTGGCGTCTGCTCAACGGCCTGGACGACATCAGCCTCACCCTTCAGAACGAAGCCGACATCGCGGCTTACGAGGCGACGCGGCCGGCCCACAAACCCCGTACAATTACCGTCTGAGCAGCGCTTTTCCACGACTGCGCCCCCCACCTTCCGGTGGGGGGCGCAGTCGCTTGTTGAGACCCCGTCGGGCGACAACTCGCCCTAGATGGCACAATCTGTGCATGGAACGCGACAGCCAACTCGAGCTCTATGAGGCAGTCGCCGCCCGATTGAAGGAAGCGCACAGAAGGGTGCGCGAACTGCAAGTCCCGGAGGGCGTAAGGATGGCGCTGTCCCGGAAGCTGCTGGTCGTCACGGCCGCGGCGAAGCACGATCTCGCGGACGCGGCGACGCGTCTGGACCGGTTGATGAAGGACCTCGACGAGGGCCGATTCCCTGAAGACGACTGACGCCAGAACTCCGCAACGGAACTACCACGTTGCGGCACTAGGGTGATTAGCCCGTTTCGTGTTTGATTTGCGGTATATACATGCCTAACGTGCGAAAAAGCTTGAACACTTTCGTTCTGGCAATGTCTCCGAAGGGGAAGACGTGAACAAGGCGCAGCTCGTAGAAGCGATTGCCGACAAGCTCGGCGGCCGTCAGCAGGCCGCGGACGCTGTCGACGCGGTGCTGGACGCGATCGTGCGTGCCGTGGTCGGCGGGGACCGGGTTTCGGTCACCGGCTTCGGTTCGTTCGAGAAGGTCGACCGCCCCGCCCGGTACGCGCGTAACCCGCAGACGGGTGAGCGCGTGCGGGTCAAGAAGACCTCGGTTCCGCGTTTCCGCGCGGGCCAGGGCTTCAAGGACCTGGTCAGCGGCTCGAAGAAGCTCCCCAAGGGAGGCGAGGTCTCCGTCAAGAAGGCGCCCAAGGGCAGCCTTTCCGGCCCCTCGGCCACCATCTCCAAGACCGCCGGCAAGAAGGCCGCCGCCAAGAAGACCTCCGCCGCCGCGGCGAAGAAGGCGGCCGCGGCCAAGAAGACCACCCCGGCGAAGAAGACCACCGCCACCGCGGCGAAGAAGACCACCGCCACCAAGACCGCGAGCGCCGCCAAGAAGACGGCGACCGCGAAGAAGGCGACGCCGGCGAAGACCACCACCGCCGCCGCGAAGAAGACCACCGCGACGAAGACCGCCCCGGCGAAGAAGGCCACGGCGAAGAAGGCGCCGGCGAAGAAGACCACCGCGCGCAAGACCACCCCCGCCAAGAAGACCACCACCGCCCGCAAGAAGTAAGCGGCGCAGGGTCATAGGGCCACTCACACGCCGGGCCGGGCTCCCCTGGGGGAGCCCGGCCCGCGGCGTTGAGCCGGTCGTCAGAAGGTCTGCAGCGTCACCAGGGTGATCCGCGGCCCGCCGGACCCGGCCTCCGTCTCGATCCGTACCCGCTGCCCCGGGCGCAGCAGCCGCAGCCCGCCCGCGTCGAAGGCGTCCGCCGCGAACTCCAGCGGCGTGCCGTCGTCGAGCAGCACACTTCCGCTGCGGGTATCGGGGTCGTAGGTGTACGCGGTCGCCTGCATGGCCGCAGCCTATCCGGCCGCGCGATCCCAGTGGGCCGCCGTCCGCGGACCGACCCCCAGCGCGAGCGCGGCCGCCAGATCCTCGCCGGTGTCCACGTCCCGGCGTACGGAATCCACCCCGGCCAGCCGTATTTCCACCGCCCCCGACGACAAATGCCGTCGCCGTGAGGCCCCGCCGAAAGCGGGGGACAATTCCACGCCCGCCCCCGCCGAGAGGAATGTCGTACCGATTTCCGCGGCGTCCGCCAGAAATGTGCGCGGGAATTCACCGGCCTCCTGGAGCACCCGGGCCAGCTCCGCCGGACGCAACGCCGGAAGGTCCGCGTTCAGGGCCGCCACCCGGGCCCGCGCCCGCTCCTCGCGCACGATGCGAGCCCCGTGGGCGAGGGCCGCGTTGAGACCGGCGGCGGGGGAGTCCGGCACGATCCGCGCGCCCAGCGCCGCGAGCGCCGCCGCCGCCTCCTGATCGTCCGTGACGACCGCCACATCCCGCACCCGCGGACATTCCAGCGCCGCCGCCACCGTGTCCTGCGCGAACGCCAGCGCGAGCCGCGGCCGCAGCCGCGCACCCGCCGCCGCGGCGAGCCGGCTCTTCGCCCGCGCCAGGGGCTTCAGGGGAACGACCAGCGACCAGCCGCCGTCCGGATCGGTGTTCATCGGGGCCATTGTGACCCCGCTCGTGGTCAGGCTGTCCGGCGGGAGCCGCGGCCCGGGGCGTACGGTGTTCTCGACAGACCAGGAGCACGGGGCGACACTTGGCCCCCTGCAACCCAGTCCCAGAGGAAGGTGTCCGAGTGCCCCGCCGCAGAATCGGCTTCTGGTACCGCCTGGCGGCGGTCATCGCTAAACCGCCACTGGTGGTTCTGTTCAAACGGGACTGGCGCGGAACGGAACACATTCCGGACGACGGCGGATTCCTCACCGTCGTCAACCACAACTCTTATCTGGACCCTCTGTCCTACGCGCACTACCAGTACAACACCGGGCGCGTTCCGCGTTTTCTCGCCAAGGCCGGCCTCTTCAAGGGATCGTTCGTCGGCATGATGCTGCGCGGCACCGGACAGATCCCCGTCTACCGCGAGACCACCGACGCGCTGAACGCCTTCCGCGCCGCCGTCGAGGCCATCGAGCGGGGCGAGTGCGTCGCCTTCTACCCCGAGGGAACCCTCACCCGCGACCCCGACATGTGGCCGATGGCCGGCAAGACCGGCGCCGCCCGCGTCGCCCTGCTCACCAAGGCCCCGGTCATCCCGGTCGCCCAGTGGGGCGCGAACCTCGCGATGCCGCCGTACGCCAAGGAGAACAAGCTCAATCTGTTCCCGCGCAAGACGCTGATCGTCCAGGCCGGTCCGCCCGTCGACCTCTCCCGGTTCCACGACAAGGAGCCGACGCCCGAGGTGCTGCGCGAGGCGACCGAGGCCATCATGGCCGCGATCACCGCACTCCTGGAGGACGTACGCGGCGAGAAGGCCCCCGCCGAACCGTACGACCACCGCAAGGCACGGCTGGAACAGCGGCGCAAGGCCGCCGGAGAGGGCATGAAGTGACCAAGGCAGCGGTCTTCGGTACGGGCTCGTGGGGCACCGCCTTCGGCATGGTGCTCGCCGACGCGGGCTGCGAGGTGACCCTCTGGGGCCGCCGCGCCGAACTCGCCGACGCGATCAACACCACCCGCACCAACCCCGACTACCTCCCGGGCGTCGAACTCCCGGCGGGCGTCCGGGCCACCACCGACCCCGCGGAGGCAGCCCACGACGCCGACTTCACCGTCCTCGTCGTGCCCTCGCAGACGCTCCGCGCCAACCTCGCCGAGTGGGCTCCCAAGCTGGCGCCCGACACCGTCCTCGTCTCCCTCATGAAGGGCGTCGAACTCGGCACCGCCAAGCGCATGAGCGAGGTCATCACCGAGGTCGCCGACGTTCCCGTGGAGCGCGTCGCCGTCCTCACCGGCCCCAACCTGGCCAAGGAGATCGCCGCCCGGCAACCCGCCGCCGCCGTCGTCGCCTGCGCCGACGAATCCGTCGCCCAGCGGCTCCAGACCGCCTGCATGACCCCGTACTTCCGCCCGTACACCAACACCGACGTCGTCGGCTGCGAACTCGGCGGAGCGGTCAAGAACGTCATCGGCCTCGCCGTCGGCATCGCCGACGGCATGGGTCTCGGCGACAACTCCAAGGCCACCCTCATCACCCGAGGCCTCGCCGAGACCACCCGCCTCGGTCTCGCCATGGGCGCCGACCCGCTCACCTTCTCCGGACTCGCCGGACTGGGCGACCTGGTCGCCACCTGCTCCTCCCCGCTCTCCAGGAACCACACCTTCGGCACCAACCTCGGCCGCGGCATGACCCTCCAGGAGACCATCGCCGCGACCAAGCAGACCGCCGAGGGCGTCAAGTCCTGCGAGTCGGTCCTCGACCTGGGCCGCCGCCACGGCGTGGACATGCCGATCACCGAGACCGTCGTGTCGATCGTCCACGAGGGCAAGCCGCCGATCGTCGCCCTCAAGGAACTGATGTCCCGCAGCGCCAAGTCCGAGCGCCGCTGAGCCCGTCGCGGGAGCCCCGTTGGGCCGGACGCGCGGGCCGCCCCGGGGCTCTCGAGCACGTCGGAGACGCAAGGTACGCTCAACGCGATATGAGCGAGAACACCCAGAGCCCCCGCAAGCCGCGCGTGGCCGTCGTCTTCGGCGGACGCAGCTCGGAGCACGCCATCTCCGTGGTCACCGCCGGTGCCGTCCTGCGCGCCATCGACCGGGACAAGTACGACGTGCTGCCCATCGGCATCACCACCGACGGGCGCTGGGCGCTGACCGCCGACGCCCCCGACCGGATGGCCATCGCCGAGCGCTCCCTGCCGAACGTCTCCGACCTCGCCGAGTCGGAGCGGGGCGGTGTCGTCCTCTCCGTCGACCCCGCCAACCGCGAGGTCGTGTACACCGAGCCCGGCGCCGTGCCGCAGGCCCTCGGCGAGGTCGACGTCGTCTTCCCCATGCTCCACGGCCCGTACGGCGAGGACGGCACGCTCCAGGGTCTCCTCGAACTCTCCGGAGTCCCCTACGTCGGCGCGGGCGTCCTCGCCTCCGCCGTCGGCCAGGACAAGGAGTACATGAAGCGGGTGTTCACCTCCTTCGGGCTGCCCGTCGGCCCGTACGAGGTCATCCGGCCCCGCGAGTGGGACCAGAACCCGGCCGCCGCCCGCAAGAAGATCGTCGAGTTCGCCGCCGAGCACGGCTGGCCCCTCTTCGTGAAGCCCGCCCGCGGCGGCTCCTCCATGGGGATCACCAAGGTCGACGACCTCTCCGGCCTGGACGAGGCCATCGAGGAGGCCCGCCGCCACGACCCCAAGATCCTCGTCGAGTCGCTGCTGCGCGGCCGCGAGATCGAGTGCGGCGTCCTGGAGTTCGAGGACGGCCCCCGCGCCAGCGTGCCCGCCGAGATCCCGCCCGTCACCGACCACGACTTCTACGACTTCGAGGCGAAGTACATCGACTCGGCGTCCGGGATCGTGCCCGCGCCGATCGGCGACGAGGCCACGGCGGAGGTGCAGCGTCTCGCCGTCGCCGCCTACGAGGCCGTCTCCTGCGAGGGCCTGGTCCGCGCCGACTTCTTCCTCACCGAGGACGGCGACTTCGTCATCAACGAGATCAACACCATGCCCGGCTTCACGCCGATCTCCATGTACCCGCGCATGTGGCAGGAGAGCGGCGTCGAGTACCCCGAGCTGGTCGACCGGCTGATCCAGGCCGCGCTGACCCGCTCCACGGGACTGCGCTGACGCGCGAGCTCCGCGGCCGTGCCGGCCGCGGAGCGGCACGCTCCGGACGGCGGGCCCGGGCGCGCCCGCACGGCGGGCCCGTGGAGCGGGTCAGCGCGGACACGGCCTAGAGGCTGTCCGGGACCGTCTTCTCGACCGGTGCGGCGAGATCCGTGAGCGGACCGACGTCGTGCGCGTACCGCTCGTCCAGGGACACCTCGACGTACGCCTTCCGGTACGTGGTGGTGAAGCGGGGTCCGTCGCCCTCCCGGCGCTCGTACAGCCAGTTCACGCCGTCGGCCTCGATCCCCTGAGCCTGTGGATCGTTCATCTTTTCGGGCCGGGGGACGCCGCAGCGCAGTACGATCGCCGCGTCCCCCCATCCGGCGGTCAGCTCGGACTCCGGCTCCGGATCGTTCCGTTCCAGGCCCGCCACGGTGTCGGGAAGCTCCTTCGCCAGAGCCTGGCAGAAGGCGGCCTCCTCGGCCGGAGGGCTGGGAACCGGGGCCGACGCCTTCGCGTCCGTGGAGGAGCAGCCGGCGGCGCACAGCAGCAGCACGGCTGCCGCCGCGGCGGCGGGCAGGCCGAAGGGCCGGTGGGAAGACATCACCGGCCAAGGGTAGACGGGGGCTACAGATGCACGACCGGGCAGGTGAGGGTGCGGGTGATGCCGTCCACTTGCTGGACCTTGGCGACCACCATGCGGCCGAGTTCGTCGACCGTGTCGGCCTGGGCGCGGACGATCACGTCGTACGGGCCCGTCACGTCCTCCGCCTGGATCACCCCCGGGATCTTGGCGATGGTCTCGGCGACGGTCGACGCCTTGCCCACCTCGGTCTGAATAAGGATGTACGCCTGTACCACGGAACCTCCAGGGCGGCCACGAGGATCTTGTGGGAGAAAGGGACGCCACGGTACCGCGTCGCCGAGGGCCGCGGGGAGACCTGCGCGCCCCGAGGCGCCCACAGTGTGGCGTACGCACGACAGAAGTTGACGGTCTACTTGACGGTATCTGGCGCAGTGACGGCTCGCGACCCGCGGTCGGCGCGCACGGCCGGCACGACAACACGAGGTGAGACGCGGTGAAGGGCACAGTCGGCGAGTTGGGTGAGTTCGGGCTCATCAGGGAGCTCACGTCCCGGCTCACCTCCACCCCGGCGGTACGGATCGGGCCGGGCGACGACGCCGCGGTCGTCTCCGCACCCGACCGGCGCGTGGTGGCCAGCACGGACATCCTGCTCGAAGGGCGTCACTTCCGCCGCGACTGGTCGACGGCGTACGACGTCGGCCGGAAGGCGGCCGCACAGAACCTGGCCGACATCGCCGCGATGGGCGCCGTTCCCACCGCGCTCCTGCTGGGGCTCGTGGTCCCCGCCGAACTTCCCGTCACCTGGCCCGTCGAGCTCATGGACGGCCTGCGCGACGAGTGCCAGGTCGCGGGCGCGGCCGTGGTCGGCGGCGACGTCGTCCGCGGGGACACGATCACGGTCGCCATCACCGCCCTCGGCGACCTGCGCAACCACGACCCGGTCACCCGGGGCGGCGCGCAGCCCGGTGACGTCGTGGCCTACACCGGCTGGCTCGGCTGGTCCGCCGCCGGGTACGCGGTCCTCTCCCGGGGCTTCCGCTCGCCCCGCGCCTTCGTCGAGGCCCACCGCCGGCCGGAGCCGCCCTATCACGCCGGCCCCGCCGCCGCCGGGCTCGGCGCCACCGCCATGTGCGACGTCAGCGACGGGCTCATCGCCGACCTCGGCCACATCGCCGAGGCCAGCAAGGTCCGCATCGACCTGCGCTCCGGCCTCATCGACATCCCCACCCAGATGAACGACATCGGCCAGGCCGTGGGCGTGGACCCGCTGCAGTGGGTGCTCACCGGCGGCGAGGACCACGCGATCGTCGCCACCTTCCCGCCGGACGTGAAGCTGCCGGCCCGCTGGAAGGTCATCGGCGAGGTCCTCAACCCCTCGGCCCTGCCCCAGGTGACCGTGGACGGGGCGCCCTGGCACAGCACGGGCGGCTGGGACCACTTCGGGGAGACCGAGTGACCACGGCGGGCGGAGCGGCCAGGACACGGCCGCCGCTGGTCCTCACCGTCGCCGGATCGGACTCCGGAGGCGGCGCGGGGGTCCAGGCCGACCTGAAGGCCATGCTCGCCCTCGGCGTCCACGGCATGAGCGTGATCACCGCCGTCACCGCCCAGAACTCCCGGGGCGTCCACGGTGCCTGGGAGCTGCCCGAGGAGGCCATACGCGCCCAGTACCGCGCCGTCGTCGACGACATCGGCGTGCAGGCGGTGAAGACCGGCATGCTGGCCTCCGCGACGCTCGTGGAGACCGTCGCGGAGCTGCTCTCAGGGACGGACGCGCCCGTGGTCGTCGACCCCGTGGGCGTCTCCAAGCACGGGGACGCGCTGCTCGCGGCCTCCGCGCTGGAATCCGTACGCAAGCGGCTGCTGCCGGTCGCGACCGTCGCCACGCCCAACCTGGACGAGGTGGCGCAGCTCACAGGCGTGCGCGTGGTCCGGGAGGGTGACATGCGCGTCGCGGCCGAGGCGATCCTGGCCCACGGCCCGCGCTGGGCGCTGATCAAGGGCGGGCACCTGCCCACCGGAGAGGGCGCCGTCGACCTGCTCACGGACGGCGCCGAGGAGCACTGGCTGCGGGCGCCGAGGCACGACAACCGGCACACGCACGGCACGGGCTGCACCCTCGCCTCTGCGGTCGCCTCGGGGCTCGCGAAGGGGCTGCCGGTGCCGGAGGCGGTGCGGCAGGCGAAGGAGTACGTGACCGGGGCCATCGCGGCGGGCTTCGCCCTGGGCGCCGGCATCGGCCCGGTCGACCACGGCTGGCGCTTCCGTTAGACCGGGAGCGGCTCCCGGTCGGGCCCGCTCCGGCGGGCCCGACCCCGGGCACACCGGAGCGACCCCGGGCACACTCACCTGCCTCAGGGCATGGCAAAAGGCCGGTTCACCGAGGTGAACCGGCCTTTCAAGGCAACCGCAGGGGCTGCGCTACGACGAAACGTCGGCGTTAGCGCGAGACCTTGCCGGCCTTGATGCACGAGGTGCAGACGTTGAGCCGCTTCGGCGTCCGACCGACCACTGCACGCACGCGCTGGATGTTCGGGTTCCAGCGACGGGACGTACGGCGGTGCGAGTGCGAAATGTTGTTGCCGAAGCCCGGCCCCTTGCCGCAGACGTCGCAGTTGGCAGCCACGGGTCACTCCAAAGACTTCAGATTTACAGTGAAATCCGGCGCACCGGAATCAGAGTTCTGAAGTGGCTTGCCGGGGGAATGGCCCGACTCTCGCCGGGCAACCGAAGCAGCATACAACGGCTGCTCCCGTGGAACGAAACTACCACGATCGCCCCGGCCCCCGCCCCGGCCCCCGGTCCCGAGCGGTCTACCCTGCGAGGCAGCCAGCCGCTCAAGGAGGACCACCAGGTGCCGCAGACCGCGCAGACCCTCGACGCCGCAGCGGTCCGATCCTGGTGCGCACGGGCACTCGAGGCGCTCGGCCGGGAGCGCGAGGAGATCGACGCGATCAACGTCTATCCGGTCGCCGACGGGGACACCGGCACCAACCTCTACCTGACCGTGGAATCCGCCGCCCAGGCGGTCGAGGCGGTCTTCGCGGCCGGCGCCGGAGGGGACCCGGCCGGCGCCGTCGACCCCACGGCTGCCATACGGGCCATGGCGCACGGCGCCCTCATCGGCGCCCGCGGCAACTCCGGGACGATCCTGTCCCAGCTGCTGCGCGGCATGGCCTCCGTCCTCGCGGACGGCCGTGACGGGGATCACCTCGCCCGGTCGCTCGCGGCCGCGGCCACCGCCGCGCGCCAGGCGGTCGCCCACCCCGTCGAAGGCACCATCCTCAGCGTGGCCCACGCGGCGGCCGAGTCCTGCGCGGCCGGCGGAAGCCTCGTGACGGTGGCCAGAGGGGCGTACGAGGGGGCCAGGACGGCCCTGGAGGCCACTCCCGGGCAGCTCGCCGTGCTCGAACGCGCCGGGGTCGTGGACGCCGGCGGGCGGGGTCTCGTCGCCGTACTCGGCGCGCTGGTCGAGGCGGTGTCCGGCGAGGCGCAGCGGCGCCCCGTGCGCCCGAGCCGCCCCGTCGTGGCCGAGGAGTGCGCGGCGGAGGACGACCGCCCGGGGCCCGCGTTCGAGGTGATCTACCTCCTGGAGGCGTCCGACGAGGCCGTGGAACGGCTGCGCACCCGGCTCGACGGGCTGGGGGACTCGCTCGTCGTCGTGGGCGGCGACGGGCTGTGGAACGTCCACGTCCACGTCGACGACGCGGGCGCGGCGGTCGAGGCGGGCGTGGAGGCGGGCCGCCCGTACCGCATCCGGATCACCCACTTCGCGGGCGCGGCCCCGCGCGAGCAGGCACAGCGAGCGGTGGTCGCCGTGGTCCCGGGCGAGGGCATCGCGGGCCTGTGCGAGGAGGCCGGCGCCACCACCGTGCTCGCCCGTCCCGGCCACCCGCCGGCCAGCGGCGACCTGGTGGACGCCATCCGGCGGGCCCATGCCCGCGAGGTCGTCCTCCTGCCGAACGACACCGACCTGCGCCACACGGCGGGCGCCGCGGCCGAACAGGTCCGCGCCGAGGGCATCCGGGTCGCCCTGATCCCCACCCGCGCCGCCGTCCAGGGCATCGCGGCCCTCGCCGTCCACGAACCGGAGCGCCGCTTCGACGAGGACGTGGTGGCGATGACCGCGGCCGCCGGCGCGACCCGCTACGCCGAACTGGCCGTCGCCGAACGCCAGTCGTTCACCTCGGCGGGCGTGTGCCAGGCCGGCGACGTCCTCGGCCTCATCGAGGGGGACGTGGCCGTCATCGGCCAGGACCTGACCACGACGGCACGGACGGTCCTGGACCGCATGCTGTCGGCGGGCGGCGAACTGGTCACCCTGATCGTCGCGAACGACACCCCGGACTTCCTGGCGGCCGCCCTCGAACACCACGTCCGCGACACCTACTTGGCGGTCGACACCACCGTCTACCACGCGGGCTCCGGCGCGCCTCCGCTCCTCATCGGAGTGGAGTAGACCCGGCCCCCGGCGCGCCCCGCCACGCCGACCCGCGCCCGCTCGTCCACAGCCTGCGGGACGGTTGTCGGTCCCGTGGTGTGCAATGGATCGCGTGCCCGCGCCCGACGAACCACTGACCACACTGCCCGAGGGGAGCCGCCGTGCTGCTCGGTGACCCGCTCAAGAACGTCCTCGGAGCCGCCACCGCCAAGGTGATGGCCGACCATCTCGACCTGCACACGGTCGGCGACCTGCTCCACCACTACCCCCGGCGCTACGCCGAACGCGGCGAGCTGACCGCCCTCGCCGACCTGCCCCTGGACGAGCACGTCACGGTCGTGGCGCAGGTCGCCGACGCCCGGGTGCTGACCTTCAACAAGGGAGGGCGGGGCAAGGGCCAGCGCCTGGAGGTCACGATCACCGACGGCAGCGGCCGGATGCAGCTGGTCTTCTTCGGCCGGGCGGTCTTCTTCCACCAGAAGGAGCTGCTGCCCGGAAGACGCGGGATGTTCGCGGGCAAGGTCGGGCTCTTCAACCGCAAGCTCCAGCTCTCCCACCCCGAGTACAAACTCCTCGACGCCGACACCGGCGACGAGCAGGTCAAGGCCTTCGCGAGCGAGCTGCTGCCCCTCTACCCCGCCTGCAAGCAGCTGGAGTCCTGGACCATCGAGCAGTCCGTCTCGATCGTCCTGGACTCCCTGGCCGCCACCGGCTGGGCCGGCCTCGCCGACCCGCTGCCGCCCGCCCTGCGCGAGGGCCGCGGCCTCGCGGACCTGCCCGAGGCGCTGCGGAAGGTCCACCGCCCCCGCACGAAGGCCGACATCGAGGACGCCCGGCAGCGGCTGAAGTGGGACGAGGCGTTCGTCCTCCAGGTCGCGCTCGCCCGCCGCCGCTTCGCGGACACCCAGCTGCCCGCCGTCGCCCGCCGCCCCGCTCCCGACGGCCTCCTCGACGCCTTCGACGCCAAGCTCCCCTTCACCCTCACCGACGGACAGAAGAAGGTCTCCACGGAGATCTTCGACGACCTCGCCACCGAACACCCGATGCACCGCCTCCTCCAGGGCGAAGTCGGGTCGGGCAAGACCATGGTGGCGCTGCGGGCCATGCTCGCCGTCGTCGACGCGGGCGGCCAGGCCGCCATGCTGGCCCCCACCGAGGTCCTCGCCCAGCAGCACCACCGCTCGATCACCGAGATGATGGGCGAGCTGGCCGAGGGAGGGACGCTCGGCGGCGCCGAGCACGCCACCAAGGTCGTGCTCCTCACCGGCTCCATGGGCGCGGCCGCCCGGCGCCACGCCCTGCTCGACCTCGTCACCGGCGAGGCCGGCATCGTCATCGGCACCCACGCCCTGATCGAGGACAAGGTGAAGTTCCACGACCTCGGCCTGGTCGTCGTCGACGAGCAGCACCGCTTCGGCGTGGAACAGCGCGACGCCCTGCGCGGCAAGGGAAAGCAGCCGCCGCACCTGCTGGTCATGACCGCCACGCCCATCCCGCGCACGGTCGCCATGACCGTCTTCGGTGACCTGGAGACCTCCGTCCTCGACCAGCTGCCCGCCGGGCGGTCCCCGATCGCCAGCCACGTCGTCCCCGCCGCCGACAAACCGCACTTCCTGACCCGCGCCTGGGACCGCGTCCGCGAGGAGGTGGAGAAGGGCCACCAGGCGTACGTCGTCTGCCCGCGCATCGGCGACGGCGAGGACGACCCCAAGGCGAAGAAGAAGCCATCCACCGAGGACGAGGCCGAGAAGCGCCCGCCGCTCGCCGTCCTGGAGGTCGCCGAGAAGCTCGCGGCCGGACCGCTCGCCGGCCTGCGCGTCGAGGTCCTGCACGGCCGGATGCACCCCGACGACAAGGACGGCGTCATGCGCCGCTTCGCCGCCGGCGAGGCCGACGTGCTCGTCGCGACCACCGTCATCGAGGTCGGCGTCAACGTCCCCAACGCCACCGCCATGGTGATCATGGACGCGGACCGCTTCGGTGTCTCCCAGCTCCACCAGCTGCGCGGCCGCGTCGGCCGCGGCTCCGCCCCGGGCCTCTGCCTGCTGGTCACCGAGATGCCCGAGGCAAGCCCGGCCCGGCAGCGCCTCGGCGCCGTCGCCTCCACCCTCGACGGCTTCGAACTCTCCCGCATCGACCTCGAACAGCGCCGTGAGGGCGACGTCCTCGGCCAGGCCCAGTCCGGCGTCCGCTCCTCGCTCCGGATGCTCACCGTCATCGACGACGAGGAGGTCATCACCGCCGCCCGCGAGGAGGCCACCGCGATCGTCCTCGCCGACCCGGAGCTGACCGCCCACCCCGAGCTGCGCACCGCCCTGGACGCCCTCCTGGACAAGGAGCGGGAGGAGTTCCTGGAGAAGGGGTGACCGCGCACCCCGCACACCGGCCATATCGTGGAGGCACAGACCCCGAGTCCCGAGAAAAACGACAAGGACCTCAGATGACCCGCGTGATCGCCGGCACCGCCGGCGGACGCCGACTGGCCGTGCCGCCCGGCAACGGCACCCGTCCCACCTCCGACCGGGCGCGCGAGGGCCTCTTCTCCACCTGGGAGGCGCTCCTCGGCACCCTGGACGGCACGCGGGTCGCCGACCTCTACGCCGGCTCGGGCGCCGTCGGCCTGGAGGCGCTCTCGCGGGGCGCCGCCCACGCCCTCCTCGTCGAGGCCGACACCCGCGCCGCCAAGACCGTCCGGGACAACGTCCGCTCCCTGGGACTGCCCGGCGCGGAGGTGCGCACCGGCAAAGCGGAACAGATCGTGACGGGACCGGCCCCCGCCACCCCCTACGACCTGGTCTTCCTCGACCCGCCGTACGCCGTCTCGGACGACGATCTTCGCGAGATCCTCCTCACACTCCGCTCCGGGGGCTGGATCGGCGACGACGCGCTCGTCACCGTGGAGCGCAGCACCCGAGGCGGGGAATTCGGCTGGCCGGCCGGTTTCGAGCCACTGCGGGCCCGTCGCTACGGCGAGGGAACGTTTTGGTACGGTCGCGCCGCCTCACCGTGCGAAGACGCACGATGACCGGACCGGAGAGCGAGGGACCCACGTTGCGCCGCGCCGTCTGTCCGGGGTCATTCGACCCCATCACCAACGGACATCTCGACATCATCGCCCGCGCTTCCAAGCTGTACGACGTCGTACACGTCGCGGTGATGATCAACCAGTCCAAGAAGGGCCTGTTCACCGTCGACGAGCGGATCGAGCTGATCCGCGAGGTGACCGCCGACTTCGGCAACGTCGAGGTCGAGTCCTTCCACGGCCTCCTCGTCGACTTCTGCAAGCAGCGCGACATCCCCGCCATCGTCAAGGGCCTGCGCGCGGTCAGCGACTTCGACTACGAGCTGCAGATGGCGCAGATGAACATCGGCCTCTCGGGCGTCGAGACCCTGTTCGTCCCCACCAACCCCACCTACAGCTTCCTGTCGTCCTCCCTGGTCAAGGAGGTCGCGGCCTGGGGTGGCGACGTCTCCCACCTGGTGCCCGAAGCCGTCCTCGGCAGTCTCACCGAGCGCCTCGCCGCACAGCGCGGCGGGCAGTGACCCGGACGGCACAGCGAGCCACCGCCGCTGACAGACCGTCACCCGGTGTCGGACGGGGGACGACTGCCCTTACAGTCGTCCCGTCCGTCTCCATCCAGCTGTAGAGAGTGGCGAGCACCCGGTGGACGTGCAGAAGAAGCTCGACGAGATCGTCTCGACGGTCACAAACGCCCGGTCCATGCCCATGTCGGCGTCCTGCGTCGTCAACCGGGCCGAGCTGCTCGCCCTGCTCGACGAGGTGCGGCAGGCCCTGCCCGGCTCCCTGGCCCAGGCCCAGGAGCTCCTCGGCGGCCGGGAGCAGATGGTCGAGCAGGCCCGCCAGGAGGCCGAGCGGATCATCGAGGCCGCCCACGCCGAGCGCGGCTCGCTGATCTCCGACACCCAGGTCGCCCGCCGGTCCCAGGACGAGGCCGAGCGGATCCTCGCCGAGGCCCGCCGCGAGGCCGAGGAGATCCGCGCCGAGGCCGACGACTACGTCGACTCCAAGCTCGCCAACTTCGAGGTCGTCCTCAACAAGACCATCGGCTCCGTCGACCGCGGCCGCGAGAAGCTGCTCGGCCGCGGCCCGGGACTCGACGAGCAGGGCTACGCCGACGAGGACGCCCCCGAGTACAGCGCCGACCCGCAGACCCTGATCCACCGGGCGGACGAGTACGTCGACGCCAAGCTCGGCGCGTTCGAGGCGGTGCTCTCCAAGACCCTGGAGGCGGTCGGCCGCGGCCGGCAGAAGCTGCACGGCCGGATCGCCACCGACGACCTCGGCGCCCACATGGCGGCCCAGGACGCGGCCGGCGGCCCGGTGCACACCAGCGACGCGGACTACCTCGCCGGACTGGCGGAGCTGTCCGACCCCGAGCCGGTGAGCCGCCAGGTCCCGCAGCAGCCCTCGCACATCCCGGCCCAGCATCCCGACCCTTACGCCACGGGCTCCCACGCCGTGACCTATGGCGAGCAGCCCCAGGAGGCGTACCCCGGCGCGGGAACCGGCTCCGCCGGGGCGGCGGCCTACGCGGCTCACGGCTACGAGAACCAGGACCCGTACGCGTACCAGAACCAGGATCCGTACGCGTACCAGCAGCCCTACGGCTACGACCAGCAGCCGCAGGTCCAGGCCCCCCAGGTGCCGCAGCCGCAGGCGGCCGCGCTCGACGAGACCAGCTTCTTCGACACGAGCATGATCGACCTGGAGCAGCTGCGCCGGTACGAGCAGGGGCACTGAGCTCCGGAGCGCCACAAGCCCGGATTGGGCCCTGAGCGAAGCGTCCAGTATCCTGGCTCTTCGGTCGCGCGTATGCCCGCGATCCACGCTGCCCGCTTCGTCTTCCGATGCGGCCACGGCAGCCGTCTCACGATCCGAAAGCAGGAAGAACCCTGAGCACGCGCCTCGACCACCGCAATCCCCTCGTGTTCGACACACACGAGCTGGGGCGGCGTCCTGGTGCCCTCCAGCGGATCTCCCGCTCGGTCACGGCCCCCGCCGACTTCGGTGTCGAAGGGGTCATCGGCGTACCGGAAGGCGCGCCGGTGGAAATCGATCTCCGTCTCGAATCGGTCATGGAAGGGGTGCTTGTCACAGGCACCGCCCGTGCATCGGCCGAGGGGGAGTGCGTAAGGTGTCTGGAGCCCGTCGAGCTCGAGCTCGACGTGGACTTCCAGGAGATGTTCTCGTACCCCGACTCCGACGACCGGGGCCGCTCCAAGGCGGCCGCGGACGACGAAGCCGAGGCTGACGAGGACATGATCCCCCTCGAGGACGGCATGTTCGACCTCGAACCCGTGCTGCGTGATGCGGTGGTGCTCGCACTGCCGATGCAGCCGGTGTGCCGGGAGGACTGTGCGGGTCTGTGTTCCGAATGTGGGACCAACCTGAACGACAATCCGGACCACCACCATGACGCCGTCGACATTCGTTGGGCGGCACTGCAGGGACTCGCCGGTTCGCTGGGAACCGGGGAGAAGGACAACATGAGCGGCGCCGAAGCGGGCGTCGACGAGAAGCAGGAGAAGTAGCCGTGGCTGTTCCGAAGCGGAAGATGTCGCGCAGCAACACGCGCCACCGCCGGTCGCAGTGGAAGGCTGCGGTCCCCACCCTGGTTTCGTGTGAGCGTTGCCAGGAGCCGAAGCAGCAGCACATCGCGTGCCCGAGCTGCGGCACCTACAACAAGCGCCAGGTCCTCTCGGTCTGAGTGGCTGGTGAGAGGCGCAATGTCTGAGTCCCACAAGTCGGACAACAAAACGGACAATGCCTCGTCCCACACGCTTCTGGAAGGGCGGCTCGGGTATCAGCTCGAGTCCGCCCTTCTGGTGCGTGCGCTGACCCATCGCTCGTACGCGTACGAGAACGGCGGTCTGCCCACCAACGAGCGTCTGGAGTTCCTCGGGGACTCCGTGCTCGGCCTGGTGGTCACGGACACGCTGTACCGCACCCACCCCGACCTGCCCGAAGGCCAGCTGGCCAAGCTGCGGGCCGCGGTGGTCAACTCGCGTGCGCTGGCGGAGGTGGGCCGCGGCCTCGAACTCGGCTCCTTCATCCGGCTCGGCCGGGGCGAAGAGGGCACGGGCGGCCGGGACAAGGCGTCCATCCTCGCCGACACCCTTGAAGCGGTGATCGGCGCTGTCTATCTCGACCAGGGTCTCGACGCGGCGTCCGAGCTGGTGCACCGGCTCTTCGACCCGCTGATCGAGAAGTCCTCGAACCTCGGTGCAGGACTGGACTGGAAGACCAGCCTCCAGGAACTGACCGCGGCCGAGGGCCTGGGTGTCCCGGAGTACCTCGTCTCCGAGACGGGCCCGGACCACGAGAAGGTCTTCACTGCTGCCGCCCGCGTCGGTGGTGTCTCGTACGGCACCGGCACCGGCCGCAGCAAGAAGGAAGCGGAGCAGCAGGCCGCGGAATCCGCGTGGCGTGCGATCCGCACGGCCGCGGACGAGCGCGTGGCGGCGGCGAAGGCCGCGGCCGAGTCGGGCACGGAAGAGATCGCCGACGTCTCTTCGCCCGCCGATCAGGCTTCCGCCTGAGGCCATCCCTTCCTGATCGACCCCGCCCGGGGCCCTGACGAGGGCCCCGGGCGGGGTCGTTCCCCATGCCCGGCGCTCGGGACCGGGCGCTTCGAACCAGGCTCCCCGACCGACGACTTCGGACCCTCGCCGCTGGCCGTCGCCCCGGCCCCTCGGCCCTCGCCCGGGGGGCGAACGCCCGGGCGGTAGGCTGCGTACGTCGTTCCCGTACCCCCTCCGGAGGAAGTCGCGTGCCCGAGCTGCCCGAGGTCGAGGTCGTACGGCGCGGGCTCGAACGGTGGGTCGCCGAGAGGACCGTGGACGAGGTCGAGGTGCTGCACCCCCGGGCCGTGCGCCGGCACACGGCCGGCGGCGACGACTTCGCGGCGCGGCTCAAGGGCCACCGGTTCGGGACCGCCCGGCGGCGCGGCAAGTACCTCTGGATCCCGCTCGCCGACGCGGACGCCTCCGTCCTCGGGCACCTCGGCATGAGCGGCCAGCTGCTCGTCCAGCCCGAGACCGCGCCCGACGAGAAGCACCTGCGGATCCGCGTCCGGTTCGCCGACGACCTCGGCACCGAACTGCGCTTCGTCGACCAGCGGACCTTCGGCGGGCTCTCGCTCCACGACAACACCCCCGACGGTCTGCCCGACGTCATCGGCCTCATCGCGCGCGACCCGCTGGACCCGGCGTTCGACGACGCGGCCTTCCAGACCGCCCTGCGCCTGCGCCGTACGACCATCAAGCGCGCGCTGCTCGACCAGTCGCTGATCAGCGGCGTCGGCAACATCTACGCCGACGAGGCGCTGTGGCGCGCCAAGCTGCACTACGAGCGGCCGACCGCCACCCTGACCCGTCCCCGCTCCGCCGAGCTGCTCGGTCATGTGCGGGACGTGATGAACGCGGCGCTCGCCGCCGGCGGGACCAGCTTCGACAGCCTCTACGTCAACGTCAACGGCGAGTCGGGCTACTTCGACCGCTCGCTGGACGCGTACGGGCGCGAGGACGAGCCGTGCCGCCGCTGCGGAACGCCGATGCGGCGCCGGCCCTGGATGAACAGGTCCAGCTACTTCTGCCCGCGCTGTCAGCGCCCGCCGCGTCTCGTCCTCTGACAACCGCCGGCGGTCACGGGCCGGCCGGTGCCGCGCGCCGCGTGTCGTACTCCCCGCGCGCCGCGAGCACCTGCGGCATGCGGCCCTCGACCAGGTCGATCAGGCCGCGCAGGCGCTCCGCGATCTCCTGGCCGAGCGGTGTCAGGCGGTAGTCCACCCGAGGGGGATTCGTCGGCCGGGCCTCGCGGTGGACGAGCCCGTCGCGCTCCAGCGCGTGCAGGGTCTGTGCCAGCATCTTCTCGCTCACCCCGTCGACCCGGCGGCGCAGCTCGTTGAAGCGGAACGAGCCTTCGTACAACGCGCCCAGGGTCAGGCTGCCCCACCGGCCGGTCACGTGCTCGAGCGTCTCGCGCGAGGTGCAGGCCCGGGCGAACACGTCGAACACCAGGTCGTCGCTCATGCCCTTCACCCTACTCCGCAGCGCTGTCCAGGGGATAGCGCTCTCCGGCGGGAAGTGCCGCCTCGCGCCGGCCCGGTTCCGTGCCCTCCCGGCCGTCGCCGTGCGGGGCTGTCGGTGCCGCGTACTACCGTGCCCGCAACGTCTGGTCGATCTTCGTCCGCCTGAGGAGTCACGATGTCCGGAGCGACACCCGAGCCGCCCGCGCAGGACCCGCGCACCCTGATACCGGAGTGCGCCGGCCTCGCCAGGGAAGCCGTCCTCCTCGACCCGGAGCCCGGCGAGCCCGGTGTGCGGGAGAGCTCGCTGGGAGGCGGGCTGCTGTGGCCCGCGGACGAGCCGTGGCCGTACTGCACGGAGGCGGACCACTGGACGTACGGGTCCGACCCGCGCAACCGCACCCCGATCGTGCCGGGCGCGGTGCCGATGGTGCCGGTCCTCCAGCTGTTCGCCCGGGACGTCCCCGGCTGGGAGTTCCCGGAGGGCAAGGATCTGCTCCAGCTGGTGTGGTGCGCGCTGATCCACGACGGGCACGACGGTCTGGTGACACCCCGGCTGTACTGGCGCACCGAGGCGGAGGTCATGGCCGGAGCGCTGCTGGCCGAGCAACCCGGGGTGAGCGAGGGGGAGTACGACGAGGACAACATGCCGCAGCCGTCGACCCTGTCCCCCCGGGCCGCGCGGGACTATCCGCGTTGGCTGGATCTGCCCGTGGAGACGCGGGAGAGCTGGGAACCGCGTCTCCGGTCGGAGTCGGGCGGCTCGCTGTGGCCGGCCGGCTCCCACCACATCGCGACGAAGATCGGCGGCTGGCCCGCCTGGACGCAGTCCGCCGACTGGCCGGACTGCGACAGCGGGCACCGCATGGAACACCTGCTGACCGTCACCGGCGACATCCAGCTCGGCGACTGCGGCGGCGTCTACGTCTTCCACTGCCGCCGGTGCCCCGGCCTCCCGTGGGACTGGCGCTTCGACTGCCACTGACGGCCGAGGCCGGCGGCGTTCTCAGACGCCGAAGTCCTGCGTCCACCACGGGCCGCCGTCGGCGAAGTGGACTCCGACCCCCAGCGTCCGGTAGTCGCAGTTCAGGATGTTCGCGCGGTGACCGTCGCTGGCCATCCACGACGCCATCACGGCGGCGGCGTCCGCCTGGCCGCGGGCGATGTTCTCGCCGCCGAGGCCGGATATGCCCGCCTTCTCGGCGCGCTCCCACGGCGTGGCGCCGTCCGGGTCGGTGTGGTCGAAGAAGCCGCGCCGGGCCATGTCCTCGCTGAAGGAGTCCGCCAGCGCCGCCAGCTCGGCGTCCGAGCGCACCGGGGTGCAGCCCACCTGGGCCCGCTCCTCGTTGACCAGGCGGACGACCTCGGCCTCCGCCGCCGCCTCACGGCTCACCGGTGCCGGGGCCGTGGTCGGCGCGACCGGCTTCTCGGTCGTCGGGGCCGGCTTCGGCCGGGGCGGGGTCGCGGTCCTCGGCGCCTCGGCCGTCTTGGAGGGCTTCGCCGTCGTCGACGGCGGAGCGGCGGGCTTCTCCGGCTTCGGGGAGGCGGTCGTCTTCGACGGGGTCGGCGACGGCGTCGCGGACGGCGAGGCCGTCCGGGAGGCGGTGCCCTGACCCGGGCGCGTGGTCCCGGGGGCGGAGGCGGTGTCGGACGGGGTAGTCGAAGCGCCGCCCTGCGTCGTCAGCCGGGGCGCCTGCTGGGACTGGGGCTCCGAGCGCGTCTCGCCCGAGCCCACGCTGCCGACGGTGTACGTCTCCCCGCCCGGGAGGAGGCCCGAGGCGACGGCGACCGCGCCGACCGCCACCGCGGCGGAGACGCCGAGCAGCCCGGTGCGTACGGGCGTGCTCCGCCCCTTGCGGCGGGCCCCCCGGTGCCGACGGTCCGCACCGGCCGCGTAGTCTTCTGCGGCGGGCACGGCGCCGGAGCGACGATGGCGTCCCATCTGCTCTGCCTTCCTGACGACCTGTGCTGGAAACTTTGCTGATCTTTGCTTCTGTGGAGCAGTCGAACGGAGCGCACCCATACGGGTGAGGCTCGTTCGGTCGGGACTGTACGCCATGACGCGCGGGGGCGGTGGGCTCCCGAGACAATCGGCCCGTTAGCGTGCAGCCATGAACGAAGACGTACGGCTCACCGCCTGGGTGCGCGGCCGAGTACAGGGAGTGGGCTTCCGCTGGTTCACCAGGGCAAACGCTCTGGAGATCGGGGGCCTGGCCGGCTTCGCCCTCAATCTCGACGACGGCAGGGTGCAGGTCGTGGCCGAAGGGCCGAGTGAGAATTGCCACCGCCTGCTGGACTGGCTGCGCTCCGACGACACACCCGGGCGCGTCGACGGCGTCACTGAGATCTGGGACACCCCGCGCGGCGGGTACGACGGCTTCGCCATCCGCTGAGGACGGCCTCCGAGGCGCTCCGCCCGGCGGCCCGCACGC
This sequence comes from Streptomyces sp. NPDC036822, assembly GCF_055609145.1. Taxonomy (NCBI): domain Bacteria; kingdom Bacillati; phylum Actinomycetota; class Actinomycetes; order Kitasatosporales; family Streptomycetaceae; genus Streptomyces; species Streptomyces sp. NPDC036822. Next base: position 536,083 of record NZ_JBVJPY010000002.1, read on the forward strand.
CGCCCGGGCGGACGTTCGAGAAACGGCCCGTGACGGGGAAATGACCTGGTCGTTGCCGAGAAGGTCTTGCCTTGGACGGCCGGTGGAGGAAGGATGATCTCGACAGCCCCCGAGGCACCGGGTCGCGAGGCGCCGCCGCATGGTTCGCGGCCGCTGCCCCCCGGTTGCCCCTTGATGAGGGGCGTGATCGTGTTGACCGTCAAACTTTTTGGTGAGATTCTGGAAGCCCCGCGCACCTCAGCTGTTTGGCAGTGAGAACGGCACGACAAGCAGTACTGCCGAGCACCGCGGGTGCGAATCCCTCACGACCCACACCGCAATCGGTCGGTCACTCAGTGTGGAGGACCATCCATCATGGCAAAGGCGCTTCTCGGTTACGTCGGCGGCTCCGACCCGCGACTCCTCGCCGAGATGCGACGGCTTCAGCAGCGCGTCCAGGACCTCGAGTCCGAGCTTGTACGGATTCAGTCCGAGAACGACGCGCTCAACGCCGCCGCACAGCACGGAGACTCGCTGCTTCACGGCATCGACCTCGACGTACCCCAAGCGGAGCCTGCGCTCACCTGATGCAACAACCCGCAAGGGTGAGGTGAGAAACACTCTCGCTAGCACAGCTAGATATGCAAGGGACGCTTCGGCGTCCCTTCTTTCTTGCGCCCCCCATGGCCCGCCCTCCCCACCACTCCTTGAGGGAGGGTGTGCCCTCCACCTTCCCAGGTGAAACGCGTGTGCACAGGTAGAGTCCTGGGGCGTGCATCTCAAGGCCCTGACACTCCGCGGTTTCAAGTCGTTCGCCTCCGCCACCACGCTGCGGTTCGAACCGGGGATCACCTGTGTCGTGGGACCCAACGGTTCCGGCAAGTCCAACGTCGTGGACGCGCTCTCCTGGGTCATGGGCGAGCAGGGCGCCAAGTCGCTGCGCGGCGGCAAGATGGAGGACGTCATCTTCGCCGGCACGACGGGGCGCCCCCCGCTCGGCCGCGCCGAGGTCTCCCTGACGATCGACAACTCCGACGGCGCGCTGCCCATCGACTACGCCGAGGTCACCCTCACCCGGATCATGTTCCGGGGCGGCAGCAGCGAATACCAGATCAACGGCGACACCTGCCGGCTGCTCGACATCCAGGACCTGCTCTACGACTCGGGCATCGGCCGCGAGATGCACGTCATCGTCGGCCAGGGACAGCTCGACTCCGTCCTGCACGCCGACCCGATGGGACGCCGGGCCTTCATCGAGGAGGCCGCCGGCGTCCTGAAGCACCGCAAGCGCAAGGAGAAGGCGCTGCGGAAGCTGGACGCGATGCAGGCCAACCTCGCGCGCGTGCAGGACCTCACCGACGAACTGCGGCGCCAGCTCAAGCCCCTCGGCAGGCAGGCGGCGGTCGCCCGCCGCGCCGCCGTCATCCAGGCGGACCTCCGCGACGCCCGGCTCCGGCTCCTCTCGGACGATCTCGTACGGCTCCGCGAGGCGCTGAAGGCGGAGGTCGCCGACGAGGCCGCGCTGCTCGCCCGCAAGGAGAGCGCCGAGACGGAGCTGCGGGCCGCGCTCGCCACGGAGGCGGACCTCGAGGACGAGGTGCGGCGGCTCGCCCCGCGGCTCCAGCGCGCCCAGGAGACCTGGTACGCGCTCTCCCAGCTCGCCGAGCGGGTGCGCGGCACGATCTCGCTCGCCGACGCGCGGGTGAAGAGCGCCACGGCCCAGCCGCCGGAGGAGCGCCGGGGACGCGACCCGGAGGACATGGAGCGTGAGGCGGCCCGCATCCGGGAGCAGGAGGCCGAGCTGGAGGCCGCCCTCGAAGCGGCCGAACGCGCCCTGGAAGACACGGTCGCCCACCGCGCCGAACTGGAGCGCGATCTGGCGGCCGAGGAGCGGCGGCTCAAGGACGTCGCCCGCGCCATCGCCGACCGGCGCGAAGGTCTCGCCCGGCTGCACGGGCAGGTCAACGCGGCCCGTTCGCGCGCCGCCTCCGCACAGGACGAGATCGACCGGCTGGCCGCCGCCCGTGACGAGGCGGGGGAGCGGGCGGCCCTGGCCCAGGAGGAGTACGAGCAGCTGAAGGCCGAGGTCGACGGGCTCGACGCCGACGACACCGAGCTGGGGGAGCGGTACGAGGCCGCCCGCCGCGACCTCGCCGACGCCGAGGCCGCGCTGACGGCGGCCCGGGACGCCGCGGCCACCGCCGACCGGGCCCGCGCCGCGACGCGCGCCCGCCACGAGACCCTCGCCCTCGGCCTGCGCCGCAAGGACGGGACGGGCGCGCTGCTCGCCGCCCGCGACGGCCTCACCGGTCTGCTCGGGCCCGCCGCCGGACTCCTCACCGTCACCCCCGGGTACGAGGTCCCGCTGGCCGCCGCCCTCGGCGCGGCGGCGGACGCGGTCGCCGTCACGGGGCCCTCCACGGCCGTCGAGGCGCTGCGCCTGCTGCGCAAGCAGGACGCGGGCCGTGCGGCGCTGCTGCTCACGGGAGCGCGGGAGCCCGCCGGGGCAGCCGTGCCCGCCGACGCCGTCCGGGCGTCCGGTCTCGTACGCGGCCCCGAGGAACTCATGGGCGCGGTACGGCGCCTGCTCGACGGGATCGTCGTGGTCGGGACCCTGGAGGAGGCGGAGGCCCTGGTCCGCGCCCACCCCCACCTCACCGCCGTCACCGCCGAAGGCGACCTCCTCGGGGCGCACTTCGCGCAGGGCGGCTCCGCCGGGGCGCCGAGCCTGCTCGAAGTGCAGGCGTCCGTGGACGAGGCCGCGGCCGAGCTGGCGGAGCTGGCCGTGCGCTGCGAGGAGCTGACCGCCGTCCAGCGCGAGGCCGGCGAGCGGCGCCGGGCCGCGGCCGCGCTCGTCGAGGAGCTGGCCGAACGCCGCCGCGCCGCCGATCGCGAGAAGTCCGCCGTCGCCCAGCAGCTCGGCCGTCTGGCGGGACAGGCCCGGGGCGCGGCGGGGGAGGCCGAACGGACCGCCGCGGCCGCCGCCCGCGCCCAGGAGGCGCTGGAGAAGGCGCTGGAGGAGGCCGAGGAGCTGGCCGAGCGGCTGCTCGTCGCCGAGGAGGCGCCGGCCGAGGAGGAGCCCGACACCTCCGTGCGCGACCGGCTCGCCGCCGACGGGGCCAACGCCCGCCAGACGGAGATGGAGGCGCGGCTCCAGCTCCGTACCCACGAGGAGCGGGTCAGGGGTCTCGCCGGGCGGGCCGACGCGCTCGACCGGGGCGCCCGTGCGGAACGGGAGGCCCGCGCCCGGGCGGAGCAGCGTCGCGCCCGGCTGCGCCACGAGGCGGAGGTGGCCACCGCCGTCGCCGCCGGAGCCCGGCAGCTGCTGGCCCACATCGAGGTCTCCCTGGTCCGCGCCGAGCAGGAGCGCGCCCTCGCCGAGGCCGCCAAGGGCGCCCGTGAGCAGGGCCTGACCGCCGCCCGTGCCCGCGGCCGCGAGCTGAAGGCCGAACTCGACAAGCTCACCGACTCCGTGCACCGCGGTGAGGTCCTCGGCGCCGAGAAGCGGCTGCGGATCGAGCAGCTGGAGACCAGGGCTCTGGAGGAGCTGGGTGTCGAGCCGGCCGGCCTGGTCGCGGAGTACGGCCCCCATCTGCCCGTACCGCCGTCACCGCCCGCCGAGGGCGAGACGCTGCCGGAGGACCCGGACCACCCGCGCAACCGGCCCCGGCCCTTCGACCGCGCCGAGCAGGAGAAGCGGCTCAGGGCCGCCGAACGGGCGTACCAGCAACTCGGGAAGGTGAATCCGCTCGCTCTGGAGGAGTTCTCGGCGCTGGAGGAACGCCACAACTTCCTCTCCGAGCAGCTCGAGGACCTGAAGAAGACCCGGGCCGACCTCCTTCAGGTGGTGAAGGAGGTCGACGTTCGGGTCGAGCAGGTCTTCACCGAGGCGTTCCGGGACACCGCCCGCGAGTTCGAGGGCGTCTTCTCGCGGCTCTTTCCGGGGGGTGAGGGGCGCCTCGTCCTGACCGACCCCGACAACATGCTGACCACCGGCGTCGACGTCGAGGCCCGCCCGCCGGGCAAGAAGGTCAAGCGGCTCTCCCTGCTCTCCGGCGGCGAGCGGTCGCTGACCGCCGTGGCGATGCTCGTCTCGATCTTCAAGGCACGGCCCAGCCCGTTCTACGTCATGGACGAGGTCGAGGCGGCCCTGGACGACACCAACCTCCAGCGGCTCATCCGGATCATGCGGGAGCTCCAGGAGTCCTCGCAGCTGATCGTGATCACCCATCAGAAGCGGACCATGGAGGTCGCGGACGCGCTGTACGGCGTTTCCATGCAGGGCGACGGGGTATCGAAGGTCATCAGCCAGAGGCTGCGGTAGCCCGCCTCATTCAATACTTGAACGCGAGGCGACTTGCTGCGGCCAAAAATTCACAAGAGGGCAAGCCTTGACTTCGAAACTTGAAGGCATAGTCTCTGCAACGTTACTTTTACCTTCAAGTGGTGGGCGGCGTGAAGTTGTGCGCCACTGGAAGGGCTCGCCCCCCACGCCCCGGCGACGCTGCCGGAGCCCCCAGGAGTCCATGTGACCAGCACCGCGCAGGCGCCCACGCCGCCGCCTTCCGAAGGCCGAGCCGCCCACCCGGACCATCTCGGCCACGTCATCTTCATCACGGCGTCCGCCGCGATGGGCGGCTTCCTCTTCGGCTACGACAGCTCCGTCATCAACGGCGCCGTCGAAGCCATCCGGGACCGCTACGACATCGGCTCCGGCACGCTCGCCCAGGTCATCGCCATCGCCCTGATCGGCTGCGCCATCGGCGCGGCGACCGCGGGCCGGATGGCGGACAAGATCGGGCGGATCCGCTGCATGCAGATCGCCGCCGCGCTGTTCACCATCAGCGCCGTCGGCTCGGCGCTGCCCTTCGCCCTCTGGGACCTCGCCTTCTGGCGGATCATCGGCGGCTTCGCCATCGGCATGGCCTCCGTGATCGGCCCGGCCTACATCGCCGAGGTCGCCCCCGCCGCCTACCGCGGCCGCCTCGGTTCCTTCCAGCAGGCGGCGATCGTCATCGGCATCGCCATCTCCCAGCTGGTCAACTACGGCATCCTGCAGCTCGCCGACGGCGACCAGCGCGGCGAGATCGGCGGCCTGGAAGCCTGGCAGTGGATGCTCGGCGTCATGGTGGTCCCCGCCCTCCTCTACGGCCTGCTCTCCTTCGCCATCCCGGAGTCCCCGCGCTTCCTGATCTCCGTCGGCAAGGTCGACAAGGCCAAGGAGGTCCTGGCCGAGGTCGAGGGCCACGGTGTCGACCTCGACCACCGCGTCGCCGAGATCGACCGGGCCATGCGCCGCGAGCACAAGTCGACCTTCAAGGACCTCATGGTCGTCGGCCGCCGCTTCAAGCTGCTTCCGATCGTGTGGGTCGGCATCGGCCTCTCGGTCTTCCAGCAGCTCGTCGGCATCAACGTCGCCTTCTACTACTCCGCGACGCTCTGGCAGTCGGTCGGCATCGACCCCTCCAGCTCGTTCTTCTACTCGTTCACCACGTCGATCATCAACATCATCGGCACCGTGATCGCGATGGTCCTGGTCGACCGCGTGGGCCGCAAGCCGCTCGCCCTCGTCGGCTCCGTCGGCATGGCCGTCGCCCTCGCCGTCGAGGCATGGGCCTTCTCCGCCGACCTCGTCGACGGCAAGCTGCCCGAGACCCAGGGCGTCGTGGCCCTCGTCGCCGCCCACGTCTTCGTCCTCTTCTTCGCCCTCTCCTGGGGCGTGGTGGTCTGGGTCTTCCTCGGCGAGATGTTCCCCAACCGGATCCGCGCCGCCGCCCTCGGCGTCGCCGCCTCCGCGCAGTGGATCGCCAACTGGGCCATCACCGCGAGCTTCCCGTCCCTCGCCGACTGGAACCTCTCCGGCACCTACATCATCTACACCGTCTTCGCCGTGCTCTCCATCCCCTTCGTACTGCGGTACGTCAAGGAGACGAAGGGCAAGGCGCTGGAGGAGATGGGCTAATCCCCGCTGCCCCTCTCCTCGATCCGCGCACTGCCCCGGCTCAGGGCCCTATGCCCCGAGCCGGGGCAGTACGTCCTCCCCGAACAACCGCAGGCTCCGCCACGCCTCGTCCACCGGCATGCCGCCGCACAGCGGATGCAGCACCAGGCTCTCCAGGCCCAGCGCCACGCACTCGTCCGGCGTCACGATCCGGTACACCCCCTCCGCACGCAGCTCCGCCACCGTCGAGGCCGTCGACCGCACCGCCGACCGGATGTCCTTCGACTGCCAGGAGGCGTAGGTCCGGGCCTCGTGCAGGAAGTGCTCCCCGTACCGCGCCCAGCACCCGTCCGGGTCCTCCGACAGGTGCAGCAGCGGCGTCTCCTTCGCCGGCATCATCGTCCAGCCCTCGGTGCCGTACTCCGCGCACCGTTCGCGGTAGTACGTCTCCAGCTCGGGCAGATGGGCGCTCGGGAAGAACGGCAGCCCCAGCCGGGCCGCCCGCCGCGCCGCCGCCTTCGAGGAGCCGCCCACCAGCAGGAGCGGATGCGGCTGGGTGAAGGGCCGCGGGGTGATCCGTACCGTCCGGCCCTGGTACGTGAACGGCTCGCCGGTCCAGGCCCGCAGCAGCGTCTCCAGGAGCAGGTCCTGGAGCTTGCCGCGCCGCCCCCAGTCGACCCCGCGCTCCTCGTACTCCTCCGGCCGGTAGCCGATGCCCGCCACCGTCACCAGGCGGCCCCCGCTCAGCAGGTCGAGCACCGCGATCTCCTCGGCCAGCCGCAACGGGTCGTGCAGCGGGCCGATGGCGGCGGAGACGGTCACCGCGATCCTCTTCGTCGCGCCGAACACGGCGCCGGCGAAGGCGAACGGCGACGGCAGCCAGTTGTTCGCCGCTCCGTGGTGCTCCTCGGTCTGGATCGTGTCGACCCCCCGTCCGTCGGCGTAGGCGGCCATGGCGAGGGTCGCGCGATAGCGCTCCGACAGGGACTCGGGGGTCGCGCGGGGATCGACGAGGTTGAAGCGTACGACTGTGAAGGGCATGGGAAGTCCCCCTCCGCGAGCGGGCGGGCCAGCGTGGAAGCCGACGAAGGGGGACGGTAACTGACGTAACGTCAGATGGGAACGCTCGCGCGGTCCTCGACCGCCTCGGCCGGCTCCGGCTCTCGCACCGGGGTCCGCGGCAGCACCGCGTACAGCACACCGGCCACCACGATCGTCGCCGCCCAGCCGAGCCCGTTCTCGCCGATCCAGGAGGACGCCAGCGGACCGGCGAACCAGTCGACCCTGGTGAACAGCAGGCCGGTGACCAGTGCCACCGCCCACGCCGTCATCGCCGACCAGGCGAAACCGCCCCGGTACCAGTACGCGCTCGTCCGCGTGGTGTCCATCAGCGCCGCCCCGTCGTACGACCGGCGGCGCAGCATGTCGACACCGAAGACGCCGATCCAGGCGGAGAACGCCACCGCGAGCAGCGTCAGGAACGAGATGAACGAACCGATGAAGCTCGTCGCCACCGCCATCAGCAGGACACCGAAGACCAGGCTGATCACGGCGTTCACGCTGACCGCCGCGGCGCGCGACACCTTGATGCCGAGCGTCTGCGCGGTGAACCCGGCCGAGTACATCGACATGGAGTTGATCAGCAGCATCCCGACCAGCGCGATGAGCAGGTACGGCACGGAGATCCAGGCCGGCAGCAGCTCGCCGATGAACGACACCGGGTCCTGCGCGGAGGCCAGACCCGGTGTGGCCACCGCCATCACCGCGCCCATCAGGACCATCGGGAGCACGACGATCCCGGCGCCGCCGACGGTGGACCCGACCACGGTCCTCGCGGAGGCCGTCCGGGGGAGGTAGCGGGTGAAGTCCGGTCCGGAGGGGACCCAGCTGATGCCGCCGGCCGCGATGGTGCCGATGCCCGCGACCATCATCGCCGTCGAACCGGCCGGCTTGGCGAAGACGGCCGACCAGTCGGTGCCGGCGACCAGATGAACCAGCACGAGCACCGAGAACGCGCCGAAGAGGTACGTGGACCACGTGCTGCACACCCGCAGGGCGTTGATGCCGAGCCCGGAGACCAGGAACGTGCAGGCGACGAAGAGCAGCAGCGTGACGACGATCAGCCACGTGTTCGACTCGACGCCGAAGAGCAGATCGAGCACGGTCAGCACGGCATAGGCGCCGGTCACCGCGTTGATGGTCTCCCAGCCCCAGCGCGCCACCCAGATCAGCGAACCGGGGAAGAGGTTCCCCCGCTGTCCGAACACCGCCCGGGAGAGGGCCATGCCCGGCGAGCCCCCGCGCTTCCCGGCGATCGAGATCAGGCCGACGATCCCGTACGACAGCACCGGCGCCGCGATCGCCACGACCAGGACCTGCCAGAAGTTCAGGCCGTTGAACACGATCAGGCCCGCACCCATCGTGAGAAGAAGCACACTGATGTTGGCCGCGACCCAGGTCGGGAACAGCTGGCGCACATGACCCGTGCGCTCCGCGTCGGGGACGGGCTCGAGCCCCCGTGTCTCCAGGGTGCCGTCGTTCGTCGCGCCTTCGGCTTCGGAGGCGTGGGGCATGGGGGTACTCCGTACAGATGCGGGGGGACGCACCCAGCGTACGTGCTCCTCCAACGGCCGGGTCGTGGCCGATACTGGACGGGTTATGGAACTCATCCTTGCTGTAGTCATCGCTCTCGTCGTCGCGGTCGTCGTGACCAGCGGGCTCGTCGTCAGCGGCCGCAAGAAGAAGCAGCTGCCGCCGGCCGAGCCTCCGACCACCACGCCGACCATCACCGCTCCGCCCGCCGAACCGCATGTCGGTGACGAGGCGGAGACACCGCGGGAAGAACCACGCCGCACGATCGAGGAGGTCGGCCTCCCGACCGCCGAGGAGGCCGTCGAGACGCCGGCCGCCCTCGAGGACCCCGTCGTCGCCGAGGCGCCCCCCGCCCCCGCGATCGAGGTGCCCGAGCCGACCGCGGGCCGTCTCGTACGCCTCCGGGCCAAGCTCGCCCGGTCCCAGAACTCCCTGGGCAAGGGGCTGCTCACGCTGCTGTCCCGCGAGCACCTGGACGAGGAGACCTGGGAGGAGATCGAGGAGACCCTCCTCGTCGCCGACGTCGGCGTCGCCCCCACCCAGGAGCTCGTCGAGCGTCTCCGCGAGCGCGTCCGGGTGCTCGGCACGCGTACCCCCGACGAGCTGCGCGCCCTGCTCCGCGAGGAGCTGGTCGCCCTGCTCGGCGACTTCGACCGGTCGGTGAAGACCGAGAGCGCCCCGGGCACCCCCGGCGTCGTCATGGTCGTCGGCGTCAACGGCACCGGCAAGACCACCACCACCGGCAAGCTCGCCCGCGTCCTGGTCGCCGACGGCCGCACGGTCGTCCTCGGCGCCGCCGACACCTTCCGGGCCGCCGCCGCCGACCAGCTCCAGACCTGGGGCGAGCGCGTCGGCGCCCGCACCGTGCGCGGCCCCGAGGGCGGCGACCCGGCGTCGATCGCCTTCGACGCTGTCAAGGAGGGCATCGCGGAGGGCGCCGACGTCGTCCTCATCGACACCGCGGGCCGGCTGCACACCAAGACCGGCCTCATGGACGAGCTGGGCAAGGTGAAGCGCGTCGTGGAGAAGCACGGCCCGCTCGACGAGGTGCTCCTCGTCCTGGACGCCACCACCGGCCAGAACGGTCTCGTGCAGGCGCGGGTGTTCGCCGAGGTCGTCGACATCACGGGCATCGTGCTCACGAAGCTCGACGGCACGGCCAAGGGCGGCATCGTCGTCGCCGTCCAGCGCGAGCTGGGCGTCCCGGTCAAGCTGGTCGGCCTGGGCGAGGGCCCGGACGACCTGGCGCCCTTCGAGCCCGGCGCGTTCGTCGACGCGCTGATCGGCGACGGCGCCTAGGACCACTCGTGTCGACGCCGGGCCCGCCCTCCGAGGGCGGGCCCGGCGTCGTTTTCGGGGCGAGCGGGTCGGGGGCCCGGGCCGCCCGCGTCCTCGCGGCACCGGCCGGACGGGACTTTCGAAACCCGCCCTCGGCCGTGTCCGTCACGTCTCGCCCGGATCGCTTCGGGCGGCCGCCGGCACTGTCCGGACACTCCCTAGAAGTGCGTGCGGTGGCAGATGTACGCCAGGGTCCCGAGCAGCAGCCGCGCCTGCGGTGGAGCCCCCGCCGTGTCCAGCGTCGGCGGCCGCAGCCAGCGGACCGGCCCCAGCCCTCCGAGGTCCGACGGCGGGGCGGTGAGGTGCGCCCCGGCCCCCACGCCGTGCAGGTCCAGATCGGCGTCGTCCCAGCCCATCCGGTACAGCAGCCCCGGCAGCTCCGCGGCCGCGCCGGGCGCCACGAAGAACTGCGCCCGACCCGTCGGCGTCGCGCACACCGGGCCCAGCGGCAGCCCCATGCGCTCCAGCCGGACCAGCGCCCGCCGGCCGGCCGACTCCGCCACCTCGATCACGTCGAACGACCGGCCCACCGGGAGCAGCAGCGCCGCGCCCGGGTAGCGGGACCACGCCTTGGTCGCGTCCTCCAGGCCCGCCCCCGCCGGGACCGCCTCGGCGAAGGGGAGCGGATGCGCTCCCGGCGCCGCGCAGGACCGTTCCCCGCAGGAGCACTGGCCGGAGACCGCCCGGGCGCCGGGGACCACGTCCCAGCCCCACAGTCCCGTGTACTCGGCCACCGCCGTGCACTCGCTGGTGCGGAAGCGGCGGCGTGAGCCGGACCGCATCTCACGCATGCCGCCGATCGTGAAGCCCATGCCCCCTCCAACGGGTCGGACGCGCCGGTGGTTACGACCCGGAGCCCCGCCGTCACGCTCCGTCGTCACCGGGTGGCGCACGGTGGTGCGTGACGTGGTGCGGACCGCCGCGCACGCCTCCTCGCGCTTCACTCCGCCGACCCTGGTTCGTCGCATGTCAAGTGAATCGTGTTCGGCGGCGGGGGAGTTCATTCGAAGGGGTGGCGAATGGTGGCGTTTCTTGAATCGCCCTCGCCGGACGGGTGATCGTAGGATTACTTTCGGTGCACGAGCCCAGAAGTTCCTTGCGCACATGGGTATGCCGGAGGCAACTCGGTTTCCAGTTCGAAGGGGTGCAAGTCCCGGACGGGAGCATCGACCGGCGGCATTCTGGTAAGGGTTCGCGCAACAAGTCATTGATGTGGATGGGGGCGTTCCAGTGGGCGGCAACGGCGCAGACGGTACGACTGCCGGCAAGCGCCCCAACGAACAGCTGGGTTCGTGGTTCGTGCGCAGCGGCTGGTCGAAGGGCGAGCTCGCGCGCCAGGTGAACCGCAGGGCGCGGCAGATGGGCGCCCACCACATCAGCACCGACACCTCACGGGTGCGGCGCTGGCTCGACGGCGAGCAGCCCCGCGAACCCATCCCGCGGATCCTCTCCGAGCTCTTCTCGGAGCGCTTCGGCTCCGTCGTCGCCATCGAGGACCTCGGACTGCGCACCGCCCACCAGTCCCCGTCCGTCTCCGGCGTCGACCTGCCCTGGGCCGGCCCCCAGACCGTCGCCCTGCTCAGCGAGTTCTCCCGCAGCGACCTGATGCTCGCCCGCCGCGGCTTCCTCGGCACCTCCCTGGCGCTATCCGCCGGCCCCGCCCTCATCGAGCCCATGCAGCGCTGGCTCGTGCCCACCCCCGCCGTCGAACCCGACCGGCCGGAACCCGTCTTCGACACCCGCCGCCCCAACCGGCTCTCCACGGGCGAACTGGACCTCCTCGAGTCCACCACGGCCATGTTCCGCCAGTGGGACGCGCAGTGCGGCGGCGGCCTGCGCCGCAAGGCGGTCGTCGGCCAGCTCCACGAGGTCACCGACCTGCTCCAGGAGCCCCAGCCCGCCGCCACCGCCCGGCGCCTCTTCAAGTGCGCCGCCGAACTGGCCGAACTCGCCGGATGGATGAGCTACGACGTGGGCCTCCAGCCCACCGCGCAGAAGTACTTCGTCCTCGCCCTGCACGCCGCCAAGGAGGCCGGCGACAAGCCGCTCGGCTCGTACATCCTCTCCTCCATGAGCCGCCAGATGATCCACCTCGGCCGGCCCGACGACGCCCTCGAACTCATCCACCTCGCCCAGTACGGCAGCCGCGACTGCGCCACCCCACGCACGCAGGCCATGCTGTATGCGATGGAGGCCCGCGCCTACGCCAACATGGGCCAGCCCAGCAAGTGCAAGCGGGCCGTGCGCATGGCCGAGGACACCTTCGCCGACGTCGGTCTGGACGGCGAGCCCGAGCCCGACTGGATCCGCTTCTTCTCCGAGGCCGAACTGAACGGCGAGAACTCCCACTCCTACCGCGACCTCGCCTACGTCGCCGGACGCTCCCCGACGTACGCCTCCCTCGCCGAGCCCGTCATGGAGCGTGCCGTCCAGCTCTTCGAGAAGGACCCCGAGCACCAGCGGTCGTACGCACTCAACCTCATCGGCATGGCCACCGTGCACCTCCTCAAGCGCGAGCCCGAGCAGTCCGCCCGCCTCGCCGAGACCGCGCTCGTGGTCGCCAGGAAGGTCCGCTCCGAGCGGGTCAACACCCGGCTCCGCAAGACCGTCGACACGGCCGCCCGCGACTTCGGGGACGTCGCCGAGGTCGTCCAGCTCACGGACCGGCTCACCGCCCTGCTGCCCGAGACCGCCGAGGCGGTCTGACCCCACCCGCACCCCCGCCCCGCGCGCCCCCCGGGCGCCGCACGGCCCCACCGCCCCGGCCGCGACAGCCATCCCGTAACGCCCGACTCGGCTCCCCCGCCGCAAGGTCACACGGATGCTGTCGCGGCCGGTTCACGTCGCCCGCCAGGCCCCCCGCGTTACACGTTCGTGACCCGGCCGTTCACAGCCGCGTAACACGCCCAACCCCTTCGTCACTGCGCCGAAACATCGTGCGGCATCGACGGAAACGGCGCTGCGCCAACCTCTGGCGCATAACCGGCCACCCCTCACGGCCAAGCCGCTCTCCGGCCCCGCCCCCGCACAGGCCGAACCGACGACGAGGAGACGCCGATGGCACCAGCCATCACGACCCTGGCAGCAGACGCCCCCGAGCTGTCCGCCGCCAACACCGGGTTCATGCTCATCTGCTCCGCCCTGGTCATGCTGATGACCCCGGCACTCGCCTTCTTCTACGGAGGCATGGTCCGCGTCAAGTCCACCCTCAACATGCTGATGATGAGCTTCATCAGCCTCGGGATCGTCACGATCCTCTGGGTGCTCTACGGCTTCAGCCTCGCCTTCGGCACCGACTCCGGATCACTCATCGGCTGGTCCGCCGACTACGTAGGCCTCAGTGGCATCGGCGTCACCGAGCTGTGGGACGGCTACACCATCCCGGTGTACGTCTTCGCCGTCTTCCAGCTGATGTTCGCCATCCTCACGCCCGCCCTGATCAGCGGCGCCCTCGCCGACCGCGTGAAGTTCACCGCCTGGGCCCTCTTCATCGCCCTCTGGGTCACCGTCGTCTACTTCCCCGTCGCCCACTGGGTCTGGGGCTCGGGCGGCTGGCTCTTCGAGATGGGCGTCATCGACTTCGCGGGCGGCACCGCCGTCCACATCAACGCCGGAGCCGCCGCACTCGGCGTCATCCTGGTCATCGGCAAGCGCGTCGGCTTCAAGAAGGACCCGATGCGCCCGCACAGCCTGCCGCTGGTCATGCTCGGCGCCGGTCTGCTGTGGTTCGGCTGGTTCGGCTTCAACGCCGGCTCCTGGCTCGGCAACGACGACGGCGTCGGCGCCGTGATGTTCGTCAACACCCAGGTCGCCACCGCCGCCGCCATGCTCGCCTGGCTCGGCTACGAGAAGATCCGCCACGGCTCCTTCACCACCCTCGGTGCCGCCTCCGGCGCGGTCGCCGGACTGGTCGCCATCACCCCGGCCGGCGGCGCCGTCAGCCCCCTCGGCGCGATCGCCGTCGGCGTCATCGCCGGCCTCGTCTGCGCCATGGCCGTCGGCCTGAAGTACAAGTTCGGCTACGACGACTCCCTCGACGTCATCGGTGTCCACCTCGTCGGCGGCGTCATCGGCTCCCTGCTCGTCGGCTTCTTCGCCACCGGCGGCGTCCAGTCCGACGCCAAGGGCCTCTTCTACGGCGGCGGCCTCGAGCAGCTCGGCAAGCAGGCCATCGGCGTCGTCGCCGTCCTCGCCTACTCTCTGATCGCCTCCGCGATCCTCGCGCTGATCATCGACAAGACGATGGGCATGCGGGTCAGTGAGGACGTCGAGGTCTCCGGCATCGACCAGGTCGAGCACGCCGAGACCGCGTACGACTTCAGCGGAGCCGGTGGCGGCGCCTCCTCGCGCTCCGCCGCCGCCCCCGCCCCCGCCGCCACGCAGCCCAAGAAGGTGGACGCATGAAGCTCATCACCGCAGTCGTCAAGCCGCACCGGCTCGACGAGATCAAGGAAGCCCTCCAGGCCTTCGGGGTCCAGGGCCTGACGGTCACCGAGGCCAGCGGCTACGGCCGCCAGCGCGGGCACACCGAGGTCTACCGCGGCGCCGAGTACACCGTCGACCTCGTCCCCAAGATCCGGATCGAGGTCCTGGTCGAGGACGAGGACGCCGAACAGCTCATCGACGTCGTGGTCAAGGCCGCCCGAACCGGCAAGATCGGAGACGGCAAGGTGTGGAGCGTGCCCGTCGACACCGCCGTACGCGTCCGCACCGGCGAACGCGGTCCGGACGCACTGTAGGCAACGGATAGGGAGCTGCTGGGTGACGACCGTCGATGTGAGTACACGAGCGGAAGAACCGGGACCCAGCGGCTACGCGGCGGCCCGACTGCGCCTTCTCGAGGAGAAGGGGCGGTCCGGGCCGCCGCGCCGTTCCGCCCTCGCCCGGATCACCGACGACTGGCTGGCCGGCCTGTTCGCCGCCGCCCGGCCACCACGCGGGGTGGCCCTCGTCGCCGTCGGCGGCTACGGCCGCGGCGAGCTCTCCCCCCGCAGCGACCTCGACCTCCTCCTGCTGCACGACGGCTCCGCCGACGCCGCCACCGTCGCCGCCCTCGCCGACCGCATCTGGTATCCGGTCTGGGACCTCGGCCTCGCCCTCGACCACTCCGTCCGCACCCCCGCCGAGGCCCGCAAGACCGCCGGGGACGACCTCAAGGTCCAGCTCGGTCTCCTCGACGCCCGGCCCGTCGCCGGGGACCAGGCCCTCACCGCCGCCCTGCGCACCACCGTCCTCGCCGACTGGCGCAACCAGGCACCCAAGCGCCTCCCCGAGCTCGACGAACTGTGCCGCGAGCGGGCCGAGCGCATGGGGGAGCTGCGGTTCCTCCTCGAACCCGACCTGAAGGAGGCCAGGGGCGGGCTCCGCGACGCCCAGGTCCTGCGCGCCGTCGCCGCCTCCTGGCTGGCCGACGCACCCCGCGAGGGCCTCGACGGCGCCCGCCGCAGGCTCCTCGACACCCGCGACGCGCTGCACCTGACGACCGGCCGCGCCACCGACCGGCTCGCCCTCCAGGAACAGGACGCCGTCGCCGGCGAACTGGGCCTCCTGGACGCCGACACCCTGCTCCGCGAGGTCTACGAAGCCGCCGGGATCATCTCGTACGCCACCGACATCACCTGGCGCGAGGTCAACCGCGTCCTGAAGGCCCGCTCCGCCCGCCCCCGGCTGCGCACCCTCCTCGGCGGGCGCCCCGGCGGCGGAAAACCGCCCGTCGAACGCACCCCGCTGGCCGAGGGCGTCGTCGAGATGGACGGCGAGGCCGTCCTCGCCCGCGGCGCCAAACCCGACCGCGACCCGGTCCTGCCCCTGCGCGCCGCGGCCGCCGCCGCCCAGTCCGGGCTCCCGCTCTCCCCGCACGCCGTACGCCGCCTTGCCGCCACCGCCAAGCCGCTGCCCGTTCCCTGGCCCGCCGAGGCGCGCGAGGAACTGGTCACCCTGCTCGGCGCCGGCGAGCCGACCGTCCCCGTCTGGGAGGCACTAGAGGCCGAAGGGCTCGTCACCCGCCTCCTGCCCGACTGGGAACGCGTGCGCTGCCGCCCCCAGCGCAACGCCGTCCACACCTGGACCGTCGACCGCCACCTCGTCGAGACCGCCGTCCGGGCGTCCTCGCTGACCCGGCGCGTCGGCCGCCCCGACCTCCTCCTCGTCGCGGCACTGCTCCACGACATCGGCAAGGGCTGGCCAGGGGACCACTCGGTCGCCGGCGAGACCATCGCCCGCGACGTCGCCACCCGCATCGGCTTCGACCGCGCCGACGTGGGCGTCATCGCCACCGCCGTACGCCACCACCTCCTGCTCGTCGAGACCGCGACCCGGCGCGACCTCGACGACCCCGCGACCGTCACCTCGGTGGCCACGGCCGTCGGCACGCTCGGCACCCTGGAGCTGCTGCACGCCCTCACCGAGGCCGACGCGCTGGCCACCGGCCCCGCCGCCTGGTCCACCTGGCGCGGCTCGCTCGTCGCCGACCTGGTGAAACGGGTCGCCGCCGTCCTCGCGGGAGAGCCGACGGCCGACCCCGAGGCGGCCGCGCCCAGCGCCGAACAGGAACGGCTCGCCATCGAGGCACTGCGCACGGGGGAGCCGGTGCTCACCCTGCGCACCCAGCCCGAGGCGCCGGCCGCGGACGAGCCCGCGACATCCGCGCACCCCGGCTCGGGGCCGGGGCCGGGTTCCGGCTCTCCCTCAGGCTCGGTGCCGGGGGTCTCGGCCTCGGGGGCGGTCTCGGCCGCGGACTCGGAGGAGCCCGAGCCGGTGGGCGTCGAACTCCTCATCGCCCTGCCGGAACGGTCCGGCGTCCTGCCCGCCGTGGCCGGGGTCCTCGCCCTGCACCGCCTCACCGTGCGCGCCGCCGATCTGCGCGCCGTCGAACTCCCGACGGAACTCGGCACCGGCGCCGGCGCGGTCCTCGTCCTGAACTGGCGGGTGGCCGCCGAGTACGGCTCCCTGCCCCAGGCCGCCCGGCTGCGCGCCGACCTGGTCAGGGCGCTCGACGGGTCCCTCGACATCCCCGCCCGGCTGGCCGAGCGCGAGGCCGCCTACCCCCGGCGGCGCGGGGTGACCGCCCCGCCGCCCCGCGTCACCGTCGCCGCCGCCGACTCCCGCCTCGCCACCGTCATCGAGGTCCGCGCCCAGGACGCCCCGGGCCTCCTCCACCGCATCGGCCGCGCCCTGGAGGGCGCGGCGGTACGGGTCAGGAGCGCGCACGTCTCGACCCTCGGGGCCAACGCGGTGGACACCCTGTACGTGACCCGGCCGGACGGCTCCCTCCTCCCCGACGAGGAGGCCGCGGACCTCGCCCGGACCCTGGAGAACGCGCTGCGGTGAGCGGTCCGGGCGGGCTCCGGGGAATCGCCGCCCGGGCCGCGCGCCGTACCCGATACCCTGGAGGGCAATCCGTCCACCCGTCCCCGAGACCCGAGGATCCGCGACCGCCGTGTTCGATACCCTCTCCGACCGCCTTGCAGCGACATTCAAGAACCTCCGCGGCAAGGGGCGCCTGTCCGAGGCGGACATCGACGCCACCGCGCGCGAGATCCGTATCGCCCTCCTCGAGGCGGACGTCGCCCTTCCCGTCGTCCGGTCGTTCATCAAGCAGGTCAAGGAGCGGGCGACCGGCGCCGAGGTCTCCCAGGCGCTGAACCCGGCCCAGCAGGTCATCAAGATCGTCAACGAGGAGCTCATCGGCATCCTCGGCGGCGAGACCCGGCGCCTGCGGTTCGCCAAGACCGCGCCCACCGTGATCATGCTCGCCGGCCTCCAGGGCGCGGGCAAGACCACCCTCGCCGGCAAGCTGGGTCTCTGGCTGAAGGGCCAGGGTCACTCCCCACTGCTCGTCGCCTGTGACCTCCAGCGCCCCAACGCCGTCACCCAGCTCGGCGTCGTCGCCGAGCGCGCGGGCGTGGCCTTCTACGGCCCGCAGCCGGGCAACGGCGTCGGCGACCCGGTCCAGGTCGCGAAGGACTCGATCGAGTACGCGCGCGGCAAGCAGTACGACATCGTCATCGTCGACACCGCCGGCCGTCTCGGCATCGACGCCGAGATGATGCAGCAGGCCGCCGACATCCGTGACGCCGTCAGCCCCGACGAGGTCCTCTTCGTCGTCGACGCCATGATCGGTCAGGACGCGGTCAACACCGCCGAGGCGTTCCGCGACGGCGTCGGCTTCGACGGCGTCGTGCTGTCCAAGCTTGACGGCGACGCCCGCGGTGGCGCCGCGCTCTCCATCGCGCACGTCACCGGCAAGCAGATCATGTTCGCCTCCAACGGCGAGAAGCTGGACGAGTTCGACGCGTTCCACCCGGACCGCATGGCGTCCCGCATCCTCGGCATGGGCGACATGCTCTCGCTCATCGAGAAGGCAGAGCAGACCTTCAGCCAGGAAGAGGCCGCCAAGATGGCCTCCAAGCTGGCGTCCAAGAAGGGCGAGGAGTTCACGCTCGACGACTTCCTCGCCCAGATGGAGCAGGTCCGCAAGATGGGCTCCATCTCCAAGCTGCTCGGCATGCTGCCCGGTATGGCGCAGATGAAGGAGCAGATCAACAACATCGACGAGCGTGACGTCGACCGCACGGCCGCCATCATCAAGTCGATGACCCCGGGTGAGCGCCAGGACCCGACGATCATCAACGGCTCGCGCCGGGCCCGTATCGCCAAGGGCTCGGGCGTCGAGGTCAGCGCGGTCAAGGGACTGGTCGAGCGGTTCTTCGAGGCCCGCAAGATGATGTCCCGCATGGCGCAGGGCGGCGGCATGCCCGGCATGCCGGGGATCCCCGGCATGGGCGGCGGCCCCGGCCGGCAGAAGAAGCAGATCAAGCAGGCCAAGGGCAAGCGCAAGAGCGGCAACCCGATGAAGCGCAAGGCCGAGGAGCAGGCCGCCGCGGCCCGCCGCGAGCAGGCCCAGGCGGGCGGCGCGTTCGGTCTGCCGGGCGCCGGGCAGGGTCCGCAGGACTTCGAGCTCCCCGACGAGTTCAAGAAGTTCATGG
Organism: Streptomyces sp. NPDC036822; assembly: GCF_055609145.1. NCBI lineage: Bacteria > Bacillati > Actinomycetota > Actinomycetes > Kitasatosporales > Streptomycetaceae > Streptomyces > Streptomyces sp. NPDC036822. The sequence continues at coordinate 554,920 of NZ_JBVJPY010000002.1, forward strand.
GCTGACGCCTTGATGGGCTGACGCGGAGGAACGCCGCACGCCGACGTGCGTGCGCGAGAGGGGCCCGGGGGGGGGGGGGGGCGGCGCGTCCCCCGG
>NZ_JBVJPY010000002.1:555025-702056 GCF_055609145.1 Streptomyces sp. NPDC036822
AGAAGAACAGCATAACCCGGGGGGTGGAACGGGGGGGGGTCCGGGGCCGCCTCGCCCCCCCCCCCCCCCGGGCCCCTCTCGCGCTTCAGCCGCCGCTGCCCCAGCCCGCCGACCGGGCGGTACGCGCCGTCAGGCGAGCGCCTGCACGGCGTACGCCGCTCCGACGGCGGAGGCGAGCGTGCCGAGGAGGAGGCGGAGGGCGGTCTCGGGAACGCGGGGCTGGAGGCGGGCGCCGAGGTAGCCGCCGATCAGACCGCCGGCCCCGCAGGCCAGGCCGAGCCACCAGTCGGGGGCGATGTCCCCGGAGCTGACGAGGGAAAGCAGCGCGAAGGTGGCGGCGCCGACGACCGAGGTGGCGAACGTCGTGGCGAGCGCGGCCGGGGCGACCCGGGCCATGGGCAGGCCGCGGGCGGCGAGGACCGGACCGAGGAGCGACCCGCCGCCGATGCCGTAGATCCCGCCGACCACTCCGACCGCCAGGGCGAGGAGGGTCAGCGCCGTCGGGGACGGCTCCGCCGCGGAGGACGGAGGGCCGGCGGGCCGGGGGAGGAGGGTGCGGGCGCAGAGCCACAGCCCGAGCGGCAGGAGCAGGCAGGCGATGAGCAGCCGGAAGACGCCCGGCCCCGGAAGCGCGTAGACGCGGATCGCGGCGCCCGCGACGACGCCGGGGAGCGTCCCGACGACGAGGCGCCGGGCGAGGCCGCCCCGCAGCGCTCCGTCGCGGCGGTACCGCCACAGGGCGCCCGGCCCCGCCACCACGTTGTACAGCAGGTTCGTCGGTGTGACGGCGGGATTCGGCACACCGAGGACGCTGAGCTGGACCGGCAGGAGGAACACGGCCCCGGAGACGCCGACGGGCGCGGTCACCAGCGCGATCAGCAGACCGGCCACCAGCCCCGCCCCCACGGTCCAGTCCACCGTGCTCCCCCTTCGTCCGCGGCCGTGGCGCGGCCAGTATCGGGGACCACGGTGCTGTGCGACGACGGAGAAACACACTGTTCACGCGCGCCGCGCGCTGCCGGGGCCGTACGTTCTTCCCCCCCGCCTGACCGCTGCTCGGGGCACGCGGGGCGGGCGGGCGGGACGGGGTACGGGGCGCGGGCGCCGGCCACGGCGACCGTCGGCCGGACCGGGGCGTCGGCCCCGCGCCCGCGGCGGCCGACCCCCGCCGCCGCTCCCGCGTCCCGCCCGCTCAGGCCGCCCGGCCGTCCCTCACGGCACGCGGGCGATCAGGTAGCGGAAGACGTTCGGCATCCACACCGTCCCGTCGACGCGGACGTACGGGTCCAGGGCCTCCAGGATCTCCTTCTCCACCTGCGCCGGCTCCGTCGCGCGGATCGCCGCGTCGAAGTCACCCGTCGAGAGCAGCCCCCGGACCGCGCTGTCCGTGTCCGCGTAGCCGAAGGGGCAGGACACCCCGCCCGAGCCGTCCGGCCGCAGGCCCGAGTGGGCCACCGCCTCCTCCAGACCCTCGCGCGGCCCGGGACGCGCGCCGGCCAGCCGGGCCGCGACCCGCAGCACCGAGGCCGTCGCACACCGCTCGGGCGGGCCCCAGCCCGCGAGCACGACCGCAGCCCCCGACTGGGCCGAAGGAGTGACGGCCGCCACGGCGGCACCGAGCCCCTCCGAGGGGTGGAAGGCGGTGATCACGTCGAACGCCGGTCGGGACAGACCGCAGGCCGCCACCGGGTCGCCCTCGACAACAGCGTGGTCCCCCGCCTGGGAAAGCCGCTCCCGGGCCAGCTCCACGCGCGCGTGGTCCCCGTCCACGCCGGTGACCTGAGCGCCCCGCGCGGCCGCCATCAGCAGCGCGAGGCCCGACCCGCAGCCGAGCCCCAGGACCTGGGTACCGGGCCCCAGGCCGAGACGGTCGTACACCGCCTCGTAGAGCGGGACCAGCATGCGCTCCTGGATCTCGGCCCAGTCACGCGCGGGGTGGTGCGGGACGAGCGTAGGTGTCATGGAATGCGCCCCAATCAGTGCCTCGTCGACAGCCCCCGTGTCCAAGTACTCCCGCATCCCCCCGTATGCCAGGGAACTGCGCATCCGTGCCCGCGTCCAGTGCTCGCGCCGCATCACTTCCCTTCGGGTGACGACTCCCGCACGGGGCGGTGCGCCGCCTCGCCCGGACACCCGGTACTGTCCTGCCAGAGCCCCGGGGCGCGTACGGCATTCCTACGCGCCGGGGCGTATGCGCCGCTACGCACCAGCTTGGCGCCCGCTGCGCGGCTTCTCCGCAGATCGGCGCACTGGCCCTCCTCCGGACGCAACAGCGGCAACTGACGGGTACGTGCAAATTATTTGGGATGCCCCGGAATGGAACCCGGGACCGCCCCGGCTCGTTGTACGCGACGTGAGCACGACACCACCTGTTCTCGCCGCAGAGCTGGCACAGGCGTGGGCCGACATTCAGCGGCACCACCCCGAGCTGCCCGACCTTGCCGCGCCCGAGTCCCTGATCGGAGAGTCCTCGTCCGCCTGCGGCGCCGAACTCTCCTTCGAACGACTGCTTCACGAGGCAGTCCACGGCATCGCCGCCGCCCGAGGAGTCCGCGACACCTCACGCGCCGGCCGCTACCACAACCGCAGATTCCTGGCGATCGCCGAGGAGATGGGCCTGGACCACCCCGAGGAGCCGCACGCGAGCAGCGGCTTCTCCCTGGTCACGCTCAATCCCGAGGCCCGGCGGCGCTACCGCCCCACGATCGAGCGGCTCCAGCGGGCGCTCAAGGCCCACACGGTGGCCACGGCCGCCGACACCAAGCGCTCCTTCCGCGGTCCGGCCGCCCGGCACGGCTCCTCCGGCGGCGGCGTCCGCGTCAAAGCCGTCTGCGACTGCGGGCGCAACGTCCGCGTCGTCCCCTCCGTCCTCGCCCAGGCCCCCATCATGTGCGGCGGCTGCGGCAAGCCCTTCCGCATCCCCGAGACGGTCGGCGCGGCGAGCTGACCCCGGATCGTCGGCCGTCCCACCGGGGGCGGGCGGCCGACGCCCTCCGCCGCCCGGCTCCAGGGCCGGGTCCAGGGCCGGGTCCGGCGCGCCGCGCGCGTGTGGCACAATGGCTAGCTGTACTCGACAGCCGCATAGGACCCCTCTCTCCTCCGGCTGACGCGTCCATCGGGCACCCGAGTACCGCAACCCCACGTGGCATCTCATGTGCCCAACCACGTCAAGACCAGGAGACACCACTCCAGTGGCAGTCAAGATCAAGCTCAAGCGCCTCGGCAAGATTCGCCAGCCGCACTACCGCATCGTCGTCGCCGACTCCCGCACCCGCCGGGACGGTCGTGCGATCGAGGAGATCGGTCTGTACCACCCGACGTACAACCCGTCGAAGATCGAGGTCGACTCCGAGCGTGCGCAGTACTGGCTGTCCGTCGGCGCCCAGCCGACCGAGCCGGTCCTCGCCATCCTGAAGCTCACCGGCGACTGGCAGAAGCACAAGGGCCTGCCGGCCCCCGCGCCGCTGCTGCAGCCGGCGACCAAGGAGGACAAGCGTGCCTCCTTCGACGTGTTCGCCAAGACCCTCGAGGGCGACGACGCCAAGGGTGAGGCCATCACCCCGAAGGCGAAGAAGGCCGACAAGAAGGCGGACGAGGCCGAGGCCGCGTCCACCGAGTCGACCGAGGCCTGAGCATGCTCGAGGAGGCTCTCGAGCACCTCGTGAAGGGCATCGTCGACAACCCCGATGACGTGCAGGTGGCCTCGCGCACCCTGCGCCGTGGCCGCGTGCTGGAAGTCCGGGTCCACCCGGACGACCTCGGCAAGGTGATCGGCCGTAACGGCCGCACCGCGCGTGCGCTGCGCACCGTCGTGGGCGCCATCGGCGGCCGTGGCATCCGCGTCGACCTCGTCGACGTGGACCAGGTCCGCTGAGAACGGTCGACCGTTTCACCGAAGATGCGCCGGCAACGGGCCGGGGAGGGCATGACGCCCTCCCCGGCCCGTCGTCGTCCGACAGGAGAGTGTGTACGTCGTGCAGCTGGTAGTCGCGCGGATCGGCCGCGCCCACGGGATCAAGGGCGAAGTCACCGTCGAAGTGCGGACGGACGAGCCCGAGCTCAGGCTCGCCCCCGGAGCAGTCCTGGCCACCGACCCGGCCTCCGCCGGTCCGTTGACCATCGAGACCGGCCGCGTCCACAGCGGACGGCTCCTGCTCCGCTTCGAGGGCGTCCGCGACCGCACCGGCGCCGAGGCCCTCCGCAACATCCTGCTGATCGCCGACGTCGACCCCGAGGAGACGCCGGACGAGGACGACGCGTACTACGACCACCAGCTCATGGACCTGGACGTCGTACTCGCCGACGGCACCGAGATCGGCCGGATCACCGAGATCTCCCACCTGCCGTCCCAGGACCTCTTCATCGTCGAACGGCCCGACGGCACCGAGCTGATGATCCCGTTCGTCGAGGAGATCGTCACCGAGATCGACCTGGACGCGCAGCGGGCCGTCATCGACCCGCCGCCCGGCCTCATCGACGACCGCGCCGAGATCGTCTCCTCCCGGGACGACGACGCATGAGGCTCGACGTCGTCACGATCTTCCCCGAGTACCTCGAACCGCTGAACGTCTCCCTCGTCGGCAAGGCGCGCGCGCGGGGACAGCTCGACGTCCACGTCCACGACCTGCGCGCGTGGACGTACGACCGGCACAACACCGTCGACGACACCCCCTACGGCGGCGGCCCCGGCATGGTCATGAAGACCGAGCCCTGGGGCGACGCCCTGGACCAGATCCTCGCCGACGGCTTCGAGACGGGCGCCCACGGCCCGGTCATGGTCGTCCCCACCCCCAGCGGCCGTCCCTTCACGCAGGAACTCGCCGTCGAACTCTCCGAGCGGCCCTGGCTGATCTTCACGCCCGCCCGTTACGAGGGCATCGACCGCCGTGTCATGGACGAGTACGCCACCCGGATGCCGGTCTACGAGGTCTCCATCGGCGACTACGTCCTGGCCGGCGGCGAGGCCGCCGTCCTGGTCGTCACCGAGGCCGTGGCCCGCCTGCTGCCCGGTGTCCTCGGCAACGCCGAGTCCCACCGCGACGACTCCTTCGCCCCCGGCGCCATGGCCAACCTCCTGGAAGGCCCCGTCTACACCAAGCCCCCGCAGTGGCGCGGCCACGGCATCCCCGACGTGCTCCTCAGCGGGCACCACGGGAAGATCGCGCGCTGGCGGCGCGACGAGGCGTTCCGGCGCACCGCGGCCCACCGGCCCGACCTGATCGAACGCTGTGACCCGTCCCTCTTCGACAAGAAGGACCGGGAGATCCTCTCCATGATGGGCTGGTCCCCGGAACCCGGCGGCCGATTTTGGCGCAGGCCCGACGACGTGGAAGAATAGGCCGCTGCTGTCTGTCCGGCGTGCGCCCCTGCCACAGGGGGAACGACGCCCGCCCGGTGCGACGGCACTCCATTCACTTCGAACGTACCGCTGATGACCTGTGGCATCAGCGAGGAAAGAGACCTCCATGGCCTCCCTGCTCGACTCGGTCACCGCGGGCGCGCTCCGCACCGACCTCCCCGCCTTCCGTCCCGGCGACACCGTGAACGTCCACGTGCGCGTCATCGAGGGCAACCGCTCGCGTATCCAGCAGTTCAAGGGCGTCGTCATCCGCCGCCAGGGCTCGGGCGTCAGCGAGACCTTCACGGTCCGCAAGGTCTCGTTCTCCGTCGGCGTCGAGCGCACCTTCCCGGTGAACAGCCCGATCTTCGAGAAGATCGAGCTCGTCAGCCGCGGTGACGTCCGTCGCGCCAAGCTCTACTACCTGCGTGAGCTGCGCGGCAAGGCTGCGAAGATCAAGGAGAAGCGCGACAGGTGAGCTTCGGCTCTCGGTTCGCGCGGAGCTTCGGAACACTGATACACAGGGCGGCCGGATAGGCTCTGCCCCCGATGGACACCGAAGCACAGCACACGGAGCGCAGCCGCTCCTCCGGTACGGAGGAGCGGCTGCGCTCCGCGCGTATGCGGGGAGACGGGGCGGAGACAGCCGGAACCCGCCGGCCGGAACGGGACACCGACGGCAGGGCGCGGGTGGAGACCGAGGGCGGCGCCGCCCGGCCGGAGGACCCGGACGAGGGTGCTCCCGCCGCGAGAACTCCGGAGGCGGGTGCGCCGGACAAGGGTGCTGCCGACGGGAGTGCTCCGGAGACGGATGCGCCGGACGAGCCGCACGAGAGCCCCGCCGGGCCGTCCTGGCGGCGTACGGGGATGACCGGCGGAGTCTGCGTGGTCTTCCTCCTGCTCCTGAGCCACTTCGTGATGCAGCCCTTCCTGATCCCCAGCCGTTCGATGGAACCGACGCTCCAGGTGGGGGACCGGATCCTCGTGAACAAGCTGGCGTACCGTTTCGGCGGCGAGCCGCGCCGCGGTGACGTCGTCGTCTTCGACGGCACCGGCTCCTTCCTCCAGGAAGCACCCGAACAGAACCCCGTCACCGGTCTGCTGCGCGACGCCGCCGCCGCTCTCGGCCTCGCCGAGCCGGCCGAGACCGACTTCGTCAAGCGCGTGGTGGGTGTGGGCGGCGACCGCGTCGTCTGCTGCGACAAGGACGGCCGGATCACCGTCAACGGCGTACGGGTCGAGGAGCGCTACGTCATGCTGGGCGACTCCCCTTCGAGGGTGCCTTTCGACATCGTCGTCCCGCAGGGCACCCTGTGGGTCATGGGTGACCACCGCAGCCAGTCCAGCGACTCCCGGGACCACCTCGGACAGCCGGGCGGCGGCATGGTGCCCGTCGACCGGGTGATCGGGCGCGCCGACTGGATCGGCTGGCCGTTCGGACGCTGGTCGGAGGTGCCGGACAGCGGCGCCTTCGACGCCGTGCCCGCGCCGGCGGGCGGCCATGGGTAACCGGGGCCGGCCGTCGGGGGAGCGCGGCGACGTCCGGCTGCCAACCGGCACCCGGCCCACGGACGGCGCGGGCCGCCCGATGCCGGGCCGGGCCGAGCGCCGCAGGCTCGCCCGCAAGGTCAAGCGCCGCAGGCAGCGCTCCGCCGTGAAGGAGATCCCGCTCCTGATCACGGTCGCGCTGCTGATCGCCCTCGTCCTGAAGACCTTCCTCGTCCAGGCGTTCGTCATCCCCTCCGGCTCCATGGAGCAGACGATCCGGATCGACGACCGGGTCCTGGTGGACAAGCTCACGCCCTGGTTCGGCTCCAAGCCGCAGCGCGGCGACGTCGTCGTCTTCAGGGACCCGGGCAACTGGCTCCAGGACGAGGCCCCGCCCGCCGGTGACGACCCCATCGGCGTCAAGCAGATCAAGCAGGCCCTGACCTTCATCGGACTGCTGCCCTCCGCCGACGAGCAGGATCTGATCAAGCGGGTCGTCGCGGTCGGCGGCGACACGGTCGAGTGCTGCGGCAAGGACGGCCGGATCAGCGTCAACGGCGTACCCCTCGACGAACCGTATCTGCACCCCGGGAACACACCTTCGACGATTCCGTTCCAGGTGCGGGTGCCGGCCGGCCGGATCTTCGTCCTGGGCGATCACCGGTCGGATTCCGCCGATTCCCGCTTCCACCTGAGCGAGAAGGACCAGGGAACGATCTCCGAGGAAGAGGTGGTGGGACGGGCCGTCGTCATCGCCTGGCCCGTCGGGCACTGGCGCCGGCTGGAGGAACCGGAGACGTTCGCCGCCGTCCCGGACCGGCCCGCGGCGCCCACGACCGCGCTCGGTCTGTCGCATAGTGTGTCCTCGCGGAATCTGAACGGATTGCCCTGGCTCCCGACCCCTGCGGAACTCCCGCTCGTTATGGGAGTGATGGGCCTGTCCCTGTTCCGGGACAGGCGATCGCACGGACTGAGGAGTGGATGTGGGGGATTTGGCCGTCGGCGCACGATCCGGACACGACGAGCCCGACAAGAGGCCGGAGAGGCTCGGCGAGTCGTCGGTCGCCATGACGGATGACTCCCCGGGCCGCCGGGACGCCGACCCCGGGGACGCCGCCTCCTCGGACTCCGCGGACGACGCGGGGGAGAGCGGAGCGGGCCCCAAGAAGCCGCGTTCCTTCTGGAAGGAACTGCCCCTGCTGATCGGCATCGCGCTGCTGCTCGCGCTGCTGATCAAGACCTTCCTGGTGCAGGCGTTCTCCATCCCCTCGGAATCGATGCTGAACACCCTGCAGAAGGGTGACCGCGTCCTGGTGGACAAGCTGACCCCGTGGTTCGGCTCCGAGCCGGAGCGCGGCGAGGTCGTCGTCTTCCACGACCCGGGCGGCTGGCTGGAGAACCAGCCCGCCACCGACCCCAACGTGCTGCAGAAGTTCCTCAGCTTCATCGGCCTCATGCCGTCCGCCGAGGAGAAGGACCTCATCAAGCGCGTCATCGCCGTCGGCGGCGACACCGTCTCCTGCAAGGAGGGCGGCAAGGTCGTCCTCAACGGCAAGGAGCTGGACGAGACCGCCTACCTCTACCCCGGCTCCGTTCCGTGCGAGAAGTCCTTCGGGCCGATCAACGTCCCGAAGGGCAGCATCTGGGTGATGGGCGACAACCGGCAGAACTCCCTGGACTCGCGCTTCCACCAGGAGCTTCCCGGCGGCGGCACGGTCTCCGACGACCAGGTCGTCGGTCGCGCCATCGTCGTCGCCTGGCCCGTGACGCGCTGGGCGACGCTCCCCGTGCCGGCCACCTTCGACCAGCCCGGCCTCGACAAGGCCCTCGCCGTCGCCCCCGGCGCGGCGGGTCTGGCCGGCGCCCTGCCGCTGGTCCTGTGGCGCCGCAAGTGGCGCACGGCTCGCCATACCGCCGAGTAGCACCCCACGGGTAGGGTGCCGTCCCAGATCGTCGAACCGACCTCCGAGGTGGGGAGCGCTGGGATGAGCGGGACCATACGTACGGAAGACGGCCACGGCCGCCTCGGCAGCGTGCTGTCGGGGCTGGTCGTGGCCGTCGGCTGTGTGCTCTTCCTCGGCGGCTTCGCCTGGGGAGCCGTGCTCTACCAGCCCTACACCGTGCCCAGCGACTCCATGACCCCGACCCTCCAGGTCGGCTCCCGCGTCCTCGCCCAGCGGATCGACGGCGACGAGGTCCGCCGGGGCGACGTCGTCGTCTTCAACGACCCCCTCTGGGGCGACATGCCCATGGTGAAACGCGTCGTCGGGATCGGCGGCGACACCATCGCCTGCTGCGGCGCCGACGGACGGCTCACGATCAACGGCGAACCGATCGAGGAACCGTATCTGCTCCCGGGCTACCCGGCCTCGGGACAGAAGTTCTCCGCCACCGTCCCCGAAGGGAACCTCTTCCTCCTCGGCGACGAACGGCACAACTCCATGGACTCCCGCGTCCACCTCCAGGAGGCCGGACAGGGTTCCGTACCGCGCACCGCGGTCACGGCCAGGGTGGACGCCATCGCCTGGCCGCTCGACGGCGTCCTGGAGCGCCCCGCGACCTTCGCCACCCTCCCCGGCGGCGTCTCACGACCAGGCCCCGTCACGCCCCTCTTCTACGCGATCGTCGGCGGGTGTGTACTGGTCCTGGCCGGAGCGGCCTACGGACCCCTGGCACGACGCGCGACCGCACAGCCGCGGAAGGAGACGGTGGACGCGTGACCGACGGGACGGACACCACGGCGGACGGGCGGAAGCCGGAACCGCGACGCGTCGCCCGGGTCATCCTGCTCGACCCCGACGACCGCATCCTCCTGCTGCACGGCTACGAGCCCGACGCCCCCGACCAGACCTGGTGGTTCACCCCCGGCGGAGGCCTGGAGGGCGACGAGACCCACGAGCAGGCCGCCCTGCGCGAACTCGCCGAGGAGACCGGCATCACCGACGTCGACCTCGGACCGGTCGTCTGGCAGCGCGTCTGCTCCTTCCCCTTCGACGGCCGGCGCTGGGACCAGGACGAGTGGTACTACCTGGCACGAACCACCCAGACCGCGACCGCCCCCGCCGGGCTCACCGAACTCGAGGAGCGCAGCGTCGCGGGGCTGAGGTGGTGGACCTCCGCCGAACTGTCGGCGGCCCGTGAGACGGTGTACCCGACCAGACTCGCCGAGCTGCTCCACACGCTGCTCGACGAGGGACCTCCGAGTGCCCCGGTGGTTCTCGCCCCGGAAATCGTCTAGGGGTGCGAGTGCCTGGCGCACAATGGGGGGACGCACGGCTGAAGGGGAACATGCCATGAGCGCCGAGGACCTCGAGAAGTACGAGACCGAGATGGAGCTGAAGCTCTACCGGGAGTACCGCGACGTCGTCGGGCTGTTCAAATACGTGATCGAGACCGAGCGGCGGTTCTACCTCACCAACGACTACGAGATGCAGGTCCACTCGGTCCAGGGCGAGGTGTTCTTCGAGGTCTCCATGGCCGACGCGTGGGTCTGGGACATGTACAGGCCCGCCCGATTCGTGAAGCAGGTCCGCGTCCTCACCTTCAAGGACGTGAACATCGAGGAGCTCAACAAGAGCGACCTGGAGCTTCCCGGCAGCTGAGCCCCACCCCGGTCCCAAGCGGGTAAACCACCCGCAAGGGCGAAGCGGTTGTCCACAGGCAACCGCCCCTCCCCAGCCTCCAACACCCCGCTCCGCCAGGCGACACAGTCGGTGCCGGAGGTGGTACCGATGAACGCCACGAAAGCACTCGGACGGTACGGAGAGGAACTCGCCGTCCGCCGGCTCACCGAGACCGGCATGACCGTCCTCGCGAGGAACTGGCGCTGCGGACGCGCCGGAGAGATCGACATCGTCGCCCGCGACGGCGACACCGTCGTGATCTGCGAAGTGAAGACCCGCCGCGACGGCACCTACGAACACCCCATGGCCGCCGTCACCCCCACCAAGGCCGACCGGCTCAAACGGCTCGCCGCCTGCTGGCTCGACCGCCACGGCACACCGCCACCCGACGGCGGAATCCGCATCGACCTCATCGGCGTCCTCCTGCCCCGCCGCGGCGCACCCCGCCTCACCCACGCACGAGGGGTGGCCTGATGGGATTCGCCCGCACCTGCTCCGTCGCCCTCGTCGGCGTCGAAGGCGTCGTCGTCGAGGTCCAGGCCGACCTCGAACCCGGAGTCGCCGCCTTCACCCTCGTCGGCCTCCCCGACAAGAGCCTCACCGAGAGCCGCGACCGCGTCAGGGCCGCCATCGTCAACTCCGGCGCCGAATGGCCCCAGAAAAAACTCACCGTCGGACTCAGCCCCGCCTCCGTCCCCAAGGGAGGCAGCGGATTCGACATGGCCGTCGCCGCCGCAGTCCTCGGCGCCGCCGAACGGATCGACCCCCGGGTCATCGCCGACCTCGTCCTCATCGGAGAACTCGGACTCGACGGACGCGTACGCCCCGTGCGCGGCGTCCTGCCCGCCGTCCTCGCCGCCGCCGAGGCCGGCTACCGACAAGTCGTCGTCCCCGAACAGACCGCCGGCGAAGCCGCGCTCGTCCCCGGCGTCTCCGTCCTCGGCGTCCGCACCCTGCGCCAGCTCATCGCCCTCCTCACCGACGAACCCGTCCCCGTGGAGGAACCCGCCGAGGAAGGCCGCCCCGACGCCATGCTCGCCGGACTCCTCGTCCCCGGAGCAGGCGTCGGCACCGGCCTCGCCGCCGACCCCGCCGACGGACCCGACCTCGCCGACGTCGCCGGACAGCACGGCGCCCGCCGAGCCCTCGAAGTCGCCGCCGCGGGCAGCCACCACCTGCTCCTCTCCGGCCCACCCGGCGCCGGCAAGACCATGCTCGCCGAACGGCTCCCCGGCATCCTCCCGCCCCTCACCCGCCAGGAATCCCTCGAAGTCACCGCCGTCCACTCCGTCGCCGGCATCCTCCCCCCGGGTGAACCCCTCGTCCGCCGCGCCCCCTACTGCGCCCCCCACCACTCCGCCACCATGCAATCCCTCGTCGGCGGCGGCAACGGACTCCCACGCCCCGGCGCCGTCTCCCTCGCCCACAGAGGCGTCCTCTTCCTCGACGAAGCACCCGAGTTCTCCGGCAAAGTCCTCGACGCACTCCGCCAGCCCCTCGAATCCGGCCACGTCGTCGTCGCCCGCGCCGCCGGAGTCGTACGCCTCCCCGCCCGCTTCCTCCTCACCCTCGCCGCCAACCCCTGCCCCTGCGGACGGCACACCCTCCACGGCGCCGGATGCGAATGCCCCGCCTCCCTGATCCGCCGCTACCAGGCCCGCCTCTCCGGCCCCCTCCTCGACCGCGTCGACCTGCGCGTCCAAGCCGAACCCGTCACCCGCTCCGACCTCCTCGCCCAAGGCGGCCGAGGCGAACCCACCGCGGCCGTCGCCGACCGCGTCCGCGACGCCCGCGACCGCGCCGCCACCCGCCTCGCCGACACCCCCTGGACCGTCAACAGCGAAGTCCCCGGCCACGAACTCCGCACCCGCTACACCCTCGTGCCCGGCGCCCTCGCCGCGGCCGAACGCGACATCGAACGCGGCATGCTGACCGCCCGCGGCCTCGACCGCGTCCTCCGCGTCGCCTGGACCGTCGCCGACCTCGCCGGACACGACCGGCCCGACGCCCACGACGTCGGCCTGGCCCTGGAACTGCGCACCGGCATCGCCCGAGGCGTACCCGTGGGAAGCGGAGACCGCCCGTGACCCCCGACGACGAACGCCTCGCCCGCGCCGCCCTCACCCGCATCGTCGAACCGGGCGACGAACACGCCGGCCGCTGGCTCCGCCACTACGGAGCGAACGGATTCCTCCGACACCTCACCGGCCAGGACCACGGCCACGGACATCGCGACGAGCACGGTCAGGACCGCCGGTGCCAGGGCCCGGACCAGGCGTACGGCCCAGAGCAGGGCCGGGACCAGCATGACGTCCAAGGCCGGCGCCAGGACCAGGAACCGAGGCGGGGACCGGGGACAGGGCCGGCGGTCGACGCGGTCCCGAGAGACCTCCCCACCGGCCCCCCGCCCCGGCCACGCGCCACCGACGCCCCCCACTCCCGCGCCACCCCCTTCCCCGGAACCGGCGAGAAGCGGGTCGACGGCTGGCGCCGCCGCGCCACCGACACCGCACCGCGCCGCGACCTCGACGCCATCGCACGCCACGGCGGACGCTTCGTCATCCCCGGCGACACCGAATGGCCCCGCCAACTCGACGACCTCGGCGACGCCCGCCCCATCGGCCTCTGGCTCCGCGGCCCCGCCGACCTGCGCACCTGGGCCCTGCGCTCCGTCGCCCTCGTCGGCGCCCGCGCCTGCACCCCCTACGGCGCGCACATCGCGACCACCCTCGCCTCCGACCTCGCCGAACGCGGCTGGGTCGTCGTCTCCGGAGCCGCCTTCGGCATCGACGGTGCCGCCCACCGCGGAGCACTCGCCGCCCAGGGCGCCACCATCGCCGTCCTCGCCTGCGGCGTCGACGTCCCCTACCCCCGAGGCCACGCCGGCCTCCTGAGCCGCATCGCCGAACAAGGCCTCGTCATCGGCGAACTACCCCCCGGCGGCCACCCCACCCCCAGCCGCTTCATCCTGCGCAACCGCGTCATCGCCGCCCTCACCCGGGGCACCGTCGTGATCGAGGCCGAATACCGCAGCGGCTCCCTCGTCACCGCACGCCACGCCCAACGCCTCGGCCGTCACACGATGGGAGTCCCCGGGCCCGCTACCAGCGGGCTCTCCGCCGGAGTCCACGAACTCCTCCGCGGCGAAGCCACCCTCGTCACCGACGCCGCCGAGATCGTCGAACTCGTCGGCGACATGGGCCAGCTCGCCCCCACCCGGCGCGGCCCCGTCCTCCCCAGAGACCTCCTCACCCCCGACGCGGCCCGCGTCCTCGACGCCCTCCCCGCCCGCCGCCCCCTCCCCCTGACGGAGATCGCCGGACGAGCCGGCACCGCCCCCGACGACGCCCTCGCCCGGCTGTACGAACTCCACTCCCTGGGCCACGTCGAACGACGAGGAGACAACTGGCAGTTGACGAACAGGCCCGCCGAAGGGTCGAACGCGCGGCGAGGCGGTCCTTGACCTGGATCATTCGGGTGAAAAGGTGAGGCGGATGAACGAGGGAGTACGCCCGGCCGCATCCGAAGGGCCGACACGCGCCACGACCCGGGTTCGAAGATGTGGCGCCCGGCTTCGAAGACGTGCCCGATCCCGCCCACCCGGACCGGCGCCAACCACCGATGTTCGCGCACCGCGACATCGCAGTCACGCTACGCTCACCAGGATTCGTTACCGGACACATTTCCCGACTCACTCCACAGCAGAACGGCTCAAGGCAACGCATGCCCCAGCACACCTCCGGGTCTGACCGCGCTGCGGTGCCCCCAGCAGCCCGGGGCACCGTGCGACCGCCCGCACCGACATCGCTCGACGAGCTGTGGCGGTCCTACAAGGACACGGGCGACGAGCGGCTGCGGGAGCAGCTGATCCTCCACTACTCCCCGCTCGTCAAGTACGTCGCCGGCCGCGTCAGCGTGGGACTGCCGTCCAATGTGGAACAGGCCGACTTCGTCTCCTCCGGCGTCTTCGGCCTCATCGACGCCATCGAGAAGTTCGACGTCGAGCGGTCCATCAAGTTCGAGACGTACGCCATCACCCGCATCCGCGGCGCGATGATCGACGAGTTGCGCGCCCTGGACTGGATCCCCCGCTCCGTGCGCCAGAAGGCCCGCAACGTCGAGCGGGCCTACGCCACCCTCGAGGCGCAGCTGCGGCGCACGCCCTCCGAGAGCGAGGTCGCCGCCGAGATGGGCATCGCACTCGAGGAACTGCACGCGGTTTTCAGCCAGTTGTCCCTGGCGAACGTCGTCGCGCTCGAAGAGCTGCTGCACGCCGGCGGCGAGAGCGGCGACCGGCTCTCGATCATGGACACGCTCGAGGACACCGCGGCCGACAACCCCGTCGAGGTCGCCGAGGACCGCGAGCTGCGAAGACTCCTTGCCCGGGCCATCAACACCCTCCCCGAGCGGGAGAAGACCGTCGTCACGCTCTACTACTACGAAGGCCTCACCCTCGCCGAGATCGGGCACGTCCTCGGCGTCACCGAGAGCCGCGTCAGCCAGATCCACACCAAATCCGTCCTCCAGCTGCGCGCCAAGCTGGCCGATGTGGGGCGCTGACGCCACGGGGCCGGTCGTACAGTGGAGCCGTGCCAAGGATTCGAGCGGCCTCGGTGGCCGAGCACCGGACGATGCAGCGCGGCGCCCTGCTGGACGCCGCGCGTTCCCTGCTGTCCGAAGGCGGTACGGAAGCGCTGACCTTCCCCGCCCTCGCCGAGCGCACGGGCCTCGCCCGCTCCTCGGTGTACGAGTACTTCCGCTCGCGCGCCGCCGTGGTCGAAGAGCTGTGCGCCGTCGACTTCCCCGTCTGGGCGGCCGAGGTCGAAGCGGCGATGGCCCAGGCCGGGACGCCCGAGGGCAAGGTCGAGGCCTACGTCCGCACCCAGCTGGCGCTGGTGGGGGACCGCCGGCACCGGGCGGTCGTCGCGATCTCCGCCGGCGAGCTGGACGACGGCGCCCGCGAGAAGATCCGCGCCGCCCACGGCGGCCTCGTCGCCATGATCGTCGAAGCCCTGGGAGAGCTGGGGCAGGAGCAGCCCCGCCTCGGCGCGATGCTCCTGCAGGGCGTGGTGGACGCGGCCGTCCGCCGGATCGAGCTCGGAGCGGCCGAGGAGCCGGACCGCATCGCGGAGGCGGCGGTCGCCATGGCACTGCGCGGCGTCGGGGGCTGACCCCCTCCCCCCCGCCCCATCCCATCCCCCTCCCTCAGTACGTCCTACGGCACCCCCGGCACCGGCAGGAGCCGGCTGGGTCCCGGGCGGAGGAGGTGGAGGGGGTCGAGGTAGGTGTCTCCGCGCAGCAGGCCCCAGTGGAGGCAGGACCGTGGGCAGTGGGCCCGGGTGGCCGGGGCGGAGAGGGTGGCGACCGGTCGGCCGGGGGTGACGGGCGTGCCCACGGGCACGAGCGGGGTCACCGGTTCGTAGGTGGTGCGCAGGGGCGGGGTGCCCGTGCCCGGCAGGGTGATGGTCAGGACCCCGCGGCCGCCGACCGGGCCGGCGAAGGTGACCACGCCCGGGGCGGTCGCGTGGACCGTGGTGCCGGGGGCGGCTGCGAGGTCGAGGCCGCGGTGGCCGGGGGCGTACGGTCCGGCGGGTGGGTCCCAGGGGCGGAGGATCTCGGGGGGTGGTGGCCCCACGGGCCACGCCAGGATGAGCGCGAGGAGCAGCGTCGTCAGGTGCATGGACGTCACGCTCCCGCAGATCACCCGGCCGATGGGGGTGCGGGCGGGGTCTGTGGACGACCGGCCGGTTGTGGACAGCGCCGTCACCCGGTGCCCCCCGGGTCCCGTACACTTCTTATGGCGATCCGGGTCACCGGGTCGACTTCGCACGCCCCGCCATCACCCTCACCGGTCGTGGCAGCGCCTTTTCGGTCCCTTGTGGCACGGCGCGTCGGGGCGTCAGGACATAACCGAGAAAACCAAGGAGATACGGCCATGGCCGTCGTCACGATGCGGGAGCTGCTGGAAAGCGGCGTCCACTTCGGTCACCAGACCCGTCGCTGGAACCCGAAGATGAAGCGCTTCATCTTCACCGAGCGCAACGGCATCTACATCATCGACCTGCTCCAGTCGCTGTCGTACATCGACCGCGCCTACGAGTTCGTCAAGGAGACCGTCGCGCACGGCGGCTCCATCATGTTCGTCGGTACGAAGAAGCAGGCCCAGGAGGCCATCGCCGAGCAGGCGACGCGTGTCGGCATGCCGTACGTCAACCAGCGTTGGCTCGGTGGCATGCTCACCAACTTCTCCACCGTCTACAAGCGTCTGCAGCGCCTCAAGGAGCTCGAGCAGATCGACTTCGAGGACGTCGCCGCCTCGGGTCTCACCAAGAAGGAGCTCCTGGTCCTCTCCCGCGAGAAGGCCAAGCTGGAGAAGACCCTCGGTGGTATCCGCGAGATGCAGAAGGTGCCCAGCGCCGTCTGGATCGTCGACACCAAGAAGGAGCACATCGCCGTCGGTGAGGCGCGCAAGCTCCACATCCCGGTCGTCGCGATCCTCGACACCAACTGCGACCCCGACGAGGTCGACTACAAGATCCCGGGCAACGACGACGCGATCCGCTCCGTCACCCTGCTCACCCGCGTGATCGCCGACGCCGTCGCCGAGGGCCTCATCGCCCGTTCCGGCGCCGCGACCGGCGACTCGAAGCCGGGCGAGAAGGCCGCGGGCGAGCCGCTCGCCGAGTGGGAGCGCGACCTCCTCGAGGGCGAGAAGAAGGCCGACGAGGCCGAGAAGCCGGCCGAGGCCGCCGCCGAGGCGCCCGCCGCTGAGGCCGAGGCTCCCGCCGCCGAGGCTCCGGCCGACGAGGCCCCGGCCGCCGAGGCCGAGGCCGAGCAGGCCTGACCCAACGGCCCGACCTTCACGGGTCCGGTTGTTTCGGATATCGGATGGAGACGGCGGGGGCACTCGTGGCCCCCGCCGTCCACCCGTAGATCTTTCAGACTTCGAGAGAGAACTCAGACTCATGGCGAACTACACCGCCGCTGACGTCAAGAAGCTCCGTGAGCTCACCGGCGCCGGCATGATGGACTGCAAGAAGGCGCTGGACGAGGCCGACGGCAACGTCGACAAGGCCGTCGAGGCGCTCCGTATCAAGGGCCAGAAGGGCGTCGCCAAGCGCGAGGGCCGTTCGGCCGAGAACGGCGCCGTGGTCTCCCTGATCGCCGACGACAACACCTCCGGTGTCCTCGTCGAGCTGAAGTGCGAGACGGACTTCGTCGCCAAGGGTGACAAGTTCCAGGCCGTCGCCGCCGCGCTCGCCGCGCACGTCGCCGCCACCTCCCCGGCCGACATCGAGGCGCTGCTCGCCTCCGAGATCGAGCCCGGCAAGACGGTTCAGGCGTACGTCGACGAGGCCAACGCCAACCTGGGCGAGAAGATCGTCCTGGACCGCTTCGCGCAGTTCTCCGACGGCTTCGTGTCGGCGTACATGCACCGCACCATGCCCGACCTGCCCCCGCAGATCGGTGTTCTCGTCGAGTTCGACAAGGAGAACGCCGAGATCGCCAAGGGTGTCGCGCAGCACATCGCCGCCTTCGCGCCGAAGTACCTCACCCGTGAGGACGTCCCGGCCGAGGTCGTCGAGACCGAGCGTCGCGTCGCCGAGGAGACCACCCGCGCCGAGGGCAAGCCCGAGGCCGCGCTCCCGAAGATCGTCGAGGGTCGCGTCAACGGCTTCTTCAAGGACGCCACGCTCCTTGGCCAGCCGTACGCGCTCGACAACAAGAAGTCCGTCCAGCAGATCCTGGACGAGGCCGGCGTCACCCTGAAGCGCTTCTCGCGCATCAAGGTCGGCATCTGAGTCCGTACGCGACGGACGCCGGACCCCGGTAGGGTCTGAAGCAGTTGTCCGCGTTCGCGTAGGACGACCGCAGATCTGACGAGGAGGCCATTGCCGTAGGGGAAACCGCGAGGACCCACCGGCAATGGCCTTCGTCGTATGTGCACGAGGAGATCTCCATGAACCAGGGCGCCGCACAGGGCGACGACATCCACGGCAATAAGGCCGGACGCTTCATGCTGAAGCTGTCCGGTGAGGCATTCGCCGGCGGCGGCGCACTCGGCGTCGACCCCGACGTCGTGCACAAAATCGCGCGCGAGATCGCCGCCGTCGTCCGCGACGGCGCGGAGATCGCGGTCGTGATCGGCGGCGGGAACTTCTTCCGCGGCGCCGAGCTGCAGGTACGCGGCATGGACCGGGCGCGCTCCGACTACATGGGCATGCTCGGCACGGTGATGAACTGCCTCGCCCTCCAGGACTTCCTGGAGAAGGAGGGCATCGACTCCCGCGTCCAGACCGCCATCACCATGGGTCAGGTCGCGGAGCCGTACATCCCGCTGCGGGCCGTGCGCCACCTGGAGAAGGGCCGCGTGGTCATCTTCGGCGCCGGCATGGGCATGCCGTACTTCTCCACCGACACCACGGCCGCCCAGCGTGCCCTGGAGATCGACGCCGAGGCCCTGCTCATGGGCAAGAACGGCGTGGACGGGGTCTACGACTCCGACCCGAAGACCAACCCCGACGCGGTCAAGTTCGACGCGCTGGAGTACGGCGAGGTGCTCTCGCGCGACCTGAAGGTCGCCGACGCCACCGCCATCACCTTGTGCCGTGACAACAACCTCCCGATCCTCGTCTTCGAACTGCTCGCGGAGGGCAATATCGCGCGCGCGGTCAAGGGTGAGAAGATCGGCACTCTCGTGAGCGACCAGGGCACCCGGGCCTGAAACCGGGTACCGCCCCGCGAGGGGATGGACAGAGCCCTGCCGGTCGTACACCGTGCAGGACAAGACGCGACGACACGCAGGAGCAACTGGTGATCGAAGAGACCCTCCTCGAGGCCGAGGAGAAGATGGAGAAGGCCGTCGTGGTCGCCAAGGAGGACTTCGCCGCGATCCGCACCGGCCGTGCGCACCCGGCGATGTTCAACAAGATCGTGGCGGACTACTACGGCGCCATCACGCCCATCAACCAGCTGGCGTCCTTCTCGGTGCCCGAGCCGCGCATGGCCGTGGTGACCCCGTTCGACAAGAGCGCGCTGCGCAACATCGAGCAGGCGATCCGCGACTCGGACCTCGGCGTCAACCCGAGCAACGACGGCAACATCATCCGGGTGGTGTTCCCCGAGCTCACCGAGGAGCGCCGCCGCGAGTACATCAAGGTCGCCAAGGGCAAGGCCGAGGACTCGAAGATCTCCATCCGCTCCGTCCGCCGCAAGGCCAAGGAGACCATCGACAAGCTGGTCAAGGACGGCGAGGTCGGCGAGGACGAGGGCCGTCGCGGCGAGAAGGAGCTCGACGACACCACCGCGAAGTACGTCACGCAGGTGGACGAGCTGCTCAAGCACAAGGAAGCCGAGCTCCTCGAGGTCTGATGAACGACTCTTCCTGGGGGGCCCCGGCCGCTTCCGGCTTCTGGGGGCCCGACCAGGGACCTGCCCCGGCGGGTCCCGCATACGATGGAGTGAGGGCGGCGCAGACTCGGCCCATGCCCATCGTTCCCGACGTCCCCGCCGGCGACCACCAGGACGATCACGATCGGGGGGCCGCTCCGCGGAGCGGTCCCCTGTTCCGTGACGAGACGCCGAACGAGCACCCGCAGGAGCCCATGTCCAGCCCGTCCCAGCCCGCCGGCCCGCAGAAGAAGAGTGCGGGGCGCGATCTGGGCGCGGCCATAGGGGTGGGGGTCGGCCTCGGCGCCGTCATCATCGCGTCGCTGTTCATCTGGAAGGCCGCGTTCGTCGGCGTCATAGCGGTCGCCGTGGTCGTGGGTCTGTGGGAGCTCACCTCCCGCCTCCAGGAGCGCAAGGGCATCAAGGCGCCGCTGGTGCCGCTGGCCGTCGGCGGCGCGGCGATGGTCGTCGCCGGGTACGTCCGTGGTGTCGAGGGAGCCTGGGTCGCGATGGCCCTGACGGCCCTCGCCGTGCTGGTGTGGCGCATGACGGAGCCCCCCGAGGGCTATCTGAAGGACGTCACGGCGGGCGTCTTCGCGGCGTTCTACGTCCCGTTCCTCGCGACGTTCGTGGCGCTCATGCTCACCGCCGACGACGGGCCGTGGCGCGTGCTCACCTTCCTGCTGCTGACCGTGGTCAGCGACACCGGGGCGTACGCGATCGGCTGGCGTTTCGGGAAGCACAAGCTGGCACCGCGCATCAGCCCCGGAAAGACTCGCGAGGGTCTCCTCGGAGCGGTCACCTTTGCGATGGCGGCGGGGGCACTGTGCATGGAATTCATGATCGACGACGGGACCTGGTGGCAGGGCCTGCTCATCGGTCTCGCCGTGGCGGCGAGCGCGACGCTCGGCGATCTCGGTGAGTCGATGATCAAGCGGGATCTGGGCATCAAGGACATGGGCACGCTGCTTCCCGGCCACGGCGGGATCATGGACCGGCTCGACTCGCTGCTCCCGACCGCTCCGGTGGTCTGGCTGCTGCTGGTGGTCTTCGTCGGTACGACCTGACCCACGGCCGTCATCCCTCGTACGCAAGGGCTCGCCGTCCACGGACGGCGAGCCCTTCGTCGTCGTCCGCCCCCGGGGGGCGGGGCGGGCGGCTTCGGTCGGCGGCGTCGGAGAAGACGGCCGGGGGCGGCTTCGGTCAGCGGCGTCGGAGCAGACGGCCGCGCAGGGCGGCCCGCGCGGCGTTGGCGCCGGGTGCGCCGTGGACGCCGCCGCCCGGGTGGGCCGAGGCCGAGGCGAGGTACAGGCCCTTGACCGGTGTCTCCGGGCGGCCTGAGCCAGGCGTGGGACGGAAGACGAGCTGCTGGTGGAGGGAGGCCGTGCCGCCGTTGAGGGCGCCGCGGTGCAGATTCGCGTCCATCGACTCCAGCGTCGGCGGGGCCAGCACGCGCCGTGCGCGGATGCGGTCGCGGAAGCCGGGGGCGTAGCGCTCCACCTGCGCCTCCACGCGGTACGCCATCGCCTCCCGCTCCCGCGCGTCCCAGCGGCCGGTGATGCCGTCGGGTCCGGCGTCGCCGCGGATGTGCTGGGGCAGGTGCGTGTACGCCCACGCCGACTCGGTCCCGGCCGGTGACCGTCCGGCGTCGGCCGTGGTCATCTGGCCGAAGAGGGCGAAGGGCTCCTCGGGGACGAGTCCCATGGCGATCTGCGCGGCGAACCGCGTCAGACCGTCCACGCCGTCGGCGAGATGGACGGTCCCGGCCCCCGCCGCCTCCGGCGCCGTCCAGGGCACCGGGGCGTCGAGCGCCCAGTCGACCTTGAAGGTGGCGAAGTCCCACTGGAATCGCCGCAGGTCCCGCAGCAGCCGGTCGGGCAGATGCGCCGGGTCGACCAGTCGGGTGTAGAGCGCCGGCGCCGACACGTCTGCGAGAACCGCCCGCCGCGCGGGGACCTCCTCCCCGGCCGCCGTACGGACCGCCACGGCCCTGCCCTCCCGTACGACGACGGAGGTGACCCGTTCCCCGCACCGCACCGCGCCGCCCCGGCTCGCCAGGCGGTGGACGAGGGCGGCGGTCAGCTCGCCGGCCCCGCCCACGGGCACCGGGAAGCCGTGGTGCTGGCCGAGCATCGACATCAGCCAGCCGTACCCGCCGCTGCCCGCGGCCTCGGGGGCCAGATCGGCGTGGAGCGCGTTGCCCGCGAGGAGCAGGCGGCCTCCTTCGCCGCGGAACTCCTCCTCGCCCAGACGGCGGACCGGCAGCGCGAGGTTCCTGGCCAGCCGCAGCACGGCCGGCGGGCTCATCCGGGTGGCGAGGCGCAGCGCCGGGCGCACCGGCGGGAACGGAGTGAACAGCGCCCGCAGGATGTCCCCGCCGAGGCGCTCCCACAGGGCGCACATCCCCTGCCAGGCCTCGCCGTCGCCGTCGGCGAACGCCTCGAGGCCCGTCGCCGTCCCGGCCGCGTCCCGGGCCAGCACCGCGCACCGGCCGTCGGGCAGCGGATGCGCCAGCACGTGGGGGGCGTGGCTCCACCGCAGCCCGTGGCGCGCCAGGTCGAGGCCGGCCAGGACGGGGGAGGCCGCGGCGAGCGGATAGAAGGAGCTGAAGAGGTCGTTGACGAAGTCGGGGTGGACGCCGCGGTCGCTGCGTACCGCGCCGCCCGGTTCGGGCTGCTCCTCCAGCACCTCCACGCTCCAGCCGGCGTCCGCGAGGAGGTTGGCGGCGACGAGTCCGTTGGGGCCGGCTCCGATCACCACGGCGTCCGGCATCGCTCACACCGCCCTGGGCCGGGCACCGCCCCGCGCGTGGCCTCCGCCCGTGTCACCCGTACCGCCCGCTGCCGTATCCGCCGCTTCCGTACCGCCTTCGACGGTCCTGGCCAGCCGGGCGAGCATGTCCCGGTGGCGCAGCTGGATCACCGCGTCCGAGAGGGTGTTGTGCCAGCGTCCTCCCAGGCCGCGCAGCGGATGCTCGTCGCAGACGACCAGGCTCTCCTCGCCCCAGGGCCGGACCTCCAGGGCGATTCGCGCCGTCCCGAGGGCGCCGGCGACGGCCTCCAGTTCCAGGATCGTGCCGGGCTCGCAGCGGCGTACGACGGTCTCGCCGTCGCCGGACCAGGGCCCGATCCGGACCGTGTACCGCAGGCGGGACCCCACCTGGGGCCACTCCTCGTCCAGGGCGGTCGAGTCCGAGGTCCCCACCACCCAGTCGCTGTAACGCTCGGGATCGGCGAGGACCGCCCAGACGGCCTCGGGGCTGCGGCGGATCAACTGGTGTCGTACGGCCATGTGGTCCTCCGTGTGCGAGATCGGACTCCCGCGTGCGGGTTCCCCGTCGCGCGCGGGACATCCCCCACGTGCCTACGGTGGACCCATGGGCGACGTCTCACCACTGCAGGGCCGTACGGCGGTCGTCACGGGCGCGGCGCGCGGCGTGGGGGAGCGGGTGGCGCTGGCGCTGGCGCGGCGGGGGGCGCGGGTCGCCCTCCTGGGGCACGAGGAGGCACGACTCGCCGAGGTGGCCGCCCGCTGCCGGGAGTCCGGTGCGACGGCCTTCCCCTGGCCGGTCGACGTGACCGACGACGCGCGGATGGCGGACGCGGCCCGGGAGGTCGAGCGGCGGATGGGGCCCGCGTCGGTCGTCGTCGCCAACGCCGGGATCGCGGCCGGAGGGCCGTTCGAGCGGACCGCCCCGGACATCTGGCGCCGGATCGTCGAGGTCAACCTCGTCGGCAGCGCCGTGACCGCGCGCGCCTTCCTGCCCGCGCTCCTCGCGACCCGGGGGTACTACCTCCAGGTCTCCTCGCTCGCGGCCCTGGCGCCGGTGCCGATGATGACGGCGTACGGGGCGTCGAAGGCGGGCGCCGAGGCGTTCGCGTCGGGGCTCCGCGCGGAGGTGGCCCACCGGGGTGTGGCGGTGGGCGTGGCCCGGCTCAGCTGGTACGACACCGACCTGATCCGGGCGTCCGACGGCCATCGGGTGATGCGCGAGCTACGGCGCCGGCTGCCGTGGCCCGCCGACCGGGTGCATCCGGACGACCGGGTCGGCGAACTCCTGGTCCGGGGCATCGAGCGCCGTGGCGCCGTTCTGCACCTCCAGCCCTGGCTCCGCCTGGTCCCCGCCCTCGGTCCGCTGCTGCCCGCCCTGGTGACCCTCGGTGCGCGGCACGCCCTGTCCCGTCTCGACGAGGCCGGCACGGACCTCGCCCCCACGGGCCTGCTCGGGCCGGGGGGCACGGCGGACGGGACGGCGGCGGACGGGACGGCGGGGGGCGGGACGGCGGGGGGCGGGAGCGCGGAGGGCTGAGGCCACCGGTCCGTTCGGCGATGGCCTGGAAGGGGCCACGCCGACGGCTCCGTGGGCCGCGCTCATGCCGCGCCGCGCACCTGCTCCCGCTCGGCCCTGACCAGATCCAGCAGCTCGGCGCGGCCCGCCGTGGGGCGGGGGTGTTTCCAGTAGGGGTGGAAGTACACCTCCGCCGACAGCCGCAGCAGCCGGCGGCGCAACACGGTGGGGCGGGGCGCGCCGGCGTCGGCGAGCTCCTCGTAGGTCTCGGACCAGGATCGCTGGGCGGTGACGAGGTCGTCGGGGAAAGGGTGGTGCCTCATGGTTCGATTAGATCACCTGTTCGAATATCTGTGCACCTTGCGCCGGTCGACGCGGACCGGCCTCCTCTCATGGAGCGGGAGCGGTGGTTGTCTCGTCACGATCAGTGACAGCCCTGACGGAGGTGTCACGGGCTCATCCCGGGCTCGGCGGCGGTCGCACCAGTCCCACTCGAGAGGCGGCGGGTGACGGGGCGTCATCGGGGTCTGCGCCCTCCCTGTTGAAGGCTGAAGCAACTGCCCTGACACCGGAGCCGAGTTGCGAGACGCTTCGAAGGGGCGAAGACTCTTACGTGGAATGCCAGTGCACCGTTGAGCCATGCGGCTCCGGTGGTTTCGGGCCCGCCCGAGGGTCACGCCCACAAAGGCAGAGCAATACACCACGAGCGCATCTGGAATCGTCATGGCCAAAACTGCCCGGCGAAGGATCTCCCGCACTGTTGGCGCCTCATGCCTGGCTGCCGCGTTGGCGGTGCCCGTAGGCATGGGCACCGCAGCGGCAGCGCTACCCGGCGCCTCCTCGCCCGTCTCGGCGACCGGACTTCTCGATCCGCCGGACCCGCCGCCCCAGCAGGAGGAGCAGCAGCCGGAGCCGCAGCCGGAGGAGCAACAGCCCGAGCAGCAGCCCGAGCAGCAGCCGGAGGAGCAGCCGCAGGAGGAGCAGCCGCAGGAAGAGCAGCCACAGCAGCCCGAGGAGCCGCAGCCGCAGGAGGAACAGCAGCAGGATCCGCAGGAGCAACAGGAGCAGGGGCAGCCGAAGTTCGTCACGCCTCAGGAGCAACAGAAGGTCAAGCAGGAGGCCGCGAAGGCGCCGGAGCAGGTGAAGGCGGAACTCAACGCGGTGCTGGCCGAGGCGCTGAAGGTGATCAACAGTCCGACGGCCTCCGCCGAGGACAAAAGGATCTACGGGTACATCGTCGCGGACATCAGCAAGACATTGAACGCCATCGACAACCCGAACACGTCCGCGGAGGACAAGGCGACGTACACGAAGTTCCTCGAGGGGATCACCGGAGCGCTGAAGATCGCCCAGGATCCGACCAAGTCGGCCAATGAGAAGGCGGCGTACCGGGACATCGCCGATGACCTCGCCCTGTGGGTGACGATACTTCAGAACCCCAACACGACTCCGGCGGACAAGGCGTACTACAAGGGCAAGGTGGAACTGCTGAGTGACGCGCTGATCGCGCTGTCGAAGCCGAAGGGCCCGCCGAAGCCCCCGGCGGAGCAGAAGAAGATCGAGACGGGCGTGAAGAAGACTCTCGGGGCTCTGAAGGCCTCGCAGAATCCGAACACGAAGCCGAAGGACCCCAAGGACCAGGCGCAGATCAAGAAGATCATCGACACCAACAGCCAGGCCCTGGTGACCGTCCAGAACCCGGACGCGTCGGAGGACGAACAGAAGGCCGCACAGGCGACGGTCGACCAGCTCGACGGTGCCACCCAGAATTCCCAGTACAAGGAATTCCTGGAGGAGGTCAAGAGCCTCGGCGCGCCCACCAGTTGCGTCAGCGCGATCGAGAGCCGCACGAGCGAGGCCGGATGGCCGGACGGATCGCTGTGGGGCCTGTCGGACCCGTCGTGCGCCGACACGGTGACCAAGGGCGCCAGTGAGGGCGGCAAGTGGGGCCCGGTGTTCGAGTGCGTGTCGACCAAGCCCTTCTCCGAGTGCGTGAACGCCATCCCCAAGGAGTAGAGCCCCGAGCACGCCGGTACGCAGCAGCCGGCAGGCGACGAGAGAGCCCCCGCGTGAGAAGCGGGGGCCCTCTCGTGCTCCGACCGCGCACAGGGCCGGCTCGGACTCAGCTCCCGATGCTCTGCTCCGCCGCGTTGCCGCTGATCGTCGTCGTCCGTGCGCTGGATCCGCCGTCACCGGTGGACCGGTGGTCGTCGCCCGCACCACCGGCGCGCTGGGAGGGCGAGCCCTCCTCGCCGTCGGCGGATCCGATGCCCAGGGCGTCGACGAGACCGCCCCCTCCCGTGGCGTCGGCCGCGGCGTGGGGAGCCGCGGACAGGGCGAGAGCGGCCCCGGCGAGGGCGGCAGCGGCGAGTACTCGCTTGGTGTTCTTCACGCCGGGCGAACGATTTCCGTGGTGGTGGGGTCACGCGCGGGCCGATGGGCTGTCTCTCGGATCCGTCCGTGAGGTCGGCGTCCTCGTGATCGAGTCCTGGGTGATCGCTGACGACAGCCCCGCCCCCGTGTCGGCAGAGAGGCTCCCAGCCCTGCCAGGGCGTGGCCGCGGGGGCAGGGCCAGCTCCTGCCCGTCAGGTCCGCCAACGCGACGAGCAGGAGCTGGTGTTCATGGGTGGGGCCGCCCACGCGGGACCCCGAAGCGGCCTCAAGCCGTGCCGCTCGCGGCCAGCTTGTTCTGGTCCGCGAGGGCGGCGAGGTAGCGCTCGGCGTCGAGGGCGGCCTGGCAGCCGGAGCCCGCGGCGGTGATGGCCTGGCGGTAGGTGTGGTCGACGACGTCGCCGGCGGCGAAGACGCCGGGGAGGCTGGTGCGCGTGGAGGGCGATTCCACGCTGATGTAGCCCTCGTCGTCCAGGCCGGTCTGGCCGGTGAAGAGTTCGGTCCGAGGGTCGTGGCCGATGGCGATGAAGAGCCCGGTGGCGTCGAGGTCTCGGGTCCTGCCGGTGAAGGTGTCACGCAGGGTGACGCCGGCGAGCATGCCGTTGTCGGCCTTGATCTCGGCGATCTCGCTGTCGAAGGCGAAGGAGATCTTGTCGTCGGCGAAGGCGCGGTTCTGCATGGCCTTGGAGGCACGCAGAGTTGAGCGGCGGTGGACGACGGTGACCGACTTGGCGAAGCGGGTGAGGAAGGTGGCTTCCTCCATGGCTGTGTCGCCGCCGCCGACCACGACGATGTCACGGTCGCGGAAGAAGAACCCGTCGCACGTCGCGCACCAGGAAACGCCCCGGCCGGACAGCTCGTCCTCGTTCGGCAGGCCCAGCTTGCGGTAGCCCGAGCCGGTCGCGATGATCACGGCTTTGGCGCGGTGCACCGTTCCCTCGGAGTCGGTGACGGCCTTGATGTCGCCGGTGAGGTCGACGGAGATGACGTCGTCGTCGATCATCTCGGCGCCGAATCGCTCGGCCTGGGCCCGCATGTCGTCCATGAGGTCGGGGCCGTCGATGCCGGTGGGGAAGCCAGGGAAGTTCTCGACCTCGGTGGTCGTGGTGAGGGACCCGCCGACGAAGACCGAGCTGCCGAAGAGCAGCGGCTTCAGCTGGGCGCGGGCGGTGTAGAGGGCGGCGGTGTATCCGGCGGGGCCGGAGCCTATGACGATGACCTCGCGGACGTCGCCGGAGGTGGGCTCGGTCACTGAGGTCACGCCTCCTGCTTCGCGTCGATCTCGGCGATGAGGCCCTCGATGAGGCCCTTGATCTCGTCGCGGATCGGGCGCACGGCCTCGACGCCCTGGCCGGCCGGGTCCTCCAGGGCCCAGTCGAGGTACTTCTTGCCGGGGAAGATCGGGCAGGCGTCGCCGCAGCCCATGGTGATGACGTAGTCGGACGCCTGCACGGCCTCGGTGGTCAGCACCTTGGGCTTCTGGTGGGAGATGTCCACGCCGACCTCGGCCATGGCCTCGACCGCGGCCGGGTTGACCTGGTCGCCGGGAATCGAGCCCGCGGAGCGGACCTCGACGCGGTCGCCGGCCAGGTGATCGAGGAATCCGGCGGCCATCTGCGAGCGGCCGGCGTTGTGGACGCAGACGAAGAGCACGGAGGCGAGCGGAGCGGTCATCGGTTCTTCCTTAGGCAGGGAGGGAGCGTGGTGCGGGGGCGTGAGTCGACGGCGCCCGAACGGTGGGTGCCGGCGGAGGAGGCGATCACCTCGTCCCCGGCCCGGTGGGCCGGCAGGGCGGCCGCCATCTGCGAACGCCCGGCGTCGTGGCTGCACACGAACAGCACGCGCGGCCGGCCGCCGGTGGCGACCGGGTTCTCGACGTGCGCCAGCGCGCCCAGACGCTCGGCGGCGATTCGCTCCGCGAGCACGACGAGGTGGGTGCGGACGTGGGCGTTCGCGGCGAGCTGCGCGTAGGAGTCGGCGACCAGCCGCTGTACCGTCTCCAGGCTGCCCTGGTGACGCACGGCGAGGCGGGCGACGCCGGCCGCGAGGCGCTCGTCGGGAAGGACCGGGGGCGAGGAAGCGGTCATGCCGAGAACCCCCTTCGGCGGGCTCGAAAAGATCAGTCCAGGCTGGTATCAGCTCCAGGTGATGTGACAGTATCAGCACATGATGACGTCAGTCGATACTGATCTAATGCGGGTTCTGGGTGACCCCCTGCGCCTCCGGATCGTGACCCTGCTCGCCCGCGAGACGCTCTGCACCACCCATCTCGTGGAGGAGACCGGAGCCAAGCAGACCAACCTCTCCAACCACCTGAAAGTGCTGCGCGAGGCCGGGGTCGTGGAGAGCGAGCCCTGCGGCCGGTACACCTACTACCGGCTCAAGCCGGATGTCATCGAAGCCCTGGCCGGCCAGTTCGCCGCCCTCGCCGAGTCCGCGCGCGCCACCGCCGACACCAAGAGAGCCTGCCCGTAAGCCTCTCGCCGCACCTGCACGAGGAGACCCTGCCCGTGACCGCCCCCCAGCCCGCCGCGAGCGACGCCACGGCCGTCGACACGTCGCCGCAGCCCGCACCCGGCGCCACACCGCCGCGCACTCCGCTCGTCGCCCGCGCGGCCGCCGAGCTCGTCGGCACCGCCGCGCTGGTGGCGATCGTCGTCGGCTCCGGCATCCAGGCCACCGACCTCACCGACGACGTCGCCCTGCAGCTGCTGGCCAACTCGACGGCCACCGTCTTGGGCCTCGGCGTCCTCATCACTCTCCTCGGTCCGGTCTCCGGCGCTCACTTCAATCCGGCCGTCACCCTGGCCGAATGGTGGACCGCCCGCCGCGGCGGCGCCGGCGTGAACGGGCGCGAGCTTGCCGTCTACGTCCCGTCGCAGGTCGTCGGCGCGATCGCGGGCGCGGTCCTGGCGGACGCCATGTTCGGCGAACCGCTGGTCAAGTGGTCCGCCCACGACCGCTCGGCCGGCAATCTCCTCCTGGGCGAGGTCGTCGCGACAGCCGGCCTCATCCTGCTGATCTTCGGCCTGGCCCGTACCGACCGGCTTCGCTTCGCCCCCGTGGCGATCGCCTCGTACATCGGCGCGGCCTACTGGTTCACCTCGTCGACCTCGTTCGCGAATCCGGCAGTGACGATCGGCCGGGCGTTCACCGACACCTTCGCCGGCATCGCCCCCGCCTCCGTCCCGGCCTTCATCGGCATGCAGCTCATCGGCACGGCCGTCGGTCTGGCCCTGGTCGCGGTCATCTTCACGCGCGGCAGGACGACCAGCGAATGACACATGTCGCGGACGTGGTGGTGATCGGCGGCGGCCAAGCAGGACTCGCCGCCGGCTACCACCTGCGCCGCCTCGGCCTCGACTTCGTCATCCTCGACGCCCAAGACGAGCCTGGCGGCGCCTGGCAGCACTCGTGGGACTCCCTCCATCTTTTCTCCCCGGCCGCCTACTCCTCCCTTCCGGGCCGGCTCATGCCCCCGCAGCCGGGCGAGACCTACCCGGACGCGGCCCACGTCGTCTCGTACCTGAACGACTACGAGCAGCGGTACGAACTGCCCGTCGTCCGATCGGTCAGGGTCGAGGAGGTCCACCGGGACGGCGAGCTCCTGCGCGTGGAGGCCGGCGCCGGCAGCTGGCGGGCCCGTGCGGTGATCAGTGCGACCGGCACATGGTGGCGTCCCTTCGTCCCCGCCGTGTCCGGGCGTACGGAATTCAAGGGCGCCCAGCTCCACACCGTGGAATACCGCCGCCCCTCCGGCTTCGCCGGGCAGAAGGTGGTGGTCGTCGGGGGCGGAAACTCCGGCGCCCAGATCGCCGCCGACCTCGCCCATGACACCGACCTCACCTGGGTCACCCTCCGCGAACCGCGCTACCTCGCCGACGACATCGACGGCCGCGCCCTCTTCGACCACGCCACCGCACGCCGCCGCGCCCTGGACGAAGGCCGGACGGACACGGGTGGTGTCGCCTCACTGGGCGACATCGTCGCCGTACCGCCCGTCCGCGAAGCCCGCGACGCCGGTCTCCTCAAAGCCCAGCCGATGTTCACCCGCCTGACGGCAACAGGCGTGGAATGGGCCGACGGCAACCGCGCCGACGCCGACGCGATCATCTGGTGCACCGGCTTCCGTCCCGCCCTCTCCCACCTGGCCCCGCTCGGCCTCCGCGGCCCGCGCGGCCACATCCCGACTGCGGGGACCCGAGCTCTCGGCGAGCCCCGCCTGCACCTCCTCGGCTATGGCGACTGGACCGGGCCGGCTTCCGCCACCCTCATCGGGGTCGGCCGCCCCGCCCGCGAAGCCGCCCGTTCGATCGCCACACTGCTGCGTTGAGCACCGGAAGGCGAAGATCCGGACGTCGACGGCAGGTCGTCGACGGCGAGGCCACCGTCCCCGAATGAGCCGCGCCCCACTGCTTCGCACAGCGCGCAGAGGAGTGTGCGCGCCCGGGGCGGTGGGCGGGGCTCACACGGCCGTGGTGCTGCGGCCTTCCACGAGGACGGTGTCGCGCCGGCGACCATGGCGGCGGGCGGTCCGCTCACGGATGGGGGCTGTCACGCGGCGGCAGAATAAGGGCCTCTACCTTGTCGGGATGAAGTCCTACGGCCGCGCGCCGACGTTCCTCGCCCTGACCGGCTACGAGCAGGTCCGCTCCGTCGTCGCCGCCCTCGCCGGCGACCGTGAGTCCGCCGAGCGCGTCGAGCTCGTCCTCCCGGAGACCGGGGTGTGCGGCGGCGCCGGCCTCTTCGACCGGCCGGAGACCGGCGAAGCGGTCGATGGTGGTGGCTGCTGCGCCCCCGCCCCCGCCCTGATCCAGCTCGGCACTGCGGCCCCAACCCCCTCCTGCGCCTCGTGACCGACCTGGACGCCCGCGCGAGCGGGGCCGCGACCGGAACGGGGGACCGGTCTCGGCCCCGCGCCGTGCTGCCCGCACTGTGCGCCACCCAGATCATCAGCTGGGGGGTCGTCTACTACGCCTTTCCCGTCCTCAACCCTGAGATCACCGCCGCCACCGGCTGGTCGAGCACCGCCACCATGGCCGCGTTCTCGCTCGCCCTGATCGTCTCCGGAATCGCCGGAATCCGTGTCGGCCGCATCATCGACCACCGCGGGCCCCGCACCGTCATGACCGCCGGATCCGCAGCGGGCACCCTCGGCATGGTGGTCATAGCCCTGGCGCCGAACCTGCCGGTCTTCTTCGCCGGCTGGGTCCTGGCCGGTTTCGCGATGGCCACGACGTTCTACCAGCCCGCGTTCGCCGCCCTCACGCGCTGGTTCGCACCCGGCCACGTCCGCGCCCTGACCATCGTGACGCTCGCGGGCGGCCTCGCCTCCACCGTCTTCGCACCCCTCACCGCCGCCCTCGCCGACCACTTCACCTGGCGCACCACCTACCTCGTCCTCGCCGCGATCCTCGCCACGGTGACGATCCCCGCCCACGCGCTCGCCCTGCGCGCACCCTGGCCGCCGGCTCCGCCCTCACCCGCCGACGTGAGATCGACGCCGCAGGACGTCGTGCGCAGCCGCCCCTTCCTTCTGCTCGGGCTGGCATTCATGCTCTCGGCGTTCGCCATGTTCGCGGTCGTCGTCTCCCTCGTCCCGCTCCTGATCGAGCGGGGCTACACCACCAGCCAGGCCGCCTGGGCCCTCGGCCTCGGCGGCGCCGGCCAGACCCTCGGCCGCACCCTCTACGCCACCCTCGCCCGCCGCACCGGCACCACCGCGCGCACCGTCGTCCTCATCGTCCTCGGCGCCATGACCACCGCCGCCTTCGCGGTCGTCCCCGGGCCGTACGGTCTGCTGATCGCCGTATCGGTCGTCGCCGGCGTGGTCCGCGGAAACCTCACCCTCCTCCAGGCCACCGCCATCACCGACCGCTGGGGAGCCACCCACTACGGACGCCTCTCCGGCATCCTCAGCGCACCCGCCATGACCGCCTCCGCCCTCGCCCCCTTCGCCGCCGCCCTCCTCGCCCCGCCCCTCGGCGGAACCCCGCAACTCTTCGGGCTCCTTGCCGTACTCGGCCTGGTGGCCGCGGCCGTCGCCACGGGCACGGCCGTCAGAGCCCCGCGGTGACTTCTCCTGGTTCGGTACCGGATCCGCGACTCGTGATCAACGTCATGGGGGCGGCTCCCTGGGCCGTCCATGGGCCGTCAGGGGCCGCCGGAGGTCACCCATGGCCACCGTCGATCGCCGCTCGCCGGCCCGAGGGCCCCAGGCCACGCGTGTCCGTCTGCGACACTGGTAGCACCATGCCCAAGCCCGGAGAACTCACTTTCGTCGCCCCCCGCGGAGCAAAGAAGCCGCCGCGGCACCTCGCCGACCTCACGCCCGCCGAGCGCAAGGAGGCCGTCGCCGCGATCGGCGAGAAGCCGTTCCGCGCCAAGCAACTGTCCACGCACTACTTCGCGCGGTACGCCCACGACCCCGCCGAGTGGACCGACATCCCCGCCGCCTCCCGCGAGAAGCTGCAGGGCGAGCTGCTGCCCGATCTGATGTCCGTCGTCCGGCACATCTCGTGCGACGACGACACCACCCGTAAGACCCTGTGGCGGCTGCACGACGGCACGCTCGTCGAGTCCGTGCTCATGCGGTACCCCGACCGCGTCACGATGTGCATCTCCTCGCAGGCCGGCTGCGGCATGAACTGTCCGTTCTGCGCCACCGGGCAGGCCGGGCTCGACCGGAACCTGTCGACGGCCGAGATCGTGCACCAGATCGTCGACGGCATGCGGGCCCTGCGCGACGGGGAGGTCCCCGGAGGTCCGGCGCGGCTCAGCAACATCGTCTTCATGGGCATGGGCGAGCCGCTCGCGAACTACAAGCGGGTGGTCGGGGCGATCCGGCGGCTGACCGACCCCGAGCCGGACGGCCTCGGGCTCTCCCAGCGCGGCATCACCGTCTCCACCGTCGGCCTCGTGCCCGCCATGCTGCGCTTCGCCGACGAGGGCTTCAAGTGCCGGCTCGCCGTCTCCCTGCACGCCCCCGACGACGAGCTGCGCGACACCCTCGTGCCCGTCAACACGCGCTGGAAGGTCCGCGAGGTCCTCGACGCCGCCTGGGAGTACGCGGAGAAGTCCGGCCGCCGGATCTCCATCGAGTACGCCCTCATCCGGGACATCAACGACCAGGCCTGGCGGGGTGACCTGCTCGGACGGCTCCTCAAGGGCAAGCGTGTCCATGTCAATCTGATCCCGCTCAACCCCACCCCCGGATCCAAGTGGACCGCCTCGCGTCCCGAGGACGAGAAGGCGTTCGTCGAGGCCATCGCCTCCCACGGCGTGCCGGTGACCGTCCGCGACACCCGAGGCCAGGAGATCGACGGTGCCTGTGGACAGCTCGCGGCCTCGGAGCGCTGACCTTGTAGTCTGAGGTCGAACACATCTCCATATTCCGACAGGGGAGCGCCACAGCGCTGAGAGTGCGGTCATCGGACCGCAGACCCTCTGAACCTCGCCCAGGTCATTCTGGGTAGGAAGTTCGGTCGTTACTCGAGCTGTTGCGCCCTGCCCACCCTCGGGTGGGCAGGGCCGCGTCTCTTCCTGGTCATACCCAGGAGGAATTTCAGTGAGCACCAAGAAGACGGTGGCCGCCGCGCTCGTCGGCGCGCTCGGCGTCACCACCCTCGCCGCGTGCGGCGGCGGCGCGAGCGACAAGGGCGACGCCGCGCGTGCCCCGAAGACCGTGACCCTCGTCGGCCACGACTCCTTCAACGCCTCCAAGGAGGTGCTGGCGGAGTTCACCCGGCAGACCGGCCTCACGGTCAAGGTCCTCAAGAGCGGCGACGCCGGCGAGGCCGTCAACAAGGAGATCCTGACCAAGGGCTCCCCCCAGGGCGACGTCTTCTTCGGCGTCGACAACACCCTCCTGTCCCGCGCGCTCGACAACGGCATCTTCGTGCCGTACGAGGCGAAGGGCCTGGACCGGGTCGCCCCCGAGGCCAGGGTCGACAAGGAGAACCGGGTCACCCCGATCGACTCCGGCGACATCTGCGTCAACTACGACAAGAAGTACTTCGCGGACAAGAAGCTCGCCCCCCCGCAGAGCTTCGACGACCTGGCGAAGCCCGCGTACAAGGACCTGCTCGTCGTGGAGAACCCCGAGCGGTCCTCGCCGGGTCTCGGCTTCCTCCTCGGCACCGCCGCCCGGTACGGCGACGCGGGCTGGCAGGACTACTGGAAGAAGCTCAAGGCCAACGGCGTGAAGACCGTCGACAGCTGGGAGCTGGCCTACAACCAGGAGTTCTCCGGCTCCGCGGGCGGCAGGAAGGCCAAGGGCGACCGGCCGCTGGTCGTGTCGTACGCCTCCAGCCCGCCGGTCGAGGTGCTCTACTCCGAGCCGCAGCCGGCGACCGCCCCCACCGGCGTCTCCACCGGCACCTGCTTCCGGCAGACCGAGTTCGCGGGCCTGCTGAACGGGGCGAAGAACCCCGAGGGCGGCAAGAAGCTCATCGACTTCCTGATCTCCAAGAAGTTCCAGGACGACGTGCCGCTCCAGATGTTCGTCAACCCGGTGGCCAAGGACGCCACCCTGCCCGCGCTCTTCACCCGGCACGGTGTGGTGATCGACAAGCCGCAGACCATGGCGCCCGAGAAGATCGCCGAGAACCGTGACCAGTGGATCCAGCAGTGGTCGTCGCTCGTCCTGAAGTAGAGCCCGCCGAGGACGTGCCCGCCGAGGGTGTGCCCGCTCGGGGCAAGCCCGCCGGGGCAGCGCGCGGAAGCGCGGCGCGGCTCGGCCTCATGGCCGTGCCCGTCGCCTTCTTCGCGCTCTTCTTCGCCTGGCCCGTCGCCTCGATCGTCGAGCGCGGACTCCGGGTGGACGGGGCGTGGCGGTTCGGCCGGTTCGGCGAGACGCTGAGCCGGCCGGAGATCCTCGACGTCCTCTGGTTCACGCTGTGGCAGGCACTCGCCTCCACCGCGCTGACCTTGCTGATCGCCCTGCCCGGAGCGTACGTCTTCGCCCGCTTCGACTTCCCCGGCAAGGCGCTGCTGCGCGCCGTCGTCACCGTGCCCTTCGTGCTGCCCACCGTCATCGTCGGCACGGCCTTCCTGGCCCTCGTCGGGCGCGGCGGGCTCCTCGACGAAGGGTGGGGCGTCCGCCTCGACACCACCGTCTGGGCGATCCTCCTCGCGCACGTCTTCTTCAACTACGCCGTCGTCGTCCGGACCGTCGGCGGACTCTGGTCCCAGCTCGACCCGCGCCAGGAGGAGGCCGCCCGGGTCCTCGGCGCCTCCCGCTGGACCGCCTGGCGGACCGTGACCCTGCCGGCCCTCGGCCCCGCCGTCGCCGCGGCCGCGCTGATGGTGTTCCTCTTCACCGCGGGCTCCTTCGCCATCGTGCAGATCCTCGGCGGGCCGGCGTACTCCACCCTGGAGACCGAGATTTACCGGCAGACGGTCGACCGCTTCGACCTGACGACGGCCGCCGTCCTCACGCTGACGCAGTTCGTCGCCGTCGGCGCGGTCCTCGCCTTCCACGCCCGGACGGTGCGGCGCCGGGAGACGGCCCTGCGGCTCGTGGCGCCCCAGCGGACCGCGCACCGGCCGAAGGGCGCCGGCCAGTGGGCGCTGCTCGGCGGCGTGCTGCTGTCCGTCGCGCTGCTGATCGTGCTGCCCCTGGGCGTGCTGGTCGAGCGCTCCCTCGACACCCCCCGCGGGTACGGACTCGACTACTACCGCGCCCTGTGGAGCGTGGACGCCTCCGGCACCTTCCTCGTCCCGCTGGCCGACACCATCGGCAACTCCCTGCGGTACGCCCTCGTCGCCACCGTCATCGCCGTCGCCGTCGGAGGGCTCGCCGCGGCGGCCCTCACCCGGCGGGCCGGGCGGTTCGTGCGCGGCTTCGACGCGCTGCTCATGCTGCCGCTGGGAGTCTCCGCCGTCACCGTCGGCTTCGGATTCCTGATCACCCTGGACGAGCCGCCGCTCGATCTGCGGGCGAGCTGGATCCTCGTACCGCTCGCGCAGGCGCTCGTCGGCGTGCCGTTCGTCGTGCGCACGATGCTGCCCGTCCTGCGGGCGGTCGACGAACGGCTGCGGGAGGCGGCGGCCGTCCTCGGCGCCTCGCCGCTGCGGGCCTGGCGCGAGGTCGACCTGCCGCTCGTGTGGCGTGCGCTGCTCATCGCGGCCGGGTTCGCCTTCGCCGTCTCGCTCGGCGAGTTCGGCGCGACGGTCTTCATCGCCCGGCCCGACAACCCGACGCTGCCGGTCGCCGTCGCGCGACTGCTGGCCCGGCCCGGCGAACTCAACTACGGCCAGGCGATGGCCCTTTCGACGATTCTGATGGTGGTGTGCGCGGTGGCCCTGCTGCTGCTCGAACGGCTGCGCACCGACCGGACCTCCGGGGAGTTCTGATGCTGACGCTCGAGGACGCGACCGTACGGTTCGGGCGGCGCGCCGTGCTCGACTCGGTGGACCTGGAGGTCGCCGAGCACGAGATCGTCTGCGTCCTGGGGCCGAGCGGCAGCGGCAAGTCCACGCTGCTGCGGGCCGTCGCCGGTCTCCAGGCGCTGGACGGCGGGCGGGTGCTGCTCGGGGGAGCCGACCAGGCCGGCATCCCGGTCCACCGGCGGGGCGTGGGCCTGATGTTCCAGGACCACCAGCTCTTCCCGCAGCGGGACGTGGCCGGCAACGTCTCCTTCGGCCTGCGGATGCACGGCGTCGGCCGGGCCGAACAGGCCGTACGGGCGACGGAGCTGCTGGAGCTGGTGGGCCTGCCCGGAGCGGGCCGGCGGGCCGTCGCCTCGCTCTCCGGCGGCGAGCAGCAGCGGGTCGCGCTGGCCCGGGCACTCGCCCCCCGCCCCCGGCTGCTGATGCTGGACGAACCGCTCGGACAGCTCGACCGGGGGCTGCGGGAGCGGCTCGTGGTCGAACTGCGCCGGCTCTTCGGGCGGTTGGGTACGACGGTGCTCGCCGTCACCCACGACCAGGGTGAGGCGTTCGCGCTCGCCGACCGGGTCGTGGTCATGCGGGACGGCCGGATCGCCCAGTCCGGCACACCGCTGGAGGTCTGGCAGCGGCCGGCCTCGGAGTTCGTGGCGCGCTTCCTCGGCTTCGACAACGTGGTGGCCGCCACCGTGAGCGGGGGCGCGGCCGACACCGTGTGGGGGAAGGTCCCCGTGCCGGACGGGACTCCGGAGGGAGCGGCGAGGATCCTCGTCCGCCCGGCCGGCGTGCGCCTCGGCGCCCCGGCGGACGGCCTGCCCTGCGTGGTCGAGGGCCGCACCTTCCGCGGCAGCCATGTCGCCGTCCTGCTGCGGCCGGACGACGGCCCGGTCCTGGAGGCCGAGTGCCCGCTCCGCGACGCTCCGGAGGACGGGGCGAGGGTCGGGGTGACGTTCACGCCGTCGGACGTGGTCGCGCTCGCCGGGGAGCCGGGGCTGCCGGGGCCTTCGGGCCCGTCCTAACCGAGGCGTACCGGTTCGGGGGCGTCCTCGCGCGCGGCGGGCTCCGCGCCCGGGGTGCCGCTCGGGGCGTCCCCCGGTCCGCCCTCCGGTGCGCCGAACCACGCCACCGCCACCGCGCCCGCGACCGCGAGGAGGAAGCCGGCCACGGCGAGCCAGGCGAAGCCGGGGCGCGAGGCGTCGCCCAGCCACCAGACGCCGATCATGCCGGGGAGCACGGTCTCGCCCACCACGAGGGCCGCCGTCGCCCCGTTCACCGAGCCGATCTGCAGCGCGACGGTGTGCAGGTACATGCCGCCGACGCCGGCCACCAGGATCGCGTAGAGGGCCGGGTCCGCGAGCAGCGCACCCAGGTTGAACGGGTCGACGCCGTTCAGGACCCGGACGCCGACACCGAGAGCGCCGAAGCCCAGACCGGACAGCAGGCCCGCCAGGATCGCGGCGCGGGCACCGAGCAGCCGTACGACGACCGTGCCGCCCACCATCAGCAGCAGCGCGATCGCCAGCAGCCACCAGTGGGTGGAGACCGGCGTGTGCCCGCTGCCCTCCGGGCCCGCCGCGCTCGCCAGCAGCACCAGGGCCGAGCAGACCACGCCGATCGAGGTCCACTCCGCACGGGTCAGACGGATCCCGAGCAGCCGGACGCTCAGGACGGCCGTGATGACGAGATTCGCGCTGATCACCGTCTGCGACAGGAACAGCGGAAGCATCCGGGCGGCCAGCGCCCCGAGCCCGAAGCCGACGAAGTCCAGGATCGTTCCGACGACGAACTCCCAGGTCATCGCCGCTTTCGCGGTGGACGACAGGCTCGGCCCGCCGTGCTCGGTGACCTGCCCGGCCGCCGCCTCACGGCGGGCGGACTTACGGGAGCCGACGGCCTGGAGCACCGAGCCCGTGCCGTAACAGATCGAGGCGGCGACGGCGGTCAGCAGTCCTATGAGCACGGGAGGCTCCGTTCGGTTTCCTGGGGATTCGTTCCGTCTGCCAGACGACGATTCGGCCGCCGAAGTTGCCTCTCCCGCCCATCGGCGTTGATCAACTGCCCTACGCTGCTGCGGATGAGCGGAATAGACGTGGGCAACGGAGTGGTCGGCGCCGTCCTGGGGCTGGTGTTCGCCACCCTGTTCCAGCAGTGGACCCAGGACGTGTGGTTCCGGATCAGACGGCGCTCGGCGGGCGTGGTCCGCAGCCTCACCTTCCGGGCCGAGGCCGGGCCGGCCTGGTCCACCTTCTCCCTCGGCCCGCTGCACACCTCCGCGCTCATCGTCGAGGGCGACGGCGACCGCGCGATCGCCGCCGAGTCGATCCACGTCCAGGTGCTCGACGGCGAGGTCACCCTGCCGGACGACATGGCGGGCTGGCACGCGGAGATCGAGGCCGAGGAAGCCCGCGCCCGGACGGACGGCGACCGGGCGCCGGTGTGGAACGGCCCCCGCTACGCGGTGGAGAGCCTGGAGGTGTCGAGGACCGCCCTCGACGAACAGTCCGAGGTCCATCTGAGGCTGCGGCCGACCGATTACTACACCTTCCTCGCCGCCCAGCAGCTGGACCGGCGCCTCCCGGACGGTTCCACACCCCGTACCCGCTACCTCGACCCCGAACAGCCGCTCACCGCCCCCGCGTTCCTGCAGTGCAGCTTCGCCGTCAACGTCGCCGTGGTGACCTCCGACCACCTGCTCGTCGTGAGCCGGCGGAGCAACCGGGTCCGCATGGCCCCGGGCGTGTGGAACTCCTCCGTCAACGAAGGGCTCTCCCGGCACATCGACTCCTCCGGCCGCAACGCCCCCGACCTGCACGCGGTCGCCCGGCGCGGCATGCGGGAGGAGATGGCCCTGGAGCCGAACGAGTACACGCTCTCCCTGCTGGCCTTCGTCCTCGACGTCGACAAGCGCCACTGGAGCGCCCACTTCTACGCCCGGCTCACCGACATGACGGGCGACCGGCTGCGGGAACGGATGGGCAGGGGAGTGGCCGACCGCTGGGAGCACGACAGTATCGAGTACGTGCCCTTCCGCTCGGCCGACGTCTCCCGCCACCTCCTGCGGCCGGACCGGATCCACCGCTGGGCGCCGCTCGCGCCGGCCCTCTTCCACCTCGCGCTCGTGCACGTGCACGGCAGGGCCTCGGTGGAGCGGGCCGAGGCACAGGCGGTCCGCAGGCTGTAGCCGGAGCCGGAGCCGGAGCCGGAGCCGGAGCCGGAGCCGAATCCGGAGCCGAAGCCGAAGCCGAAGCATGAGCCCGGAGTTCCGGGCCCGGGCCCGCGCGGCTAGGACGCGCCCGACAGCCGCCGCAGGGCCGCCGGCGCCTCGTCGATCGAGTCGACCAGGGCGATCCGGGCCGCCATCGGGCGGTCCGCCGCAAGCGAGCGCAGCAGCGGCCAGGCGGGGAGCCGCTCGGTCCAGTGGACGCGGTCGACCAGCACCATGGGGGTCGGCTCGCCACGGGACTCGTAGTAGTTCGGCGTGGTGTTGTCGAAGATCTCCTGGACCGTTCCGGCCGCGCCCGGCAGGAAGACCACCCCGCCGTCACACCGGGCCAGCAGACCGTCCTCGCGGGTGGCGTTGGCGAAGTACTTGGCGATGTGCCCGGCGAAGGGGTTGGGCGGCTCGTGGCCGTAGAACCAGGTGGGGACGCCGACCGAGTCGCCGCCCCGCGGCCACCGGGCCCGCACCTCGAACGCGGCCCGCGCCCACTCCGTGACCGACGGGGTGAACGACGGCGCCTTGGCGAGGAGTTCGAGCGCCTCGTCCAGGACGGCGTCGGCGAGCGGAGCGGTGTAGGCGCCCAGGTTCGCGGCCTCCATCGCGCCCGGTCCGCCGCCGGTCGCCACGGTGAGGCCGGTCCGGGCCAGGGCCCGCCCGAGCCGGGCGGCGCCGGCGTAGGCGTCCGTGCCCCGGGCCATGGCGTGGCCGCCCATGACGCCGACGACCCGGGTGCCGGCGAGGTGCTCGTCGAGCGCGTCGGAGATCGCGTCGTCGTGGACGGCGCGCACCATCGACGCGAACACGTCGCCGTCCGCCTTCGTCCGCTGGAACCAGCCGTACGCGAGGGCGTCGGGGGTGGACTCGTAGCCCTCCTCCATGACACCGGCGAAGAGGTCGTTGGGGGAGTAGAGCAGCGCGCGGTACGGGTCGAACGGGAGGTCCGGTACGGGCGGGAAGACCAGGGCCCCGTCCGCGCGGACCTTGGCGGCGGCCTCGGGCCGCATCGCGCAGCCGAGGAAGACCGCGCCCGTCGCCGGAACGGACAGCAGCGCGGAGGTCTGGTCGGTCAGGTCGAGCGACTGGAGCCGGTGACCGACGAGGGAGCCGTGGGCGACGGCCGCCGCGAACTCCCGGTGGTCGTGGATCTCGAGCGTGTGGGGGCGGGCCATGGCCCCACGATAGGCGCCCGCGGAGGGCCCTCTTCACCCCGGCGGCCCCGTCGCGAGGGAGCCCCGCCAGGCCCCCGGATCCGCCCAGGACTCCGGCTCCGGCACCGCCGGACCGCCGGAGCGGCCGAGACCCGGGAACCGCCGGACCGCCGGAACGGCCGAAAGCAAGGAACGGCCGAAACCCCGGCACCGCCGGCGCCCATGGACCCCGAGGACCGGCACCCCGCCCCACGGTGAAGGGCCGCGCGCGTCACCGCAGGGGGACCGCCGCCAGTTCGGCCACCAGCCAGGTCAGGGGGAGGAACACCGCGAGCAGGACGCCCGCGCGGAGCAGAGCCGCCGTGCGCAGGACCGTGGGCGGGGCGCCGAGGCGCAGGAGGGCCTCGGTCGTGTGGGCGCGACACTGCTTGGACTCCAGGGCCGCCGTCAGCAGCGTGGCCGTCGTGCAGGCCATCACCAGACCCGCGCCCAGGCCCGTCAGCAGACCGAAGTCGCCCATGCCCGCGTCGTACAGGGTGGCCGCCGCGAGGCCGCCCGAGCCCACCGCGCAGACGACGCCGAGCGGCCGTCCGATGCGCCGGGACTCGTCCATCAGGACGCGGCCGGCCAGCAGCCGGACCGCGCCCGGGCGGACGGACTGGAGGAGGCGGCCGCACCAGTGGGTGATGCCGGGGCCCGCCATCGCCAGGCCGGCCGCGGTGAGGATCCAGCCGGCGAGCACTCCGGCGGGGCTGCCCCCGGAACGTCCCGGCAGGGGGAACGCGTCGCCGCCGCCCCGCCCCGCGTACGTCTCCACCGCGAGGCCCACGGCGAGCAGCGCCACGCCCCACGGCAGGCCGGAGGGTGCCGCCTTCGCCGCGCCCTCCGCGGTGGCCGGCTTCCTCGGCCGCAGTGCCAGGGCGGCCGCGGTCGAGGCGGCCACCGGCAGGATCGCGAGCAGGGTGAGCGCGGCGGCCACCGGGAGCGGCTGCCCGGCGGCGAGCAGGTCGGCGCCCGCCCCGTCGAACGGCAGCCCGGTGATGTCCCCGCGCAGGTGCAGGAAGAACAGCAGCGCGACCATGGAGCCGAGCGTGCAGGAGACCGCCGTGGACGCGGCGGCCAGGGCCGTCAGCCGGGCGGGGCCGAGTCCGACCGCCGAGAGCCCCGGCCGGGGCCGGGTGCTGGGATCCGTACGGGCCACCGCCACCGCGAAGTGCACGGTCGCCGCCATCGGGATCACGCACCACAGAAGACGCAGCGTGGAGGCGGCCGAGTCGGCGGGGTGGCCGAGGGCGTACCCCAGCGTGCACAGCAGCAGGAATCCGACGCCCGCGGACGCCGCGGCGACCAGGAGCCGCCGCAGCAGGACGAGGGGGTGGGTTCCGCGGACTAGACGGAGAGCGAGCACGTGGCGACGCCCTCCGCCCCTGTCGTGCCCGCGCCGCTCACCCGGCGCCCGTCGAGCAGGGCGACCGTGCGGTCGGCGAGGGTGGCCACTTCGGTGTCGTGGGTGGCGAGCAGCACCGTGATCCGGTGCGAGCGGGCCGCGGTCGTCAGGGTGCGCAGCACCTGCGACCCGTCGGCCTGGTGCAGGGAGGCGGTCGGCTCGTCGGCGAAGAGCACCGAGGGGATGGTGACCAGGGCACGGGTGATCGCGATCCGCTGGCGCTGCGACTGGGTCAGGGCGTGCGGCCGCTTGCGG
Source organism: Streptomyces sp. NPDC036822 (assembly GCF_055609145.1). Taxonomy (NCBI): domain Bacteria; kingdom Bacillati; phylum Actinomycetota; class Actinomycetes; order Kitasatosporales; family Streptomycetaceae; genus Streptomyces; species Streptomyces sp. NPDC036822. Next base: position 598,003 of record NZ_JBVJPY010000002.1, read on the forward strand.
GCGCACATGCCGATGTCGAGCCGCTCCAGCCACTCCACGGCGGTGGCCCTGGCCGCCCGGTGCGAGACACCGCGCAGCAGGAGCGGCAGGGCGGCGTTCTCCCACGCGGTCAGCTCGGGGACGAGGCCGGGCTCGGGACCGATCCAGCCGAAGCGGTCCCGGCGGAGCCGTTCCCGCTGGGCCTGGCTCAGGGTGTGCACGGGGCTGCTGTTGAACCAGACCTCGCCCTGCTGGGCGACGGCCTGCCCCGACAGGCAGTGCATGAGGGCGGTCTTGCCGCTGCCGCGCGGCCCGAGCAGGGCGAGGATCTCTCCCTCGCGGACCCCGAGGGAGACGCCACTGAGCGCGGCGGAGCCCTCCAGGGAGTAGTGCAGGGAACGCGCCCAGAGCACGTCGTTGTCCGGTGGGGCCATCGCGTACACCTCGAGGTCGATCGAAGTCGGATCTGATGTCTGGTCCCCCGTGTTCCCCCGTACGGGGGAACGAAAGGACGGGCCTGCGGGTCACTGGGCACCGTAAGGATTCAGATCCGTTTGTACGGACAGCACGCGGCCCGGGCCGCCGCCATCCACTCGGATGGCGGGCATGCCCGGGCCGGGGGTCACGCCGTGAGGGCGGCGTGAGGTCCTGCGGGGAGGATCAGAGCTTGGTCCACGCCTCGGTGAGCACCGAGCGCAGGATGCCTTCGATCTCGTCGAAGGTGCCCTGGTCGGCGATCAGCGGCGGGGCCAGCTGGATCACCGGGTCGCCACGGTCGTCGGCCCGGCAGTACAGGCCGTTGTCGAAGAGCGCCTTGGAGAGGAAGCCGTAGAGCACGCGCTCGGTCTCCTCGTCCGTGAAGGACTCCTTGGTGGCCTTGTCCTTCACGAGCTCGATGCCGTAGAAGAAACCGTTGCCGCGGACGTCGCCGACGATCGGGAGGTCGTGCAGCTTCTTCAGGGTGTCGAAGAAGTTGCCCTCCTGGTCCAGCACGTGCTGGTTCAGGCCCTCCTTGTCGAAGATGTCGAGGTTGGCGATGGCGACCGCCGACGACACCGGGTGGCCACCGAAGGTGTAGCCGTGCAGGAAGGTGTTGTCACCCTTGTAGAACGGCTCCGCGAGGCGGTCCGAGACGATGCAGGCGCCGATCGGGGAGTAGCCCGAGGTCATGCCCTTGGCGCAGGTGATCATGTCCGGCACGTAGCCGAACTTGTCACAGGCGAACATCGTGCCGAGGCGGCCGAAGGCGCAGATCGTCTCGTCGGAGACGAGGAGCACGTCGTACTGGTCGCAGATCTCGCGGACCCGCTGGAAGTACCCGGGCGGCGGCGGGAAGCAGCCGCCGGCGTTCTGCACCGGCTCGAGGAAGACGGCGGCGACGGTGTCGGCGCCCTCGAAGAGGATCTGCTGCTCGATCTGGTCGGCGGCCCAGCGGCCGAAGGCCTCGGGGTCGTCGCCGTGGATCGGGGCGCGGTAGATGTTGGTGTTCGGCACCTTGTGCGCGCCGGGGACCAGCGGCTCGAAGGGGGCCTTCAGCGCCGGCAGGCCGGTGATGGACAGGGCGCCCTGCGGGGTGCCGTGGTAGGCGACGGCACGCGAGATGACCTTGTACTTGGTGTGCTTGCCCTGCAGCTTGAAGTACTGCTTGGCGAGCTTCCAGGCGGTCTCGACGGCCTCGCCGCCACCGGTGGTGAAGAAGACCTTGTTCAGGTCGCCGGGAGCGTAGTGGGCGAGACGCTCGGCGAGCTCGACGGCCTTCGGGTGCGCGTACGACCACACGGGGAAGAACGCGAGCTCCTGGGCCTGCTTGTACGCGACCTCGGCCAGCTCCTGGCGGCCGTGTCCGGCGTTGACCACGAAGAGACCCGCGAGACCGTCGAGGTAGCGCTTGCCCTTGTCGTCGAAGATGTAGGTGCCCTCACCACGCACGATGGTGGGAACGGGCGAGTTCTCGTACGACGACATGCGGGTGAAGTGCATCCACAGGTGGTCGTAGGCGGTCTTGGAGAGGTCCTTGCTCACGGCTATCGGGTTCCCCACATATAGGTCTGCTTCTTGAGCTTGAGGTAGACGAAGCTCTCGGTGGAGCGCACGCCGGGGAGGGTGCGGATGCGCTTGTTGATCACATCCAGCAGGTGGTCGTCGTCCTCGCAGACGACCTCCACCATCAGGTCGAACGAGCCCGCGGTCATCACCACGTACTCGCATTCGGCCATGGCAGTCAGCGCGTCGGCGACCGGATCGAGGTCGCCCTCGACGTTGATGCCGACCATCGCCTGCCGCCGGAATCCCACGGTGAGCGGGTCGGTGACGGCGACGATCTGCATGACGCCCTGGTCGAGCAGCTTCTGGACGCGCTGTCGTACGGCGGCCTCCGACAGGCCCACGGCCTTGCCGATGGCGGCGTACGGACGGCGACCGTCCTCCTGGAGCTGCTCGATGATCGCCAGGGAGACGGCATCGATCGTCGGGGACGAACCGGATGCGGTCCTGGAGTTCGTGCTTTGACTGGCCACAACCTCACTGTGCACCGAGACTCGTCTGTCTGGCAAGCCGGGAGCGATGTAATTCGTTGTTTCGGCTTTGCAATCACACTGAATCCGAAGTTGCGGGAGGGCGGGCCTGTCGAAAGCGTCCGCCGAGCGACTACTGTGGTGGTGTCTCATCCATCGGGACAGATCGAACTCTGAACGACAGGAGGGGTGGCAAGTGACCACCGAGCTGCGCCGGCTGCGTAACTACATCAACGGGGAGTTCCGGGACGCCGCCGACGGGCGGACCATCGAGGTGGTCAACCCGGCCACGGGTGAGGCCTACGCCACGTCTCCGCTCTCCGGTCAGGCCGACGTCGACGCCGCCATGGAGGCCGCCGCGGCCGCGTTCCCGGCCTGGCGCGACAGCACGCCCGCCGAGCGCCAGAAGGTCCTTCTCAAGATCGCGGACGCCTTCGAGGAGCGGGCCGAGGAGCTCATCGCCGCCGAGGTCGAGAACACCGGCAAGCCGGTCGCCCTCACCGCGAGCGAGGAGATCCCGCCCATGGTGGACCAGATCCGCTTCTTCGCGGGTGCCGCCCGGCTGCTCGAGGGCCGCTCGGCCGGCGAGTACATGGAGGGCATGACCTCGATCGTCCGCCGTGAGCCGGTGGGCGTCTGTGCCCAGGTCGCGCCGTGGAACTACCCGATGATGATGGCCGTGTGGAAGTTCGCCCCGGCCCTCGCCGCGGGCAACACGGTCGTCCTCAAGCCCTCGGACACGACCCCCGCGTCGACCGTCCTGATGGCGGAGATCATCGGCTCCCTCGTGCCCAAGGGCGTCTTCAACGTGATCTGCGGCGACCGCGAGACGGGCCGCGCGATGGTCGAGCACCCGGTGCCGGCGATGGCCTCCATCACCGGTTCGGTACGCGCCGGCATGCAGGTCGCCGAGTCGGCGGCCAAGGACGTCAAGCGCGTCCACCTGGAGCTGGGCGGCAAGGCCCCGGTCGTGGTCTTCGAGGACACCGACATCGCCAAGGCGGTCGAGGACATCTCCGTGGCGGGCTTCTTCAACGCCGGCCAGGACTGCACCGCCGCGACCCGCGTCCTCGTGCACGAGTCGATCCACGACGAGTTCGTGTCGCAGCTGGCCAAGGCCGCCGCCGACACCAGGACGGGTCAGCCGGACGACGAGGACGTGCTCTACGGCCCGCTGAACAACGCCAACCAGCTGAAGCAGGTCTCCGGCTTCATCGACCGCCTCCCGGCCCACGCCAAGGTCGAGGCGGGTGGCCACCAGGTCGGCGACAAGGGCTACTTCTACGCCCCGACCGTCGTCTCCGGCCTGCGGCAGGACGACGAGATCATCCAGAACGAGGTCTTCGGCCCGGTCATCACGGTGCAGTCCTTCCGTGACGAGAAGCAGGCCCTGGAGTACGCCAACGGCGTCGAGTTCGCGCTCGCGTCCTCGGTCTGGACGAAGGACCACGCCCGCGCGATGCGCATGTCGAAGTCGCTCGACTTCGGCTGCGTGTGGATCAACACCCACATCCCGCTGGTCGCGGAGATGCCGCACGGCGGCTACAAGAAGTCCGGCTACGGCAAGGACCTCTCGGCGTACGGCTTCGAGGACTACACGCGCATCAAGCACGTGATGACGTCCCTGGGCTAGAGGGACGGGGCGACCTGAGCGGGCGGCCGGGGATCTTCCCGGCCGCCCGTCGGCGTACCCGCCCCCGATCGACGGCGTGATCGGAGGGTGCCGGGGGCGCGGGCGCCCACGGAGGTGGGGGCGGAGTCGCCGCTCGCCCCCGCCCAGGGGCCGGGCCCGGGAAGGCGGCCCCCGGTTTTTGAACGCGTTCATGAGGGGCGTACGCTGCGATCATGAGCGGCACGAACGGGCCGAGAGCCCTCCTCAAGCGCATCCGCGTCTGGCTGGTCGTCTTCATCGTCTGCCTGGTGCTCAGCGGGGTCACCGCCTTCCCGCTGGTCACCGAAGTGCATCTCCTGGAGAGCGCCCTGACCTCCTGGGCCGCCCCCGTCGCGGACGTCCTCCCGGGGCTGCTGGAGTGGATCCGGCGCGTCGGCGAAGGCCTCGACACCGCCGACGCGCGCTACCCCTTCCTCCTCTACGGCACCGACTGGCTGGCCTTCGCCCACCTCGTCATCGCCGTCGCCTTCTACGGGCCCTACCGCGACCCGGTCCGCAACATCTGGGTCGTCGAGTTCGGCATGATCGCCTGCGCCGGCATCATCCCCCTCGCCCTGATCTGCGGACCGATCCGCGGCATCCCCCTCTGGTGGTCGGTCATCGACATGTCATTCGGCGTCGTCGGGATCGTCCCGCTGCTCGTGGTCCGAAGGATGATCAAGCGCCTGGAGGCGCTTCAGGCCGTCGGCGCGCCATAGGCCGCCACCACGAGGTTCCTCGCCACCTCGTTCATGCCCTGGCCCTTCGCGTCCGTGGAGTTGACGCTGTAGACCAGCGTGCGCGAGCCGTCCCGGGTCGACGCGATCGCCGCGTTGTAGCCCCAGCGGCCGCCCGTCTTGCCCCAGACCTCGCGCCCGCCGAGCTTCTGCATCGAGAGTCCCGCGGCGTACGCGGCCGGGGCGCCGGTCTTGACGTCGGTCACCTTCGGAAGCGTGAACATCTCCTCCAGGAGGGGGCCGCGCACCACCCGTCCCCGGAAGAGCGCCTGGGTGAAGCGCTCCAGATCGGCCGTCGTGGAGATGAGGTCACCGGCCGCCCAGCCGTCCGTCGTCCCCCACACCGACACGTCGCGCAGCCCGGTCGTGCCGTCCTCCAGCCTCATCGACTGGTAGCCGTGGTTGTGCGGCCCCCTGATGCGCGGGTCGGCCCCCGGCAGGTAGGTGCCGCGCAGTCCGAGCGGCCGCAGGACACGGGCGGTGACCTGGCGCTCGTAGGTGTCGGCCGTCACGCGCTCGATCAGCAGACCGGCGATCGTGTAACCGATGTTGAGGTAGTGCTGCCGGGTCCCGGGAGCGAACTCGCGCTCCTTCGCCGTCGCCGAACGGACCATCTCCCGGGGGTCGTGCACCCGGAAGCGGTCGGCGTACCACTCCTCGACCGTGGTCCCGGCGAAGTCGGGCGCCGGGATACCGTGGGTGTGGTTGATCAGCTGGCGGACCGTCACCCTGCCGTAGCGGGCGGGAATCAGTTCCGGCAGATAGGACCGGGCCGGCCGGTCCAGATCCAGCCGTCCCTCGGCGGCCAGCTGGAGGACGACCGCCGCCGTGAACACCTTGGTCACCGAACCGGCCCGGAAACGGGCGTCCGGATCGGCCGGCGCGTTCGTCTCCAGATCGTGCACGCCCGCGCTGCCCCGCCAGGTGCCCTCCGTGCCCCCGACCCGGGCCAGCGCCGCCGTCGTCCGGCCCGACGGCAGCCCGGCGATCGCCGCCTCCAGGGCGGAGTCCGGCACGGGCGCGGACACCGCGGCCCCCGCGGGCGAGACGGGCGAAGCAGCGAAGGCGCCGGCCGGGGCGGCGCCGGCCGGCAGGACGGCCGGACCGGCGGCGACCCCCAGGACGAGGGCGGCGGCGAGCAGCGTGCGGGTGGTGCTCTTCATGGTGAACTCCGTGGATGTGAGCCGTTGTCGTCGATGGCTCCATCCTGCTGACCGGGGCCCTGCCCCGGATCGCCCGCACCGGCGGTCTTCGCGCGGTCAGTTCCTCGCCGACGCGGGGGAGGAGGACCCGCCTCCGGCTCCCCCGGCGGGGGGAGAGCCCGCCGTGACCAGCCCCGTCTCGTACGCGCAGATCACCGCCTGGATCCGGTCGCGCAGCCCCAGCTTCGCGAGCACGTTGCCGACGTGGGTCTTCACCGTGTGGTCGCTGACGACCAGTTCCGCCGCGATCTCCGCGTTCGACAGACCACGGGCGAGCAGCAGCAGCGTCTCGCGTTCCCGGGTCGTGAGCTGCCCGAGCCGGGGGTCCGTGCGACGCGGGCCGCCCGAGGTGTACTGCTCCACGAGCCGCCGGGCCACGGACGGCGCGAGCAGCGAGTCACCCCGCGCCACCACCCGGACCGCGTGGACCAGGTCGTCCCGGCGGACGTCCTTCAGAAGGAAGCCGCTCGCCCCCGCGTGCAGGGCGTCGTAGACGTACTCGTCCGAGTCGAAGGTCGTCAGCATGACCGTCCGGCACCCCGAGCCGGCGCCGATCGTCCGGCACGCCTCGATGCCGTCCATGCGCGGCATCCGGATGTCGAGCAGCGCCACGTCGGGCGCGTGCAGGCGCACGGCCTCGACCGCCTCGATCCCGTCCCCGGCCTCCGCGACGACCTCGATGTCCGGCTGCGCGTCGAGGATCATCGAGAACCCGCTGCGCACCAGCTCCTGGTCGTCGGCCACCACCACACGGATCGTCAACGCGCCACCTCCGCCGTGGAGGCGACGGGCACCCGGGCCCGCACCTCGAAACCGCGGCCGTCCGGTCCGGGCCCCGTGACGGCCGTACCGCCGTGCGCGGCGGCGCGCTCGCGCAGGCCGACGAGGCCGTGCCCGCCGGAGCCCGGCTGCGGGCCGCGACCGTCGTCCCGCACCACGATCTCCAGGGCCCGGTCCTCGTAGGCGAGCAGGACGGACACCGTCCGGGCGCGCGCGTGCCTGACCACGTTGGTCAGCGCCTCCTGGACGATCCGGTAGACCGTCGCCCCGGTGGCGGCGGGCAGCGTCCGCACCTCGCCCGCCGTGGCGTAGGTGACGTCGAGCCCGCCGGACCGCACCCGCTCCACCAGGTCGGGAAGGCCCGCGAGGCCCGGCTGCGGCGCGCGCGGGGCGTCACCGGACCCGTCCGGCGGGCCGTCGCCCTCCCGCAGGACCCCCAGCATCCGGCGTAGCTGCGCCATGGCGTCCCGGCCCGTCTCGGAGATCGCGTCGAAGGCGGCCTCCGCCCGCTCCGGAGCCGTCCGCACCGCCACCGGACCGGCCTCCGCCTGCACGATCATGAGGCTCACGGCGTGGGAGAGGATGTCGTGCATCTCCCGCGCGATCCTGGCGCGCTCGCGTGCGGCGGCCTGTTCCGCCTCGACCCGGTGGGCCCGCTGACGGGCGTCGGTCAGCCGGCCGAAGACGTACGCCGCCGCGAACACGAAGAGGGAGAAGGTCAGTTCGCGCACCGACCGGGTGTTCAGCCACACGGAGACGGGCACCGCGAGCGTGAGCAGGACGACCGTGACCAGACGGTCGCGGGGCGGGCGGATCGCGGCGATCGTGTAGACGATGACCAGGCCGGTGTACGGCAGGGGCTGCCCGGGGCCGTCCACGGCGATCCGGTACAGCGCGCTCGTCGCCAGGATCGCCAGGAGGACGGTCATGGGAGCGCGCCGCCGCCACGCCAGCGGCAGGACGGTGAGGGTGGTCAGCCCGTATGCCTGCCAGGTCGCGGGCTCGAGCCCGGGGGCGCGCGGTACGACGAACGGCATGGTCATCGCCGCCTGGACGAGCAGGGCGAGGCCGATGTCGACCGCCCAGGGCCGGGCGCCGAGCAGTGTCCTGCCCCGGTCCCACCAGCCCCGCCCCGCGGCCCGTATCCCCGCCCCCGGAGTCCCCATCCCCCCTCGCCGCCCTTACGGCTTGCGGCCCACCGCGCCGAACTGGGCCACCTCGCTCGCGGGAGCGAAGCGCCAGCTCGCGCACGAGACGACGCCGGGGTCGAGGATCTCCAGGCCGTCGAGGAAGGAGACGAACTCGGCGCGGCTGCGGGCGGTGATCGGCGGGGTGGCGTTCTCGTTCCAGAACTCCATCGCCGCCACGTTGCCCTCGCCGCCGAGCTCCGGCTCCAGGGTCGGATGGGTCAGCACGAGATGGCTGCCCGACGGCACCGCGTCCATCAGCGTGCGCACGATGCGCCGCGCCTCGTCGGTGTCCAGGACGAAGTTGAGGATGCCGAGCATCATCACCGCGACCGGCTGCCCGAGGTCCAGCGTCTTCGCCGCCGCCTCCAGGATCCGCTCCGGCTGCCGGGCGTCCGCGTCGACGTACTCGGTGACGCCCTCCGGGGAGCTGGTCAGCAGCGCGCGGGCGTGGGTGAGCACGATCGGGTCGTTGTCGACGTACACGACCCGGGCGGCCGGCGTGATCCGCTGGGCGACCTCGTGGGTGTTGTCGGCCGTCGGCAGTCCCGTACCGATGTCGAGGAACTGGCGCACGCCGGCGTCCGCGGCCAGATGCGTCACGACACGGCCGAGGAACGCCCGGTCCGCGCGCGCCACTTCGCCGATGCTGGGATAGAAGCCGGTGACCTGGTCGCCGACCGCGCGGTCCACCGGGTAGTTGTCCTTGCCGCCCAGCCAGTAGTTCCACACCCGGGCGTTGTGGGCGACGTCCGTACGGATCCTCTCGGTGCCGGTCACCTGGGGACATCCCTTCGCAGTTCGGCGGCGAGCGCGTCCACACGGTTCGTGGTGATCGAGTCCACGCCGTGGGTGATCAGCTTACGCATGCTCCGCCGGGTGTCGGCGGTCCAGGCCGAGACGAGGTAGCCGTCGCGGTGCACCTTGTCCACCAGCTCCCGACTCACCAGGCCGAAGCGGTAGTTGAGCCAGCGCGGCCGGACCGCGTCCAGCAGGACGGCACGGGGCGGGGAGAGCGTGTTCCACGTCAGGGAGATCTCGGCGGACGGGTCGGCCGCCCGGATCTGGAGCATGGCGACGCCGCCCGCGCAGTAGTAGACCCGCTCGGCCGCCCCGCACTCGCGGACCGTGCCGACGATGGTGCGGACCGACGTCTCGTCCCCGCCGGGCAGGTCGAGCAGCAGCCGGTGCGGTCCGGCCGCGATCAGGGCCTCGCGCAGGGTGGGGACGCCGTGGCGGGTCAGCTCCCGCAGCTGTGCGAGGGAGAGGGCGGAGAGCGCCCGGTCGTGCCCCCACAGCCGTTTGAGGGTGTCGTCGTGCAGGAGGACGGGGACACCGTCGCCGGTGAGCCGTACATCGATCTCGACGGCGTCCGCACCTGCCTCGACCGCCGAGACGATCGAGGGCACGGTGTTCTCGCGGACGCGGTAGGGGTCGCCGCGGTGGCCTACGGCAGTGACGTGGTCCATGGGCCCATTGTGGCGGCTGTCAGCGGCCCAGCCAGGTGTCGGTGTACGTGTCGATCTCGGCGCTGATCCGGGCCTTGCCGCTCGTGTCGAGGAAGGACGCCTCCACGGCGTTCTTGGCGAGGGCGGCCAGGCCGCGCTCGTCGAGGTCCAGGAGACGGGCGGCGACCGCGTACTCGTTGTTGAGGTCGGTGCCGAACATCGGCGGGTCGTCGCTGTTGATCGTGACCAGGACCCCGGCGTCCACCATCTCCTTGAGGGGGTGCTCGTCCAGGTGCGTGACCGCGCGGGTCGCGATGTTGGAGGTCGGGCAGACCTCCAGGGCGATCCGGTGCTCGGCGAGGTGGGCCAGCAGGGCCGGGTCCTTCACCGCGCTGGTGCCGTGTCCGATGCGCTCGGCGCGCAGGTCGTGCAGGGCGTCCCAGATCGTCCGCGGGCCCGTCGTCTCGCCCGCGTGGGGGACGGAGTGCAGGCCGGCCGCGATCGCTCGGTCGAAGTACGGCTTGAACTGCGGGCGCGGCACCCCGATCTCCGGGCCGCCGAGACCGAAGGAGACCAGGCCCTCGGGGTGCAGGTCGACGGCGAGCCGGGTGGTCTCCTCGGCGGCGGCCAGACCGGCCTCGCCGGGGATGTCGAAACACCAGCGCAGCACGACGCCCAGCTCGGCTTCGGCCGCCTTGCGGGCGTCCTCGATGGCCTCCATGAAGGCGACCTCGTCGATCCCGCGACGGGTCGAGCTGAACGGGGTGATCGTCAGCTCGGCGTAACGGATGTTCTGGCGGGCCATGTCACGGGCGATCTCGAAGGTCAGCAGCCGGACGTCCCCGGGGGTGCGGACGAGGTCCACGACCGAGAGGTAGACCTCGATGAAGTGGGCGAAGTCGGTGAAGGTGAAGTAGTCGACGAGCGCCTCCGGGTCGGTGGGGACCTTGGAGTCGGGGTGGCGGGCGGCCAGTTCGGCGACGATGCGGGGGGAGGCGGAGCCGACGTGGTGGACGTGCAGCTCGGCCTTGGGGAGTCCGGCGATGAAAGGATGGAGATCGGTCATCCGATCATCGTAGGCGGGCCGTTCCGCCGTGGGGGCGAGGTCGTAGCATGGCGGCACCACGATGGGGGAGGCCCATGTCAGAGAAGAGCGACCAGCCGCAGGGCGGGTACGACCCGGCGGATCCGTGGGCTCCGCCGAACCGCGACGGGGTGGAACTGAGCAAGCCGGCCACGCCGCCGGCGCACGACCGTCCGCCGGTCCACGACCAGCCGACGATGACGGCGATGCCGACGGGGGACGGCGGCACGGGCCAGGTGCCGCCGCCTCCGGTCGCGCCCGGCGGCCCGGCGGCCGCGCCCGGGGCGTACGGCTACCCCGCGGCACCCACCGCGCCGACGACCCCCGGGGGCACGGGCGGGTACGGCTACCCCGCCTATCCGGCGTACGGCTCGACGCCTTACGGCTCCACCGCTTACGGCGCCGGCGGCTACGGCCAGACCGGCTGGCAGCAGGCTCCGGCCAACGGCATGGGGACGGCCGCGATGGTGCTCGGCATCGTCTCCGTGGTCGGCTTCTGTCTGTACGGCCTCGGAGGCATCCTGGGCATCCTCGCGCTGATCTTCGGGATCATCGGGGTGAAGAAGGCGGGCCGGGGCGAGGCGACGAACCGGGGCATGGCGGTCGCGGGCATCGTGCTCGGCGCGATCGGGATCCTGATCAGCGCGGCCTTCCTGGCCTTCGTGGTCTGGGCGATCCAGCAGGACCCCTCGACCTTCGAGGAGGACCCGTCGGACCCGTTCGCGACGAGCCTGGTCGCGGACCGGCGGTAGGAACGGGACCGGGCCGGCCCGGCGCCACGAGGCGGCGGCGCGGTCGGACGGCGGAAGGGGCGGCCCTCTGAGGGGCCGCCTCTCCGCGTTTCCGCCCGTGTGCGTCGCGCCCCTCCGCGCGATGGCCTTCCGGGCTCCGGTCCCTCCGCGCGCTGCCCTCCGCGCACTGCCCTCCGCGGTCCCGCCGTTCGGCGTAGGCGGCGCTCCGCGTCCCCGCCCCTCCACGCTCCCGCCGGTCGGCACGGACGCCCCCGCCCGTCAGCCCAGTCGCTCCCGCGCCTCCATCAGGGCGAAGCCGAGGAGGTTCAGGCCGCGCCATCGGGAGGGATCCGTCGCGCGGGCGTCGTCGGCGGCCAGACCGATGCCCCAGATCCGGTCCATCGGGCTCGCCTCGACCAGGACGCGGCCCCGCGTGCCGAGCAGGAACCACCGCAGCCGCTCGTCGGAGGAGAACTTGTGGACGCTTCCCTCCACGACGATCCCGAAGCGCTCCCGCTCCCAGACCTTGTCGTCGAAGCCCCGCACCAGGCGCCCCGCCTTCTTCGCCTCGGCGGGCGAGGAAGCGGCCAGCGCCGCCCGCTCGGCGTCCGCGTCCCCGAAGAGCCGCGCCTTCTCGGCCATCATCCAGTGCTCGGCGGTCGCGTACCGCACTCCGGCGACCTCGAACGGTGACTCCCACCACTGGCTCAGGCAGCTCGCCGAGAGCGTCCCGTCCGGCCGTGGCCGGTGGCCCCAGAAGTGCAGCCACTTCACCCGTTCACCACTGCTGACCTGCTGCGTCAGCTCTTCGATCTTCCCCATGCATGCGAGTGTGGCAGTCGCCACGGACACTCCGTACGGGTATTTCCCGGGTCCCTCGACACATGGTCGACCGATTCCGTCGCGTAACCAAAAGGCAACAACGGAATCCCTTGTTGGGCAAGCGTGCCTCTGTCAGGATCGGCACTCAATTCGAGCTGGAACAACGGAGAGCGTCATGGGCAACCGCTTCCAGGTGACGGACCGCTTCGCGGCCGGCGCACAGTACATCGGCGGGCGGCTGCGGCCCGGAGACTCGGGTGAGGAGCACAGCGTCGTCGACCCGGCCACCGGCGAGAGCGTGTACACCTACGCCCTCGCCTCCACCGCCGACGTCGACGCCGCCGTCGCCGCGGCCCGGGACGCCTTCCCCGCATGGGCGGCCGCCACCCCGGGCGAGCGCTCCGACGCCCTGCACCGCTTCGCGGGCGTGCTCGCCGAGCGGGCCGAGGACTTCGCCCGGGTCGAGTCCCTCCAGTGCGGCAAGCCGATCAGGCTCTCCACCGAGTTCGACGTCCCCGGCACGATCGACAACACCGCCTTCTTCGCCGGCGCGGCCCGCCACCTCCAGGGCCAGTCCGCCGGCGAGTACAGCGGCGACCACACCTCGTACGTACGGCGCGAGCCCATCGGTGTCGTCGGCTCCATCGCCCCCTGGAACTACCCGCTCCAGATGGCCGCCTGGAAGGTCCTCCCGGCCATCGCCGCCGGCAACACCATCGTCCTCAAGCCGGCCGAACTCACCCCGCTCACCTCGCTGATGTTCGCCCAGGCGGCCACCGAGGCGGGCATCCCCGACGGCGTCGTCAACATCGTCACCGGGGCCGGGCGGACCGCCGGCGAACACCTCGTCGGCCACCCGGACGTGGCCATGACGTCCTTCACCGGATCCACCCCCGTCGGCAAGCGGGTCGCCGAGATCGCCACCTCCACCGTCAAGCGGCTCCACCTCGAACTCGGCGGCAAGGCGCCCTTCGTGGTCTTCGACGACGCCGACCTGGAGGCGGCCGCCCACGGCGCCGTCGCCGCATCCCTGATCAACACCGGCCAGGACTGCACCGCCGCCACCCGCGCGTACGTCCAGCGCCCGCTCTTCGACGCCTTCGTCGCGCGGGTCGCCGAACTCATGGAGAGCGTCCGCCTGGGCGACCCCTTCGACCCCTCCACCGACCTCGGACCGCTGATCAGCCACGCCCAGCGCGACCGGGTCGCGGGCTTCGTCGACCGTGCCCGCGGCTACGCCACCGTCGTCACCGGCGGCGAAGCCCCGGGAGGCGAGCTGAAGAACGGTGCGTACTATCGTCCGACCCTGATCACCGGCGCCGCGCAGGACAGCGAGGTCGTGCGCTCGGAGATCTTCGGACCGGTCCTGGTGGCCCTGCCCTTCGACGGCGACGACGAGGGCATCCGGCTCGCCAACGACACCCCCTACGGACTCGCCGCCTCCGCATGGAGCCGCGACGTCTACCGGGCGAACCGGGCCACCCGCGAGATCAAGGCGGGCTGCGTCTGGGTCAACGACCACATTCCGATCATCAGCGAGATGCCGCACGGCGGCTACAAGGCGTCGGGATTCGGAAAGGACATGTCGGCGTACTCCTTCGAGGAGTACACGCAGGTCAAGCATGTGATGTTCGACAACACGGCGGTCGCCGCGAAGGACTGGCACCGCACGATCTTCGGGGACCGATAACCATCCGAAATGCGGCTCACGCCGCGTGGCCTGCCGTCCGACCAGCGGCGAAACCATCCCGAAAGGGCACAGCGCATGGAGCAGTACGAGCCCGACCGCCTCTCGGCCGCCCAGCTCGCGGCGATGCGACGCAGTCTGACGAGCGGCCGCGGAGCCCTCAGCCGCCGTTCGATGCTGCGCGCCGGAGGCGTCGGCGCGCTCACGGTCGGCGGCCTCGCGTCCCTGAGCGCCTGCGGCATCCCGCCGGCCAAGCGGGAGGGCCAGGGGCCCGCGTCCACGGACTTCTCGGCCAAGGAGAAGCAGCTGAGCTTCTCCAACTGGACCGAGTACATGGACGTCAGCGAGGACGAGAAGTCCCGCCCCACCCTGGAGGCGTTCACGAAACGCACGGGGATCAAGGTCAAGTACACCGAGGACATCAACGACAACGTCGAGTTCTTCGGCAAGATCAAGCCGCAGCTAGCGGCCGGCCAGGACACCGGCCGTGACCTGATCTGCGTCACCGACTGGCTCGCCGCCCGCATCATCCGGCTGGGCTGGGCGCAGAAGCTCGACCCGTCGAACCTGCCCCACGCCTTCGCCAACCTCTCCGCGCAGTTCCGCCGCCCCGACTGGGACCCGGGCCGCGCCTACTCGTACCCGTGGACCGGTATCTCGACCGTCATCGCGTACAACGCCAAGGCGACCGGCGGCAAGAAGGTCGACTCGGTCACCCAGCTCCTGGACGACCCCTCCCTCAAGGGCCGGGTCGGCTTCCTCACCGAGATGCGCGACTCGGTCGGCATGACCCTCCTCGACATGGGCAAGGACCCGGGGGCCTTCACCGACGCCGACTACGACCAGGCGATCGGGCGGCTGCAGAAGGGCGTCGACAAGAAGCAGATCCGCCGCTTCACCGGCAACGACTACACCTCCGACCTGGACAAGGGCGACCTCGCGGCCTGCCTCGCCTGGGCCGGCGACGTCATCCAGCTGCAGGCCGACAACCCGGACATCAAGTTCGCCATCCCCTCGGCCGGCTACATCACCTCCAGCGACAACCTGCTGGTCCCGGCCAACTCCCGGCACAAGGCCAACGCAGAGAAGCTCATCGACCACTACTACGAGCTTCCGGTCGCCGCCCAGCTCGCCGCGTACATCAACTACGTCTGCCCGGTCGACGGGGTGAAGGACGAGCTCGCCAAGATCGATCCCGAGCTCGCGAACAACACGCTGATCCTTCCCGACAAGGCCATGGCCGCGAAGTCGCACGCCTTCCGCTCGTTGACGAGCCAGGAAGAGACGGCGTACGAGGAGAAGTTCGCCAAGCTCATCGGTGCGTGAGCAACCGTCGTCCACCTCTTACGAACACCGGGATCGCAACCCATGACTGACACGACCACCGGCGGCGACGTCCGTCTCACCGGCATCAGCAAGACGTACGGCTCCTTCACCGCCGTCCACCCGCTCGACCTGACCGTCCCGCAGGGCTCGTTCTTCGCCCTCCTCGGCGCCTCCGGCTGCGGGAAGACCACCACCCTGCGCATGATCGCCGGCCTGGAGGACCCCACCACCGGGTCGGTCTTCCTCGGCGACAAGGACGTCACCGACCTCCCGCCGTACAAGCGGCCGGTCAACACCGTCTTCCAGTCCTACGCGCTCTTCCCGCACCTGGACATCCACGAGAACATCGCCTTCGGTCTGCGCCGGCGCGGCATCAAGTCCGTGAAGAAGCAGGTCGGCGACATGCTCGACCTCGTCCAGCTCGGCGACAAGGCCAAGCACAAGCCGCACCAGCTCTCCGGCGGCCAGCAGCAGCGCGTCGCCGTGGCCCGCGCGCTCATCAACCACCCGCAGGTGCTGCTGCTCGACGAGCCGCTCGGCGCCCTCGACCTCAAGCTGCGCCGCCAGATGCAGCTGGAGCTCAAGCGGATACAGACCGAGGTCGGCATCACCTTCGTCCACGTCACCCACGACCAGGAGGAGGCCATGACCATGGCCGACCAGGTCGCGGTGATGAACGGCGGCCGGGTCGAGCAGCTCGGCGCGCCCGCGGACCTCTACGAGAACCCGCGCACGACGTTCGTCGCCAACTTCCTCGGCACCTCCAACCTCATCGAGGCCGACGTCGCCGAGACCGGCGCCACCGACCTGATCGTGACGGCCGGCGGCGGCAAGCTCCGGCTGCCCGCCGACCGCTGTACGGCGGCCGTCCGCGCCGGCGGCAAGGTCCTCGTCGGCGTCCGCCCCGAGAAGATCTCCCTCACGCACGCCGACGACGCGGGAAGCATCGCCGACGGCCGCAACAAGGTCACCGGCCGGATCGTCGACTCCTCCTTCATCGGCGTCTCCACGCAGTACGTGGTGAACAGCCCGGCGGGCGCGGAGCTCCAGGTGTACGAGCAGAACATCGAGCGGGACGGGCGCCTGACGCCCGGCGCCGAGGTCGTCCTGCACTGGAACCCGGCCCACACCTTCGGCCTCGACGCGGCCCAGGCCATCGACGCGGGCGTGGAGACGCTGGAGGACGCCTCATGAGCACCACCCTCGCCAAGGAGGCGCCGCCCACCCCGCCCGCGCCGGACCTCCCGGTCCGCAAGGCGGCCACCCGCAGGCGGCTCGTCCCGTACTGGCTGCTCCTGCCGGGCATCGTCTGGCTGCTCGTCTTCTTCGCGCTGCCGATGGTCTACCAGGCCTCGACCTCCGTGCAGACCGGCTCCCTGGAGAAGGGCTTCGAGGTCACCTGGCACTTCCGGACCTACTGGGACGCCTTCCAGGAGTACTGGCCCCAGTTCGTCCGCTCCCTGCTGTACGCCGGTACCGCCACCCTGCTGTGCCTGCTGCTCGGCTACCCGCTGGCCTATCTGATCGCCTTCAAGGCCGGCCGCTGGCGCAACCTCCTCCTCGTCCTGGTCATCGCGCCCTTCTTCACCAGCTTCCTCATCCGGACGCTGGCGTGGAAGACGATCCTGGCCGACGGCGGCCCGGTCGTGGACGTCCTCAACACCCTGCACGTCCTGGACGTGACCAGCTGGCTCGGCTGGACCGAGGGAGACCGGGTGCTGGCCACCCCCATGGCGGTGGTCTGCGGACTCACGTACAACTTCCTGCCGTTCATGATCCTGCCGCTCTACACCTCCCTGGAGCGCATCGACGGCCGGCTGCACGAGGCGGCCAGGGACCTCTACGCCTCGCCCGTCACCACCTTCCGGAAGGTGACCTTCCCGCTCTCCATGCCGGGCGTGGTCTCGGGCACCCTGCTCACCTTCATCCCCGCGAGCGGCGACTACGTCAACGCCGAACTCCTCGGCTCGACCGACACCAAGATGGTCGGCAACGTCATCCAGTCGCAGTTCCTCCGGGTGCTCGACTACCCGACGGCGGCCGCGCTGTCCTTCATCCTCATGGCGATCGTGCTGGCCATGGTCACCGTCTACATCCGCCGCGCCGGAACGGAGGACCTGGTCTGATGCGCTGGATTCGTCGCAACCTCGTCGTCATCGCGGGTCTGCTCACGCTCGCGTACATGATCGTGCCGAACGTCGTCGTGATGGTGTTCTCGTTCAACAAGCCGAACGGCCGCTTCAACTACGCCTGGCAGCGCTTCTCGCTGGACGCCTGGAAGGACCCCTGCGGCGTCGCCGACCTGTGCGGCTCGCTGACCCTCTCGCTCCAGATCGCCGCCTGGGCGACGCTGGGCGCCACGGTCCTCGGCACGATGATCGCCTTCGCGCTGGTCCGCTACCGCTTCCGCGCGCGGGGCGCGATCAACTCGCTGATCTTCCTGCCGATGGCGATGCCCGAGGTCGTCATGGCCGCCTCCCTGCTCACGCTCTTCCTGAACATGGGCGCCGAGCTGGGCTTCTGGACGGTCCTGATCGCCCACATCATGTTCTGCCTGTCCTTCGTCGTCACCGCCGTCAAGGCACGCGTGATGTCGATGGACCCGCGACTCGAGGAGGCCGCGCGCGACCTCTACGCGGGCCCGGTGCAGACCTTCGTACGGGTCACGCTGCCGATCGCCGCCCCCGGCATCGCCGCCGGAGCGCTGCTCGCCTTCGCCCTCTCGTTCGACGACTTCATCATCACCAACTTCAACGCGGGCTCGACCGTCACGTTCCCCATGTTCGTCTGGGGCTCGGCGCAGCGCGGTACGCCCGTCCAGATCAACGTCATCGGTACGGCGATGTTCGTCCTCGCCGTACTGGTGGTGGTGGCCGGACAGATCATCACGAACCGGCGCAGGAAAACAGCGGCAAGCTGAGTAGGAACAGAAACACCTGAAGGAGTTGGAAACCATGGCCCCCGTCGCCATGCGTCTCGCTGCACGATCTCTCTCCGACGCCCAGCCCGTCCCCTTCTGGCTGGAAGACCCCGGCAAGCCCGGCGCCCTGCCCGCCCTCACCGGCACCGAGAAGTGCGACCTTCTCGTCGTCGGCGGCGGCTACAGCGGACTGTGGACCGCGCTCCTCGCCAAGGAGCGCGACCCCTCCCGGGATGTCGTCCTGATCGAAGGCCGCGAGGTGGGCTGGGCCGCCTCGGGCCGCAACGGAGGCTTCTGCGCCGCCTCCCTCACCCACGGTTTCGGCAACGGGCTCGCCCGCTGGCCGGACGAGCTGCCGAAGCTGGAGGAGCTCGGCGAACGCAACCTCGACGCCATCGAGGCGGCGGTCGCCCGCTACGCCCTGGACTGCGACTTCGAGCGCACCGGCGAGATCGACGTCGCCACCGAGCCGCACCAGCTCGACGAGCTGCACGAGGTGTACGGCGAGATCGAGCGGCTCGGTCTCGCCGACGGCCTCGAACTCCTCGACGGCGACGCGGTCCGCGCGCAGGTCGACTCCCCGACCTTCCTCGGCGGCCTCTGGGACCGGCGCGGGGTCGCCATGCTCAACCCGGCCAAGCTGGCCTGGGGCCTCAAGCGCGCCTGCCGGGACCTGGGCGTACGGATCTACGAGAACACCCCCGGCCTCGACCTGGTCTCCGTCGGCGCCGGCATGGGCGTCCGCACCCCGTACGGCCGCGTCCTCGCCCGCCGGGTCGCGCTCGGCACCAACGTCTTCCCGTCGCTGGTCAAGCGCGTCCGGCACTACACCGTCCCGGTCTACGACTACGCCCTGACGACCGAGCCGCTCTCGGCCGAGCAGCTCGCCGCCGTCGGCTGGAAGAACCGCCAGGGCCTGGGCGACAGCGCCAACCAGTTCCACTACTTCCGGATCACCGCCGACCACCGCATCCTGTGGGGCGGCTACGACGCGATCTACCGCTTCGGCGGCAAGGTCGCCGCCGAGATGGACCACCGCCCGGAGACGTACCTCAAGCTCGCCGAGCACTTCTTCCGCTGCTTCCCGCAGCTGGAGGGGCTCCGCTTCAGCCACGCCTGGGGCGGCGCGATCGACACCTGCTCGCGCTTCTCGGCCTTCTTCGGCACGGCGTACCAGGGGAAGGTCGCGTACGCGGCCGGCTTCACCGGTCTCGGCGTGGGCGCCACCCGCTTCGGCGGCGACGTGATGCTCGACCTGCTGGCGGGGGAGCGCACCGAACGGACGGAGCTGGAGATGGTCCGCTCCAAGCCGCTGCCGTTCCCGCCGGAGCCGATCGCCTGGGCCGGCATCGGCCTCACCAAGTGGTCCCTCGCCCGCGCCGACGAGAACGGCGGCCGGCGCAACCTGTGGCTGAAGGCCATGGACCGCGTCGGCCTGGGCTTCGACAGCTAGGGCGCCGACCCGGCGGGGTCACGGAGTCTTCCGGGACCCCGCCGGGTTCCCCCGCGCCTGCGCCGTCTCGCCCTCGCCCTCGGTGTCGACGTGCGGCAGGATCCGGTCCAGCCAGCCGCGGGGTCCACCACGCCCACTTTCCGAGCAGGGTCATCACGGCGGGCACCAGCAGCAGCCGCGCGACCGTCGCGTCGATGAGGACGCTCGCGGCCAGGCCGAGCCCCATCATCTTCACCACGATGCTGTCGTTGAGGATGAAGGCCGCGAAGACGCTCACCATGATGAGCGCCGCGCAGGTGATGACACGGGCCGTGATCTCCAGGGCGTGCGCCACGCTCGCCTTCGCGTCGCCGGTGCGCAGCCACGCCTCGTGGACCCGGGACAACAGGAAGATCTCGTAGTCCATGCTCAGGCCGAAGACGATGGCGAACATCATCATCGGCACGTAGCTCTCGATGGGCACCTCGCCGGAGACACCGAGCGCCGGGCCGCCCCAGCCCCACTGGAAGACGGCGACGACGACGCCGTACGAGGCGGCGATGGACAGCAGGTTGAGCACCGCCGCCTTGGCGGCGACCAGAGGGCCGCGGAAGACGACCAGGATGACGAGGAACGCCAGGGCGACGACCACCGCGATGATGAGCAGCAGCCGGCTGGAGACGATGTCGAGGAAGTCCACCTGGCTGGCGGTGGTGCCGGTGACGTACGTGGTCGCGGTGGTGCCGGCGACCGCCCGCGGGAGGACGTCGTCGGCCAGGTGATTGGTCAGCGTCGTGGTCCGCTCGTCCTGCGGGGCGGCGGCCGAGTAGGCCGTGGCGATCAGGACGTCCCCGTCCGAGGTGGGCGTGAGCGGCGTGATCAGGACGGCGTCGGGCACCCCGGTGAGCGCCTTCTGTGCCTGGCTCGCCAGGGCGGAGCGGTCGGCCGCCGGGACCGACGTCTGGTCGATCACCAACGTCAGCGGTCCGTTGGAACCGGGCCCGAAGGCCGTGGACATCAGGTCGAACGCACGCCGGTCGGTGAAGGACTTCGGGTCCGCGCCGTCGCCGATGTGCCCGAGCTGGATGGAGAACAGGGGGATGGCGAGCACGACGAGGACGACGACGCCGGAGGTCAGGAACCACCAGGGGCGGCGCTCCACGCGCAGGGCGTAGCGGTGCCAGGTGCCGTGGGCCTCGCCGGGTGTCCCGGGGGCCGTTCTTCCGGTCGTCGCCCCGTTCGTTCCGGCGTACGTCCCGCCCTTCGTCGCTCCGCTCGCTCCGTCGTCCGTCCCGTCGGTCTCGGCGACGGGGGTGCGCAGATGCAGCCGGTCGATGTGGCGCCCGATGAGCCCGAGCATCGCCGGGACGAGCGTGAGGGCTCCGGCGACGGCCGTGACCACGGTGGAGGTCGCGGCGAGCCCGAGCAGGCCGATGAAACTCAGTCCGGAGACCCACAGGCCGCCGAGGGCGATGACCACCGTGCAGCCGGAGACGAGGACGGCCCGCCCGCTGGTCGCGGTGGCGATCCCGGCCGCCGTGACGGGATCCCGGCCGTTCATCAGCAACTGTCGGTGCCGGGTGATGAGGAAGAGGGCGTAGTCGATGCCGACGCCGATGCCGATCATCGTGGCGAGGGTGGGGGAGACGGTCGCGAAGTTCCACACCGCGGCGAGGAGGCCGAGGATCGCGAGGCCGCAGACGGCCGCCACCAGGGCGGTGACCAGGGGCAGCACGGCGGCGATCAGACTGCCGAAGCCGATGATCAGGACGATGACGGCGACGCCGAACCCGATCGCCTCGCTCAGCCTGTCGTCCGCCTCCGGCCGGGCCAGCTCACCCAGCGCGCCACCGTACTCGACCTGCACCCCGGCCGCGCGCAGGGGTTCCACGGCGCTGTCGACCCCGGTCAGGTAGTCGTCGCCGAGGGTGCCGGGCTGGACGTCGAAGCGGACGGTGATGTAGCCGGTCTTCCCGTCGGTGGACAGCGGGCCGACGTCGGGCGTGCCCGACGGCGGGGGAGTCGGCTGCGCGCCGGGCGCGGGCAGCGGGCTCGTAGCGTTCAGGACGTGCGGAAGCTTCTTCAGCGAGTCCACGGCGGACGAGACCTGGTCGCCGACGTCGGTGAGGGGCTTGGCACTGTCGTACAGCACCACCTGGGCACTGTAGCCGCCGGCGGCGGGCTCGTGCGCGCGCAGCACGTCGAGCCCTTCCTGCGACTGGGTGCCCGGCAGCGAGTAGTTGTCGGAGTACTCGCCGCCGTACGCGTGGTTCAGTCCCACCAGGGCGCCCAGGGCGACGATCCAGGCGACGAGCACGATGACGCGGTGGCGGGCCGACCACTCGCCGAGGCGGCGCAGGGCGCCCTTGCCGGAGGGGGGCTCCGGAGCAGGAGACGAGGGAGGCCTCTTCCCGCCCGGAGCGGGGCCGGGACCACCCAGCGGGGGCTCCGACGACTGCGGAAACGGCATGGGTCCTCCCGGTGCGGGGCGGCGCGCCGAGACGCCGAGGGGGACGCGACGGCGCGGGCATCACGGACATCGCGGACTATCCGCGTGGACGCCCATCCGAACACGCCGGGCACGGGCGGCGGCGCGGCTCCCGGGGAGGCCGACCCCCGTCCACCCGATCGGGCGCGTGCCGGGGGCCGGTGGCGGGCGGGGCCGTTGTCGTACGCCGTAGTCGGGGCCGTTGTCGTACGCCGGAGCCCCGCGCGCCGGGTGGGCGCCGGGGGCGTGCACCTCTTGATCGGCATGTGACCCGGATCACCACCCTCCCGGAGGGCGAACCCGCGTAATGATCGTCGCCCGCCCCGCTCTCTGTGGGTGGGCGCGCGTCCGCGGGCCCGCGTAGGGAAGGGAGGCCGTTGGTCATGAGTGGTTCGGGGGCCAGGACCGCAGTGGAGTGGCTGGCGTCGGTGGCGCCGGATCCCGACGCCTGCCGATGGGAGTGGCAGCGCAACCCCCTCGGCGTCGCGCTGCTGCCCGCGGGCCGGCAGTGGGACGTGCTGATCCTGCCCGGGGAGCTCGGATACCCCACGCTCGACGTGCTGGGGCGGCTGGTGGACCGGCCGGGGCCGGTCCTCGCCGACTTCGGGGATGCCCGGACCGGCTTCTTCGTGCCGCCGGGCACGGCCGCCCGGTGGCTCGGGACGGGAGTGCGGGGCGCCGGCCGCGGTACCTGGATCGTGGTGCCCTACCCGGGCCGGGCGACCGGTGGGGTGCGCTGGCTGGTGCCGCCGGACGGGGCGGGGACGCTCACCGACGCCGCGCTCCTGGAGCTGGCGATGCACGAGGCGGCGGGGCGGCTCGCCAAGGGGGAGAGGGGCGCGGGCGGGAGGTAGCCCCGGGCGCACGGCCGGACAGAGGTCTTGACCACTTGATTGGTCTGGACCATGCTGTGGCGCGCTCCACCTCGATTCCCCCACCCCCGGAGGCAGTTGTGGACCGCACCTCCCCACGCACCAGACCGCTCACGCTTCTGCTGGCGGGCGTGCTCGCCGCCGGCGGACTCGTCGCCCTCACCCCCGCGGCCCAGGCCGCCGACACCGACCTCGCGCGCAACGGCGGCTTCGAGTCCGGCCTGGACGGCTGGAGTTGCACGGCGGGCAGCGGCGCCGTCGTCACCTCGCCCGTGCACGGCGGCACCAAGGCGCTGCGCGCGACCCCGGCCGGCAGCGACAACGCCCGCTGCTCCCAGACCGTCACGGTGAAGCCGAATTCCGACTACACGCTGAGCGGTTGGGTCCGCGGCGGATACGTCTACCTCGGCGCGTCCGGCACCGGTACGACCGACGTCTCCACGTGGACCCCGTCCGCCACCGACTGGCAGCGTCTGACGACCACCTTCAGGACCGGCGCGTCCACCACCGCGGTGACCGTCTACACCCACGGCTGGTACGGCACCGCCGCGTACCACGCCGACGACCTGAGTCTCGTCGGCCCCGGCGGAGCACCCGTGGAACTCCCGGCCGCCCCCGCCGGTCTCACGGCGGGCAGCCCCACCTCGTCGAGCGTCCCGCTGACCTGGTCGGCGGTCCCGGGCGCCACGTCCTACCACGTCTACCGCGGCGGCACGCGGATCCTGACCGTCTCCGGCACCACCGCCACGGCGACCGGCCTGACGCCCGCCACCTCGTACAGCTTCCAGGTCTCGGCCGTGAACAGCGCCGGCGAGTCCCCGAGGTCGGCGGCGGTGACGGCGACCACGACCACCGGCGGAGGCGGGAACCCGGGCGGGCAGCTGCCCGCGCACGCCCTCGTCGGCTACCTCCACGCCAGCTTCGCCAACGGCTCCGGCTACACCCGGATGGCCGACGTCCCCGACTCCTGGGACGTCGTCAACCTCGCCTTCGGCGAACCCACCTCGGTGACCTCGGGCGACATCCGCTTCAGCCTGTGCCCGGCGACGGAATGCCCCGGCGTCGAGACACCGGCCGAGTTCAAGGCGGCGATCAAGGCCAAGCAGGCGGCGGGCAAGAAGGTCCTCATCTCCATCGGCGGCCAGAACGGCCAGGTCCAGCTCTCCACGACCGCCGCCCGTGACACCTTCGTCTCCTCCGTCTCGAAGATCATCGACGAGTACGGACTCGACGGCCTGGACATCGACTTCGAGGGCCACTCGCTGTCCCTCCAGACCGGCGACACCGACTTCCGCAACCCGACCAGCCCGGTGATCGTCAACCTCATCCAGGCGGTCAGGACCCTCAAGGCGAAGTACGGCGCCGGCTTCGTCCTGACGATGGCTCCGGAGACCTTCTTCGTCCAGCTCGGCTACCAGTACTACGGCTCCGGCCCCTGGGGCGGACAGGACCCGCGCGCCGGCGCCTACCTGCCGGTCATCCACGCCCTGCGCGACGACCTCACCCTGCTCCACGTGCAGGACTACAACTCGGGCTCGATCATGGGCCTGGACAACCAGTACCACTCCATGGGCGGCGCGGACTTCCACATCGCCATGACCGACATGCTCCTCACCGGCTTCCCGGTCGCCGGCAACACCGACCGCGTCTTCCCCGCCCTCCGCCCCGACCAGGTCGCCATCGGCCTCCCGGCCTCGACCCAGGCGGGCAACGGCCACACCACGCCCGCCGAGGTGAACAAGGCCCTGAACTGCCTGACCCGGAAGACCGACTGCGGCTCGTACCAGACCCACGGCACCTGGCCCGCCCTGCGCGGCCTGATGACCTGGTCCATCAACTGGGACCGGTTCAACGCCTGGGAGTTCAGCCGCAACTTCGACGCCTACACCTGGAGCTGACGGCCGGCCCGCCACCTCGTCGAACAGCCGGGCCGGAGCCGACACGGGCTCCGGCCCGGCCGTGCGTGCGCCGGTCACGCGGGCGGGCGGCCGTACCGTTCGGCCACCGCGGGCCAGCGGAGCAGGGGGAGGCACAGGGCGAGCGAGGCGATGACGTCCAGGGGCCAGTGGTAGCCCCGCAGGATCAGGGCGGTTCCCGTCAGTGCCGTCAGGACGGCGGCGACGGGGATCAGACGGTTCGAGACCAGGAAGGCGGCGCCGAAGTAGGCGACCATCGCCGTCGCGGTGTGGCCCGAGGGGTAGTAGCCGGCGGCCCAGGGCTCCAGCGGGCCCGGGCGGGCCGTCCATTCCTTCAGGGGGACGACCAGGGCCGGGACGAGCGCCATGGCGAGGCCCGCGGACAGCGCCCGGGCGCGGTGGCCGCGCCACCACGCGTACGCCATGGCGCAGGCGAGGACCGGCAGGGCGACGACCAGGTCGCCGAGGGCGGAGCCGAGTTCGGAGAGGCCGCGCGGGACGGTGTCCACCAGGGCGCGGGAGAGGCGTTCGTCCAGCCGGGCGGCCGGGCCGTCGACGAGGACCTGCCAGGTGACGAGGGCGAGGGCGACGAGCGCCGAGAAGACAGCCGGCCTCCCCGGAACAGGGGGGGTGGTTCCGGGGAGGCCGGCTTGACCGGGCTGCCGCTCGCCCCGGGGGGTGTGGGGCGGGCGGCCATCCGATCGGTGAGGAGTTCCGGAGCCCGAGGCTCCAGCGGTGTGCGCGAGGGCACGGTCAAGGCGGGGCTGGGGAGGCTCCGCCCTGGTGTCGCCCGCAGTCTCCTGCGAGCGGGGTGTTTCTCTCATCTGCAGAAACCGTACGCCACGGAAGAGGGGGCCGACAGCCGGATCTCCATCCCGCCATCGGCCCCCCACAGCTTCTTCACACCAGGTGTCGAACGCCTCAGATTCCGGCGAACGCGTTCTCGATGATGTCGAGTCCCTCGTTCAGCAGGTCCTCGCCGATCACCAGCGGAGGCAGGAAGCGCAGCACGTTGCCGTAGGTGCCACAGGTGAGGACCAGCAGGCCCTCGGCGTGGCAGGCCTTCGCCAGCGCGCCCGCCGCCTCGGGGTGCGGCTCCTTGGTCGCCCGGTCCTTGACCAGCTCGATGGCGATCATGGCGCCACGGCCGCGGATGTCACCGATGGCGTCGAACTTCTCGGCCATCGCCGACAGGCGGGCCTTCATGATCGACTCGATGTTCTTCGCCTTGGCGTTGAGGTCGAGCTCCTTCATCGTCTCGATGGAGCCGAGAGCACCGGCGCAGGCCACCGGGTTGCCGCCGTAGGTGCCGCCCAGACCGCCGCCGTGCACGGAGTCCATGATCTCGGCACGGCCGGTGACGGCGGCGAGCGGCAGGCCGCCCGCGATGCCCTTGGCGGTGGTGATCAGGTCCGGGACGATCCCCTCGTCCTCGCACGCGAACCACTGGCCGGTCCGGCAGAAGCCGGACTGGATCTCGTCGGCGACGAAGACGATGCCGTTGTCGTTGGCGAACTTCACGAGCGCCGGCAGGAAGCCCTTGGCCGGCTCGATGAAGCCGCCCTCGCCGAGGACCGGCTCGATGATGATCGCGGCGACGTTCTCGGCGCCGATCTGCTTGCTGATCTGGTCGATCGCCTGGGCGGCGGCCTCGGGGCCGCAGTTCTCGG
This sequence comes from Streptomyces sp. NPDC036822, assembly GCF_055609145.1. Classification (NCBI taxonomy): domain Bacteria; kingdom Bacillati; phylum Actinomycetota; class Actinomycetes; order Kitasatosporales; family Streptomycetaceae; genus Streptomyces; species Streptomyces sp. NPDC036822. Next base: position 624,448 of record NZ_JBVJPY010000002.1, read on the forward strand.
CGCCGGTGGGCCAGCGGTAGCCGTAGGCGACCGGGACGCGGTAGACCTCGGGGGCGAACGGACCGAAGCCCTGCTTGTACGGCATGTTCTTCGCCGTCAGCGCCATCGTGAGGTTGGTACGGCCGTGGTAGCCGTGGTCGAAGACGACGACGGCCTGGCGCTTGGTGTACGAACGGGCGATCTTGACCGCGTTCTCGACGGCCTCGGCGCCCGAGTTGAAGAGCGCGGACTTCTTGGCGTGGTCGCCCGGGGTCAGCTCCGCCAGCGCCTCGCAGACCTCGACGTACCCCTCGTACGGCGTGACCATGAAACAGGTGTGCGTGAAGTCGGCGAGCTGCGCGGCGGCGCGGCGGACCACGGCCTCGGCGGAGGCGCCGACGGAGGTCACGGCGATGCCGGAACCGAAGTCGATCAGACGGTTGCCGTCGACGTCCTCGATGATGCCGCCGCCGGCCTTGGCCGTGAAGACGGGCAGCACGGAGCCCACGCCGCCGGCCACGGTGTCGAGGCGGCGGGCCTGCAGCTCCTGCGACTTCGGACCGGGAATGGCGGTGACGACGCGCCGCTCCTGCGGGACAGCGTTCATGCGGGGCTCCTGGGATGTTCTGGACGCACTTGTGGTTTCTTCGCAGGCTAGGCGTGGTGGAGGGGGGTGGGCATGCGCCGATAGGGAGTGTTGCGGGGTGTGTCGTTGTCCGCGGCGGACATAGGCACCCGCGCACGACACCGGCGCGAGTCGCTGAACTCACTCCCGTGGGGGCACTAGATTGACCGTGCACAGGCGGGCCTGGCTGGTCAGGGGGCAGCGGTTCATGGATTCCGAAGGCACATTCGACGCACGGGGCACACGGGCCAATCCCGTGCCACGCCCGGCGACGCCCCCGCGGATGCCGGCCGCCCCGCCGCCGGCCGGAGCCGGGGCGGACGCGGACGCGGCGCCCGTGTACGGATCCCACGCCCCGCCCGCGGACGGCGCGTCCGCGCCGCGGCCCCCGCACACGCTCGGCACGCCGCCCGCCGGTTCGCCCGCGATGCCCCGGCACGCTCCGGTCACCCGGCCCGCCGTCGCCGACTGGCTGCGTGTGCCCCGGCCCGCGGCCGCCCCCGGCGTCTGGCGGTTCGGCCACCGCGAGCGGCCCGAGGAGGAGCCGGACCTCGTGCCCGGCCGCCAGCTCCTCACCGGTGCCTTCGTCGCCTACCTCTGCGGCTGGCTGCTCTGGTCGCTGCTGTTCAACGGCTATCTGGAGGGCTGGTGGATCTTCGTCGACGACTGGTGGCTGCTGCCGATGACCCTCCTCGTCCCCGACTCCTGGCAGTCGCAGCACAGCCCCCACATCCAGTGGTTCATCGCCGCCACCTACCTGTGGGACGCCGTCGTCCTCGCCCTGCTCGCCGTCGGCTTCGGGCGGATCGGCAACTGGCGCGAGGTCTGGCTGCGCTACGGCGTCCCCCTGTGGCCGCTGTTCGTCCTCGTCCAGGGCGTCTGGAACGACATGCCCCGCGGCATCGAGACCTGGCTCACCTGGGCCTCCAACCTCTATTACGTGCTGCTCGCCGCAGCCGTCGCCGCGGCCGTCACCCGCGTCGGCACCTGGCCCGCCGTCCGCCGCCGCCTCGGCACGGCCGACCCGGTCGCCGAGACGCCGCCCCCGCCCGCCGCCGACCCCGCCGAATGGCCGGAGCTCCGCGAGGCCGGACTCACCGATGCCGCGGGCACCCTCGCCGACGCCACGCGCCGGGGCACCCTCGGCGACGTCGACTACGCCCGCATCCGCCGGGCCTGGCAGGGCGTGCGCACTCGTCCCGAGCGGCTCGCCGCCTTCGACGACGCGGTGCGCACCCGGGGCGCCGCCGCCTGCGCCCACCCCTCCGGGGTGCGCGACCTGCCCGTCCGTACCGCCACGCACGACCTCGCCACCGCGCAGGTCCTCATCGGCACCGCCGCCGACCACCCCCGCAACCCCTACGCCCGTCGCACCACCGGCGTCGCCCTGGAACCCGGCCTGCTCGGCACCTCCCTGCTCGCCGTCGGCCCCGCCGGTTCGGGAAAGACCGTGCGCCTCGTGCGGCCGGTCGTCGAGTCCCTCTGCCTGCAGGCCCTCGCCAACCGGGCGGCCGTCATCGCCGTCACCGCCCACGGCACCGCCGTCGGACCCGACGACTCCTTCGACGTCGTCGTCTCCGTCGGACGCCCCGACTCCACCCACGACCTCGACCTGTACGGCGGCGCCGACGACCCCGACGAGGCCGCCCGGATCCTCGGCGAGGCACTCGTCGGGGACCTGGCCGCCGACAGCCGCCGGGCCGCCACCGCGCTCGCCCAGCTCCTGGGCCCGTTCCACAGCGCGTACCACCGCTTCCCCGCCGTCCCCGAGCTGCGCGAACTGCTGGCCGGAGCGCCGGCGGCGATCGGCGCGCTGCGCGAGGCCGTCGCGGGCGACCCCGCCCAGCTGCGCGAACTCGACGCCCGCGCCCGCCAGGCCCAACGCGGCGACGACATCGGCGTCCTGCTCGCCGAGCGGATCGCCTTCCTCGACCGGCCCGCGTTCGCCCGCTTCTTCCGTACGGAGGGCCAGGAGCGGCAGTTCTCCCTCCGGACCGTCGAGCACCCCCTCCGGGTCCGCGTCGACCTGCCCGAACGCGGCCACGCCGAAGCCTCCCGGATCGTCTCCCGGCTGCTGCTCGCGCAGTTCGCCGAGGCCGCCCTCGCCCGCCGCGACCGGTCGCTCTTCGCCTGCCTGGTCCTGGACGACGCCTCGTACACCGTCACCGGCGAATCGGTCCGCGCGGTGCAGCGGCTGCGCTCGGCGAACGCCGGAGTCGTCCTCGCCCTGCGCAGCCTGGAGGAGGTCCCCGAGACGCTGCGCGGTGCGCTGCTCGGCGCGGTGGGCTGCCGGATGGCGTTCGCCGGGATCGCCCCCTGGGACGGCGGGCGCTTCGCGGAGACGTGGGGCACCGAATGGGTGCAGACCAGGGACGTCACCAACCGGCAGATCATCTCCGACGAGCCCCTCACCAAGGCCCTGCACTTCATGCGCCGGGTGGTGACCGGCAAGGCGGCGACGGCCGAGGCCGTGACCGTACGCGAGGTCGAGCGGGAGCGCTGGTCGGCCTCCGACCTGGCCCACGCGGTCCCGGCCGGGCACGCCGTGCTGTCCCTCGCGCATGTACGGGGCGAACACACGCCACCGCTCCTGGTGGACCTGCGGAGCTGAGGCGGGGAGTGGGGCGGTCGCCCGCGCTGGCTGGGCCGGGCGGCGGCGGGAACGGCCGCCGGGCCGAGGCGGTGGGGGAAGGGCGGGGCGCGGTGGTACGGGGCGCGGGCCCTGGCCGGGGCGCGGGGTCGTAGAGGCGCGGGGCCGGGCCGGTGTCGTCGGGGCGGTGACGAGCCCACGCGCGAGCCGGTGGGCCCTGGCACAATCGGGGGCGCCGCTCGGCTGAGCGGCGCCCCCTCGCTCAAAGGTCCGACGGTCTCCAATGCCGCCCACCCTCGCCTCCCTCGTCCACCACTCGGCGCTCAAGCTCACCGTCCGGGCCGGTGAGGACCGGCTCGACACCCCCGTGCGCTGGGCCCACGTCAGCGAGCTCGCCGACCCCGTCCCGTACATGGAGGGCGGCGAACTGCTGCTCACCACCGCGCTCACCCTCGACGCCGAGGACTCCGAGGCGATGCACCGCTACGTGCGGCGGTTGCTCGCCGCCGGGGTGGTCGGGCTCGGTTTCGCCATCGGCGTCAACTACGAGGACATCCCCGGGGCGCTCCTCGACGCGGCCCGGGCGGAGGGCCTGCCCCTCCTGGAGGTGCCGCGGCGGACCCCGTTCCTGGCGATCAGCAAGGCGGTGTCGGCGGCGATCGCGGCGGACCAGTACCGGGCCGTCACCGCCGGCTTCGAGGCGCAGCGCGAACTTACCCGGGCCGCGCTCGCCGAAGGCCCGGACGCGGTCGTGGCGCGGCTGGCGGCGCACGTGAACGGATGGGCGGCGCTGTACGACACCTCAGGAACCGTCATCGCCGCGTCCCCCGAGTGGGCGGCGCGCCGGGCCGCCCGGCTGACGCCCGACGTCGAGAGGCTGCGGGACCGGCCGGCGCCTGCGAGCGCGGTGGTCGGGGGCACCGACGACCGGGTCGAGCTGCAGTCCCTGGGCACCGGGCGGCGGGTCCGGGGCGCGCTGGCGGTCGGCACGGCGGCGCCTCTCGGGACGGCCGAACGCTACGCCGTGCACTCCGCCATCGCCCTGCTGACGCTGACGACGGAGCGGTCGCGCTCCCTCCAGGCGGCGGAGGGGCGGCTCGGCGCGGCGGTGCTGCGGATGATGCTGTCGGGGCAGCCGGACCACGCGCGGGCCGTGGCGGGAGACCTGTACGGCGGGCTGCTCGACGCGCCCTTCCGGCTGCTGATCGCGGAGCCCTCACCCGGGGAGCCGGAGGGCGAGCCGCCGCTTCCGGCGCTCGCCGAGGCGCTGGAGTCGGCGGCGGCCCGGGCGGGCGAGACGGTCCTCGCCGTGCCCGAGGGCGAGGACCGGCTGGTGGTCCTCGCGGGAGACGGCGGAGCGGTCGTGACGGTGTGCGAGGCGTACGCGGAACGTGAGGCGGAGGAGGCCGGTGTGGTCGTCGGGCTCTCGGCGCCGACGGGTCCGATCGCGGCGGCCGCCGCGTACAAGCAGGCCGAGCAGGCGCTGTCGGTGGCGCGGCGACGGGGCAGGGCGCTGGTCGAGCACGAGGACCTGGCGGCGGGCTCGGTCCTGCCGCTGCTCGCCGACGACGCGGTCCGCGCCTTCGCCGACGGCATGCTCCGTGCCCTCTACGAGCACGACGCCACGGGCCGCGGCGATCTGGTCGCGTCGCTGCGGGCCTGGCTCTCCCGCCACGGCCAGTGGGACGCGGCGGCCGCGGACATGGGCGTGCACCGCCACACCCTGCGCTACCGCATGCGCCGCGTGGAGGAGATCCTGGGCCGCTCCCTGGACGACCCGGACGTCCGGATGGAGCTGTGGCTGGCCTTGAAGGCGACGGGCGCCGACGCGTCGGGGGAGCACTGACGGTGCGGGTGCGGGGGCCCGTGCTCGTAGCGGTGCGTGTGCCCGTGCCGGTGGCGGTGCGGATGCCGGTGCGGGTGTCGGTGCCCGTGCTCGTACCCGCCGTGCCGGTGCCTGCGTCCTCTCTCCGATGCGCCTCCACCCCCCAGTTCCTGCCCGATGGCGGGCAGATTCCTGGCCTTCGAGTCGCGGATTGCCTAGTCTCCTGCTCATGACAAGCCCCGCCGTCGATCCGGCCTCCGAGGTCCAGACGTCCGCCTCCGGTACCCCCGGGGCCCCCACCCCCCGCGCTCCCCGCCGGATCTCCGGCGCCGTGTGGGCCGCGCTCGGCATCGTCTACGTCGTCTGGGGCTCCACGTACCTCGGCATCCGGATCGTCGTCGAGACCATGCCGCCGTTCCTCTCCGCCGGCGCCCGGTTCGTCACCGCCGGACTCCTCCTCGCCGGGCTCATCGCCTGGCGGCAGGGGCCCGCCGCCCTCAAGATCACGCGCAGGGAACTCGCCTCGGTGGTCGTCGTCGGCCTGCTGCTGATCCTCGGCGGCAACGGCCTCGTCGTGCTCGCCGAGACCTCCATCCCGTCCGGCCTCGCCGCGCTGCTCATCGCCGTCGTGCCCGCCTGGGTCGTCGTCCTGCGGGCCGCGTTCGGCGAGCGGCCCGGCGGCGGCGCCGTCACCGGCGTGCTCCTCGGCCTCGCCGGCCTCGCCGTCCTCACCCTCCCCGGCCTCAGCGGCGACGTGCGGATCGGCGGCGTCCTCCTGGTCATCCTCGCCACGGTCATGTGGTCCGTGGGGTCGTTCTCCTCCGCCCGGATCCCGATGCCCGCGAACCCGTTCACCGCCAGCGCGTACGAGATGATGGCCGGCGGTCTCGGCGGCCTCGCCCTCGGCCTGGTCCGCGGTGAGCAGCACGGCCTCGATCTCGCCGCCGTCTCCACCCGCTCCTGGGCCGCGCTCGCCTACCTGATCGTCTTCGGGTCGCTGATCGCGTTCACGGCGTACGCCTGGCTCCTGCAGTCCGCCCCCCTCTCGCTCGTCGCCACCTACGCGTACGTCAACCCCGTCGTCGCCGTCCTCCTCGGCGCCCTCGTCCTCGACGAGGCCCTGACCTGGCCGATCGCCCTGGGCGGCGCCATCGTCGTCGCGGGCGTCTGCCTCATCGTCACCACCGAGCGACGGTCCTGAGCGCGGCCCGAAAGGACTCGCACGGGGCGGGGCGCCCCGCCGCCACGCTCCCCCGCCGGGGCGACCGCGCCGCGCCCGTCCCGCGCCTTCCTCCAAACCGTCCGAAGGCCCACCCCCCACCACTCCACCACGGATAAACGACGCCTCGCCCCCTCGGCCCTAACGTGGCACGCAGACACGTCAGCGACACCCACTGACGGACCAACCGATACGAAAGGGCCGGGACGCAATGACTGCCACCCACGCCTTCTGGCTCGCCGGCCGCGAGGCCACCGGCGAGGCCACCTTCGACGTCACCTCCCCCTGGGACGGCCGTCTCGTCGGCACGGTGAGCGTTCCCACCGAGGCCCAGGTCGAGGAGGCCGTCGCCGCCGCGCACGCCGTCGTCGACGAGTTCGCCGCCACCCCGGCGCACGTGCGGGCCGCCGCCCTCGACCACGTATCGAAGCGTCTCGTCGAGCGCACCGAGGAGATCGCCCGGCTGATCTCCGCCGAGAACGGCAAGCCCATCAAGTGGGCCCGCGGCGAGGTCGGCCGTGCCGTCTCCGTCTTCCGCTTCGCCGCCGAGGAGGCCCGCCGCTTCAACGGCGGCGAGGCCCAACGCCTCGACACCGACGCCGGTGGCGTCGGCCGTCTCGCGATCACCCGCAGGATGCCCAAGGGAGTCGTCCTCGGCATCGCGCCGTTCAACTTCCCGCTGAACCTCAGCGCCCACAAGGTCGCCCCGGCCATCGCCGTCGGCGCCCCCATCATCCTCAAGCCGGCCCCGGCCACCCCTCTCTCGTCGCTCGTCCTGGGCGAGCTGCTGGCCGAGACCGACCTCCCGGCCGGCTCCTGGTCCGTCCTGACCGTGCCGAACGACCGGATGCCCGCCCTCGTCCAGGACGAGCGCCTCCCCGTCATCTCCTTCACCGGCTCCGACAAGGTCGGCTACGCCATCCAGGAGTCCGTGCCCCACAAGCACTGCACCCTGGAGCTCGGCGGCAACGCCGCGGCCGTCGTCCTCGGCGACTGGGCCTCCGAGGCCGACCTGGACTGGGCGGCGACCCGTATCGCCACCTTCTCCAACTACCAGGGCGGCCAGTCCTGCATCTCCGTGCAGCGCGTCATCGCCGACGCGTCGGTCTACGACCGGCTCGTCCCGAAGATCGTCGCCGCCGTCGAGGCGCAGGGCACCGGCGACCCGTCGGACGACACCACCGACGTCGGCCCGCTCGTCAGCGAGGACGCGGCCAAGCGCGTCGAGGCCTGGGTCGAGGAGGCCGTGAAGGACGGCGCGACCCTCCTCACCGGCGGCAAGCGCGACGGCGCGACCTACGCCCCGACGGTGCTCGCCGACCTGCCGGCCGGCACCACCCTGGCCTGCGAGGAGGTCTTCGGACCGGTCCTCACCCTCAAGAAGGTCGACGGCGAGGCCGAGGCCTTCGCCGAGGTCAACGACTCGAAGTTCGGCCTCCAGGCCGGCGTCTTCACCCACGACCTGCAGACCGCCTTCCGCGCCCACCGCGCCCTGGAGGTCGGCGGCGTGATCGTCGGCGACGTCCCGTCCTACCGCGCCGACCAGATGCCGTACGGCGGCGTCAAGCAGTCGGGCGTGGGCCGCGAGGGCGTCCGGTACGCCATGGACGACTACACCTACGAGCGGGTCCTGGTCCTCACCGGCCTGGCGCTCTAGTCCGTACACCTGTACGGCCCCCTACCGGCGGCCGGAGCCCACTGTGCGGGGGCTCCGGCCGTCCTCTCGTGTTTCCTCACGCTGCGAAATCGGGTACTACGGACGGGTAGCCACAAGCCCCACGAACCCCCGATGAGCGGCGAGGTGAGCTCCGCATGTCCGCACCCACCCAGCGGCCCAAGGTCACGGAACGAGAAGCGCGTCAGGTCGCCGAGGCCGCGCGCGAGCAGGACTGGCGCAAGCCCAGCTTCGCCAAGGAACTCTTCCTCGGCCGCTTCCGACTGGACCTCATCCACCCCCACCCCCTGCCCGCCCAGGAGGACGTCCGGCGCGGTGAGGCCTTCCTCGCCAAGCTGCGGGACTTCTGCGAGACCCGGATCGACGGCAGGCTGATCGAACGCGAGGCCCGCATCCCCGACGAGGTCGTCACGGGCCTCAAGGAGCTCGGCGCGCTCGGCATGAAGATCGACCCGAAGTACGGCGGGCTCGGCCTCACCCAGGTGTACTACAACCGCGCCCTCGCTCTCGTCGGCTCCGCGAGCCCCGCGATCGGAGCCCTGCTCTCCGCTCATCAGTCGATCGGCGTACCGCAGCCCCTGAAGATCTTCGGCACCCAGGAGCAGAAGGACACCTTCCTCCCGCGCCTCGCCCGCACCGACATCTCGGCCTTCCTGCTGACCGAGCCCGACGTCGGCTCCGACCCCGCGCGGCTCGCCACCACGGCGGTGCCGGACGGTGACGACGCCTACGTCCTGGACGGGGTGAAGCTCTGGACCACCAACGGCGTCGTCGCCGACCTCCTGGTCGTCATGGCCCGCGTCCCGAAGTCCGAGGGCCACAAGGGCGGCATCACCGCCTTCGTCGTCGAGGCCGACTCGCCCGGCGTCACCGTCGAGCACCGCAACGCCTTCATGGGCCTGCGCGGCCTGGAGAACGGCGTCACCCGCTTCCACGGTGTGCGGGTGCCGGCCGCGAACCGCATCGGCCCCGAGGGCGCCGGCCTCAAGATCGCCCTGACGACCCTGAACACCGGGCGCCTCTCGCTCCCCGCGATGTGCGTCGGCGCGGGGAAGTGGTCGCTGAAGATCGCCCGCGAGTGGGCGTCCGTACGGGAGCAGTGGGGGAAGCCCGTCGCCCGCCACGAGGCCGTGGGCACGAAGATCTCGTTCATCGCGGCGACCACGTTCGCCCTGGAGGCGGTCGTCGACCTCGCCTCGCAGATGGCCGACGAGGACCGCAACGACATCCGCATCGAGGCGGCGCTCGCCAAGCTGTACGGCTCCGAGATGGGCTGTCTGATGGCCGACGAGCTGGTCCAGATCCGGGGAGGACGCGGCTACGAGACGGCGGACTCGCTGGCGGCGCGCGGAGAGCGGGCCGTCCCGGCCGAACAGCTCCTGCGCGACCTGCGGATCAACCGGATCTTCGAGGGCTCGACCGAGATCATGCACCTGCTCATCGCCCGCGAGGCGGTGGACGCCCACCTCGCCGTCGCCGGCGACATCATCGACCCGGAGAAATCCCTCTCCGACAAGGCGCGGGCGGGCGCGCGGGCGGGCGGCTTCTACGCCCGCTGGCTGCCGAAGCTCGTCACCGGGCAGGGCCAGGTGCCCGGCGCCTACCGGGAGTTCGGCGAGCTGGCCACCCACCTGCGGTACGTCGAGCGGACCTCCCGCAAACTGGCCAGGTCGACGTTCTACGCGATGTCGCGGTGGCAGGGCCGGATGGAGCTGAAGCAGGCGTTCCTCGGCCGGATCGTCGACATCGGCGCGGAACTCTTCGCCATGAGCGCGGCGTGCGTACGGGCCGAGTCGCTGCGGGCGACGGGGGACCACGGCCGCGAGGCGCACCAGCTCGCCGACGTGTTCTGCCGGCAGTCGCGCCTGAGGGTGGAGGAGCTGTTCGGCCGCCTGTGGTCCAACACGGACGACGTGGACCGCAAGGTGGTGGAGAGCGTCCTGGCGGGCGCGTACGCATGGCTGGAGGACGGGATCGTCGACCCCAGCGGCGACGCCCCGTGGATCGCGGACACGCCGCCGGGCCCGTCGACGAAGGAGAACGTCCACCGCAAGATCCGCTGAGGTCTTCCCAGGGCTCCGAGGTCTTCCGGACCTCGGGAGACCCGTGGCGACCCGCTGACGTCCGGCCGCCATGGTGGCCGGACGTCCCGCCGTCCGGAACACCCCCGGCCCCCGGCGGGCACGCGGCCGGAGCCGGCCGGACGTGCCGGGCCCACGGCGGGCAGGCGGCGGAGCCGGCCGGACGTCCCGCCATGCGGAACGACCGCCCACCATCCGGCAACCGCCCGGCACCATGACCCCGTGACCGTCATCGACATCCCCGGCTCCAAGTCCGTCACCGCGCGGGCCCTCTTCCTCGCCGCCGCCGCGCGCGGGACGACCACCCTGCTCAGGCCGCTCGTCTCCGACGACACCGAGGGCTTCGCCGAAGGGCTGAAGGCCCTCGGCTACGAGGTGCGGCAGGAGCCCGGGGCCTGGCACATCGAGGGACGGCCCGAGGGCCCGGCCCGGCGGAGCGCCGAGGTGTACTGCCGCGACGGCGCCACCACCGCCCGCTTCCTGCCCACCCTCGCCGCCGCCGGCCACGGCACCTTCCGCTTCGACGCCTCCCCCCAGATGCGCCGCCGCCCGCTCGGCCCCCTCAGCACCGCCCTGCGCGCCCTCGGTGTCGACCTGCGGCACGAGGAGAACGAGGGCCACCACCCGCTCACCGTCACCGCCCGCGGCATCAGGGGCGGGGCGCTCACCCTCGACGCCGGCCAGTCCTCCCAGTACCTCACCGCGCTGCTGATGCTCGGCCCGCTCACCGCCGAGGGCCTCACCGTCACCGTCACCGACCTGGTCTCGGAGCCGTACGTCGAGATCACCCTCGCGATGATGCGCGCGTTCGGGGCGCGGGTCACCCGGGAGGGCCGTACCTACACCGTCGCCCCCACCGGCTACACGTGCGCGCCCTACCCCGTCGAGCCCGACGCCTCCACCGCGAGCTACTTCTTCGCCGCCGCCGCCCTCGAACCCGGCCGGATCGTCACCGTGCCCGGTCTCGGCACCGGAGCCCTCCAGGGCGACCTCGCCTTCGTCGACGTCCTGCGCCGGATGGGCGCCGACGTGGAGATCACCGAGGCCGCCACCACCGTCCGCGGCACCGGCACCCTGCGCGGCCTCACCGTCAACATGCGGGACATCTCCGACACCATGCCGACCCTCGCCGCGCTGGCCCCCTTCGCCGACGGGCCGGTCCGCATCGAGGACGTCGCCAACACCCGGGTCAAGGAGTGCGACCGGCTCGACGCCTGCGCCGAGAACCTCCGCCGCCTCGGCATCGCCGTCACCACCGGGCCCGACTGGATCGAGATCCGGCCCGGCACCCCGGCCGGCAGCGGCGTGGAGATCGCCACCCACGGCGACCACCGCATCGTCATGTCCTTCGCCGTCACCGGCCTGCGGACCCCCGGCATCACCTTCGACGACCCCGGCTGCGTGCGGAAGACGTTCCCCGACTTCCACCGCGCCTTCCGCGTCTTCGACGCGTTCCACCCCACCCCGTGAAGTCCGGCCGTTCTTTGCGGCAAGAATGGGGGGCATGAGCGACCGCCCCTCTCCTCTCGCCGATCCGCACATCGCCTTCGATCCAGCCGGGGGCCGCCGGGACATCGTCGTCCTCGGCTCCACCGGATCCATCGGCACCCAGGCCATCGACCTGGTCCTGCGCAATCCCGAACGCTTCCGGGTGACCGCCCTCGCCGCGTCCGGCGGCCGGGTCGGGCTGCTCGCGGAGCAGGCGTACCGGCTGCAGGCCGCGACGGTAGCCGTCGCCCGCGAGGACGTGGTCCCCGAGCTCCGGGACGCGCTGAAGCAGTGGTACGGCTCCGAGCCCCTGCCCCTGATCCTCGCGGGCCCGGACGCCGCCACCACGCTGGCCGCCTCCCCCTGCCACACCGTGCTCAACGGCATCACCGGCTCCATCGGCCTGGCGCCCACGCTCGCCGCCCTCGAAGCCGGCCGCACCCTCGCCCTGGCCAACAAGGAATCGCTGATCGTCGGCGGCCCGCTGGTCAAGGAGCGCGCGAAGCCCGGCCAGATCATCCCGGTCGACTCCGAGCACGCGGCCCTCTTCCAGGCGCTGGCCGCCGGCACTCGCGCCGACGTCCGCAAGCTGGTCGTCACCGCCTCGGGCGGCCCCTTCCGCGGCCGTACGCGCGAGGAACTGGCCCACGTCACCCGCGAGGACGCGCTCGCCCACCCCACCTGGGCCATGGGCCCGGTGATCACGGTGAACAGCGCCACCCTGGTGAACAAGGGCCTGGAGGTCATCGAGGCGCACCTCCTCTACGACATCCCCTTCGACCGCATCGAGGTCGTCGTCCACCCCCAGTCCTACGTCCACTCGATGGTCGAGTTCTCCGACGGCTCCACCCTCGCCCAGGCCACTCCGCCGGACATGCGCGGTCCGATCGCCATCGGCATCGGCTGGCCCGAGCGGGTCCCGGACGCCGCCCCCGCCTTCGACTGGTCCACGGCCTCCACCTGGGAGTTCTTCCCGCTCGACACCGTGGCCTTCCCGTCCGTCGGCCTCGCCCGGCACGTCGGCGAACTCGGCGGCACCGCCCCCGCCGTCTTCAACGCCGCGAACGAGGAGTGTGTCGAGGCTTTCCTCGCCGGAAGGCTGCCGTTCAACGGAATCATGGATACGGTCACCGCAGTCGTCACCGAACACGGGACCCCCGCCCGGGGAACCTCCCTCACGGTGCCGGACGTCCTGGAAGCGGAGGCCTGGGCCCGCGCCCGGGCCCGGGAACTGGCGGCGAAGGCAATCGCGGAGGCACGCGCATGACCGCTCTTCTGTACGTCCTCGGGATCGTGCTGTTCGCGTTGGGGCTGCTCGTCTCCATCGCCTGGCACGAGCTCGGGCACCTCTCCACGGCCAAGATGTTCGGCATCCGGGTGCCCCAGTACATGGTCGGCTTCGGGCCTACCCTCTGGTCGAGGCGGAAGGGCGAGACCGAGTACGGCATCAAGGCCATCCCGGCCGGCGGCTACATCCGCATGATCGGCATGTTTCCGCCTGGCAAGGACGGCCGCATCGAGGCCCGCTCCACCTCACCGTGGCGGTCCATGATCGAGGACGCCCGCGAGGCGTCCTTCGAGGAGCTCCAGCCCGGCGACGAGGACCGGCTCTTCTACACGCGCAGGCCGTGGAAGCGCGTGATCGTGATGTTCGCCGGACCGTTCATGAACCTCGTCCTGGCCGTCGTGCTCTTCTTCGGCAGCATGATGGTGCTCGGCATCGAGGGCCAGACCACCAAGGTCGCCGGCGTCCAGAAGTGCGTCATCGAGCAGAGCGAGAAGCGCGACACCTGCGGCGCGGGCGACCCGGAGTCCCCGGCCCACGCGGCCGGCCTCCAGGAGGGCGACAAGATCATCGCCTTCAACGGCGAGCCCGTCGGCGACTGGAACACCCTCTCCGACCACATCCGCGACACCATCGGCCCCGCCACCCTCACCGTCGAGCGCGCCGGTCAGCGCCTCGACCTGCACCCCACGCTGGTCGCCAACGAGGTGCTGAAGAAGGACGAGGACGGCCGGGTCGTCAACCCGCCCGCCTACGTCAAGGCCGGATACCTCGGCTTCGCCTCGAAGTCCGAGGTCATGCCGCTCTCCTTCGGCGAGACCACCGACCGGATGAGCGAGCTGCTGCAGAACGGCGCCGAGTCGGTGATTGCCCTGCCGAGCAAGATCCCCGCCCTGTGGGACGCCACCTTCGGCGACGGCGAGCGCGCCGCCGACTCCCCGGTCGGCGTCGTCGGCGCCGCCCGGCTCACCGGCGAACTCATGACCGTCGAGGCCCCGCCCGAGCGGATCCTCGTGATGTTCATGAACGTCCTGGTGATGTTCAACGTCTCGCTGTTCCTGTTCAACATGCTGCCGCTGCTTCCGCTCGACGGCGGGCACATCGCGGGCGCCCTCTGGGAGTCCGTACGCCGCCACACGGCGCGGATCTTCAAGCGGCCCGACCCGGGCCCGTTCGACGTGGCCAAGCTCATGCCGGCCGCCTACGTGGTCGCGGGCGTCTTCGTCTGCTTCACGCTGCTCGTCCTCGCCGCCGACATCGTCAACCCGGTGAAGCTGACGTGACGCACGGGTGGCCGGACCCCCGGGGTGTCCGGCCGCCCGCCGCCGGGGCGGTAACCTCGAAGACCTGAGCCCGCCGACGTACGGGATCTCGATCCGCATCTTGGCCACACCTTGGGGTTGCACAGCTGATGACCGCGATTTCTCTCGGTATCCCGTCCGTTCCGACCAGGCTCGCCGAGCGGCGCAAGAGCCGCCAGATCCAGGTCGGTTCCGTGGCCGTCGGCGGCGACGCGCCCGTCTCGGTGCAGTCGATGACGACGACCCGCACCTCCGACATCGGCGCCACGCTGCAGCAGATCGCCGAGCTGACCGCCTCCGGCTGTCAGATCGTGCGGGTGGCCTGCCCCACGCAGGACGACGCCGACGCCCTCGCCGTCATCGCGAAGAAGTCGCAGATCCCGGTCATCGCCGACATCCACTTCCAGCCGAAGTACGTCTTCGCGGCCATCGACGCCGGCTGCGCCGCCGTCCGCGTCAACCCCGGCAACATCAAGCAGTTCGACGACAAGGTCAAGGAGATCGCGCACGCCGCCAAGGCCGCGGGCACCCCGATCCGGATCGGCGTCAACGCCGGGTCGCTCGACGCCCGCCTCCTGAAGAAGTACGGCAAGGCCACCCCCGAGGCGCTGGTCGAGTCCGCGCTGTGGGAGGCCTCCCTCTTCGAGGAGCACGGCTTCGGCGACATCAAGATCTCGGTCAAGCACAACGACCCGGTCGTGATGGTCAACGCCTACCGTCAGCTGGCCGCCGCCTGTGACTACCCGCTGCACCTGGGCGTCACCGAGGCCGGCCCCGCCTTCCAGGGCACCATCAAGTCCGCCGTCGCCTTCGGCGCGCTGCTCTCCGAGGGCATCGGCGACACCATCCGCGTCTCGCTCTCCGCGCCGCCGGTCGAGGAGGTCAAGGTCGGCAACCAGATCCTGGAGTCGCTGAACCTCAAGCCCCGCCGCCTGGAGATCGTCTCCTGCCCGTCCTGCGGGCGTGCCCAGGTGGACGTCTACAAGCTGGCCGAGGAGGTCACCGCGGGCCTGGAGGGGATGGAGGTCCCGCTGCGCGTCGCCGTCATGGGCTGCGTCGTCAACGGCCCCGGCGAGGCCCGCGAGGCCGACCTCGGCGTCGCCTCCGGCAACGGCAAGGGCCAGATCTTCGTCAAGGGCGAGGTCATCAAGACCGTCCCCGAGTCGAAGATCGTCGAGACCCTCATCGAGGAGGCGATGAAGATCGCCGAGCAGATGGAGAAGGACGGCGTGACCTCGGGCGAGCCGACGGTCGCCATCGGCGTCTGACGGCCCGCACGGAAGACCGGCCGGCGCGTCGGACACCGCGCCCGCGCGTCGGACACCGCGCCCGCGCGTCGGACACCGCGCCCGCCCGTCGCCCGCCCGTCGCCGGGCCGGCAGCGCCCGAAGCCGCCCAAACGGCTCCCGCACACGTCGCCAAGCCCCGCCGCACCCCCTGCGGCGGGGCTTCGTCGCACCCGTCCGTCCGCTCACCCGACACCTCCCCGACGCGCCAGGTACAGTGCGGAGATCAGCAGACCGCATGGTGAGGCCCCCTCGTGTTGACGCAGACCACCACCCGGGTCCTCGAACCCGCCGACCTCGGCGCCGCGCTCGCCGTCCTGGAGAGCGCCCCTGTCGAGAACGCCTTCGTCACCGCCCGCGTCCAGGCGGCCGGACTCGACCCCTGGCGCCTCGGAGGCGAGATGTGGGGCTGGTACACGGACGGACGGCTGCGCTCCCTGTGCTACTCCGGCGCCAACCTCGTCCCCATCTGCGCCACCCCCGAGGCCGTCCGCGCCTTCGCCGACCGCGCCCGCAGGGCAGGACGCCGCTGCTCCTCGATCGTCGGCCCCGCCGAACCCACCGCGCAGCTCTGGCGGCTGCTCCAGCCCGGCTGGGGCCCCGCCCGCGACGTCCGCTCGCACCAGCCCCTGATGGTCACCGACCAGCCCTCCACGACCGTCCGGCCGGACCCCCTCGTGCGCCGCGTCCGCAAGGACGAGATGGAGGTGATCATGCCCGCGTGCGTGGCCATGTTCACCGAGGAGGTCGGCATCTCGCCCGTGGCCGGCGACGGCGGACTGCTCTACCAGGCCCGCGTCGCCGAACTCGTCGGCTCCGGACGCTCCTTCGCCCGCGTCGAGGACGGCAAGGTCGTCTTCAAGGCGGAGATCGGCGCCGCCACCCCCCAGGCCTGCCAGATCCAGGGCGTCTGGGTCGCCCCGGAGCACCGCGGCAAGGGCCTCTCCGAGACCGGCATGGCCGCCGTCCTGCGCTACGCCCTCGCCGACGTCGCCCCGGTCGCCAGCCTCTACGTCAACGACTACAACACCCCCGCCAGGGCCGCCTACCGACGGGTCGGCTTCCGCGAGGTCGGGGCCTTCATGAGCGTGCTGTTCTAGATTGTTTGTAGGGTGCGCGCATGGATGACGCCCCCGTCACGATCGGACCGGTCGACCTCGCCGCGCGCGTGGACGACGCCCTCGCCGTACAGGCGCTCGCCTTCGGGCTGAGCGAGGACGAGATCGTCGTACGACGCCATATCGTCCTGCGCCATCTGCTCAACCCCGGCGCCCGCGCCTACGGCGCCACCACCCCCGAAGGCCGCCTCGTCGGCTTCGTGTACGGGATGCCCAACGACCGCACCCACTGGTGGTCGAGCGTCGTGGAGCCGTACCTGCGCGCCACCGGCACCGTGGAGTGGCTCGACGACTCCTTCGTCATCACCGAACTCCACGTCCACCCGGCCCACCAGGGGCGCGGCGTGGGCCGGACGCTGATCACCACCATCACCGACCAGGCCGAGCAGCCCCGCTCGATCCTTTCCGCCATCGACACCGAGAGCCCGGCCCGCGCCCTGTACCGGGCCCTCGGCTACACCGACCTGGCCCGGCAGGTCCACTTCCCCAGCGCCCCCCGCCCGTACGCCGTGATGGGCGCCCCGCTGCCCCTGCTGCGGAAGGGTGCCGGGCGGAACTGATTTCCGCCCGCGAGGGCCACGGGGCTAACCTCCTAGCCATCACACTTTTCACCGCAGGAGAGTTCCTCATGGCCCAGGTCCAGCGCATGTCCCGGTTGATGGTCAAGACACTGCGCGACGACCCGGCGGACGCCGAGACGCTCAGCCACAAACTGCTCGTCCGCGCCGGTTACGTCCGCCGCAACGCCGCGGGCATCTGGTCCTGGCTGCCGCTCGGCATGAAGGTCCTGGAGAACGTCTCCCGCGTGGTGCGCGAGGAGATGGACGGGATCGGCGCGCAGGAGGTCCTGCTGCCCGCGCTGCTGCCCAAGGAGCCCTACGAGGCCTCGGGCCGCTGGGAGGAGTACGGCGCCGAGCTGTTCCGCCTCCAGGACCGCAAGGGCGGCGACTACCTCCTCGGCCCGACGCACGAGGAGATCTTCACCCAGCTGGTCAAGGACCAGTGCACGTCCTACAAGGACCTGCCGGTGATCCTCTACCAGATCCAGACGAAGTACCGCGACGAGGCGCGTCCCCGCTCGGGCATCCTGCGCGGCCGTGAGTTCCAGATGAAGGACTCGTACTCCTTCGACACCACGGACGAGGGCCTGGCCGAGTCGTACGCGCTGCACCGCGCCGCGTACATCCGGATCTTCGACCGCCTCGGCCTGAACCACAAGATCGTCTCGGCGATCTCCGGCGCGATGGGCGGATCGGCCTCGGAGGAGTTCCTGGCCCCGGCCGCGGCGGGCGAGGACACCTTCGTCTACTGCCCGAACTGCGCGTACGCCGCCAACACCGAGGCCGTCACCTTCCGCACCGAGCCCGGCGACGCGAGCGCGCACGGCCCGGCCGAGGAGATCGACACCCCCGACACCCCGACCATCGAGTCCCTCGCCGCGCACCTGGACGTTCCGGCCTCCACCACGCTGAAGAACCTCCTGGTCAAGGTCGACGGCGAGATCGTCGGCGTCGGCGTCCCGGGTGACCGCGAGGTCGACCTCGGCAAGCTGGAGGACCACCTGGCCCCGGCCGTCGTCGAGCTGGTCACGGCCGAGGACTTCGAGGGCCGCCCCGACCTGGTCAAGGGCTACGTCGGCCCGCAGGGCCTGGAGAAGGTCCGCTTCATCGCCGACCCGCGCATCGCCCCCGGCACCGCCTGGATCACCGGCGCGAACAAGCCCGGCACGCACGCGAGGAACGTCGTCGCGGGTCGTGACTTCCAGGTCGACGACTACCTCGACGTGGTCGTCGTCCAGGACGGCGACCCGTGCCCCAACTGCGGCACCGGCCTGAAGATGGACCGGGCGATCGAGATCGGCCACATCTTCCAGCTCGGCCGCAAGTACGCCGACGCCTTCCAGCTCGACGTCCTCGGTCAGAACGGCAAGCCGGTCCGCGTCACCATGGGCTCCTACGGCATCGGCGTCTCCCGCGCGGTCGCGGCCCTCGCCGAGCAGCACGCCGACGACAAGGGCCTGTGCTGGCCGGCCGAGGTCGCCCCGGCCGACGTCCACGTCGTCGCCGCAGGCAAGGCGCTCCAGACCGAGCTGGCGCTCGAGGTCTCCGAGAAGCTCAAGGACGCCGGCCTGCGGGTCCTCGTCGACGACCGCGCGGGCGTCTCCCCGGGCGTGAAGTTCACCGACGCCGAGCTGATCGGCGTCCCGAAGATCCTGGTCGCGGGCCGTCGCTCGGCCGAGGGCGTCCTGGAGCTGAAGGACCGCCGCACGGGCGAGCGCGAGGAGCTGACCGTCGACGAGGCGATCGCCCGCCTCGGCGCCTGACACCACCGGCCGGGCCCGTCCCGGCACCGACGTCCGCCACGACCGCCCGCCCCCCCGCGGGACGGCCGTGGCGGACGTCGTCCGTTCCGGGGTCGCGGGCGGCGCGGGAGGGGGCTCAGGCCGCCGTCCCGTCCCGGGGCTCCGGGTCGGCCGGGGGACCGGTCAGGGTCTCGTCCACGACGTCCGGCAGCAGGGGATCCGGGGACATCAGGGAACCCGGTTCGCCCGGCAGCCCGGGCAGCGGGTCCTCGAAGCTCTCGGTCGGAGCCACGGGCGGAGCCGGAGGCGGGGCGGGCTCGCCCGCCGGCGCTCCGGGCTGGTTCTGGGACGCCCGCTCCAGGAACCTCAGCAGCTCCACCGGGAACGGCAGCACCAGCGTCGAGTTCTTCTCCGCCGCCACCGCCACCACCGTCTGCAACAGCCGCAGCTGCAGGGCGGCCGGCTGGCCGGACATCACCCCGGCCGCCTCGGCCAGCTTCTTCGACGCCTGGAGCTCCGCGTCCGCGTTGATCACCCGCGCCCGCCGCTCGCGGTCCGCCTCCGCCTGCCGGGCCATCGACCGCTTCATCGTCTCGGGCAGCGACACGTCCTTGATCTCGACCCGGTCGATCTGCACCCCCCAGCCGATCGCGGGGGAGTCCAGCATCAGCTCGAGGCCCTGGTTGAGCTTCTCCCGGTTCGACAGCAGATCGTCGAGATCGCTCTTGCCGATGATCGACCGCAGCGAGGTCTGCGCCATCTGCGAGACGGCGAAGCGGTAGTCCTCCACCCGCACCAGCGCCTCGGCCGCGTCGATCACCTTGAAGTACACGACCGCGTCCACCCGCACGGTCACGTTGTCCCGGGTGATGCCCTCCTGGGCCGGCACCGGCATCGTCACGATCTGCAGGTTCACCTTGTGCAGCCGGTCGACCACCGGAACGATCATCGTGAACCCGGGCCCCCGCACCCCTTCGCGGAGCCGCCCGAAGCGGAAGACCACTCCCCGCTCGTACTGCTTCACCACGCGCGCGGCGGCCGCGCTGTAGACGGCGACGGCCACACCCACTCCGGCGGCCGCCGAGAGCAGCTCTTCGATCATGACGGCCCCCTGCGGTTCGAGCCGGTCAAAACACTACGAAAAGGGTATTCCCCGCGGGGGTGCCTACAACCAGTCCGCGAACTCGAGCAGCAGCTCCGCGTCCTGCCGCCGACCCGCCGCCAGCGCGCGCGTGCCCGACTCCACGGCGCGGAACAGCGTCCAGCCCCGCAGCCGCTCCCGGTCGACGTCCAGGGAGTCGGCCAGCTTGTTGACCCGCCGGCGGGCCGTCGAGGCCCCCGCGGAGGAGGCGACCAGGTCCTCGACGCGGTCCCTGACCAGCCGCGCCAGGTCGTAGGCGCGCTCGCCGACCAGGGGCTCGGGGCCCACGGCCAGCCACGGCGACCGGTCACCACCGAGGACCTTGCCCTGGCGGAAGCAGCCGTGCAGCAGCAGCGTCTCCGCCGGGTCCGCGACCAGCCCCTCACGGGCGTCCAGCGCCGCCGCGGTCAGCTCGCCCGCCAGCGCGTCGCTCCGGTAGGGGGCCATGGCGGCGGCCTGCCGGGCGCTGCGCTCGGCGACGGATTCGAAGCCGTGCCCCACGGAGGGCTCGACCCAGAGCCGCCGCACCGTTCCGGCCGCCTCGAGCAGCGCCTTCGCCTCCGGCAGGGAGCGCAGCGACACCTCGGGGTGGAGCCGCTCCAGGAGCAGCCCGCCGCCCCCGGTCTCCCCGAGCAGCCGCACCGCGCCCCAGCCGTTCCAGTGCGCCAGAGCGTCCCGCTCCAGGTCGGGGCGGGCGGCCTCGGGGGCGATCTTCAGCGCCGCGGGGGAGCCGTCCGGCTGTCGTACGAGGGCGACGAGGCTGCTCCGTCCGCCCGGCGCCATCACGCGTTCGGCGTCCAGGGACGCCTGGTCCAGCGCGTCGCGGGTCAGCCCGGGGAGCCGGTCGAGCCACTCGGCCGCGACCGCGTCCCCGTACGTCTCGCCGAGCGCCCGCACCAGTCGCTGCGGCGGTTCGAAACCCATGCGTGCGTTGTTCCTTCTGCAGTTCGGAGCCTCGTCAGGGCCGGGCGGGTGCCAGCTCGGCGAGCCCAGGAAAGGTTACGTCGCCGCCGCGCCAGCGGACGGCCCGTACCGCCGCCTCGCGCAACGCGGCGGCGGCGTCCCGGCGCAGCGGCCCCCGGGCGGCGCGCACGAGGTCGGAGTACACCCCGGCCACCCGGTCCTCCAGGACGGTCGCCAGCCGCACGGCCGCCGCGGTGTCCGGCACCGGGAAGGGCAGCTCGTACGCGGCCGCGGCGGCGGCCGGTTCGCCGCCCAGGTCCCGTACGGCCCGGCGCAGCACGTCACGGCGCGCCCGGTGCCCGTCGTACGCCGCCGCTGCCTCCGCGCGCCGCTCGGCGCCGATCCGGCCGCCGACGACGCCGTAGCCGTACACCGCCGCGTGCTCGGCGGCGAGGGCGGCCTGGGCCGCGTCGAGGGCGCTCATCCGCGGGCTCCTTCGGTCAGCAGGTACGCGTGCGCCGCACCGGCCGCGGCCACCGAGGCGAGCAGCCGGGCGTACTCGGGCGGCGCGTCGAGCAGCGCTGCCGTGTGGGCGTCGGCGGTGGTGCGGACCGCCGAGGTCAGCTCCCGCAGCGCGGCGGCCGGGTCGGCCGGTACGGGGGCGGTGGCCGATGCCGAGGGCCGGACGCCGGCGGAGCCGCTCGGCGCGGTGGCCCCGGGGCTCGCGGCGGGACCGTGGGGCCCGTCGGCGGCGGCGGTGGTCCCGTCACCCGGGGGAGCGGAGGCGGCCGGGTCGCCCGTCCCTCCCTCGCCCAGCGCCTTCGTGTGCGCCGCCACCGAGGCCCGCAGCGGCGCCAGCCGGGTCCCCAGCGACGGGTGCGCGGCGAGGACCGCGTCGTACCGTGCCAGCAGCGACGCGCTCGCCGCCACCGACCTGCGGCGCAGCGCCGCCTCGGCGCGGGCGGCCAGGTCGGCGGCCGACGGCCCGCGAGGGCCGCCGCCGGTGCCGGAGGTGCAGCCGGCCGACGTCATCACGCCGGCCCCCGCCGCCAGGAGCGCGCGCCTGCCGACCGTCCCCGTGCGCCCCACGTTCGCTCCCTCTGCCTCGATCCACGCTCTCGAAGATCACCGCAGGCGAGCGTACCCGCGGCCCGGCCCCGTGGACGGCAACACCCCTTGGGACCGGATACCCTTTGGTCTGACACGCGACGAAACCCACAACAGCACACGCGGCCGAGGAGTCACCCGGATGAGCACCACCCAGAGCGACAGGCTGCGCGGACTCCTGGAGCCGCTCGTCCACGCGAAGGACCTGGATCTCGAGGAGATCGAGGTGTCCCGGGCCGGCCGCCGCGGACTGCTGAGGATCATCGTCGACTCGGACGAGGGCGTCGAACTGGACGCCTGCGCCGAGCTGAGCCGCGCCATCTCCGAGAAGCTCGACGAGACGGACGCGATGGGCGAGGGCGAGTACGTCCTCGAGGTCAGCTCGCCCGGCGCCGACCGTCCGCTGACCCAGCACCGGCACTACGCCCGTGCCACCGGCCGTCTGGTCAAGCTGCAGCTGCGCGAGGGCGACGACGTGATCGCCCGGATCCTCACCGTGGACGACGACGGCCTCGACCTCGAAGTGCCGGGCGTGAAGGGGCGCAAGCCCACCGCCCGCCGGGTCGAATTCGCCGACATCGTCAAGGCGCGTGTCGAGATCGAGTTCAACCGCAAGGACAAGAAGGAAGAGGAGGCGTAGCCGTGGACATCGACGTGAAGCTCCTGAAGGGCTTGGCACAAGAGAAGGAGATCTCCTTCGACCTGTTGGTCGAGGCGATCGAGTCGGCCCTCCTCATCGCGTACCACCGCACTCCGTCGGCCCGCCGCCACGCGCGCGTGGAGCTGAACCGGCAGACCGGTCACGTGACGGTGTGGGCGAAGGAGGACCCCTCCGAGCTGGAGGAGGGCCAGGAGCCCAAGGACTTCGACGACACCCCGTCCGACTTCGGCCGGATCGCGGCGAGCACCGCCCGCCAGGTCATCCAGCAGCGGCTGCGCGACGCCGAGAACGACATCACCTTCGGCGAGTACGCCCGCCGCGAGGGCGACATCGTCGCCGGCCAGGTGCAGCAGGGCAAGGACCCGAAGAACGTCCTCGTCAAGCTGGACGACAAGCTGGAAGCCATCCTTCCGGTGCAGGAGCAGGTGCCGGGCGAGAACTACACCCACGGTCTGCGGCTGCGTACGTACGTCGTCCGGGTGGCCAAGGGTGTCCGCGGCCCGTCCGTCACCCTTTCCCGCACCCATCCCAATCTGGTGAAGAAGCTCTTCGCCCTGGAGGTGCCCGAGATCGCGGACGGTTCCGTCGAGATCTCGGCGATCGCCCGTGAGGCCGGTCACCGCACCAAGATCGCCGTGCGCTCCACCCGATCGGGCCTGAACGCCAAGGGCGCCTGCATCGGCCCGATGGGCAGCCGCGTGCGCAATGTCATGGCGGAGCTGCTCGGCGAGAAGATCGACATCGTGGACTGGTCCGACGACCCGGCCGAGATGGTCGCCAGCGCCCTGTCCCCGGCCCGGGTCTCCAAGGTCGAGATCGTCGACCTGGCCGCCCGCTCCGCCCGGGTGACCGTGCCGGACTACCAGCTCTCCCTGGCCATCGGCAAGGAAGGGCAGAACGCCCGGCTCGCCGCCCGTCTCACCGGCTGGCGCATCGACATCCGCCCGGACACCGAGCAGCCGGAGGGCGACGAGCGCGACCGGCACTGAGCCGTTCGGGCCGCACGCCGTACAGGCCGCACGAAGGAATAGATCACGCCGTGGTGACGTTCTGCTACGACGAGATCACGACAAACGACCGTTCGACCGCTGCCCTGAACGGGTGAGGTCGCTACGGGGAGGTAGACTTAAGCGTGTCTGGCCGGACGCATGCCCGCGTATGCCCTGAGCGAACCTGTGTGGGATGCCGGGAGCGAGCGGCCAAGAGCGATCTGCTGCGCATCGTGGCGGTCGAGGGCGCATGCGTCCCCGATCATCGCGGTACGCTGCCCGGCCGGGGTGCGTATCTGCACCCCGCCTCGGTCTGTCTCGACCTGGCGGTCCGCCGCAGGGCGTTCCCGAGGGCCTTCAAGGTCCAGGGACCGCTCGAAGCGGCTTCGGTCCGCCGGTTCGTCGAGCAGGCAGCACCGTAAGAAGAAGTACGGCACGGATAACCGTGCGGTCAGGTACCTCGCGAGTTGGAAGTAGGTCGAGATTGCGATGAGCACTCGATGAGTACGCGATGAGTACGCCCATGAAGTAGCGACGGTCCGGCGGTAACCGGACCTAAAAGGAGCGAAGTGGCTAAGGTCCGGGTATACGAACTCGCCAAGGAGTTCGGTGTGGAGAGCAAGGTCGTCATGGCCAAGCTCCAAGAACTCGGTGAGTTCGTGCGTTCTGCGTCCTCGACGATCGAGGCGCCGGTCGTGCGCAAGTTGACTGATGCACTGCAGGGGCCCGGCGGCAACGCCGGCAAGTCCGCTGCCAAGCCGGGCGCGCCTCGCAAGGCCGCCCCCTCGAAGCCCGCGGCGCCGTCTCCGGCCGCCGCGGCGCGTCCCGCTGCCCCCAAGCCCGGCGCACCGGCTCCCAAGCCGGCCCCCGCCGCGCCCGCGGCGCCGGTCACTCCGGCCGCGCCCACCAGCAGCACCCCTTCTCCGGCTCCGGCCGCCTCGGGCCCCCGCCCGGGCCCGAAGCCCGCGCCCAAGCCGGTCACCCCGGCTCCGGCGGCCCCCGAGTTCACCGCGCCCCCGGCGGCCCCCGCGGCCGGTCCGCGTGCCGGTGGCGGTGCCCCGGGTCCGCGTCCCGCCGGCGAGCGTCCCGCCCGTCCGGGTCAGGGCGCGCCGCGTCCGCAGGGCCAGGGTGCCCCGCGTCCCCAGGGCCAGGGCGCCCCGCGCCCCGGCGGCGCTCGTCCGGCCGGTCCCCGTCCGGGCAACAACCCCTTCACCTCGGGTGGCTCCACCGGAATGGCGCGCCCGCAGGCGCCCCGTCCCGGTGGCGGCGCTCCCCGTCCCGGCGGCCCCGGGGCCGTTCCGGGTGCCCCGCGTCCGCAGGGCGGCCCCGGCGGCGCCCCGCGCCCGCAGGGTCAGGGCGGTGCCCGTCCCACTCCCGGTGGCATGCCTCGTCCGCAGGCCCCCCGTCCGGGCGGCGCGCCCGGCGGTAACCGTCCCAACCCGGGCATGATGCCGCAGCGTCCCGCTGCCGGCCCGCGCCCCGGTGGCGGTCCCGGCGGCCGTGGCCCCGGTGGCCCCGGTGGCCGTCCCGCCGGTGGCGGTGGCGGTCGTCCCGGCGGCGGCGGCTTCGCCGGCCGTCCGGCCGGTCCCGGCGGTGGCGGCGGCGGCTTCGCCGGCCGTCCCGGTGGTCCCGGTGGCGGCGGCGGTCGTCCGGGTGGTCCCGGCGGTGGCGGCGGCTTCGGCGGTCGTCCCGGCGGCTTCGGTGGACGTCCCGGGGGCCCCGGTGCCCGTGGTGGCACGCAGGGCGCCTTCGGTCGCCCCGGCGGTCCCGCGCGTCGTGGTCGCAAGTCGAAGCGTCAGAGGCGCCAGGAGTACGAGGCCATGCAGGCCCCGTCGGTCGGCGGCGTGATGCTGCCCCGTGGCGGCGGCGAGACCATTCGCCTGTCGCGCGGTGCCTCCCTCACTGACTTCGCCGAGAAGATCGGCGCCAACCCGGCGTCGCTCGTCGCGGTGATGATGAACCTCGGTGAGATGGTCACGGCCACGCAGTCCGTCTCCGACGACACGCTGACGATGCTCGGCGAGGAGATGAACTACACGGTTCAGATCGTCTCCCCGGAGGAGGAGGACCGCGAGCTCCTCGAGTCCTTCGACATCGAGTTCGGTGAGGACGAGGGCGGCGAAGAGGCTCTGGTCTCCCGTCCGCCGGTCGTCACCGTCATGGGTCACGTCGACCACGGTAAGACCCGACTCCTCGACGCGATCCGCAAGACGAACGTCGTCGCGGGCGAGGCCGGTGGCATCACCCAGCACATCGGTGCCTACCAGGTGGGTACCGAGGTCAACGGCGAAGAGCGTCGCATCACCTTCATCGACACCCCGGGTCACGAGGCGTTCACCGCCATGCGTGCCCGTGGTGCGAAGTCGACCGACATCGCGATCCTCGTGGTCGCGGCCAACGACGGCGTCATGCCGCAGACGATCGAGGCGCTCAACCACGCCAAGGCCGCCGGCGTCCCGATCGTCGTCGCGGTCAACAAGATCGACGTCGAGGGTGCCGACCCGACCAAGGTCCGCGGTCAGCTGACCGAGTTCGGTCTGGTGGCCGAGGAGTACGGCGGCGACACGATGTTCGTCGACATCTCCGCCAAGCAGGGTCTGCACATCGACTCCCTGCTGGAGGCCGTCGTCCTCACCGCCGACGCCTCGCTCGACCTGCGGGCCAACCCGAACCAGGACGCGCAGGGTATTGCGATCGAGTCCCACCTCGACCGCGGTCGCGGTGCCGTCTCGACCGTCCTGGTCCAGCGCGGAACGCTGCGCATCGGCGACACCGTGGTGGTCGGCGACGCGTACGGCCGCGTCCGGGCGATGCTCGACGACAAGGGCAACAACGTCGAGGAGGCGACCCCGTCGACTCCCGTCCTGGTGCTCGGTCTCACCAACGTGCCGGGTGCCGGCGACAACCTCCTGGTCGTCGACGAGGACCGTACGGCCCGTCAGATCGCCGAGAAGCGCGCCGCGCGTGAGCGCAACGCCGCCTTCGCCAAGCGTGTCCGCCGGGTGTCCCTCGAGGACCTCGACAAGGTGCTCAAGGCCGGTCTGGTCCAGGAACTCAACCTCATCATCAAGGGCGACGCGTCCGGTGCGGTCGAGGCTCTCGAGTCCTCGCTGCTCCAGCTCGACGTCGGTGAAGAGGTCGACATCCGGGTCCTGCACCGCGGTGTGGGTGCGGTCACCGAGTCCGACATCGACCTGGCGATGGGCTCCGACGCCATCGTCATCGGCTACAACGTCCGTGCGGCCGGCCGTGCCGCGCAGATGGCGGAGCGCGAGGGCGTCGACGTCCGGTACTACTCGGTGATCTACCAGGCCATCGAGGAGATCGAGGCGGCCCTGAAGGGTCTCCTCAAGCCGGAGTACGAAGAGGTCGAGCTCGGCACGGCGGAGATCCGCGAGGTCTTCCGCTCGTCCAAGCTGGGCAACATCGCCGGTGTCCTCATCCGCTCCGGCGAGGTCAAGCGCAACACCAAGGCGCGTCTGGTCCGCGACGGCAAGGTCATCGCCGAGGACCTCACGATCCACGGTCTGCGCCGCTTCAAGGACGACGTCACCGAGATCCGCGAAGGCTTCGAGGGTGGTATCAACCTCGGAAACTTCAACGACATCAAGGTCGACGACGTCATCGCGACGTACGAGATGCGCGAGAAGCCGCGCGCCTGAGCGCAGCGGTAGGTCGGGGCCGGTCGGCGGGAGTTATTCCGTCGATCGGCCCCGGCCGTTGCGTGTACGGTTCTGGTGTTCCTGCCAAGCGACGGCGTGGCGGGCCACCGAACCCGAACCGGCGGGACATCCGGCACTACATGTACGTGGGGACTCTGTCCTTCGATCTGCTCCTCGGCGACGTTCATTCGTTGAAGGAGAAACGCTCCGTCGTCCGGCCCATCGTCGCCGAGCTCCAGCGCAAGTTCTCCGTGAGCGCGGCCGAGGTGGGCGACCAGGACCTCCATCGCAGGGCCCGGCTGGGCGTCGCGCTGGTGTCCGGGGACCCGGGGTTCCTGTCGGACGTACTGGACCGCTGCGAGCGGCTGGTGGCGGCCCGGCCCGAGGTGGAGCTGCTGTCGGTGCGACGACGGCTCCACACTGATGAAGACTGAACGAGCAAGGCAAAGAAGGAGAAGGACCAGTGGCCGACAACGCGCGGGCGAAGAAGCTGGCGGACCTCATCCGGGAGGTGGTCGCCGAGAAGCTGCAGCGCGGCATCAAGGACCCGCGCCTGGGTACGCACGTGACCATCACGGACACCCGCGTCACCGGTGACCTGCGGGAGGCCACGGTCTTCTACACGGTCTACGGCGACGACGAGGACCGGGCCAGCGCGGCGGCCGGCCTGGAGAGCGCCAAGGGCGTGCTGCGTTCCGCGGTGGGCCGGGCGGCGGGGACGAAGTTCACGCCCACCCTGACCTTCGTCGCGGACGCCCTCCCGGAGACCGCCAAGACGATCGAGGACCTCCTCGACAAGGCGCGCGCCTCCGACGCGCAGGTCCGCGAGGTCTCCTCCGGCGCGCAGTACGCCGGCGAGGCCGACCCGTACCGCAAGCCCGAGGACGAGGACGAAGAGGGCACCACCGCCTGATGAGCAACGCAGGGAAGACGCCCGACGGGCTTGTCATCGTCGACAAGCCGTCGGGCTTCACTTCGCACGACGTCGTGGCCAAGATGCGCGGGATCGCCCGGACCCGCCGGGTCGGTCACGCGGGAACGCTCGACCCGATGGCGACGGGCGTCCTCGTCCTCGGCGTGGAGCGGGCGACCAAGCTCCTCGGGCACCTGGCCCTGACCGAGAAGGAGTACCTCGGCACCATCCGCCTCGGCCAGACGACGGTCACCGACGACGCCGAGGGCGAGATCACGGCGTCCGTGGACGCGTCGAAGGTGACGCGCGAGGCGGTCGACGCGGGCGTGGCGGAGCTGACCGGCGCCATCATGCAGGTGCCGTCGAAGGTCTCCGCCATCAAGATCGACGGCAAGCGGTCGTACGCGCGGGTGCGCGGCGGCGAGGAGTTCGAGATCCCGGCCCGTCCGGTGACGGTCTCGTCCTTCCAGGTGTACGACATGCGGGACGCCGTCGCCGAGGACGGCACGCCCGTCGTCGACCTGGTCGTCTCGGTCGTCTGCTCCTCCGGTACGTACATCCGCGCCCTCGCCCGTGACCTGGGCGCCGGACTCGGCGTCGGCGGCCACCTGACCGCGCTGCGCCGGACCCGGGTCGGGCCGTACAAGCTGGACGCCGCCCGGACCCTGGACCAGCTCCAGGAGGAGCTGACGGTCATGCCGGTCGCCGACGCCGCCTCGGCGGCGTTCCCCCGCTGGGACGTCGACGAGAGGCGGGGCCGGCTGCTGCTGAACGGTGTCCGCCTGGAGATGCCGACGTACCCGCCCGGGCCGGTCGCCGTCTTCGGGCCGGAGGGCGGGCTGCTCGCCCTGGTGGAGGAGCAGAAGGGCAAGGCCAAGAGCCTGGCCGTCTTCGGCTGACGGACGACGCGGGCGGCGGAGCGTGACGACCCGGCGCCGCGTCCGCGGGGATTCCATCGTGGAGCGGGCACGCGCGCGTGCCCGCTCCACGATCCCCCTCCGGAGGGTTTCTCTCCACGCCAGGCCGCGTATTCACTCCTTCGGACGGGCGCTCGGAGTGAAACAGGGGTGCACGAGGGGGCGCGTTCGGCCTGTGTGCTTCTCGGGATGATCACCGCCGACCTACCGTCGTCCCATGGGACGCGGGGACCTGGCGACGCTGGTACGGATCTGTGATCCGGCGGGCCGTCCGAGCGGGACCGGCTTCGTCGCCGATGACCGGGGCACGGTGGTCACCAGCCACGAAGCCGTCGACGGAGTCGCACGACTCGTCCTGCGCGCCGCGCAGGGCGACCGCGCGTGCCGGGTGGACGGCGACGCCGTCACCGCCCTCCCCGAGTCCGGTCTCGCGCTCGTACGGACCGAGGGACTCGGCGTGCGCCCCCTGCCGATCAGCGCCCGCCGGGAGATCGAGGCGGGCACCTACGTACGGATCGCCGCCCACGGCTGGCGCGAGGCACGGGTGCTCGCCCCCGCCCGCGTCACCTACACCGCCACGGACCGCTTCCGCGTCCTCGGCGACGCCGTGGAGCTGGCCATCGGCACCGAGGGCGCCGAGGCCCTCCGCCGCGGCGGTCACGCCGCAGGCGGCCCCGTCCTCGACCCCGTCACCGGAGCCGTCCTCGCCGTCCTCGGCACCGCCCTCCACGGCGACCACCGAGCCGCCGGGTACGCCCTGCCGCTCGCGTCCGCCGGTCCGCTGGCCGACCTGCTGCGGCGCAACGCCGCCACCGTCCCCTGCTACGGCCACGATCTCAACCTCGCCGGAGTCCTGGAGCTGACCGCCACCTCCACCGGCTCCGCCGGCACCCCCACGGCCTGGTCCGCCGCGCCCGAGCCCGTCGAGCGCACCGCGTGCTTCCGGGAGTTCGCCGCCTTCACCGCCGGCGAGGCACAGGTCCTCGCGCTCGTCGGCGTCCCCGGCACGGGACGCACCACGGCGCTCGCCGCCCACTGCGCGCGCCGCGCCCGGGGAGCGGAACCCGCCCCCACCCTGTGGCTGCGCGGCGCCGACCTGCGCGCCGACGACACCTCCGTCGCCGACGCCGTCGGCCGGGCCCTGCGCCAGGCCGGCCGTATCGTCGCCACGTCCGGCGCCCGCGGCGACGCCACCACCGCAACCCCGGAACGGGCGGCCGCCCTCGCCCGGGCGGCGGGCCGCCCCCTGCTCCTTGTCCTCGACGGCCCGGAGGAGATGCCCCCGGCCCTCGCCCACCGCCTGGCCGCCTGGAGCAGGGGAACGGAGAGCTGGCTCCGCGCGCACGGTGCCCGCCTCCTGCTCGGCTGCCGCCCGGAGCACTGGGAACAGGCGGGCGGGCTCTACACACCCGCCGCCCTCCACCGCCCGGCTCCCACGGCGCGGGGCGGTCGCGGGGGGCCGGGCGGGGGAGGATACGCCGGTCCCGGCACGGAGCCGTCGACGGGTGCCGGTGCCCGGACCGGTGCCGTCGCGGACCCTCCGGCGCCGGCCGGATCCGCGGCGGTGTCCCTCCGGCCGGATCCGTACGCCGCGCCGCACCTGCCCGGCGCCGTCGTGATCGGGGACCTCGGGGAGGACGAGGCGCGGACCGCGCGGCGGCGCTACGGGCTCGCCGACGCCGATCTGGCCGGGGAGGACGCACGGCATCCGCTGGTGCTGCGACTGCTCGCCGAGGTACGGGAGGCGCTGCCCGGAGACGTCCCGGGCCGGCCGGGCCGGGAGGACGTCTTCTCGGCCCACCTGGATCTGATGTGCCTGCGCGTCGCGGTACGGATCGCCGCCGGATCCCGCCCCCTCGTCCGGGGCACCGCCGTGCGCCGGCTGGCGGCCCGGGTGGCGGGGCGGGTCCACGCGGCCGCCCGGCGATGTCTGGGCCCCGGCCAGGGCGAACTGGACCGGTTCTCCTTCGAGGAGATGTTCCCGTGGCGGACGGGCTGGGCCTCCGCCGTCCTGACCGAGGGCCTCCTCGTCCCGGCCGGCTCGGGCTACCGCTTCGGACACGAGGAGCTCGCGGACTGGCTGCAGGGCGCCCACCTGGACGTCGACGGGGCCCTGGACGCCCTGGTCCACCGCCCGCACGAGGAGGCCCCCGCCCGACTCTCCTCCGCCCGGGCCTCCTCCGATGTCCCCCCCTCGCCGCCCACCCCGCACGCCTCCGACGAGGAAGCGCCGCTGCCGGTGGGCGCGCCGCCGGGGTCATGCGGCTCGGCCGGTGAGCCGCCGCTTCCCTCGCCCGTCCCGTACGACTCCGGCGACACGACACCGGCCGGCGGACCGGCGGTACCCCTTTCGTATGGATCGGGGGGTGGCGAGGTGCCGGTTCCCGGGGCGGTACGGCCTCTCTCGTACGGATCGGGCGACGCTGAGGTACCGATTGCTCCGGGCGCATCGCCCGAGACGTGGCACGTCGGAGAGGGGGCGCCGGTGAACGAGGCCGCGCTACCCGCCTCGTACGGCCTCGCGGCCGCGCCGCCCGGCCCCGGGGGCCCGGCGCCGTCCTCCGTGCCCGCGCCGCGCCTCCCGGAAGGGGCGCGGGGGAGTGGCCCGTGCCCGCTGCCCGTACCGCGCCACCGCATCGGGCCCGTTCTCGAGGCGCTGCTTCTCGTGGAGCGGGAGCGGGGGTCCGCCGCGCTCGCCGCGCGGCTGGTGGGTCTGGTCGACGCGCTCGACCGGTTCTCGCGTGCCGGTCTCGATGCCACGGACGGTGCCTGGTGGGGCGGCCGCCTTCTCGCCGACTCCCTGCGGCGGGTGCCCGACCCGAGGCCGTACCTCCCCGTACTGCGCCACCTCGCCGACCGCGTCGGAGCCCGCCCGCCCGGCGGATCCCACGGGCCGGCCGGCGCCTTCGCGCCGTTCGGCCCGGCGTTCTGGGACACCCTGCGCGTGGGGGAGGACGAGCGCATGGACCTGCTGCGGCGGCTGGTGACCGCCGACGGCCCGCCCGGCCCGGGCGGGCCGCCCCGCCACCTCGACGCCGTCGCCGCCCGGCTGGCCGCCGACCCCCGGGGGGTGCAGCCGCTGCTCTGCCGATGGTTCGGCGACCCGCGAGCGCTGCCCGCCGCCCCGCACGCGACCGTCGGCACCGCGGCGCAGGCCCTGCTCCACACACACCGCCGCCGGGCCGTCGACGACCTGTGCGAGGCGCTCGTCGCGACCGCGCACCCGCTCGCCGACGGCCTCCTGACCGCGCTCGCCGAGGACGAGCCGGCCGCCCTGTGCCGGGCCGTCGACCGATGGGCACACGACGACGGACGGCCCGAGCGGAGGGCGGCGGCCGCGACGTACGGAAACCTGGTCGCCGGGCACGTCACGACCGGCGCCGACCGCGAACTCCTGCGGTACGCCGCCCTCGCCCTCCTCGCCCGCCCCCGCGACCCCGCCCTGCACGGGCCCGCCCTCGGCATCCTGATCCGCGACCCGCACACCCGCGCCCGCCACCTCCCCCGGGCGCTCACCGAGCCCGGCGTACCCGCCGCGGCCCTCACCGCGGCGCTCCCCGCCGACCCCGAGCCGGTCCTCGCCGCCCTCCAGGCCCGCCTCGACGGCCCCGAGGCCGCGGCCGGCGAGGTGACGGACGCCCTCGCGGAGATCACCACGCCCGCCCTCGCCCGCCGCGCCGCCGCCCTCGTCCGCGCGTACGTCGACCGCCACCCCGGCCCCGGGCCGGCCCGCCACGCCGCCGCCTACGCCGACCGCAGGCTGGAGCACGGCCCGGCCGCGCGGGCCGTCCTCTTCCCGCTGGTGACCGGGCTGCTCCGGGACCACCCCGCCCACGTCCGCACGGCCCTGGCCCCCGTCCTCGCCGCGCCCGGCACCGGCGCCTCGCGCCTCCTGCGGACCGAACTCCTCGACGTCCTGCTGAGATACGAGGAGGAGGAACCGGGGAGCCCGGCCGTCCTCGACGCCCTGCTGCGCGCCGCCGCCCTCGGCTGCGACCGGCGCCCCGAGGTACGCACCCGCGACCTCGTCCACCGCGTCGGACTGCTCCTCGTCCGCACCCGCGAGGGCGCCGACCGCTTCGACCGAAGGATCGCGGAGCTCGCCCGGGAGGTACCGGCCTTCGCCGCCGGGCTGGCCGGCGGACCGGCCGACGACCCCGCCGCCTGGGCCGCGCTCGTCGGCGCGGACACCCGCAGGACGGTCGAGAGCCTCGGCAGTTCCATGCCGATGCGAACCGAAGGCCGTGGACATGGCAGTCTTAGACCTGCGTAATCGGCGAACAGGCGGACGAGGAGCGGTCACAGTGCAACGCTGGCGTGGCTTGGAGGACATTCCCCAGGACTGGGGACGCAGCGTCGTCACCATCGGCTCCTACGACGGTGTGCACCGCGGGCACCAGCTGATCATCGGGCGGGCGGTGGACCGCGCGCGTGAGCTCGGCGTTCCCTCGGTCGTCGTCACCTTCGACCCGCACCCCTCCGAAGTCGTGCGGCCCGGCAGTCACCCGCCGCTGCTCGCCCCACACCACCGGCGCGCGGAGCTGATGGCGGAGCTGGGCGTCGACGCGGTGCTGATCCTGCCCTTCACGGCCGAGTTCTCGCAGCTGTCCCCGGCGGACTTCATCGTGAAGGTCCTCGTGGACAAGCTGCGTGCGAAGGCCGTCATCGAGGGCCCGAACTTCCGCTTCGGTCACCGCGCGGCCGGCAACGTCGCGTTCCTGGCCGAGCTCGGCGCCACCTACGACTACGACGTCGAGGTCGTCGACCTCTTCGTCAGCGGTACGGCCGGCGGCGGCGACCCCTTCTCCTCCACGCTCACCCGCCGTCTGGTCGCCGAGGGCGACATGGAGGGCGCCGCCGAGATTCTCGGCCGCCCGCACCGCGTCGAGGGCGTCGTCGTGCGCGGTGCCCAGCGCGGCCGCGAGCTCGGCTTCCCGACGGCCAACGTCGAGACCCTGCCGCACACCGCGATCCCGGCCGACGGCGTGTACGCGGGCTGGCTGACGGCCGCCGGCGAGCGCATGCCGGCGGCGATCTCGGTGGGCACGAACCCGCAGTTCGACGGCACGGAGCGGACCGTCGAGGCGTACGCGATCGACCGCGAGGGCCTCGACCTGTACGGCCTGCACGTGGCCGTCGACTTCCTGGCGTACGTCCGCGGCATGCTCAAGTTCGACACGCTGGACGACCTGCTCGACGCGATGGCCGGGGACGTCAAGCGCTGCCGCGAGCTGACCGAGGCGTACGACCGGGACCGCCCCACCACCTGACGCGCGACGCCGACGCGTGGGGCCCGCGCTCCCGGGGCGCTGTCGCCGGGCCTTGCCCCCGATTCGCTGTCGCCGGGCCCGCACGCACGTCCGGCCCGCGCCGGGCCCCCGCCCGCGGCCGACCCGTAGGGGCCGGACCCCGGCGTGAGCCCGAGGCGGGCCGTGGCCGTCCGGTGGCGCCGCGCCGCGGTCACCAGGTGACGATCAGCTCCTTCGGGCCGCGGATCAGGCCCTTCGACTGGAACACCGTGTCCTCGGGCGCCCCCGCCAGACGCAGGTCCGGATAGCGCCTCAGCAGCGTCGAGAGCATCACCTCCGACTCCATCCGCGTGAGCATCGCGCCCATGCAGTGGTGCGGCCCGTGCCCGAAGGACACGTGCCCCGTACCCGTCCGGTCGAAGTCGACCTCGTGCGGGTCCTCGAAGACCTCCGGGTCCCGGTTGGCGGCGAGGTAGGACGCGTACACCGCCTCACCCGCCCGGATGAGCACCCCTCCGACCTCCACGTCCTCGGTGGCGATCCGCGGCAGCCCCACGCCGTTGCGGTGCGGGATCCAGCGCAGCAGCTCGTCCACCGCCTGCGGGAGCAGCTCCGGCTCCGCCCGCAGACGCGCCATCAGGTCCGGACGGGTGAGCAGCAGGTACACCATGTTGGCGCTGTTGTTGCGGACCGCGTGGGCACCGCTGATGAGGATCGCCATGGCCAGCGACACGGCCTCGTCATTGCTGATCCGGCCCTCTTCGAGGGATTCCGCGAGCACCCCGGCCAGGTCGTCACGCGGCTCCGCCCGGCGCTGTTCGAGCAGCCGGGTGATGTAGCCGTGGATCTGGGCCTTGGCCGCCTTGCTGCTCGCCGGCCCGGGGCCCGAGGACAGGATCAGGTCGGGCCAGGACGCCAGCTCCGCGCGGTCCTCGTCGGGGATGCCCAGCAGATCGCAGACCACGGCCATCGGCAGGGGCCCGTGCAGATGCCGCATCAGATCGGCGGGACGGCCCGACTCCTCCATCCCGTCGAGCAGCCGGTCCGCGGTCGCCTGTGCGAGGGGGCGCAGCCGTTTGGTGCTCTGTCCGGTGAACGCTTTGGTCACGGCCTTGCGCAGCTGGGTGTGGTACGGCGGATCGGCGTAGTTCAGGGCCGCCTTCGAGGCCACCATGTGGCCGGTCATGCCGGTCACCATGCGGTCGAGCAGGGCCGTCCGGCTGAACCGCGGATCGGACGTCACCATGCGGACGTCCTCGTACCGCGTGACGAGCCAGGCCTCGTTCTCGGCGGCGAACGGCAGTCGGATGCGCGCCACCGGCTCCTCGGCGAGGAGCTCGGTCAGCAGGGGGTCGAAGTCCAGCGCGGGCAGGTCGTCGACCGCCCAGGTGCGTGCCGGCCGCGCCGCGGCCGTCGATTCGGAGGTGGTCATGGGGTGGCTGTTCCCGGCCGGAGGAGCCGCCGACACGCCCGGCGGCCACAGCCCCCTGAACGGAGGACGGGGCCGTGGGCCGGGTGCCGACACGGCCGGTCGGGTGACGCTCCGTGAGCTTTTCGTGACTCTCGCGGTTGCGGGGTCGCGAGCCCCGGGTGAATGTGGCGGCAGTTCACGGCGTACCTGAACGAAGGAGCGAGTCTCGTGGTGACTCTGTGCAAACCCGCGGTGGCCGTACCCGAGTACGTGATCACAAGGGAGGAGACGCTCGATCTCGCCCGCTCGCGTCATGCCGATCACCCCCAACTGCCGCTGGCCCTCCGGCTGATCGAGAACACCGGCGTGGCCCAGCGGCACATCGTCCAGCCCATCGAGGAGACCCTGAAACACCCGGGCTTCGAGGAACGCAACGTGCGTTACGAAGCCGAGGCGAAGGCCCGGGTGCCGCGTGTGATCGAGGAGGCCCTGCGCAACGCCGATCTCCGCCCCGCGGACATCGACATGATCGTCTACGTGTCGTGCACGGGGTTCATGATGCCCTCGCTCACGGCCTGGCTGATCAACACCATGGGCTTCCCCAGTCACACCCGGCAGCTGCCCATCGCCCAGCTCGGCTGCGCGGCGGGCGGCGCCGCCATCAACCGGGCGCACGACTTCTGCGTGGCGTACCCGGACGCCAACGTCCTCATCGTGGCCTGCGAGTTCTGCTCGCTGTGCTACCAGCCCACCGACCTCGGTGTCGGTTCGCTGCTCTCCAACGGCCTGTTCGGCGACGCGGTCGCCTCCGCGGTCGTACGGGGGCGCGGCGGCACCGGGATCGCCCTGGAACGCAACAACTCCCATCTCGTCCCCGACACCGAGGACTGGATCGCGTACAGCGTCCGGGCCACCGGATTCCACTTCCTGCTCGACAAGCGGGTGCCGACCACCATGGAGCCGCTGGCTCCGGCGCTCCGCGAGATCGCGGGATCCCACGGCTGGGACGCCGGCGATCTGGACTTCTACATCATCCACGCGGGCGGGCCCCGGATCCTGGACGACCTGAGCCACTTCCTCGAAGTGCCGCCCGAGGCCTTCCGGTTCAGCCGGGCCACCCTCACGGAGTACGGCAACATCGCCAGCGCCGTCGTCCTGGACGCGGTGCGCCGGCTCTTCGACGAAGGCGGCCTGTCCGAGGGCGCCCGCGGCATCGTGGCCGGCTTCGGCCCCGGCATCACCGCGGAGATGTGCCTCGGACGGTGGACCAAGGCCGCCGTTCCCTCCCTGGAGGCCGACCTCAACACCCGCCGGATCGTCGGCTACTCGCCCGCGGCGCACCCCGCGCGCACCACGACCGCCTGACCGTTCGTCCCCCTGGCGCCTATCTCGCCATTTCCGCAAAGGAGACCCACGCAATGTCAGACACCACCTCGTCGTCCCTCCGCAAGGCCGTGCGCGGCCCGGCCGCGATGACCGCGCTGCTCGCCGGCGTGGCCGTCGTGTCCGTGGCCGGAGCGCCCGCCCAGGCGTCGGCCCCGCACAAGGGCCGGGTCCCCATGCACCAGTGCTGGGTCAACGACGTCCCCGCCCCGCCCGGGAACCAGGTCAACGGCACCCCGAAGGACGACCACATCTTCTGCGACAGCGACCTGGAAGGCGTCACCGTCTCGGGTGGCAACGGCAACGACATCATCGAGATCAGGGGCCTGGTCATCGACTCGGCGGTGTCGGGCGGCGAGGGCAACGACGTCATCCGCGCCAAGCACCTGGTCCCCCAGACCACCTTCAGCATGGTCCGGGGCAACCGGGGCAACGACGTCATCAAGGTGGCGACCGTCCGGGGCGACGGGGCGAAGCTCGGGGCCGTCGTCCACGGCGACGACGGCGACGACAAGATCACCACCGGCTCGGTGTCCGGCGCGCCCGGGCAGTTCAACCGCGGCGGCGGGATCGTCACCGGCAACGACGGCGCCGACACCATCCGCACGGGCGTCATCGACTTCTCGGGCCGGGTCCTCGGTGGCAGCGAGAACGACACCATCGAGGCCGAGGCCCTGGGCCCGGAGTCCGGTGGGCTCATCCAGTCCGGCCCGGGCGACGACAAGATCAGCGGACCGCGCGGCGCGACGCTGGTCGTCGGCGAGCACTGGGGGACGGTGGACGCCGGTGTCGGCAAGGACACCTGCCTGGTGAAGTCGGTCTCCACCCGGACGTCGATCAGCTCCTGCGAGTCGATGCCGGCGGCGCAGGAGGGCGCGGCCAAGCCCGGCGGGCCGACGGAGCAGCAGCCGACGGGTCCGGCGGCGGGCGACCCGTCCCAGCCGGGCGGCCCCACCGACCAGGAGCCGGCGGAGCCGGTCGAGCCGTAGTCCCGACGTGCGTCCGGCCGGCCGGCTCGGTCACCGAACCGAGCCCGGCCGACCGGTCGCGTCACCTCCCCGCCTCACCCGAGCCGGTCGTGTCACCTCCCCGGTTCACCCGAGCCGGTGACGTCATCTCCCCGGCTCACCCGAGCCGGTCGGGCCGTGTTCGGAGCCCGGCCGGCCCGGTCGTGCCACATTCCCCGGCCCGGCCCATCGGCCGCGGCCCCATTCCCCGGCCCGGCCGGTCCGACCCGGTCAGGTTTCCGTCACCCGTGTGCCGCCACCCAGTGGCACGCCACCTCCCGCGCACCGCTGCCGCCGCCGAGGACCGCCAGGTCCTCGCCGCGGCAGCGGTCCGCGACCGCGGCCGCCTCGCCGGAGGCGAGGACCTGGCAGCGGGCGTGGAAGCGGCAACCGGAGGGGATCCGGGACGGGTCCGGGGGCTCGCCGGTCAGCACCACCGGCTCGCCCCCGGAGTCCGGAAGCACCGACAGCAGCGCCCGGGTGTACGGATGCCGGGGCGAGGTCAGTACGGACTCCACGGATCCGGTCTCCACGATCCGCCCCAGGTACATCACCGCCACCCGGTCCGCGATGTTCCACGCGAGACCCAAGTCGTGGGTCACGACCAGCGCCGACAGACCCAGATCGTCGCGCAGGCGCAGCAGCAGGGCCAGGATCTCCCCGCGTACCGACGCGTCCAGGGAGGCCACCGGCTCGTCCGCCACGATGAGTTCCGGTTCGAGGACCAGGGCCCCGGCGATGACGACCCGCTGGCGCTGCCCGCCGGACAGCTCGTGCGGATAGCGCAGGAAGAACCGCTCGGGCGGCCGCAGCCCGGCCCGCGCGAGCGCGGCGGCGACGGCGGCCCGTTCGTCCCCGCCGTACGCGTGGATTCGCAGCCCCTCCGCCACCGCGTCGTACACCGTGTGCCGCGGGTTCAGCGAGCCGCTCGGGTCCTGGAGGACCAGCTGGGCCCGCTTCCGGTACGCCTTCAAAGCGCGGGAACCGTAGGACAGCGGCTCGCCGGCGAAGCTGATCGTCCCCGACGTGGGCGGCACCAGGCCGAGCAGCGACCGGGCCAGTGTCGTCTTGCCGCACCCCGACTCGCCCACCAGCGCCACGATCTCGCCCGCGCCGATGTCGAGGTCGACCCCGTCCACCGCGCGCGCGGCCGGAGCGCCACGCCGCCCCGGGAAGACGATCCGCAGCCCCCTCGCGGACAGCAACGGACGCGCCCCCGGGGCCTCCGCGCGCACGGGTTCCGATGAGGTCGCGGTTCCCGGAGCCGCCACGTCCGACGCCACCTCGTCCGACGCCGCCGCCGGCGAAAGCGGCGAGGGTCCGCACGGTGCCCCCGGCGGTGCGGCCTCCATCGGCGAGGCGTCCGGCTTCAGCGGTTTCATGAGCCACTCCCGACGTGTACGCAGGCCGCCCGGCGCCCCGCGCCCGCCTCCCGCAGTTCCTGGTCCCGCTCCCCGCACACCTCCACCGCCACCGGACAGCGCGGATGGAACGCGCAGCCGCCCGGCAGGTCCGCCGGATCCGGAGGATCGCCCGGCAGCCCGCGCGGCGCCAGGCGCGACGCCGGGTCGCCGATCCTCGGGAACGCCGAGGACAGCGCCCGCCCGTACGGGTGCTCGGCGGCGTCGTACACCGTCCGCGCGGGCCCCTCCTCGACCACCCGGCCGGCGTACATCACCGCGAGCCGGTCGCAGGTGTCGGCGAGGACGGCCAGATCGTGGCTGATCATCAGCAGGCTGATGTCCTCGTCGGCGACCAGCCGCCCGATCAGCCGCAGGATCTGCGCCTGGATCATCACGTCGAGCGCGGTCGTCGGCTCGTCCGCCACGATCAGCCGGGGGTCGCAGGCGAGCGCCATCGCGATCATCACCCGCTGGCGCTGCCCGCCGGACAGCTCGTGCGGGTACGCCGCCGCCCGCGCCGCCGGAAGCCCCACCTGCTCCAGCAGCTCACCGACCCGCCCGCGCGCGGCCGCCGGGGTGGCCCGCCCGTGCACCAGAAGCGGTTCGGCGATCTGGTCGCCGATCCGGTGCACCGCGTTCAACGAGTGCATCGCCCCCTGGAAGACGATCGACGCCCCCGCCCACCGCACCGCCCGCAGCCGGCCCCACCGCATGGTCAGGACGTCCTCGCCGTCGAGCAGGATCTCGCCCGTCAGCCGGGCCGACGGCGGAAGGAGCCGCAGCAGCGCCAGCGCCATCGTCGACTTCCCGCAGCCGGACTCGCCCGCCACCCCCAGCTTCCGCCCGGCGTCCAGCGTGAGGTCGACCCCCCGGACGGCGGGGACCGCGGCCGCGCCCGACCCGTACGTCACCCTCAGGTCGCGGATCTCCAGGAGGCTCAACGCCCCACCCCCAGCTTCGGGTTGAGTACGGACTCGATCGCCCGGCCGCACAGCGTGAAGGCCAGCGCGACCACCGCGATCGCGATCCCGGGCGGGGCGAGGTACCACCAGTGACCGGACGAGACCGCGCCCGCCTCCCGGGCGTCCTGCAGCATGCCGCCCCACGAGACGACGGTCGGATCGCCGAGGCCGAGGAACGCCAGCGTCGCCTCGGTGAGGATCGCGGTCGAGATGCCGAGCGTCGTCTGCGCGAGCACCAGCGGCATCACGTTGGGCAGCACATGCCGGCTCATGACGTGCCCGTGCCCGCCGCCCAGCGCCGTGGCCCGCTCGATGTACGGGCGGGACTCCACGGCGATCGTCTGGGCGCGCACCAGCCGGGCCGTCGTCGGCCAGCTCGTGACACCGATCGCCAGGATCACCGTCCACATCGACCGGGACATCACCGTGGCCAGCACGATCGCCAGGACGAGCGTCGGCATCACCAGGAACCAGTCGGTGATCCGCATGACGACCGTCGAGAACCAACCGCCGTAATGGCCCGCGACGATACCGACCACCGTCCCGATGGCGACCGAGAGGGCCGCCGCCAGCAGCCCGACGAGGAGCGAGATCCGCGCGCCCCAGATCAGCAGTCCGAGCAGCGAGCGCCCGAACTGGTCCGTCCCGAGCGGGAACGCGGCGCTCGGCGGCTCCATGGCCGTCCCGGGCGCGTTCGTCACCGACTGCACGTCGGCGCCGACGGTCAGCGGCGCGAGCAGGGCGGTCAGCGCGATCAGCGTGAGCGCGGCCAGGCCGTAGAGCCCGGCGCGGTGCGTGCGGTACTGCTGCCAGAAGCGGGACACGGCGTTCCGCCGCCGCGCCCAGGTCAGAGAGGTCGTCATCGGCCCACCCGGGGGTCGAGCAGCGGATAGAGCAGGTCGGCGACGAGGTTCGCCACGATCATCGCTCCGGCGAAGACCACGAAGAGGCCCTGCACGAGCGGCAGGTCGGGCACGCTGAGCGCCTGGTAGAACAGCCCGCCGAGCCCCGGCCAGGAGAAGACCGTCTCGACCAGGATCGAGCCCGCCACCACATGGCCCAGGTTGATGAAGACCATGGTGACGGTCGGCAGCAGGGCGTTCGGTACGGCGTGCCGACGGCGCACGGCATCGTCGCGCAGCCCCTTCGCCCTCGCCGTCGTCAGGTAGTCGCCGCCCATCTCGTCCAGCAGCGAGGAGCGCATGACGAGCAGGGTCTGTGCGTACCCGACGGCGACCAGGGTGAGGACCGGCAGCACCATGTGGTGGGCGACGTCGAGGACGTACGCGAAGCCGGTCTCGCCGGTGCCCGACTCCATGCCGCCCGTCGGGAAGAGCCCGGGGACCGGGCCGATGCCGACGGAGAACACGATGATCAGCAGCAGGCCGAGCCAGAACGACGGCACGGACCAGAGGGTCAGCGCCAGTCCGGTGTTGACCTTGTCGCCGAGACGGCCGTGGTTCCAGGCGGAGCGGGTGCCGAGCCAGAGCCCGAGCGCGGAGTAGAGCGTGACGGCGACGCCGGTCAGCAGCAGTGTCGCGGGGAGCTTCTGGGCGATGAGCTCGCCGACCGGGGCGTGGAACTGGTACGAGGTGCCGAGGTCGCCGCTCAGCGCCTTGGCGCAGTACTCGGTGAACTGCTGCCAGAGCGGCAGGTCCAGGCCGAACTGCCGTCTTAGCGTGGCCAGTTGTTCGGCCGACGTCGGTACGCCGTGCGTCATCGCCTTGACCGGGTCACCGGGGATGATCCGGAAGAGGAAGAAGCTGGTGACGAGCACGGCCAGCAGCGAGACGGCCGCGCCGCCCAGCTTGCCCGCCGCGTGGCGGAGGTAGCCGAGGGCGGTGCCGGTGCGGGAGGCGCCGTCCGTGGCGCGGACCGGTGCGGTCCGCGCCACGTCGGCGGGGGTGCCTGCCGTCGTCACGCCGCTACTCGCGGTCGTCGGCGGTGGAGCGGCGCCGGACGGCGGTCCAGACGCCGACGGCGACCAGGACGAGCGCGAGGGGGCCGAGCACCAGCCAGAGCGTGGCCGAGGAGCCGGAGTCCCCGCCGTCGGCGGAGCCGGCCGCGGGCACGGCGGACCACCAGCTCCAGTAGCCGTCCTGGCCCCAGAGGTTGCCGGCGGCCTCCGGCATGGTGGTGATGGACGCGATCTGGTCGGTGCGGTACGCCTCGAGGGCGTTCGGGTACGCCATGATGTTCATGTACCCGGTGTCGTACAGCCGGGACTGCATCCGCTTGACCAGATCCGCCCGCTTGGCGGCGTCGTACTCCACCGATTGCCGCGCGTACAGCCCGTCGAAGGCCGGGTCGCAGATGAAGTTGTCGGTGGCGCCGGTGTCCTTCGGCGTCGCGGGCAGCGTGCCGCAGGTGTGGATCGACAGGACGTAGTCCGGGTCCGGGTTCACCGACCAGCCGTCGAAGGCGAGGTCGTAGTCGCCCTTCGTCCACGGGTCGCCGACGTTGTCGAGACACTCCACCTTCAGCCCGATGCCGAGCTCGCCCCACCACTCCTGGAGGTACTTGCCGACCGCCTTGTCGTTCGGGTCGGTGGCGTGGCACAGGATCCGGAAGTCCAGCGGCCGGCCGTCCTTCCCGACCCGCTTGCCGGCGCCGTTCTTCCGGTACCCGGCCTGGTCGAGCAGGAGCGCGGCCTTGGCCGGGTCGTAGCCCAGCTTCTGTCCGGCGGCGGGCTGCCAGAAGTACTGTCCGAAGCGCGGCGGGATGTAGCCCTCGCCCTCCACGGCGTGGCCCTGGAAGACCTTGTCGACGATCGTCGTCC
The DNA here is from genome assembly GCF_055609145.1 of Streptomyces sp. NPDC036822. Taxonomy (NCBI): domain Bacteria; kingdom Bacillati; phylum Actinomycetota; class Actinomycetes; order Kitasatosporales; family Streptomycetaceae; genus Streptomyces; species Streptomyces sp. NPDC036822. Next base: position 667,709 of record NZ_JBVJPY010000002.1, read on the forward strand.
GGTCCACGGCCAGGAAGAGCGCCTTGCGGACGGCGGGGTCGAGCAGAGCCTTGTGACCGTTGCCGAAGGTCTTGCCGTCCTTGGACCGGGCGCCCGGGTTGGTCGCCAGCGCGAAGAAGCGGCGCCCGGGAGCGTCGTTGACCTTGATGTTCTTCGCCGACTTCAGCGCCAGCGCCTGAGCGGGCGTCAGGTTCGGTACGAAGGACACCTCGCCCTTCTGCAGCGCGGCGACGGCGGCGTCCCCGTCCTTGTAGTACTTCAGGACCAGCTCGTCGAACTTGGGCGCACCGCGCCAGAAGCCTTTGTTCGGCTTCAGCTTGATGTACTGGTCGACCTTGAAGTCCGTGATGACGAAGGGGCCGTTGCCGACGATCGGGAACTGCTTGTCGTTGTTGAACTTCGAGAAGTCCCCGACCTTCTCCCAGACGTGCTTGGGCACGATCGGCACGTCGAGCGCCGTCATCGTCGCCTGGGGCTTCTTCAGCTCGATGACGAGCGTTCGCGGGTCGGGCGCCGTGACCTTCCGGAAGTTGGACGTGAAGCTGCCGTTCGCGGTCGCGGCGTTCTCGTCCGTCATCATCTTGTTGAACGTCCACGCGGCGTCCTCGGCCGTGGCCTGCTTCCCGTCGGACCACTTCGAGTCCGTACGGATGGTGTACGTCCAGGTCAGCTTGTCGGGGGAGGCCTTCCACTCCGTCGCGAAGCCCGGGATGGGCTTCGCGTCCTTCACGTCGTAGTTGGTGAGGTACTCGTAGGCCAGCCGGTGGACGGTGGTGGAGACGAGCTTCTGGGCGAGGAAGGGGCTCAGGGAGTCGACGCTCTGCGAGACGGCGACGGTGAGCGTGGTGCCGCCGCCCTTCGGGTCGTCCTCGGCGGGCGGGGCGGCCTGGGCGGCGGCCTGCGGGACGACGACCGCGGTCGCGGTGACGCCGGCGGCGAGGAGGAGTCGGAGGAGGCGGGGACTTCGGCGGGGGGCGACCGGGCGGGGTGGAACCTTCGTGACCATGACCATGGGACGTGACCTCGCGTCGTGGATCTTTGGGCGCCAACTGGTGATGCGAAGGTCTATCAGCGGTGGCCGAGCGCCGTCAACGATGACTCAAACCCCTTGTGTACTGCGGGAATACGAGGAGGCTCCGCACCGGAGAACCGGTGCGGAGCCTCATTGGTCCATTCCTCTGACGCCTTACTGCTGAGGGGCTGGCGGCGCCTGCGGAGGCTGCTGCTGCCACCCCGCCGGCGGGACCTGGCCGCCCTGCGCCTCGGCTCCCGGATGCGGGGCCGGCGGATGCTGCTGCCAGCCCTGCGGGACACCGGGCTGCCCGGGCTGTTGCGGGTAGGGCTGCTGCTGGGGGTACGGCTGAGGCTGCCCCTGCCCCTGGGGCGGATACGGCTGCTGCCCGGGGTGGCCGGGCTGTCCGCCGTACGGCTGCCCCGGCTGCGGGGCCTGGGGCGCGTACGGCTGTCCCGGGGCGGGCTGCCCCGGCTGCTGCCCCTGCTGCGGGTACGGCTGCGGCTGTGGCTGACCGGGCATCGGCGGGGCCATGTGCGGTGGCATGCCGCCCTGGGGGTCGCCGGTCCACAGCCCCTGCGCCTGCTGTGCCCGCACGAAGTCCTCGGCCACCATCGCCGACAGGTGGAAGTACGCCTCGCGGGTCTTGGGCCGCATCATGTCGAGGTCGACCTCGGCGCCCGCCGCCAGGTGCTCGTCGAACGGCACCACGACGACGCCGCGGCAGCGGGTCTGGAAGTGCTGCACGATGTCGTCGACCTTGATCATTTTTCCGGTCTCGCGGACCCCGGAGATGACCGTGATCGAGCGCTGCACCAGCTCGGCGTAGCCGTGCGCGGAGAGCCAGTCGAGCGTCGTCGACGCGCTGGAGGCGCCGTCGACGGAGGGCGTCGAGATGATGATGAGCTGGTCGGCGAGGTCGAGCACGCCGCGCATCGCGCTGTAGAGCAGGCCGGTGCCCGAGTCGGTGAGGATGATCGGGTACTGCTTGCCCAGGACGTCGATCGCCCGCCGGTAGTCCTCGTCGTTGAACGTCGTCGAGACGGCCGGGTCCACGTCGTTGGCGATGATCTCCAGACCGGAGGGCGCCTGCGAGGTGAAGCGGCGGATGTCCATGTACGAGTTGAGGTACGGGATCGCCTGCACGAGGTCGCGGATGGTGGCCCCGGTCTCGCGCCGCACGCGGCGGCCGAGCGTGCCGGCGTCCGGGTTGGCGTCGATCGCCAGGATCTTGTCCTGCCGCTCGGTGGCGAGCGTCGCGCCGAGCGCGGTCGTCGTCGTGGTCTTGCCGACACCGCCCTTGAGGGAGATGACCGCGATCCGGTAGCAGGACAGGACCGGCGTACGGATCAGATCGAGCTTGCGCTGCCGCTCGGCCTCCTCCTTTTTGCCGCCGAGCTTGAAGCGGGAGGCCGCGCCGGGCGTCCGGCTCGACTTGGCCTTCTGCTTGTTGTTGCGCAGCAGACGGTCGGAGGAGAGCTCCACGGCCGCGTTGTACCCGAGCGGGGCGCCCGGCACGGAACGCTCGCGCTGGTCGTGCGTGACGGCCGTGGGCCAGGCGGCCCCGGTCCGCGGGTCCATCGGAGGCTGCTGCCCCTGCTGCGGGTGGGCCGCCTGGTGCGGCACGGATGCCTGCGGCTGCTGCGGTGCCTGCTGCGGGGGCGCCTGGTACTCGGCCGGCATCTGCCCCGCCGGCGGGATCTGACCGGGCGCGGGCTGGGAGCCGGGGTGCGGGAAGCCGTAGCCGCCCTGGGGGGCGGGGGGCGTGCCGGGCTGCTGGGCGGCCCCCGGGTGCGGGAAGCCGTAGCCGCCCTGCGGCGCCGAGTGCGCACCCGGCTGCGGGGCGGCGCCCGGGTGCGGGAAGCCGTACCCCCCTTGCGGGGCCGGGGCCGGGGCCGGAGCCGGGGTGGCGGGTGCGCCGGGGTGCGGGGCGGCGCCGGGGTGCGGGAAGCCGTAGCCGCCGTGCGGGGCGGGTGTGTGGCTGTCCGGCGCCTGCGCCTGCGGAGGTACGGGGGCGGGCACCGGCGCGGGCATGGGCTGAGCGCCGGGGTGCGGGAAGCCGTAGCCACCGGGCGCGCCCTGCGGCGGCACGGGCGCCGGGGCGCCCGGCACCGTCGGGGCGGGCCAGGAGGCGGCCGGCGGCAGCGGCGCGGCGGGCGGTACGGGCCCGCCCTCCGGGGGCGCGGGCCACTGCGGCGCCGCCGTGGGCGCCGCCGGCTGGAACGACGGGGGCAGCGGCGGCAGTCCGGCGCCACCGGCATGCGGAGGAACGGGGCTCCACTGCTCGGGCGCGGCCGACGGCGCCGCCGAAGCGGCGTCCTGCGGAGCCGCGGGCTCGGCGGAAGCGGCGGGGGCCACGGGGCCGGCGTCGTGCGGGGCGGCGGGAGGCGTCTCGCACGTGACGGAGGGCGCGGTGTCGCCGACGGAGCCGTCCGTCTCCCCGGTCCCGGCCGTGTCGACGGCCTCACCGTTCGTGCTGGACGCGGCCCCCTCGGAAGCGTCGTGCGCGGCGGGCTGCTCCGGCGTACCGGCCGCGTCGGCGGGCGCGTTCGTGTCCGGACCGGCCGTGGAGCCTTCGCCGGCGGCGTCGGCGGTGCCGCCACCCGTGGAGGAGACGACGGCCGGGTCGGCGGCGGCCTCCTGCTCGGGCGCGCTGTCCGGGACGCCCTGGGCGTCGTCGTCGGCGGCGTCCGCCGGGGCGGAGGGTTCCTCCGCGGGCTGCTGCGCTGCGGTCTCGGAACCCGCGGGCGCGTCGGCCACGGGCGGCGGGACGGGCGCCCCGCCCGACGGCGGCTCCGCCGCGGCGGGCTGCTCGGCACGGGCGTTCTCCGCGCGCTCGGCGATCTCCGCCATCTCGCGCTTGAGCGTGGCGGGGGAGAAGCGCATCGTCGCGCCGCTCTCCAGGTCACCGCCCCCGAAAGAGCCGCCGTCCGCCGGGCCCGGAGCCGCGGCAGGCCCCGGAGTTGTGGCCTGACCGGGAGCGTCGGGGGCTGCCGGAGTCTGCGCCGGAGGCGTGGGCGGGGGCGTCGTCGGCGCGGGCGTCCACGGCTGCTGCGGTTCGAAACCACTCCCGGAAGGGATCCCGGGCACGCCGACGGGCGCACCGGTGGGCGGCGGTGGGGTCGCGCCGCCCCCGCCCCCGCTGCCCGACGCGTTCTGCGTGTACCAGGCCGGAGGGGTGTAGTCGATGGTGAACTCACCCGTCATCTCGGCGGGATCCGCGTCGGACTGATCATCGACGGGCGGATTCCAGCCCCCGTGGATCTCGTCCCGATCGCCGTTCACTTTGCCTCCTGGTGTGGTCGCGCACCCTTGTGCCGTCGTGGGCGGGCCCTTCCCACCCTAATCGCCAACAGAGTCGATGGGGCAGGGCGGACGGCCCACCCCCGCCCACCCGCAGGTCACGTCTCGCCCCGAAGTGACCTACCCACATCGCAGAGTGAACCGTGAGGTGATCGCGCGGCACCGCACATCGGTACATAAAGGGACGCACCTGAAAAGTCGCCGAGGGTCAGTCCATGCGCCGGGCGCTGCCCAACAATCCGGTCTCGGCATCCGTCGCCTGGGTCATGACGAACTGCCGGTCGCCGGGCGTGCACCAGAGGGTCACTCCGTCGGCGAGCGTCGACAACGCCTCCGACTCCGCGCGCGGGATCCCCATGATGCGGCCGATCTGCGTGGCCTCGTCCGGAGACACCCGCTGCACACCGACGAGCGAGGACTTCTCCAGCAACCGCGGTGCCACCGGGCTCAGGTAAGGCAGCAGCGTCACCACCGACTGCCAGGGCCCCGACACGACCCGCCCGCGCGGCGGCCGCATCCCGCAGTCCCGCACGACGACGACCGGACTGCCGGCCGAGGCACCCTGCGGCGGGACCCGCCCGACGTCGTGGAGGGTGATGCAGGGCTGCCCACCGCCCGCGGCCTGGGCCAGCGCCGTCCAGGCGGGCGCCCGGCCGGTCTCCACGGCGATCCGCGCCCCCGTGGCGGCGGCGCGCAGCGCCATCACCTGCGCCGTCCACAGCCCGCCGATGAGCGTCACGTCGTATGGAGTGGGACGGTTGATGCCCAGCACCGCGGGCCGGCCCTCGGCGTCCACACCGATGACCATGCCGTCGTCGCCGACCGGCAGGCCCAGCGCGCCCAGTTGCTCCAGCGGCACCGCGTGGCGGTCGCGTCGCGGCCCGATGAGCCCGAAGCCGAACCGGGGCCTGGAGGCCCTGCCCGTACCCCGGCCGGACCCGCCGTGTCTGCCGCCACCCGCGTCAGGGCGCGCACCCCTGCCCGCGCCGGCGGACGAGGAGGAGGAAGGGAAAGGAGAAGAAGGAGAAGAAGAGAAGGACATCAGCGCGCACCCCCCAGCGGCAGCGAGGCCAGCATGCCCGGCACCTGTTCACGGTCGAGCCGCACCAGGCCGGTCCGCACCCCGCGTGCCGCGCGCTCCAGTTCGTGCCGGGCGGCCACCAGCTCCTCGTCGCTGCGCCCGGTGATCCGTACGTGCCCGGTCACCGTCACCTCCTGACGGTCACCTCCGCTCAGCGTCAGACTGAACGTCGTCGCCAGCGCCGGAAGCGAGGTCAGCAGGGCGACCAGCTGCGGCATCGAGGCACCCGCGCCCCCGCCGCCCAGCTGGGGCCAGCGCCCCACCCAGTACGTCGTGTGCCGCCGGTCGTCCACCCGCCAGGTCCGGGCCGTCTCCTGGGTGCGGCGCGCCTGCGCCTGCCCCCGGCCGGCCTGCGCGATGGCCATCGGGCTCGCGCACGTCGACGTGGCGATCGCCGCCGTCAGCTCCTGCTCGGTGAGCACCGTCGCCTTGAACCCCGCGCCGGCCAGTCGGCTCGCCAGCTGGTCCGCCGCCCGCACCACACACTTCTGCGCGCCCTCCAGGCCGCCACCGCGCGCGGCGACCGCCTCCGGGCACAGCTCGGGGTCGAGCTTCAGCGCGACCCAGGTGATCCGCAGCGCCGGGGAACCCGTCTGCGCCTGCAGCGGACCGTAGTTGCGCGCCGCCATCGACTGCGCGGGCAGATGAGGGGCGGGAGCGGGCTGCGTGTGCTGCACGATCTGCGCCGACTCCAGCCGGATGCCGTCCACCTCCAGCACGTCCCGTACCAGCGCGACGGGCAGGGGCCTCGCCGAGCGGTCCGGACGCAGCGCCGTGGCCTCCGACTCGACGCGTACCACCACCGTGAGGAACGTGCCGTCACCGATCAGGCCGACCGGCCGCCGGTCCCGGTCGCCGTACGCGTACGTCCGCAGCGCGGGATCGCACTCCACCACCGGCGCGAGCCCCGGCTCCGTGCCCTCGGGCAGGACGAGCGAGGCGGCCCGCCGGGTCCGCGCGCGCAGGGCGAGGAAGGTGCCGAGCCACTCCGGCATCGAACGGCGGTGCCTGCGCACCACCGCGAGCAGCACGAGCAGCGCGGCGACCACACCCGCGGGGACCAGCAGCAACGGCTCCACGACCCACGCCACGAGCAGCAGCGCGGCCGCGACCTCGATCAGTACGAGCTGTTGCAATCGGAACGATCCGAAGTGTCCGGGACGCGCCTGGAGTCGTGGCGCCACCGACGCGGCGGCGGGGGCTCCGCCCGATGCGTTCCCCGGGGCGGCGGAGGAGGGCGCGGCCGCCGCGTGCCGCGTCCGCGTCGCGGATGCCATCATGGAGAATCCCCCCAATTCGTCCCGATCACCCTGGCCCGCCAGGGCTTTGGCGGCTGGATCACCCTACCCGCCCCACAAGCACGACCGGACAGCAGGCATAGTAGGGGGCCGGTCCGACAGCCGGAGCCCGGGTGCCATGCTCCCCGGGCTCTCGTGTGAAGACTGCGTCTGACGAATATGGGGACTCATGGCATCACGGCGGGATGAGCTCAACGCGTACACCTTTGCGAAGAAGCGCACGGTGGCCGCATTCCTCCAACCTTCGCCCTCGGGGACGGAGGAGGGAGCGCCGAGGCCGCTGCGCGCCGTCGTCCCCGGCCTCATCATCGGCGCGCTCGTGCTCGCCGGCTTCGGAGCCTGGGGCATGTTCAGCCCCAAGGCGCCCAAGGGCTGGGACGAGCCGGGCACCAAGGTGATCGTCGGCAAGCAGTCGACCACCCGCTACGTGGTCCTCTCCACCGGCAAGGGCAAGAACAGGAAGACGCTGCTCCACCCCGTCCTCAACCTCGCCTCCGCCCGGCTGCTGCTCACCCCGCAGAAGTTCTCCGTCATCCAGGTCGACGACGAGACGCTCGACAAGGGCAACCCGCCGCGCGGCCCCATCCTCGGCATCCCCTACGCCCCCGACCGGCTCCCGTCCGCCGGTGAAGCCGGTACGGCCAAGCGCTGGGCCGTCTGCGAGCAGCCCGGCGGCGGAGCCGGATCCAGCGTGCAGAAGGCCACCTTCGTCTTCTCCCAGCGCGACTTCGCGCGCACGGAGGGCAAGGGCCAGAAGCTCGTCGACGGCCAGGTCATGTACGTCAAGGGGCAGAAGGACAGCGCCCGTTACCTCATCGACCACACCGGTACGAAGTACCTGGTGCCCGGAACGCCCGACGAGTCGGCCGGACTCACCACCGCCCTCGTCGGCCTCAGCAAGGAACCGCAGGCCGTCACCGACGACTGGCTCGCCACCCTGCACACCGGCAGCCCCGTGGAGTTCCCGCAGATCGCCGGCAAGGTCGGCGACCCGGCCGGCCTCGGCGGCGGACTGAGCAGGACCGAGGACCGGGTGGGCATGGTCCTGCTGGCCCAGACGGGCTCCGGACCCCAGCACTACGTGGTCCTGGCCGGCAAGGTGCAGCCGGTCTCCGAGTTCACCGCCTGGCTGCTCATCAACTCCCCGCAGACCGACACCCTCGACATGGACGGCAAGGCCACGGCCGTCGACGCCGCCTCCTTCACCCCCGACGCCACCACCTTCGGCGCGCAGTACCGCTGGCCGTCCCGCAAGTCGACCCAGGTCAACGCCGTCAGCGGCGCCGGCGCCCGCGACACCGTGTGCAGCGTGCTCAACAGCGTGGACGCCAAGGGCAACACCACCCTCACCACCTGGGCCGGCACGAAGTACCCGGCCGAGATCACCGCCGGCGGCACCAGCACGTACGTGACGCCCGGCAGCGGCCTGCTCTACACCCAGATCCAGGGCAACCAGACCGCGCCCGACGGCTCCCTCTTCCTCGTCACCGACACCGGGCTGCGCTACGCCGTCCAGGCGAACGGCGACAGTGACGCCGCCCGCTCCGACATCGGCACCGGCGACCAGCAGAAGCAGACCGACGGCCGCCCGGAACCGAGCGAGGCGCAGACGCGTCTGGGGTACGAGAAGGTCACACCGGTCCTCGTCCCGATCGTGTGGTCCGAGTTCCTGTCCAAGGGGCCGCGACTCGACACCAACAGCGCCCGTCAGCCGCAGGGTTCGTAGGGGAGTGGCAGTGGTGACGTACCGGAAGGCGGCCCTTCTCACCGCCACCGCCCTGACGGGCCTGCTGGCCCTGCCTCCCGCCGCGCACGCGACGGACGGTGGCGGCGGTCCGCGCGTCGACAGCGGCGGCGGTCCGCGCCTTGATGGCAGCGGCGAGTGCACCTTCCCCATGAAGAAGCAGATCGAGGGCATTCCCTGGTCGCTCCAGCGCGTGCTCCTCGACGAGCTGTGGCAGGACACCAAGGGCAAGGGCATCCGGGTCGCGGTCATCGACACCGGGGTCGACGACGTCAACCCCCAGCTGAAGCCCGCGGTCGACGCCAAGGCGGGCAAGGACTACCTCAAGCCCGACAAGAACAACCCGAGCCCCGGGGACGACAAGCGCGGCAAGACCGACGGCACGGTCGACGAGGTCGGCCACGGCACCAAGGTCGCCGGCATCATCGCCGCCCGTCCCCGCGCCGGAACCGGCTTCGTCGGGCTCGCGCCCGAAGCGACGATCATCCCGATCCGCCAGAACGACGAGAAGAACAGCGGCAAGTCCGACACGATGGCGCAGGCGATCGACCACGCCATCGCCAAGGGCGCCCACGTCATCAACATCTCGCAGGACACCACCCAGCCGCTGAGCCCGGAGTCCTCGATGGCCCAGGCCGTCGCCCGCGCGCTCGCGAAGGACATCGTCGTCGTCGCCTCGGCCGGCAACGACGGTATGGACGGCAAACTCAAGAACACCTACCCGGCCGCCTTCCCCGGGGTCCTCGCCGTCGCCTCCTCCGACCGCAACAACGAACGGGCCGCGTTCTCCCAGTCCGGCAGCTTCGTCGGCGTCGCCGCACCCGGCGTCGACATGGTCTCCACCGTCCCCGGCGGAGGCCAGTGCGTGGACAACGGCACGAGCTTCTCCGCCCCGTACGTCTCCGGAGTCGCGGCCCTGCTGCGCGCCAAGCACAAGGACTGGACCGCGGCCGAGATCGTCGCCCGCATCGAGCAGACGGCCGTACGGTCCATCAACGGCCGTGACAACCACGTCGGTTGGGGCGTCGTCGACCCGGTCCGCGCCCTCGCCGACGGCGCCGTACGCCAGGCGGCCCCGAAGGCGGACCCGGGCCCGCCCAAGCCTCCGGCACCCGAACCGGCCCACCTGGCCCTGACGGAGACGCCGCAGGAGCGCACGGAACGACTCGCCACCTACGCCCTGGGCATCGCCGGCGTGCTCGTGGCGGTGGTCGCCGGGACCGCGACCGTGGTCCGGGACAGCAGACGGCGCCACGGAGCGGCCCGGTGAGCCGGGTCCCTCCGAACAGCGCTTTGCAGTTGGAACTGTCGTACCAAATGGCTAGAGTGGTTCAAGAGTTCACGTGACGAGGGGGCACTGAGGTGGAAGCGCCGATCGGGGGCGGCAAGCAGGGGCTGGAAGTCGGAGAGGTCACTCTCCAGAGCTTCTACACCCGCATGCAGAAGCTCGTCGAGGAACTGAAGGGCTCGCCCGCCGAGCACAAGAAGATCGGCGAGCAGAAGGTCACGGCGGCGTCGTACGGCACGGGCTTCGCCGCGGCCACGGAACTGCACACGGCGTACGAGAAGGTCCGGACGAGGCTGGAAGAGCTGACGCGGACCTTCGGCGAGACGCTGGAGGCGATGGGCATCGCCGCCAACATCGCCGACAAGGGCTACACCGGGGTGGACGAGGAGGAGCGCGAGCGCTACGCCGCGATCCAGAAGCGCCACAAGGACGAGTACGAGAAGCGGAACAGCACCGACGGCCACGCCGGCGACAAGCCGCAGCAGCCTGCCAAGGACGCGGGCGGCACCGGGGATTCCGGCGGATTCAGCTAACGGGGGAGTTGCAGCAACATGGCAGGAGAGTTCGAGGGGAAGTCCCTGGACGCCCTGTACGCGATGATCGCGTCGGCCAAGCCGGAGGAGATCACGTCCACCGGCACGGCACTGGCGGCAGCGGTGCCGAAGATCCTCGACATCGCCGCCGACCTGCGGCTGTACATCAGCCGTGTCCAGTGGGAGGGCGAGGGAGGGACCGCCTTCCGCAACTGGGGCGCGGGGATGGTCGCCGAGACGCTGGTGCTCGGTGACTACACCAGCGTCGTGTCCAGCGAGATGCAGCGGGCCGGGCAGGCACTGTCCGAGGCCAAGTCGGCCGTGCCCAAGCCGGCGGGCATGTGCTTCGCGGACCCGGAGAAGGAGAAGGCCCGCCTCGAGTCGGAGACCGGGCCGAAGCTCCAGGAGGCGATCCACCAGCTGGAGCGGCTGTCGTCGTACTACGACGCGTCGCGGGACCGGATGACGGCCGAGCGGGAGCCGGAGTTCAAGCCGATTCGGGATCCAAGCTTCGCGAGCGAGCGCGAGTACGGTACGGGGAGCGGGGGCAGTGAGAACTCCTCGACGTCCTCCGCGACGCGCGCGACTCAAGGAGAGTCGTCGTCTCTCCGTAGCGTCGACAAGCCGTCTCCGGCCCGTACCGAGGACTTCCCCGACCCGGTGATCCTGCCGCCGACGCCGCCCGTGGCGCTGCCGCCGGAGTCCCAGGTCGACACGAACCTCGACTCCGTCACGATCACGCCGGAAACGCCGACCCGCCCCACGGTGCAGCCGCCCAACACGCCGCCGGTGACGACGAACAGCCCTCCCCCCGTGGCCCTGCCGCCCATGGCACCGCCGGTCGGCCCGCAGACGACGGGTGGCCCGGTGCTCCGCCCGGCCACTCCGGGGCCGACGGGCCCGACGGGTCTGACACGTCCTGGTCTCACGGGCCCGACCAGTCCCTTCGGCGCGCCGCCCCGCGCGGAGGGCATCACGGGCGGCCGTCAGGTGCCCGGTCGTCCCGGCATGACCGCTCCCCGGCTGCCCATGGGCCCTGTCGTGGGCGAGGAGCGCGCCGGCCAGTTCCCGCGCGGCGCGGGAGGCATGCACGGCCCCGGCGCCGGCATGCAGGGAGCACCGGGCGGAGGCACGGGTAACGCCATCGGCCGCCGTCTGGCCGTGCAGCCGGGTGGAACCGTAGGGGCTCCGGGTGCGTCCGGTGCCAGTGGACGCTCCGCGTTCACCCCCGGTGGTACCGGCCTCGTCCGTCCGCCCGGCACCACCGAGCCGGGTCAGGAGGAGCGGCGTGCGTCGAGCCGCCGCCCCGACTATCTGACCGAGGACGAGGAGACGTGGGCCCCCGGCCAGCGTCAGATCGTCCCGCCCGTCATCGACTAGGAGTCGTTCGCCGATGTCCCCGCTTGCCCGTGTCATCCGCAGCCGTGCGGTCGGTCTGCTCGGCGCGATGACGGCCGTCGTCGCGACGTGGACCGTCGCGGCGCCGGCCGCGCTGGCGGACGACATGCGGTCGCGCCAGTGGTACCTGGACGCGATGAAGGCGGACGAGCTGTGGAAGGTGGCCACGGGCAAGGGCGTCACGGTCGCCGTCCTCGACACGGGTGTCGACTCCACGGTGTCGGAGCTTCGAGGCAAGGTGCTGCCCGGCCGGAACTTCTCCGACGCGGGCGGAGGACCGGGCCGCATCGACGAACGGGACGATGATCGCCATGGCACCAATATGGCCATCACGATCGCGGGCAGCGGTACCAGCGGTGGAGTGAAGGGCATCGCCCCCGATGCGAAGATTCTTCCGGTGAAGACGGGCGATCACGTTGCCTTCGGGCACGAGCTGACGCTGAAGGGGATTCGCTACGCGGTGGACAGCGGCGCCCGGGTGATCAACATTTCCTCGGGCGGCCCTCCCGATGAGGCGGAAGATCGCGGATGGCACGAGGCCGTGAGCTATGCCCAGAAGAAGGGCGCCCTGATCTTCGCAGCGTCCGGTAACGACGGGAGCGAGAACCGCGACTACCCCGCCGCTGTTCCTGGAGTGGTCGCGGTCGGCGCGCTCGACACCAAGGGCAAGGTCGCCAAGTTCTCCAATTACGGCTCCCACCTGGCCCTCGCCGCTCCAGGCGTCGAGATCCCCGGCCGCTGCACGAACGACAAGACGAAGTACTGCGCCTTCGAGGGCACCAGCGCCGCCACCGCCATCGCCTCCGGCACCGCCGCCCTCATCTGGTCCGCCCACCCCGACTGGACCGGCAACCAGGTTCTCCGCGTGATGATGGAGACCGCCGGCCACGTCGGCGCCGTGCCCAGCAAGTACATCGGCTACGGCTCCGTCCGTCCCGCCCAGGTCCTCCTGGAGGGCAAGGGCAATCCCGGTGACCCGAACGTCAACCCGCTGCTCGCCGCGCAGAAGCGTCAGTCACCCACACCCTCGACTTCCCCCTCTCCTGACAGCACGGGGGCAAGCGGCAACGGGCAGACCCAGGCTCCGAACAAGCCTGAGTCGGCGGCCCGGCCCGAAGAGAGCGGCTTCCCGCTCTGGGGCATCGCCGCGAGTGCCGTCGCGGTCGTCGCCATCATCGGCGTCGTCGTGGCGGCAGGTATACGCAACAGGAGAGCGTAGCTACGAGCAACGCGCATGAAGAACTTCATCCGACAATGAGGAGCAGCACATGAGCACGCCCGCAGGTGGGTTCGGACTTGCCGACGATCCGGTAACCCAGGCCAAGAACAAGATCATGCAGACGGGTGAAGAGGTCTCCAAGCAGGCCCGCGAGATGGCCAACATCCTCGAGACCGTCAGCGCGGGCTGGACGGGTGCGGGTGCGGCGGGCTTCAAGACGGCCCAGTCGACCCTGAACGAGGACCACGACACCATCCGCCGGCTGCTCAACGTGCTGCTCAACGCGGTGGGCGAGACGAAGAACCTCAGCAACGCCAACGACCACGAGGTGTTCCAGACCCTCAAGGCCAACAATTCCGCGCTGAACAACGTCTGAGTCCGAGGAGAGCACCACGATGTCCGGCATCGATCAGAACACCAAGGTCAAGTACGAGAGCGTCCAGGAGATGGCCAACCGTCTCCGTGTCGTCTCGAAGAACATCATCAAGGACCTGGAGGAGATGAACGCCGCCCTCCGGGTCGTCACCGACACCTGGGACGGTGACGCGCACCGCGAGTACGTCATCCTCCAGGGCAAGTACAAGAAGCGTGCCGAGGACATGAAGGACCGCCTCGAGCTCGTCGCCAAGCAGATCGAGCAGGGCAAGGACAGCTACCGCGCCACGGACATCAAGGCGTCGCGGCTGTTCACCGAGTCCTACTGATCTGACCGATCTCGGCCTCGCTGACGTAGCGGAAGGGGCCCGTTCCTCCGGGAACGGGCCCCTTCCGCATGTCTCCGACCTGACCGGCCGGCCTACTTCAGGTCGAACTCGCCGTCCCTGGCACCCAGGACGAACGCGGTCCACTCGGCCTCGGTGTAACGCAGCACCGTGTCGGGATCGAGGGAGGAACGCATCGCGACCGCCCCACCCGGCAGGTGGGCGATCTCCACGCGCTCCTCGTCGGGGCTGGTGCCGGGGGCGCCCAGCCACTCCACGTCACTGATGTCGAGCGCGTACAGCTCGTCCTTCTCCTGCTGAGTGCCCATCAGGCTGTGCTCCTTCATCAACGTCGTTGCGGGTCAATGATCGGGGCCCGGGCAGGCCGCTGTCAGACGGACGAACAGATTCACTTCGCCTGGGCGGCGAAGGTGCGGGCGAGCTCCAGGACCTGCTCGGGCTTCAGCGACGTCTTCCCGGACTCGCCGGCGGTCAACGTCATGGCGACGTCGCCCTTGCCGCCCGAGTCGAGCCGGACCATCACCACGTTTCCGCCCTGGCTGGGCACGGCCTCCCCGGTCCCCGCCTTCGTGGCCGCCGCGGCGTAACGCTTCACCTCGTCCATGCTCATGCCGCCCGCCATCTGGATGGTGGGCAGCATGATGTTGACGCTGTTCCCCGCCTCCGCACCGACGGTGAGGACCTTCAGGTCCTCCTTGCCGACGTGGTACGAGCAGGTGACGAGCGCACCGCCCTTGCCCGCCCACGCCGACTGCGGATCCGTGGTCTTCCCGCCCTCGGCCGTGGCGACGGGCTCGTCCGCCTCCGCCCCGGCCGCGCCCGGCTCGATGGCCTCTTCGACCTTCGCCGCCTCGGCCGCCTTGCCGGCGTCGTACGGGAGGGGGCACGTGTCGGACCCGTCCTTCCCGTCCTCCTCAGCGAGCGTGACCAGCCGGTCCACGCTCAGGGACCCGCCGCCCCCGGCACCCGTGTCCTCGCTTCCGCAGCCGGCCAGGGCCGCGAGGAGGACGGCGCTCACGGCGCCGGCGGCTGTGTGCTTGGTACGCGTCATGAAGAGGTGCTTCCGGTAAGGGGCTTGACGACCGGGTCGCCTGCCAGCGGCTTGTTCTCACAGCCGAGGACGTCGACGGCCTTGCGCGCCATGGAGTAGAGGAACGACATCTGCTCGTCCTGGGTGCCGTGGTCCTTCACCGCACCCAGGTTCACGGTGAACGAGGCGTTCGCGTGCAGGAGCACCTTCTTGGACCGGGGCTTGAGCTCGCCGGGCATGTCGCAGGAGACGTAGAGATGGGTCATGACGTCGTTGGACGTCCCCTTCGCTCCGTTCAGCTCGTATCGGCGGGTAGCCGCGTCCGGGGTCTTGTCCGCGTCGGCGACCGGCGACCACCCGTAGTCGATGGTCGCCTGACCGTTCCCGTCCTTGCCGTTGGGATGGAACTCGCACTGGCCGGTCCGGTATTCCGGGTTCGAGCGCAGGGCGTCCTGCATCTTCTCGACGAAGCGAGAGTCCCTGCTGCCGACGTCGGTCGTGAAGGTCTCCGCCCTCATCACCTGACGCAGCAGCTTGTCCTCGGCGGAACCCGGGGCGATGTCGCAGACACGGTCGGCCGCCGCCTTCGGGGTCTCGTCCGAGCACGACGTCGCGACGAGCATGAGAGGGAGCGCCGCGGCCGCCGCGAGACGTGGGAAAGCTCGCCGACTAGTTCCCCAGGTGCCCTGCCGCCGCGCTGCGGCCGTCCTCGTATCCACCATTCGCAGCATCCTTCGCCGAGCTGAACGCACCACTGCCCACAATTCCTTCCTGCTGCCCCCACGCCTGGATGAGGTCGTTGGTGCCGTCCTTGCCGGCCGAGTAGTTCTCGCTGGATTCCTTGTCGCCCTGTTCCTCGGCGGCGTCGGTGACATCCTTGACCCACTCGAACTTGGCGGTGTCGACGATGGCTCCGGCGGCCGAGCCCGCGAACGGGATCTCGCCGACGATGCTGTTGACGCCGTTCGCCGAGTACTCCGCGGTCGACTCGGCCCACTTGACCTTGTCGTCCTCCTTGTCGAGGTAGACATCGGCGCCGATGCCGTTGAGGGCGCCCAGTGCGGCGCCGACGTGCTTCGACCGGTGGTCCCAGTCCGAGCTCTGGCCGTGCGTGGGGTCACCCGTGTAAGCGGGAGCGTCGGCGAGCTCCTTGGCGGAGAAGGACCGCTCCGCTTCGTAGATCAGGGCGAAGGACTCCGGGTCGTCCGCGATGCCACGCATCACGCGGACGAGGCTTCCCTGCGAAACCGCCATGTGGGAGTTGTCGCCGGACCCGATGATGTCGTCCTTGCCCTTGCTCAGGCCGTACTCGGGGTTCTCGCCGTTGAGGATCACATGGGTGTCGTTGACGTAGTCCGCCAGGGCGTGCGCCATGGGCTTCTGGAGGTTCTTCAGGTCTTCGGGGAACTCGGCCCCACCGCTGTCCTTGTCGAGGAACGCGACCGCGTTGTGCATCACGCGTGCCTGGCCCTCGGTGTGCGCCCCCACCTCCCCGAGCTTCTCGCCCGGAGCGTGCCCGGTCGCCGCCGCCTGGATGGCCGCGCCGAGGCCCTCCGCCTTGGTCGGGTTCGGAAGCTCCGTGACATGGCCCGGGGCCGACATCCACGGGTCGACCCACTTGCGGTCGTTTAGCAGGTACTCCAGGTGGTTGTTGCCGTTGCCCGGCGCCTTCGGGTCCAGGAAGTACTCCGCGTCCCCCGGATCCCGGCTCATGATCTTGAGCAGGCCGTCCACGGGGTCGTGCATGAGGTTCGGACGCTGGCCGTCGAAGTGGTGCGCCCAGATGTTCTCCCTGTCCTTCTCGACCTTGATCATGTCGCTGCCGATCTCGTTGAGGAACTCCTTGCCGTAGTCCCCCTTCCCCTGCGACATCAGCGTGACCAGGTGCTGGTACCCGTGCGACGGCCTCAGGTTGCCCGTGATGTTGTCGTCGCCGATGGCCTTGAGTCCGTCCACGAACGGCCGGTACGCGTAGCTGTTCGGGTCCTTCGTGCCGGAGGCGATCGTGTCGGCCAGGCCGGCGTTGATCGAGTTGTAGAGCTTCTTGTCCGCGTCCGAGATCCCCCGCTCGGCCGCCGCGAGGCTCATCTCGTCCGCGATCTTCAGCGTGTTCTCGGCCCCCAGGCCGTTCAGATACGCCTCACTGAAGTGCTTGTCGTCCGAGTTGTCCTTCAGCAGGTCCCGGTAGTGCTCCAGCTCCTGCTTCGACGCCTTGCCCTCGCGGACCTTCTCCGAGAGCGCCAGCGCCTCCACGGCCTCCACGTCGTTGACCGGCTTGGAGTTGAAGCCCAGCGGCGCCGTGCCGTCCGCGCCCGACGCGTTCATCAGGGCGACCTTGACGTCCGCGTCGAAGTCCGTGACCGCCTTCACCGCGTCGTTGATCTTCCGCGTGTACGACATCTCGACCTCACGCAGGTCGGGGTCGTGGCGGATCGTGTAGGCCTCCTTGTCACTGACCTTGCTGAAGTCGTAGCTCGCGCTGCCGGACTCGGAGACCTTCATGCCCGCCGCGACGGCCTCGTCGACGGCCGCCTTCACCCTGCCCTTGAGCTCGGTGAAGGTGTTGTGGGCGTCCCGCAGCAGCGACTCCATGGCCAGCGCTTCCTTCTGCGCCGAGTCCAGCTCGCTCCGGGTGATGTTGAAGTTGTTCAAGCCGACAGCCTGGCTGTGGCCCGTCCAGAGCGGTCCGCCCGCCGCGATGCTCTGGACTTCCTTCTCGTACAGGTCCTCGACCTTCTTGAACTTCTCCGCCATGCTCTTCCAGCCGTCGGCGGCGGTGTTCAGCTTGGTCAAGGAGGTCTGCATGATCTCCTGGTACGTCGGCACCGCGTTTCCCCCTAGATTCCCGAAACCTTGGACTGCGCCGGGGCGAAGCCCGCCCCCGTCACGATGTCGTTGCTGCGGAACAGCGTCGACGTGTTCCGCAACGCGACCTTCTCCGAGTCCAGCCGCGCCATCAGCCGCTTCACCTGGCTGTCCCAGTGCTCGTGGGCCTTCTTCAGGCCGGCGGCCGTGTCCCAGCCCTTGAACTCGGTGACGGCGCCGTTGGTGCCCTCGTCGGCGGCGTCGGCGGCCGACTTCACGTCCGGCTGGATGTGGTTCTCGATGGTGTTGGCGGCCTTCTTCTTCCGCTCCGGCGTGGTCGCCAGGTCCGGGTTGCCCGGTCCGCCGCCGCCCTGGTCGGCGGGGACCTGGTTGAGCTGCATGCTCGACGACTGGCGCTCGATCGCGGCGCTCTTGTCCTGGGCCCACTCGTCTTGGAACGACATTCGACTCCCCCTTGCTGGATCTGGATTACGGCGATGTTTGCAGTTCCGAAGTGCCCACGTCCATGACGTACTTCATGTCCGTCGACAACCCGACCGGCGGCGTCACATCCCCGGCATCCGGCCGGTCTGCACCAGCGACGCGGCGCCCCGGCGCGACACGAAGTACCCGCGTCCCGCCGGCAGCGGACGCGGACGCGCGTTGCCCAGCAGATCGCCCTCGTTCGGGTCGCCGGACAGGACGACACCCTGGGCGCCGAGCTCCTTGATGCGCTGCATGAACGCCTCGTACATGGAGCGCGAGGCGCCCGCCGTGTTGCGCGCGATGATGAAGCGGACGCCCGTGTCACGGGCGAAGGGCAGGTACTCCGCCAGCGCCGCCAGCGGATTGCCGGAGCTCGTCGCCACCAGGTCGTAGTCGTCCACGATGATGAAGACCTGCGGCCCCGACCACCAGCTGCGGTCCCGCAGCTGCTGCGGGGTCACGTCCTGCGGCGGCTGGCGGCGCGAGAACACGCCCGCCAGGGCCTCCATGTGCATCTGCATCGAGCTCGCCATCGGCGCGTACTCCAGGAGGTGCTCCTCCGGCAGTGCGCCGAGCAGCGCGCGGCGGTAGTCGCCGACGACGAACTTCGCCTCGTCGGGGGAGTACCGCTCCGCGATCTGCTTCGCGATCAGGCGCAGCAGGTTCGTCTTGCCGGACTCGCTCTCGCCGAAGATCAGGAAGAACGGATCCGTGTCGAAGTTGACGAACACCGGCTCCAGCCGCGTCTCGTCGATGCCGATCGCGACGCCGTGCTGCGGGAACTCGAAGCCCTTCGGCAGCTGGTCCGCGGGCACCTTGTGCGGCAGCAGCCGGACGCCGGGCGCGGCCGGACCGTTCCAGGCGGTGCGCACGGCCTCCACGAAGGCCGCCGTGCCCTCCGCGAGGTCCCCGGAGGAGCCTGACCCGTCGATGCGCGGCAGCCCGCCCATGAAGTGCAGCTTCTCCGGCACCTGCCCGCGGCCGGGCACCCCGGTGGGCACGTTGGCCGCGACCTTCCGGTCGAACTCGGAGTCCATGACGTCACCGAGGCGCAGTTCCAGACGGCTCAGCATCTGGTCCTTGATGGCGGCGCGGACCTCCATGTAGCGGGCGGCCGTGATGACGACGTGGATGCCGTAGCCGAGGCCACGCGCGGCGATGTCGGAGACGACTCCCTCGAGCATGTCGTACTCGTTGCGGAAGCCGCCCCAGCCGTCGATGACGAGGAAGACGTCTCCCCAGGCCTCGCCCGGCAGTTCGCCCGCGGCCCGCTTGCGGCGGTAGGTGGTGATCGAGTCGATGGAGTGCGCCCGGAAGAACTCCTCGCGCCGGTTCAGCACGCCCAGGACCTCCGCGACCGTCCGCCGCACCCGCTCGGGGTCCAGCCGGGACGCGACCCCGCCGACGTGCGGCAGGTCGGCCAGCGACACCATGCCGCCACCGCCGAAGTCCAGGGCGTAGAACTGCACTTCCTGCGGGGTGTGGGTGAGCGCGAACGACGAGATCAGCGTCCGCATCAGCGTCGACTTGCCGGACTGCGGGCCGCCGACGACCATCATGTGGCCGGCCGCGCCGGAGAAGTCCCGGTACAGCACCTCGCGCCGCTGCTCGAAGGGCTTGTCGATGAGGCCCAGCGGCACGGTCAGCCCGCCGGGGCGCGTGTACTCGGTGGCCGTCAGCCCCCGGTCCGCGGTCTGCGCGAGCCCCGGCAGCAGCTGGTCGAGCGAGGGCGCCTGGTCCAGCGGCGGCAGCCACACCTGGTGGGCGGGCACGCCCTGTCCCTCCAGGCGGCGCACGATCACGTCGAGGACGGTGTCCGCGAGGGCGTCGTCCTCCTCCTCGCGCCGGGCCGTGAGGTACGCCGGGTCCGGCGCCGCGTACACCACCGGCACCGGGGTCGCCGTGAAGATCGCCGGCCGCCGCTCGATCGGCATCTGCCCGGCCGTCAGCCGGGGTCCGCCGGTGCGGTACGTGCCGGAGACGTACGCCGCCTTGAAGCGGGTCATCTCGTCCGTGCCGAACTTCAGATATCCCGAACCGGGCACCGACGGCAGGTGGTACGCGTCCGGGACACCGATGGCCGTACGCGACTCGGCCGCCGAGAACGTCCGCAGACCGATCCGGTACGAGAGGTACGTGTCGAGGCCGCGGAGCTTGCCCTCCTCCAGGCGCTGCGAGGCGAGCAGCAGGTGCACACCCAGGGAGCGGCCGATGCGGCCGATCTGGATGAACATGTCGATGAAGTCCGGCTTGGCGGTCAGCAGCTCGGAGAACTCGTCGATCACCAGGACCAGCGACGCCAGCGGTTCGAGCGGCGCGCCGGCCGCCCTGGCCTTCTCGTAGTCGTGGATGTTGGCGTAGTTGCCCGCCGAGCGCAGCAGCTCCTGCCGGCGCTGGAGCTCACCGCGGATCGCGTCGCCCATCCGGTCGACCAGGGTGAGGTCGTCGGCGAGGTTGGTGATGACGGCCGCGACGTGCGGCATCTGCGACATGCCGGCGAAGGTGGCGCCACCCTTGAAGTCCGCGAGGACGAAGTTCAGGGTCTCCGAGGAGTGCGTCACCGCCAGACCGAGGACCAGCGTGCGCAGCAGCTCCGACTTGCCGGAGCCGGTCGCGCCCACGCACAGCCCGTGCGGGCCCATGCCCTCCTGCGCGGCCTCCTTCAGGTCGAGCATGACCGGCTCGCCGGCCTCGCCCACACCGATCGGCACCCGCAGCCGCTCGGCCACCGAACGCGGCCGCCAGGTGCGCGCCACGTCGACCGACGCGGCGTCGCCGAGGTTCAGCAGGTCCGTGAAGTCCAGGTTGGCCAGCAGCGGTTCGTCGTCGTCCCCGCCGCCCATCCGCAGCGGCGCGAGCTGCCGCGCCAGCGCCTCGGCGGCCGGCAGCGAGATCCCGTCCGGCACGCCCTCGTAGGCGAAACCGCCGCCCGACTCCAGACGCAGCCGCCCCGGCCGCACCACCACCGACAGGCCACCGCGCGGCTCGTCGAGCTCACCGGAGACCACCTCGACGATGGTCACGCCCTGCACGCCCTCCGGGGCCGCGAACAGCGAGTCCGGGGGCACCATCCCGCCGTCCAGCACCACCACGACGTGCGGCTGGTCGAGCACCGGCTGGCTGTCGCGGCTGAACCGCGGACGCCCCTCGACCCGTGGGCGCAGCAGCTGCTCCAGCTCGCCGAGGTCGTCACCGAACAGCCGCCTGCTGCCCGCCCCGTCGACCTGTCCGAGCACCTGCGTGTGCGGCAGCCACTTCGTCCAGTCCCATCGCTCCTGCGCGCCCCGCGCCGCGACCACCGCGAGCATCATGTCGTCGGGGGAGTGCAGCGTCACGAGCTGGGAGACCAGACCGCGCGCAGCGGCCTGGGCGGCCTCCGGCTCACCGGAGATCGTCACGTGGTAGAAGGCGCGCATCGAGACCGCCATCGGCAGCCCGTCCAACGACCCGTGCACGGCCAGGAACTGCTGCATCGCACCGGCGCACAGCGGCTCCAGCTCGTCGACCGGAGCGGTGTCGGGCGCGACCAGCGGCGTCGCCAGCTGCTGCGCGCCGAGCCCGACGCGCACCTGCCCGAAGTCGGTGTCGCCGACCCGGCGTTCCCAGACCCGCGAGCCCTCGGCGACCACCGACCACAACTGCTCGGGGGAGGGGTGCAGATACAGCTGCGCGTCCCGCTGCCTGCGTGCCGTGCGCCGGACCGTCCGCCGGGTCTGCGCGAGGTATTTGAGGTAGTCGCGCCGGACATCGGCAATTTGCCCCTGCGTACCCCGACGGAACCGCACCAGCTGGGCGATCACCATGCCGACCGTCGAGACCAGCATCAGGATGCCCATGATGCGCATGAACGGATGGGCGCCCGGCATGAAGAAGAACACCACCGACGAACCCATGCCGAGCATGGGCAGGAGCTGCATCAACATGCCCTCCTGCTGACCTCTCGGCAGTTCGGGCGGAGGCTCCAGGACCAGTTCCTCGCTGGGCACTTCCGGAGGAAGGGACCTCGGCGGGCGTTTGACGACGATCTGGCTCACCGGCGCATCAATCCCTCGTTACGGGCCGACTTCGTGCGGGAGTTCCGCACCGGCGCCCCCGTCGAAAGCACTGGTTCATGGATCCCCCCAGGTAGCGCGATCCTACGTGCAGCGACCGACACCCGTCCCCGGTAGGGTGGCCCGCGCATTGTGCGCAACCGCGAATCAGGGGGTCCAGACACGTGAGTACGACCGCAGCGACCGGCTTCTGCCGCGTCACCGTCGTGGCGCCGGACAGCCGCATCGACGTCGCGCTCCCCGAGGACATCGCGGTCGCCGACGTCTATCCGGAGATCCTGCGGCTCACCGGCCAGACCCAGGCCGCCGGCGCTCCCACCGGCTACCACCTGGTCCGCCGCGACGGATCGGTCCTCGACGGCGCCCGCACCCTGGCGGGCCAGCAGGTCCTCGACGGGGAGGTGCTCTCGCTGCGCCCCTTCGCCCAGTCGCTGCCGCCCGCCGTCTTCGACGACGTCTCCGACGCCGTCGCCTCCGCCGTCACCCGCGACCGGCACCTGTGGAGCGACGACCTGCTGCGCGGCGCGGGACTCGTCGGCGGGGTCCTGCTGCTGGTCCTCATGGGCTTCGTGCTGTGGTTCGCCGACCCGGTCCGCCACGACATGCACAGCCTGCCCGGCGTCGTCGCCGGCGCCGCGGGCGTCCTGCTGACCGCCTTCGCGGGAGTACGCGCCCGGGTCTACGCCGACCGCGCCACCGCCGTCGCCCTCGGTCTCGGCGCCCTGCCGCTGCTGCTGATCGCGGGCTCCGGCATCATTGGCCCAGACGCGGGGCAGGGCCCCGGACGCCTCCAGTTCCTGCTCGGCTGCGTGACCGTCCTGGTCGCCTCCGTCACCCTGGTCGCGCTCACCCCCAGCGGGGACGCGCCCTTCGTCGCCGCGACCTTCCTGGCCGCCGTCGGCACCCTCGCGACGTTCCTCGCGATCCTCACCGAGGCCTCCGCCACCGCGACCGCCTCCGTCTGCGCGCCGGTCGCCATCGGCCTCGTCGCCTTCCTGCCCGGCCTCTCGGCCCGCTTCGCCCGGCTCCCCATCGGCTACGCCGCGCCCCGCAGCGCCACCGACGACGACTTCCACGCCGACCCGGCCCAGCCCTCCACCGAGGAGGCCCAGCCCGTCGACGGCGAGCGCATCGCCCTCCAGGCCCGTCGCGGCCACGAGATGCTGCTCGGCCTGGTCGGCGGCTGCGCCGCGGTCGTCGTCGGATCGGCCGCCGTCCTCGGCTTCGCGGGCAACGTCTGGGGCCAGCTCCTCGCCCTGGCCGCCGGCCTCGCGATGCTGCTGCGCGCCCGGCTCTTCCGCTACACCTCGCAGGTGGCCTGCGTCCTGGTCGCCGGCATCGCCGCGATCGCCCTGCTGATCCTCGGCCTCTCCCTGAACCCGCCGGCCGACCTGGTCAAGGACCTCCTGATGTACGGGGACCGCGGCGGTCTGGACATCCGTACGATCTGGCTCACCGCGGCCGTCGCCGTCGGCGCCGCCCTGGTCACCGCCATCGGCCTGATCATCCCCAGGAAGGGCCTCTCGCCGTTCTGGGGCCGGCTGCTCGACCTGGCCGAGAGCTTCGTCCTGCTCTCCCTGGTCCCGCTCTGCCTGGCCGTCCTCGACGTCTTCATGGCGGCCCGCTCCCTCACCAGTAAGTAGGACGGGCCCGCACCGGCAGGCAGGCAGAGCACAGGGGGCCCGGGCGGGGCGCCTCCCGCGGGCTGGTACGCTGGGTGACGGCCGTTTGTGTACGCGCTCCCGGAGTCGACCCGGATCCCCGGATCAGGACCTCCTCTGGAAGCTGCGCCCATCGGACCTTCGCCTGGCGAGTCACCGAAGCTCCCCTGAGACCAAGACCAGGGGCACTCGTCGGCGCACGAACACCAAGAGGAGTACCGAGTGTCTCTCGACGCCGCTACGAAGAAGCAGATCATGGCCGAGTTCGGCACCAAGGAGGGCGACACCGGCTCCCCCGAGGTTCAGGTCGCGATGCTCTCCCGCCGCATCTCGGACCTGACCGAGCACCTCAAGCAGCACAAGCACGACCACCACTCCCGTCGTGGTCTGCTGATCCTGGTCGGCCAGCGCCGCCGCCTGCTGCAGTACCTGGCCAAGAAGGACATCCAGCGCTTCCGCGCGCTGGTCGACCGCCTCGGCATCCGCCGTGGTGCGGCCGGCGGCGCCAAGTAAGACGCCGTGAAGGGAGCGGTTCCCACCTTTAGGGGGCCGCTCCCTTTGCTGTACGTGCGCGATGTGCCGACCGGCACTTAGTCTGGTCACACAACGCCACACACGAGCGAGAAGCCGCCGGCCGCCGCCGGTCCTCGGTAGTGGCCCCCGGACTCCATATCCCGGGTGCTTCGATCGAAGACCGGCCCGCACCGAAGGTGCGCTTCTCCTCCATGACCGTCCCCGGCCACACGGGCCGACGGACGAAAAGACGAACACGTAGGAGAAACCCATAGTGGAGAACGAGACCCACTACGCCGAGGCCGTCATCGACAACGGCACGTTCGGCACCCGCACCATCCGCTTCGAGACGGGCCGCCTGGCCAAGCAGGCCGCCGGCTCCGCCGTCGCGTACCTGGACGACGACACGATGGTCCTCTCGGCCACCACCGCGTCCAAGAAGCCCAAGGACCAGCTCGACTTCTTCCCCCTGACGGTGGACGTCGAGGAGCGGATGTACGCGGCCGGCAAGATCCCCGGCTCCTTCTTCCGCCGTGAGGGCCGGCCCTCCGAGGACGCGATCCTCACCTGCCGCCTGATCGACCGGCCGCTGCGCCCCTCCTTCAAGAAGGGCCTGCGCAACGAGATCCAGATCGTCGAGACGATCATGGCGCTCAACCCCGACCACCTCTACGACGTGGTCGCCATCAACGCCGCCTCCTGCTCCACGCAGCTGGCCGGCCTGCCCTTCTCCGGCCCGATCGGCGGCACCCGTGTCGCGCTGATCAAGGGCCAGTGGGTCGCGTTCCCGACGCACACCGAGCTCGAGGACGCCGTCTTCGACATGGTCGTCGCCGGTCGCGTCCTCGAGGACGGCGACGTCGCGATCATGATGGTCGAGGCCGAGGCCACCGAGAAGACCATCGAGCTCGTCAAGGGCGGCGCCGAGGCGCCGACCGAGGAGGTCGTCGCCGCCGGTCTCGAGGCCGCGAAGCCCTTCATCAAGGTCCTGTGCAAGGCCCAGTCGGACCTCGCGGCGAAGGCCGCCAAGCCCACCGGCGAGTTCCCGGTCTTCCTCGACTACCAGGACGACGTCCTGGAGGCCCTCACCGCCGCGGTCAGGAGCGAGCTCGCCCAGGCGCTCACCATCGCCGGCAAGCAGGAGCGCGAGACCGAGCTCGACCGCATCAAGGAGCTCGCCGCCGAGAAGCTCCTCCCGGCCTTCGAAGGCCGGGAGAAGGAGATCTCCGGCGCCTACCGCGCGCTGACCAAGAAGCTGGTCCGCGAGCGGATCATCAAGGACAAGGTCCGCATCGACGGCCGCGGCATCACGGACATCCGTACGCTCGCCGCCGAGGTCGAGGCCATCCCGCGCGTGCACGGCTCGGCGCTGTTCGAGCGTGGCGAGACCCAGATCCTGGGCGTCACCACCCTCAACATGCTCCGCATGGAGCAGCAGCTGGACACCCTCTCCCCGGTGACCCGCAAGCGCTACATGCACAACTACAACTTCCCGCCGTACTCCGTCGGTGAGACCGGCCGCGTGGGCTCGCCCAAGCGCCGCGAGATCGGCCACGGCGCGCTCGCCGAGCGCGCCATCGTGCCGGTGCTGCCGACGCGCGAGGAGTTCCCCTACGCGATCCGCCAGGTGTCCGAGGCCCTCGGCTCCAACGGCTCGACGTCCATGGGCTCGGTCTGCGCCTCCACCATGTCGCTGCTGAACGCCGGTGTGCCGCTCAAGGCCCCCGTCGCCGGTATCGCCATGGGCCTGATCTCCGAGGAGATCGACGGCAAGACCCACTACGTCGCCCTCACGGACATCCTCGGCGCCGAGGACGCGTTCGGCGACATGGACTTCAAGGTCGCCGGTACGAAGACCTTCGTCACCGCGCTCCAGCTCGACACCAAGCTCGACGGCATCCCCGCCTCGGTCCTGGCCGCCGCGCTGAAGCAGGCCCGTGACGCGCGTCTGCACATCCTCGACGTGATGAACGAGGCGATCGACGTTCCGGACGAGATGTCCCCGAACGCGCCGCGCATCATCACCGTCAAGATCCCGGTGGACAAGATCGGTGAGGTCATCGGCCCCAAGGGCAAGATGATCAACCAGATCCAGGAGGACACCGGCGCCGACATCACGATCGAGGACGACGGCACCATCTACATCGGTGCCGCCCAGGGCTCGCAGGCCGAGGCCGCCCGTGCCACGATCAACGGCATCGCCAACCCGACCATGCCGGAGGTCGGCGAGCGCTACCTGGGTACGGTCGTCAAGACCACCACCTTCGGTGCCTTCGTCTCCCTCATGCCCGGCAAGGACGGTCTGCTGCACATCTCGCAGATCCGCAAGCTCGCCGGTGGCAAGCGCGTGGAGAACGTCGAGGACGTGCTCGCGGTCGGCGCCAAGGTGCAGGTCGAGATCGCCGAGATCGACCAGCGCGGCAAGCTCTCCCTCGTCCCCGTCATGGCGGACGACGAGAACGCCGCGGAGGACAAGAAGGACGACACCGACCAGTGACGTCCCGTAGTTCCGCGACGACGGCCCGCCCCTCTTCGGAGGGGCGGGCCGTCGCCCGTACCCAAACGCTTCTCCCGGGCAAGGACGGCATCGGCACGGTCCGCCGCACGACCCTCCCCGGCGGCCTGCGCATCGTCACCGAGACCCTGCCGTCCGTACGCTCCGCCACCTTCGGCATCTGGGCGAACGTCGGCTCCCGCGACGAGACGCCCACCCTCAACGGCGCCACGCACTACCTCGAGCACCTCCTCTTCAAGGGCACCGGCCGACGCAGCGCCCTCGACATCTCCGCCGCGCTCGACGCGGTCGGCGGCGAGATGAACGCCTTCACGGCGAAGGAGTACACCTGCTACTACGCGCGGGTCCTCGACACCGACCTGCCGCTGGCGATCGACGTGGTGTGCGACATGCTCACCGGCTCGCTGATCCTCCAGGAGGACGTGGACGCCGAGCGCGGCGTCATCCTCGAGGAGATCGCGATGACCGAGGACGACCCGGGCGACGTCGTGCACGACCTCTTCGCGCAGACGATGTTCGGCGACACCCCCCTGGGCCGCCCCGTGCTCGGCACCGTCGACACCATCAACGCCCTCGACCGGGGCCGGATCGCCCGCTTCTACAAGAAGCACTACGACCCGACCCACCTGGTCGTCGCCGCCGCGGGCAACGTCGACCACACCACGGTGGTGCGCCAGGTCCGCCGCGCCTTCGAGAAGGCCGGCGCCCTCACCCGCACCGACGCGGTCCCCGTCGGCCCCCGCGAGGGCCGGCGCACCATCCGCACCGCCGGACGCGTCGAGCATCTCGGCCGCAAGACCGAGCAGGCCCACGTGGTCCTCGGCATGCCGGGCCTGCCCCGCACGGACGAGCGCCGCTGGGCACTCGGCGTCCTCAACACCGCACTCGGCGGCGGCATGTCCTCCCGCCTCTTCCAGGAGGTCCGGGAGAAGCGCGGCCTGGCCTACAGCGTGTACTCCTACACCTCCGGTTTCGCCGACTGCGGCCTCTTCGGCGTCTACGCCGGCTGCCGTCCGAACCAGATCCACGACGTGCTCGGGATCTGCCGGGACGAGCTGGACAAGGTGGCCTCCGAGGGCCTGACCGACGAC
This sequence comes from Streptomyces sp. NPDC036822, assembly GCF_055609145.1. NCBI lineage: Bacteria > Bacillati > Actinomycetota > Actinomycetes > Kitasatosporales > Streptomycetaceae > Streptomyces > Streptomyces sp. NPDC036822. Next base: position 695,460 of record NZ_JBVJPY010000002.1, read on the forward strand.
GAGATCGGCCGCGCGATCGGCCAGCTCTCCGGCTCGACCGTCCTCGGCCTGGAGGACACCGGCGCGCTGATGAACCGCATCGGCAAGAGCGAGCTGTGCTGGGGCAGCCAGATGTCCGTGGACGACATGCTCGCCCGGATCGCCGCGGTCACCCCCGACGAGGTCCGGGAGGTCGCTCGCGAGGTGCTCGGGCAGCGCCCCTCGCTGGCCGTCATCGGGCCGCTGAAGGACAAGCAGGCGGCACGCCTGCACGAATCCGTCTCCTAGAGAGAGTTCAGAGCAATGAGCAAGCTGCGCGTGGCGGTCCTCGGAGCCCAGGGCCGCATCGGCTCCGAGGCCGTACGGGCCGTCGAGGCCGCCGAGGACATGGAACTGGTGGCGGCCCTCGGCCGGGGCGACAAGCTGGAGACCCTCGCCGAGACGGGCGCCCAGGTCGCCGTCGAGCTGACCACCCCGGCCTCGGTGATGGACAACCTCGACTACTGCGTGAGCCACGGTATCCACGCGGTCGTCGGCACCACCGGCTGGACCGAGGAGCGCCTCGCGCAGCTGCGGACCTGGCTCGCCGCCTCCCCGGAGACCGGCGTGCTCATCGCGCCGAACTTCTCCATCGGCGCCGTCCTGACCATGAAGTTCGCCCAGATCGCCGCCCCGTACTTCGAGTCGGTCGAGGTCGTCGAGCTGCACCACCCGAACAAGGTCGACGCCCCCAGCGGCACGGCGACCCGTACGGCCCAGCTGATCGCCGCGGCCCGCGCCGAGGCCGGTCTCGGCGCCCAGCCGGACGCCACCGCGACCGCCCTGGACGGCGCCCGCGGCGCCGACGTGGACGGCGTTCCGGTCCACGCGGTACGCCTGCGGGGGCTGCTGGCCCACCAGGAGGTGCTGCTCGGCGGCGAGGGCGAGACCCTGACCGTCCGTCACGACTCGCTGCACCACTCCAGCTTCATGCCGGGCATCCTCCTGGGCGCCCGCCGCGTGACCACCGCCCCGGGCCTCACCTTCGGCCTGGAACACTTCCTGGACCTGGGCTGACGACCATGGGCGGAAAGATCACGTACTTCTTCCTCGCCACCGTCCTGGTACTCGTCTTCGGCGTGGTGGCGATGGAGGGCGTCCTGCTCATGCTGACCGGGGAACCGGCCGCGATGGGCATGGGCGCGGTGGCGTTCCTGCTGCCCGGCGTCGGTGGATGGTTCCTCTGGAAGAACACCCTCTTCGCCCGCAGGGCCCAGCGGCTCGCGCGGGAGCTGGAGGCCGAAGGCGGCCTGCCCGTGGACGAGTTGCGGCGCACGGCGGGCGGGCGGATCGACCGTGACTCGGCCGACGAGGTGTTCGCGAGGCGCCGCGCCGAGACCGAGGACCGCCCGGACGACTGGCGCTGCTGGTTCCGGCTCGCGGTCGCCTATCACGACGCCCGCGACACCCCGCGCGCCCGCAAGGCGATGCAGCGCGCGATCGCCCTCCACGCGGGCCGTACGGTCAGCGCGTAGCCGTCACCGTGCCGTACTCGGCGTTCCACGCCTCGATCGTGTCCGCGGCGCGGTCGAACGCCTCGACGCGGGAGAGGAAGTCGGCGTTGTGGTCGGTGAGCAGGGTGATCTGCTCACCGCCCTGCCGTACGAGGAGCAGGGCCTGGCCCTGGACGGTGCGGGGCAGACCGAGCCAGCGCACCGGCTGCTGCACCGTGCGCACGGCGCCGGCCTGGCGCCACTCCAGGGTCCTCGTCGAGAAGAACCCGACGCGCCGCAGACCGTGGCGGCTCACCCAGGTGCCCACGCGCAGCATGCGCAGCGCGCAGAGGATGATCACCCCGGCCAGCGCGAAGGTGGCCCCCGCCCCGGGTGCGGCTCCGGCGGCCGCGATGATCACGGCGGCGAAGAGCACGAACGACGCGAGCAGCAGCCCGAGCGCCGCGGCCCCGACCCTCCAGGGTCCCGGCCGGTACGGGCGACGCCACTGGTCGTGGTCGTCGAACGGCAGCGCGACATCGTCGGTCGCGTCAAAGGCGCGGTCGGCCGTCAGGAAGGGCAGGGGCACGACGGGTCCTCACTCACAAGCACGCTCGTAGGGGCTGTGCCCGGTGAGGCTACCCAGGGGGTCTCGACCGGGCCACCCCAGGGGGCCGTAACGATCAGCGGCCGTCGGAGGCCTCGGAGTGCTGCCGGTGGCCACCGGCAGCGCCCGACTCCATGGCGGGCATCCCGAAGAGCAGCGACCCGACGAGACCGGCCACGACGGTCAGCCCGACCAGCGTACGGCCCGCGAGCTGGGAGACGCTGAGGCGCTCCCTCGGCGGCGGAGTGACGTTACTGCGGAACCGGTCGGCCTCGGCGACGAACGTGAACGGAACGGCCTCTCGCCGGGTGAACATGGGGAAACACTCCTCGGGCTGGTGGTGGCGGGTGGTTTCACAGGTACAGACGACGAAACCGACGTCTTGGTGCCCCCTTTCCCCGAATTGACCAAAGAAAGCCGCCCAGGCGGGTGCACGGATCCGCTGTCGGTGGCTCCCCGTAAAGTGGGCGCCGCCCGTGCGACGCGATGGAAGGACACCCGCCGGTGAGCGACACCCCCGCAGAAGACCTCAAGCCCAGTTTCCGCAGCGATGTGACCGTCGAGCTGGTGAAGCACAGTGCCGCCGACTCCGACGTGCTGTGGGCGGCCCGGGTCTCCACCGCCGGTGAGCAGTCCCTCGAAGAGCTCCAGAAGGACCCCGAGCGGTCCAGGGGGCTGATCAACTACCTGATGCGCGACCGGCACGGCAGCCCGTTCGAGCACAACTCGATGACGTTCTTCATCAGCGCCCCGATCTTCGTGTTCCGCGAGTTCATGCGGCACCGTGTGGGCTGGTCGTACAACGAGGAGTCGGGCCGCTACCGCGAGCTCCAGCCGGTGTTCTACATCCCCGGACCCGAGCGCAAGCTGGTCCAGGAGGGCCGCCCCGGCAAGTACGTCTTCGTCGACGGCACCGAGGAGCAGTACAGGACGACCGGCGCCGCCATGGAGGAGGCGTACATCCAGGCGTACGAGCGCTACCAGGAGATGCTCGCCGCCGGAGTCGCCCGCGAGGTCGCCCGCGCCGTCCTGCCCGTCGGTCTCTTCTCCTCGATGTACGCCACGTGCAACGCCCGCTCGCTGATGCACTTCCTCGGGCTGCGCACCCAGCACGAGCTGGCGAAGGTGCCGTCCTTCCCCCAGCGGGAGATCGAGATGGTCGGCGAGAAGATGGAAGAGCACTGGTCCCGGCTCATGCCGCTGACCTACGACGCCTTCAACAAGAACGGCCGTGTGGCCCCATAAGGCACAGATGTACGAACGCGTCACGCGAAGTGTCCGTATTGCGGCGTTTCACGAAGTTCATCTAGGCTGATCAAACGGACCCGGCACTGCTTGAACCCCCGAGCAGGCAGTGCCGGGCTCCTCTTCTCACGTCCCCCGAGGGGACACCGGACGCCGAGCAACGAGTAGCGTGTGACCCATGGCTCCGATCTCCACTCCGCAGACCCCCTTCGGGAGGGTCCTCACCGCCATGGTCACGCCTCTCACGGCGGACGGCGCACTCGACCTCGACGGTGCCCAGCGACTGGCCGCCCATCTGGTGGACGCAGGCAACGACGGCCTCGTCATCAACGGCACCACCGGCGAGTCCCCGACCACCAGCGACGCGGAGAAATCGGAGCTGGTCCGAGCGGTACTGGAGGCGGTCGGAGACCGCGCCCACGTCATCGCCGGCATCGGGACGAACGACACCCACCACTCCGTCGAGCTCGCCCGCACCGCCGCCCGTGACGGCGCGCACGGCCTGCTCGCCGTCACGCCGTACTACAACAAGCCCCCGCAGGAGGGCCTGTACCGGCACTTCTCGGCGATCGCCGACGCCACCGAGCTTCCGGTGATGCTCTACGACATCCCCGGCCGCAGTGGTGTCCCCATCGACACCGAGACGATCGTCCGGCTCGCCGAGAACCCCCGGATCGTCGCGAACAAGGACGCCAAGGGCGACCTCGGACGCGCCAGCTGGGCCATCGCGCGCAGCGGCCTGGCCTGGTACTCCGGCGACGACATGCTCAACCTGCCGCTGCTCTCCGTGGGCGCCTGCGGCTTCGTCTCCGTCGTCGGCCACGTCGTGACGCCCGAGCTCCGCGCCCTCCTGGACGCGTACCTGAGCGGCGACGTGCAGAAGGCCACCGAGATCCACCAGCAGCTGCTCCCGGTCTTCACCGGCATGTTCCGCACCCAGGGCGTCATCACCTCCAAGGCCGCCCTCGCCCTCCAGGGCCTCCCGGCCGGCCCCCTGCGCCTGCCGCTCGTGGAGCTCTCCCCGGAGGAAACCGCCCAGCTCAAGGTCGATCTCGCCGCCGGCGGGGTACAGATCTAGCAACGGACTTCACAACTGAATATCCGGTCCGTCCCACGCGACGAGCGACATCCGACGTCCGACGAGACCGCCCGACAGACAACAGCAAGTGCACGAATGTCATGCGCGCCACGTGCCGAAGCGGTACGTGGCGTGTGTGGTGAGGAGAGTCTTTTGAGTCATCCGCATCCTGAACTCGGCGCCCCGCCGAAGCTCCCCAAGGGCGGCCTTCGCGTCACCCCGCTCGGCGGGCTCGGCGAGATCGGCCGCAACATGACGGTCTTCGAATTCGACGGCCGGCTGCTCATCGTCGACTGCGGCGTCCTCTTCCCCGAGGAGGAGCAGCCGGGCATCGACCTGATCCTGCCCGACTTCACCACGATCCGGGACCGCCTGGACCAGGTCGAGGGCATCGTGCTCACGCACGGTCACGAGGACCACATCGGCGCCGTCCCGTACCTGCTCCGGCTGAAGCCGGACATCCCGCTCATCGGCTCTAAGCTGACCCTCGCCCTGATCGAGGCGAAGCTCCAGGAGCACCGGATCCGCCCCTACACCCTCGAGGTGAAGGAAGGCGACCGGGAGAACCTGGGCCCCTTCGACTGCGAGTTCATCGCGGTCAACCACTCCATCCCGGACGCGCTCGCGGTCGCCATCCGCACCCCCGCGGGCCTGGTCGTCGCCACCGGTGACTTCAAGATGGACCAGCTCCCGATGGACGGCCGGCTCACCGACCTTCACGCGTTCGCGCGGCTCAGTGAGGAGGGCATCGACCTCCTGCTATCCGACTCGACGAACGCCGAGGTCCCGGGCTTCGTCCCGCCGGAGAAGGACATCTCCAACGTCCTTCGGAACGTCTTCGCGAACGCCCAGAAGCGCATCATCGTGGCCAGCTTCGCCAGCCACGTGCACCGCATCCAGCAGATCCTCGACGCGGCCCACGAGTACGGCCGCCGTGTGGCCTTCGTCGGGCGCTCGATGGTCCGCAACATGGGCATCGCCCGTGACCTGGGCTATCTGCGGGTCCCGGCCGGCCTGGTCGTCGACGTCAAGACCCTCGACGACCTCCCGGACGACGAGGTCGTGCTGGTCTGTACGGGCTCGCAGGGCGAGCCGATGGCTGCCCTGTCCCGGATGGCCAACCGCGACCACCAGATCCGGATCGTCCAGGGCGACACCGTGATCCTGGCCTCCTCGCTCATCCCGGGCAACGAGAACGCGGTCTACCGCGTGATCAACGGCCTGAGCCGGTGGGGCGCCAACGTCATCCACAAGGGCAACGCCAAGGTCCACGTCTCGGGCCACGCCTCGGCGGGCGAGCTGCTGTACTTCTACAACATCTGCAAGCCGAAGAACCTCATGCCGGTCCACGGCGAATGGCGCCATCTGCGCGCCAACGCCGAGCTCGGCGCGATGACGGGTGTCCCGAAGGACCGCATCGTCATCGCCGAGGACGGCGTCGTCGTCGACCTGGTCGACGGCAAGGCCAAGATCGTCGGCAAGGTCCAGGCCGGCTACGTCTACGTCGACGGCCTCTCGGTCGGCGACGTCACGGAGGTCCACCTCAAGGACCGCCGCATCCTCGGGGACGAGGGCATCATCTCGGTCTTCGTCGTCGTGGACGCTTCGACCGGCAAGATCGTCAGCGGCCCGAACATCCACGCCCGCGGCTCCGGCATCGAGGACTCGGCGTTCAACGCCGTGGTCCCCAAGGTCGAGGAGGCGCTCAACAAGTCCGCCCAGGACGGCGTGGTCGAGCCGCACCAGCTCCAGCAGCTCATCCGCCGCTCGGTCGGCAAGTGGGTCTCGGACACCTACCGCAGGCGTCCGATGATCCTCCCGGTGGTCGTCGAGGTCTGACCCTCGACCCCCCAACCAGGAGCGGGGCGCCTCGATTTGCATCGGGGCGCCCCGCTCCAGTACGTTTACGGCTCCGCCTGAACGGGAAGCCCGGCACCTTCGTGTGCACGAACGGGTGAACCGGGAGGGGCGGGAATTCCGACTCAGAACTTCTGATAAAGTCGGAGCCGCCGGAAAGGAAAGCGCGAAAGCGAATTCCTGGAAGGTGAAACCCGCTCCAGCGGGTGGCGGAAACGGAAATCGGATCTGCTAAGCTGGAAACACGAAAGACCGAAGGGAAAAAGCCCGGAGGAAAGCCCGAGAGGGTGAGTACGAAGGAAGCGTCCGTTCCTTGAGAACTCAACAGCGTGCCAAAAATCAACGCCAGATTAGTTGAT